>JAESPD010000120.1 GCA_016756855.1 gamma proteobacterium endosymbiont of Lamellibrachia anaximandri | reverse complement strand
TGAGGTAGACGTTCTTCGATTCGCCGCCTACCCCGTGCGCTGAAACGATTTTCAAAAGTTGTTCCACTTAGAAGCTCAGTTTGCCCTTTGCGAACAGTGACACGATTCCATCCCAGAATCTCTTCAGCAAAACATTGGCCGCCACGGCCTATCAGATTGACTACACTCCCCATGAATTGACGCCGATCACTACCCTTGAGCAGCGATGCAGTATTTTTCCATAAAGAGACTACCTCTACATTTGATTTTTCCGTGGGTTGATCATGGGGTGAATTTTAACAACCATCGTCATGAATAAGTAGCTAATTCCGGATAGTTATTTTTTTCCGCGGCCCTAACATTTCCCAATTGATCGATCGCTGCAGTGACATTATCGTTTGCATCGAACTGCTTTCTAATCGTGGTGCCGTCCGGCAAGACAAGCTCCGAATTGCGACCAAGCGCATCATTGACAGCCGTCGCTGTCCTGCCCAGCGCATCCCGCAATCCTGTTGAGTTCCCGTTCTTGTCGTAAAACAGTGCTATCTCACCTCCCAATGGATCACGAGTCAATGTCCTCCGACCAGCCAAGTCATATTCATATTGAATTTCAGTACCGATATATGATTGAGACAGTATCGATCCTGATGGGTTATAGGCTACGGCATATCTCGGATTGTCTGCGTCATTTCCCGGCGTACCATCAGGCAGCAGAATTTCAACAGGCCTGTCCGCCCGGTCATAATTGAACTTCTTTACCCGCCCGGACCTGTCCTGATGCTCCTTTATTAAACTGAACCGCTCATATGTCAGGTTGTCACTCAGACCATCGTTGAATACAACCGAAGTTGTCTTTCCAGCCGCGTTATAATCGATATCGGTTCTTTGACCGATCGGGTTTATCACTGCGATTCTCTTTCCCCCCGCATTATATTGATAATTCACCTGATTGTTATCAGGACCGATAACGGCAAGCACGTTACCGTTTGCGTCGTATGACCATACAGTTGTGCGATTCTCCACGCCTGATGGGGTGGTTACGGACCGGGCATGAGAAAGTCTGTTGCCGTTTAGATCATAGGTAAGGACAACTTCATTACCCAATGCATCAGTAACTTTTGTCCTATTGCCCGATGCATCGTATTCATACTGAGTGGCATTACCGTTCTTATCCGTCAGGGACAAGACATTTCCACTTGAATCATAGGTATAGGTAGTCTTGTTGTTTAGCGCATCTTCTATCTCAACCAAGTTTCCACTAATGTCATAATCATAATTTGTTGTATTCGATAACGGATCAGTCACCGACAGTAATTTTCCAGCAGCACTACGTGTATAGTTCCAAACATTTCCAATAGGATCAGTCTGCGATACGAGGTACCCGTTCGGATCATAAGTGAAACTTGTAGTTCCGTTGATAGGACTTGTTTCTGAAAGAATGTTATCGTTGGGGTCGAAGGTCCATGTTGTCTCGCCGCCCTCCTCATCCACCCTTCTGGTGACATTGCCCCTGTTATCATATTCAACAACCTGTGCATGGCCATTTTCGAGAATTATTTCAATCTGGTTATCAAGGTCATGAATATTCTCAACACGTCTTCCGTCACTATCTACAATGGCAACAAGCCTGCCATTTTCGTCATATTCGCTTCTGACCAAATTGACACTGTCGGCGATGATATCCACAAGGTAGTGGTCGCTGTCATACACGAATTCAGTCGGGTTATCCTCCCGGTCACGAAACTCTATGAGATCTCCGTTGACATCATATTCGTAGTCAAGAGCATTTCCTGCAGGATCGGTTATCTGCGTGATCCGTCCCATCGAGTCCCTGGTAAAGGCTATCGCCTTGCCTGAAGAGTGAAAGACGCCTGTTGGGGTTATCGTCAGGAAATTACCTGACCTGTCCTGGATACGGGTCAGTCCGTCATTGATATCGAAATCAAAGACTCTTCCATCAAGCGTTGTCAGCCTGACATTCCGTGGGCTATAGAGACTGCCATCCAGGCTATCCACGATCCTGTTGGAATCATTCTGATACAGCACTTCCGTATTTCCGATAATTTGTAGCACTGCACCCTTGGACGGACCATCCACGAATTCAAAATTCGCATCCGCATAGCACCCACCGAGCGTGGCATACATATTCGAAAAACCGAGCGCAAAGTAGTAACTCTCAAAATCCGAAAGGCGAACTTCCGTTATATGGGGAAGGGTTTCCGAAACTCGCTGGCAGGGTTGTGGAAACGGCGGGGGCGAAGATCTAAAATACCACCCCTCTCCCGGTGTGCGATTGTGACTGAAGGAACCTGTACTTATGTCGAGATCCCATCCTACGCCAAAATCCCCCTTGGTTTTATTCCGACTGTCATAAATGCGATTAAGCATGATCGGCACACCACTTACCGGGATATGCAGATCCGTAAATGACAGGGTAAAGGCACCCGGCTTGTTCTTTCCTGTGATCAAAAAGTCCTTGGTGATCATCGAGATGTTCGCATTCTCATCCCAGGCAGTGAGACGAAGCGTGTAAATGCCGTTCAGTTGCAGCGTAGGGTCCAGTTTTCCCAAGACATCGTCACTGACATTGTCGAGTCCATCGGCGATGGAACTGAACTCCCCACCGACCCTTGCAATCTCAACCGTATAGGCTGACAGATTGGCATCCTCGACTGTGCCGATGATATCTGTAATCGCGGTAACTACATCCTTGTCATCCGGCGTCTCAATAGCAAGTACAGGAGGCACGTCAAGCGTAAACATGACCCCGTTGCTGATCTCTCCTGCCGTCGTAACCGTTACCAGACCGCTTGAAACGCCTCCCGGCACGGTCACGATCAGTTCATCGTAGGCGCCACTTGTATCGGTACTGAGCACTGTCGCAGGGATGCCATTGAAACTGACCTGGTTATCACCGGGCGCGAAACCGAATTCATATCCCCTGATATGAACACTATTTCCAGGCGCCTCCAGGTCTGGTGTGAGAATCGTTATGGTCGGTGAACCTTCGATGGCAAAGTCACTGGTATTGCTGATTAATCCGCCCTGTTCAATGTAGATGGAGATAAACTGAGTTCCAGCAGGCACCGTCACCAGCAGTTCACTTCCGTCTGTATTGACCGATTCCGCATCAACCGCAATTTCGGAACCGTCTGCTGTTACAAAGCGTACTGAATTGTTTCCTGCAACCGCATCGAATCCGCTACCCGAGATGGTCAGTGTTTCCCCCGAGTTTGCAGTGATGTAGGAGACATCGGATATGAGGGGATTCAGATCCAGCCGACGCATGACCGCATCGATCAGACGTGTGTTGTCCTGCCCGTCGATAACACCGTCACCAAAAGCCCTGCCGCCGACCCCTGGGTCGGGCGCAAGATCTGACAACGAGAGCATTGGTGATGTATTCAACGCTAAGTCGCCAAGATACTGTCTGGCGAGAAAATACTGATCATTGACACTCAGTATGCCATCATCATTCAGATCGCCAAGAGGCCTGCCCTCCTCATGAGCATTGCCGGCCAACGTGAAGCTGAAAGCACTGCCACTGGCGACCTTGCCCTCCTGGTTGAAGGCAACCTGTTTGCCCTTGGTACCATCGATATTCTCGATGCCGATGGAAGCGGAGCTGCCGCTGACCCGGCCAGCTCCTGTGACACCCGAACCATTTTTCAGAGAATGGTATTGAAGCTGGACTTCGTTGCTGCCTTCAAAAAGGATCATTTGAAAGGTGAGCCTGGAGGCAGGATCCGCTTTCAGCGGAATCGCTTTCCAGGTAACGATAAATCGCCTGTGTGGCCCTGTACCTTGCGTTTCATAATAGATATCAGCACTGGGATTCAACGAGGGATCGAGATCATCCCAGAAGACAGCAACCAGACCGTCAGGGCCGGCAGTGGAGGGTAAAGGCGTATTGCCTGGCTCTATGTCGATACCGAAGGTGAGATAGCCGTTTGACGTGATCGTGACTGAGTTGAATGGCCTGCCGAAATACTCAATATCAAAACCGATGGGGACTGCCCCTTTGGCGTCTTCATCACCCAACTGGGGCAGCACACGGGTGCCGGTAGTGGATATATCGACAAAGTAACCAGGAACACTGTTTACCGTGTATTCAGCGGGATCAGGGGGAGTCGATGCAAAGGCTTCACGGGGAGCAATGGAAGAGAATATCCATGCAGGAAATACCAGGGTGATACTGACAAGGTAGGCCAGAAACGCACGCAGAAGCCCGTGGCGCTTCCAGAATGAACGCCCTCTCCTGCCTTCAGCTATCAACGATGGATAATAGCCCATGACTATTCTCCCATCCTAGGAAGTCTGCCGGGTAATACGGACTGACCGATTACATCGGCAAATTACCGGTTCTGTCGGTGGTCAACGCAAGCTGCTGCGCGGCCCTGACACCCTGAATCCTTTCTTTATTCTTGTCCTTAAATCGTAGCCTCGTTCGGATACTCGTTTCCTGACCCAGATCAACATTTTCCCCGTTCCTACACAGATCCCGGCATCTGGATCAGCGCCTGCTTCTAGAACTCCTGGCTTGCGGCGTGGCACTGGCCTCGTTGGAGGAGAGTGACTCGGAGCCGCCACTGACCGAAGTGACCACGTAGTAGTAGGTCACACCGTTGGTCAGACCCGGATTGCAGTAGGCGCAATAGTCGCAGACATGCCCGCTTGCAATCAGCGCATAAGGGCCACCGGGCGTGGTGCTGCGGTAGATGTTATAGCTATCAGCCCCTGCCACAGGCGCCCAGGTCAAGAAGACTTCATT
>JAESPD010000012.1 GCA_016756855.1 gamma proteobacterium endosymbiont of Lamellibrachia anaximandri | reverse complement strand
TGTTTTTATTGAAAATGGGGTCTCAGCATGAATCCGCCGTGGTATCCGATGGCTTGAAATGCTTTAGCGGCGTGATGGAAGCCGGTTGTACGCACCATGCCATTGTCACAGGTGGTGGCCCTAACAGCGTCAAGATTGAAGCCTTTAACTGGGTGAACACTATGATTGGGAATGTGAAGAACTCCATGCACGGCTCTTATCATGCAATTAGCGACAGACACTTGCCCCGTTATCTGGCTGAATTCTGTTATCGCTTCAATCGCAGATTCAAGCTCGAAGAGATGATTTCGCGCCTCGGCCGCGCCGCAGTGCGCACACCACCTATGCCCCAGCGCCTCCTCAGCATGGCTGAGGCTCGGGGGTAATCAGGAAACACATTGAATAACCATGGGCAGATACCGTCCCCCCGCTCCTCCAAAGTCCCCCTACATCACCGCGCATGGCTACAGACGCCTCGAAGAGGAAGAGCGCGCCCTTTGGCTGCGCCGCAGAGAGGTTACCAAAGCCCTCTCGGCCGCTGCTGCTGAAGGTGACCGCTCGGAAAATGCGGAATACGTCTACCGCAAAAAAGAGCTGCGCGGGATCGACTGGCGAATCCGCTATCTGCAAAAAAGATTACCCTCGCTAAAGATTGTCGACAAGGAACCAAGCAACCTACAGCAGGTCTTTTTTGCCGCTTGGGTGACCCTGGAGGACTCAACGGGAGAGACGTCGCGATACCGTATCGTCGGACCAGACGAGATCGATTTTGAAGCGGGTTATATCAGCATGGACTCCCCTCTCGCCCGCGCCTTGATGAAAAAGAACCTGGATGATGAGATAGAGGTGAATACCCCTGGCGGGAAGGATATCTACTGGATCACAGAGATAGAATATTTGTAGACCGCCTGCCGATCAGTCCCAAACCAGAGGTGGCTCATCCAATAAAGCAGCCTGTTCCCGCAACATCAGAATATGCTCCTCCCAATAGCGGTCGGTGTCGAACCAGGGAAACGCCGCAGGAAAGGCGGGATCGTCCCAGCGAGAGGCGATCCAGGCGGCATAATGAATCAAACGCATTGTCCTGAGACCTTCAACCAGGTGCAGTTCTGCGGGGTTGAAATCGAAGAACTGAGTATAGCCTTCCAAAAGATCCGCCAGCCTGGCAGTCATATAGGCCCGGTCACCTGAGAGAAACATCCAAAGATCCTGCATCGCCGGTCCTGTGCGGGCATCATCAAAATCCACGATATGGGCGCTTCCTTCATTCCAGAGTATATTGCCGGGATGGCAATCTCCATGCAGTCTCAAGGTCCTGATTTCACCCGCCCGCTCAAAACTCTCCCCGATCTGTTTGATCAGGTCTTCAGTAAGTGTCTGATAGGCGACCGTCAGATGCGCCGGAATAAACCCCTTCTCCAGAAGAAACGCCCGGGGCTTGACGGCATAACTCTCGATATCAATTTTCGGCCGGTGAGAAAATGAACCTGTAGCGCCAAAAGCGTGGATTCGGCCGACGAAACGCCCCAGCTGCTCCAGATGATCGGGATTGTCGAGTTCAGGCGCACGCCCACCTCGGGAAGGATAGAGGGCAAATCGATAGGCACCCTGCCGATGCAGAGTTTCGCCATCGCCATCCACGATGGGAGCAATGACAGGGATCTCCTGATCTGCCAGCAACTGAGTGAACTGATGCTCCTCCAGAATCGCCTCGTCCGACCAGCGATTAGGCCGGTAGAACTTGGCAACAATGGGAACAGTGTCCTCTACGCCAATTTGGTAGACGCGGTTTTCGTAGCTGTTCAAAGCCAGAAACCGGCCGTCACAGTCGACTCCAGTTGCCTCGACCGCATCCAGCATTCTGTCTGGAGTCAGCGCGGCATACACCTGTATATCAGAAGGGTCGTTCACATTCTTGGTCATCCGGATCTTATAAAAACGCGTGCAGTTTAGCAGAACAGGAGGACGTGGCACTTTACAGTGATAGAATGGTCTCTGAATCAGAGCAATCCACTCCGGTATTTCGCTGAGTTTCTTGATTTAGACCACATATTCATCCGAGACCTTTCATGTTGAAAATCTCCCACCAAGTCAGTATCCCCGATGACGAGATCGAATTTGTGGCGATACGCGCGCAGGGTGCCGGCGGACAAAATGTCAACAAGGTCTCCAGCGCCATCCACCTGCGTTTCGACATCCAGGCCTCTTCCCTGCCCGATTTCTATAAACATCGTTTACTCTTGCTCTCTGATCACCGTATTAACAAAGAGGGCATCATCGTCATCAAGGCCCAACAGTTCAGGAGTCAGGAAAAAAACCGGGCAGCTGCTCTGGAACGCCTGCGGGATCTGCTCAAGAGCGTCACCGTCACCCGCAAGAAACGCGTCAAAACCAAGCCGAGCCGAAGCTCGCAACGAAAAAGACTGGATCGGAAGAACAAACACGGCCAGAAAAAGGCCTTGCGGGGAAAAATACACGATGGCTCTTAAAGCGACTATCTTCAAGGCCGCACTGCAAATTGCGGATATGGACAGAAACTACTACCAGGAACATCAACTCACTGTTGCCCGCCATCCGTCCGAAACAGACGAGCGCATGATGGTGCGGCTGCTGGCCTTTGCAATGAACGCGGATGAGCGGCTCATCTTCACCAAGGGGATCAGTACCGATGATGAACCCGATATCTGGAATAAGAGCCTGAGCGGAGAGATCGACTGCTGGATAGAACTTGGTCAGCCGGATGAAAAACGGTTACGCAAGGCCTCTGGTCGCGCCAAGAACGTAATCGTTTACCTCTATTCCGGCCGTGGGGCCGATATCTGGTGGGAACAGAACCGGGACAATCTACAGCGCCTCTCCAACCTCTCGGTAATCAATCTGTCAGATGACTCCTGTAAGGCACTGGCGAACCTGGCACAGCGCAACATGCAGCTGCAGTGCACCATTCAGGACGGACAAGTCTGGTTCGGCAACGACAGTGAAACGGTCGAGATCAATCCCGCAATCTGGAAATACGCAGAGAACAATTGAGAGAAACCCTGAACCACGCCACTTTGAATTCTAAAACGTGATCAAGCGCAACGGATCAGGCAGCAGACACTGACATGTCGGAACCTCTAAGCCACTTGCGGCAAAATTCCAGTCTCCTGGCATTCCTGCTTTTCTGCAGTCAGACATCCCTCTCTGACACCGGCCTGGAATATCTCAATCAACTGCGCACCCAGGCTTGGATGGTTGAGTTCAGGCACAATAACCCATTGGCCGCTGCTGCAGGCAGTCACGCCTACTATCTCGACATCAACCGTAACGCCACGCCCCCTTATCTATCCATCTCCGCCCATACCGAGATCAAAGGCAATCCCGGCTTCAGTGGCATCGATCCTGGCCAGAGGGCACTGAATGCGGGCTATGCCCATAAGTTAGTCAAAGAAAACGCCACTATCGGCAAGCACGATGTGCGCGGTGCCATCGACAATCTGATGGGCGCCATCTACCACCGTTTTACCTTTCTCGATTTTGCCGCTAATGAGATCGGCTTCTCCCTCGAAGGCATCTCACAGGTTTTTAAACTCGGACGCAGCGACCTTCAGCAACTCTGTAACCAGCCCCCTGCGGCTGCCCTCTCCAGTGTCCCGGTAAACTGTTTGGGCACACCATTGACCCAGAACTATTTCACGCAACTCTGCAATGAGATCCCACCACACGCACGCTTTCGAAAGCCCTGGCCAGAAGCCTGCCCCGGCGGCACATTGTTGAATGATGGCTATATGGAGCAGTTTTGCCGACAAACTCCGCCGCAAGCAATATTTTCCGGAACCGGTAGATACTACACAATCTGCCATGGCAACCAACAGATTGAGGCGGAGTGGCTCGAGGATTTTTGCCGCACACCCCCTACAGGGGCCAACTACGATCAGAGCGGCGAGTACTACGAAATATGCGAACCGCTTGTGAGGGTCACAGCAGAGTGGTTCCGGGAGAGCTGCAGATCAGCGCCGGACTGGGGGCGCTACACCGCATCCGGCAACTATCTGCAATTTTGTGCAAATCCGGTGAAATTGCGTGAGGAGTACATCGAACAGCTCACCCGATTCCGTCACAAGGAGAACCCGGAGATTGTCCTCTGGCCACCGAAGGATGCCGTAAATATCCCTCCCGCATTCTATGCAGAGGAACCCGACCCGCTACCGGACTATGAGGTATCCGGATATCCGCTCTCAGTCCAGGTCAACCCGGCGCTGAACGGAGCTCCATCCCTTGAATCCTTTACCCTGCACAAAATCACTGACCAGGGGCTTGAGCGAGTAGAACAGGTTCGACTGATAAACGCGCAAAATGACCCTAACCAACGATTTACCCATCGGCAATTCGCACTCTTCCCGCTTCAGCGGCTCGACTGGAACCAGTCATACCTGGCCAATGTAAAACTCAAAGTAAATGGTGCTCTAAGGCTTTTGAATTGGACCTTCACCACTCAGGATCCTGGTGGGATGCTGATCTACCTGAATCAGTCCCCGAATATCATCAGGATAACCCCTGGAGTGAACTACGCACTCTACTGGCCACCTACTGTTGACCTTCCCACCCTACCGGCTCAGGTCAAAGCAACGCACCACCCGAAAATACGTGTCGAACTGACCAGTATCGATTTCAATACCCTGCGCGTCCGTATTCAAGGTAAAACCTGTACCCCCGTCACGCTGCAGTTTTCCGGCATCCATAAAATCGATCTTCTGCCAAGCGGCTGTTGATCGCCACGATTCTTCCGATCCACTCTCACAACAACACCAGCAACGATATCCAATTACCACTTGTTCCCATAAGATATTTTTTAGAGTGATAAAAGATCTGTTGACATATTAGTTTTTGCTTATATACTTATCCCATCGAGTCACTACGACCGAAAACAAAATCAACCGACTTTTTACCAGTTACAGGAATACAACCATGAAAAAAATTATCGCAATTGCTGCTCTGATCGCCTCCACCCAGGCCAATGCTTTCTGGGGTTTCAACGACAACGGCTACAACGACGGCATGTTCGACGGTTTTGGTGACGGCGACATGGCTTTCAACATGAGTTTCTCAGGCAATGCCCGCTCCAGCGCCCACACCAGCGCTCGTGGCTACGGCTATGATGCACCCTACTACTATGGTTATGCACCTTACGGCGCTCCCCACGCACCTGTTGCCCCGGTTGCTCCCACTGCACCGGAAGCCGCCAAGTAATTCAGGCCACGCCTGATCAGGGGAAAGCCAGCCTTCGGGCTGGCTTTTTTTGTTTTAAAGGATTGTAAGCTTATCTATCTCAACACCAATTAAGCCTCTGATGGCATCAGAGGGAAAGGGATTAATAACGATAAAACAATGACTTACATACAGCATTACTCAAACACATGAAATTCGGGCATTCAATTTAGAACAATTCCAAAATAATTGTTGACAGTTTTAGTTGGTTTTTGCTCTAATCCTTACCAGATCACTTGGTTATTATTTCACGCATACACAACGCTCATTTTCAGGAGGCTTGAAATGGCAAAGATTCGCAGAGCAATTAAGGTTTGGGGCGCACAGATGGAAGATGGCTCCATGGTTACCAATGACGACCCCCAAATCGTCTCAGTTACCATCCATCCAGATGGTTCAGTACACACTCTGGATCCAACAGGCAAAGAGGCGGTTGCAGAAGGCACATGGGTCACTTACAACCCACGCTTTAACTGATTATTTAAGTAGGGCAGTTACCCGTAGAGAATTGGGTAACATGAGAGAACAATATAATTTACATGAGGATATAGACTCAACTTCATGTTTTTATGAAAAATAATAAGACTAGCGCTAAAACGACCTCCATCTAGTCGCCTCTCAAACAGAGAGGCGGTATTTTTTGGCGGAAAAGTAACCTATTCAATGATTGCCTGATCCGCTGCGCTTGATCAGGCCTACGATGTGGATCTTTTCGCGATTAACAGCAACCGCCTCCCGCTGATTCCTCTTCACCCTGCCCTGCCTGCTTGAAGGGCAAACTACTGCCACAATCATCGAAGATACCGTAGTGGGTATCCCAATTCCCATAGAATTCAAAATATTCACTGAAGCGGGTTTCATTCAGCATCCGGTAGGTATTGCCACAAACCAGAAACATTCTGCCCTTCTCGATGATATGGTGGTCGTCCAGCGCGAAGGTCTGCTCGCTCTCCGGGATACCCCCTTTATAGACCACTGCCTGTCCGTAGTCCTCGCAGGCCGGTTCCAACCCGTCCAGCTTGAACAGCCGATAGGTCGCTGAGTAGAAACCGATGTGGCCGATCTTCTCTTCGATCTCCGGATTATCAATGGTGATCGGGCGATCCTCCACCAAGCGGGGATCAGCAAATCCCGCTTTTTTCGCCAGATTCTGAAAATCGTTCCAGTAGAGCGCACCACTCAGACACTCGCCGTAGAGTACAGGATCGGCAATAAGATGCTCAGGCACCCGCCGGTCGGAGTAAACATCGGAAAAATAGAGTTCTCCGCCAGGCTTGAGCAGGCGATAGGCCTCCCTCAACACAGCCTCCTTGTCGGGAGAGAGGTTGATGACACAGTTGGAGACAATGATGTCGAAACTGTTCTCTTCCAGACCCAACTCATCCAATTTCTCGATGTAACCCTTGCGGAATTCCACATTGCTCTTGGCATAACCAAAACGGTCACGATGCCACTCGATATGGCGGTCGGCGACTTCAAGTTGTTCATCGGTCATATCCACGCCAAGCACATACCCGGACTCCCCGACCATCTGCCCAAGCGCATAGCAGTCCCGTCCGGAGCCACTTCCCAGATCGAGAATTCTTGTTCCTTCAAGCAGTTGAGGACTCACCAGACCACAGCCATAGTAGCGGGCCAAAACCTCGTCGTGAATATTTGACAGTGCATCGCGCAGATAGCCAGGCATCTCAGCGTCAGTGCAGCAGGCATTGGTCTGGAGGTCTCCAGAGTGCTGCAGCACCTGCCCGTAATAATCTTTAACCGTATCTTTCATCTCTCTCAGATCTCTTTTGCTGGTGTGACAGCCCGCTGGAAAAACGGTTTGGCAACACACACTATTATGAAATTAATCCTAAGTCGACAGAAGTTACCGCGTAATTCTCATGATTATGTTTCTCGAGACCCTTACTGGTTTCCGGCTAAACGCAGAAAGGTCAGCAGTGCCTCATCTGGCCTTGATAACTCAAATTTCGGGGTTCATGGTGGAGGTTGGCTTCTCTAAATGTAACGAACGTAGGGTGCGCCGTGCGCACCACGATTACCCATTCTTGCGCGCAGGGCGCACCCTACCAGAGAATTAAACGCCACCAGCTTGTACCCATGATTGACAGAAAGTTACTTGTCATCTATCTTGAATAAGATTAATTAACGTTAATTAACATATACCGGAAAAAACAGCCGTGAGCAATACAAGAACAGCCATCCTCAAGGCGGCAATCCTTCTTTTTTCTCAACGAGGGTATGAAGGGGTTTCCATGCGCAATATCGCGGAGGCTGTCGACATCAGCACCCCCGCTTTATACAACCACTTCAAGGATAAACAGTCACTCTATATTGAAGTCATCACCGATACATTCGAGAACAAATCAGAACTGTTACTGCAAGCATTGACTAGGCAGGATAAACCAATTATACGCCTGCAGAACTTCATCACCCGATTAAGCGAAGTGCTGCATGATGACCCGGATTTTCATCGTCTGATGCAGCGCGAATTATTAGATGGCGATGAGAAGCGGCTACGCTATCTGGCGGAGGAAGTTTTTGGTTATTCATTCCAGCACTTGATGAATCTGCTGATTGAGTTAAAGCCGGACTGTGACGCGCATGGCCTCTCAGTCATCATCATCGGCATGATCCAAAAGCCCTATGAGCTTCACCCGTTAGATCGTTTCTTCCCTGACAGTCAACTGACGCACAACACGCCTGCCTACATTACCAAACAGGTAATGGCCGTAGTATCCGCATATTTTGGAGATACGCCATGAATCATTTATTCCTGAGTTCAGCATGGCTACTGCTTGCTCTCAGCACCTTTGTATCTGCAGCCCCGCCTAAAGAAACTTCATCACCCCAGGCAACACCGGTCACCATGACCAGAGCCATCCAGACAACCATGACTTCCACAACCCTGGTTCGGGGAGAGATTGAAAGCCCCAGCACACCCCATATCGCAGCCAAGGTCTCTGCGGAAGTTGACAGTATCAAAGTGGATGAAGGCATGCAGGTACGGTCTGGACAGTTGCTGGCAGCACTTGACGATGAGACATTTAAGATTTCCGAAGAGATCGCCAGCGCCGAAATCCAGCGTCTACAGATTTTGATTGAAAATCAGCAACGAATTCTGAAACGAAACAAAGAGCTGTTCAGTAAAAACCTGGCTTCACAATCAGCTCTGGATGATGCGCTAACAGCCTTGAAACAGTCCCAGGCAGAATTGATCGGCACCAGAGCCAAACTCAAAGAAGTCCGTTACCAACTATCCCATACCAGAGTAACCAGCCCAGTCGATGGCATCATTCAACAACGGACGGTATCCAGAGGAGATTACGTCAAACCTGGCACTCTGTTATTTCAAATAGCATCGACAGACAGTTTGCGCGCTCGTCTCTATTTTCCGGAGACGTTGACTGCATCGGTCCATTTGGGCATGAAGGTAGAGTTAATCCAAGGCGGAAAAACCGTAACCGGCAAGGTAAGCCACATACGCCCCATGCTGGAAGAGAGTAATCGAGCGCTACATGCACTGGCTGATTTTCAGAACCTGGGCAACTGGAAACCCGGCTCCAGCATAGTTGCCCGGGTAATACTTAATGAGCATAGACAGGCGGTGGCCGTGCCGGAAAAAACACTGGTACGCCGTCCCGCAGGTATGGTTCTGTATCGGATAAAAGGCGACGTAGTGACAGAGCAGGTCGTCACGACAGGTTTGAAACAAGGAGATCTGATTGAAGTGACGTCCGGCCTTAGTGCAGGGGATTCTGTCGTGTTGGATGGCGCCGCTTGGCTAACTGATGGTGCAAGAGTGGAAATTCAGGAAACAGGACAATGAACCTGCCGGCTTTCTCCATAAAGAATCATGTGCTGACCTATATGCTCAGCCTGGTACTGATCCTGTTTGGGGTAATCAGCTATAACCGCATCGGAGTCGATCAACTGCCAAAAATAGAATTCCCCATGCTCTCCGTATCAACGGTGCTGCCTGGCGGAGACCCTTCCATTATCGATGCATCTGTGACCAATGTCATCGAATCGGCTGTGAACAGCATTTCCGGCATCGAAACCATCCAGTCCTCATCATTGGCTGGGGTGTCTGTAGTCGTCATTCAGTTTGAATTGTCAAAAGACATTGATACGGCATTTAACGAGATGCAGGCAAAAATCAATGAGGTAATACGCCTGTTGCCCAATGATACTGAAACACCAATAGTTAAAAAGGTAGAGGTCGGTGGAACCCCGATTATGTGGCTCTCATTACAGGGAGATCGCACCTTACAGCAGTTGAATCTCTATGCCAGGAATACCATAAAAAAACGACTGGAGACAGTGAGTGGTGTAGGTAATGTGTTGATCGCCGGAGAACGTGAACGCACCGTTCGGATCAATCTGGATATCCATCGCATGGCTGGGCTGGGTATTGCGGTGGATGATGTGATTGGCGCTTTTAAACGTGAACACATCAAGTTACCTGGTGGGTTTGTGGTCAGCTCGGATCGTGAACAACAACTCAAGTTGGACATTGAGTACCACAACCTGCATGCGCTGGAAAATCTCATTGTCAGCTATCGCAACCATCTGCCGGCATATCTACACGAGGTTGCTGATGTCGAAGATGGTCTGGAGGATTTCAGACGATTTGCCAGCTATAACGGTGAACCTGCTGTTGGACTGGGATTGATCAAAATATCCGGAGCCAACACCGTAGCCATCATCGAAGAAGTCAAACGCAGATTGGATAGCGAGATCCTGCCACAGCTCCCGCCTGGCATGAGACTGGAAATAGTCGTGGATGATGCCGACCTGATAACGGCTATCGTTGAAGGGTTAAAGACGCATCTTTTCGAAGGGACTCTGCTGGCGGCACTGGTGGTCTGGTTATTTCTGAAAAGCATGCACTCCACCCTGATAGTCGCCACGGCCATTCCTGTGTCATTACTGGGTGCCGTTGCTGCCATTTACTTCGCAGGCTACACCTTTAATACAATGACCATGCTGGGACTACTCCTGCTCATCGGCGTAGTGGTTGATGATGCCATTGTGATTTTGGAAAATACATTTCGTCATATGACGGAAGATCCTGATACCGCGCCGGAAGTACATGCAGTTCAAGGTGCCAGTCAGGTCATGTTTGCCATCCTGGCCGCCACGTTTACCCTGGTTTCCCTATTCGGCGCGGTGGTATTCATGGAAGGGATCATTGGTCGATTCATCGGTTCCTTTGCGGTTGTGGTGGTTTTTGGCGTCATGATTTCTCTGTTTGTCTCAGTTACGCTCACACCCATGTTGTGTGCTAAATACCTGCGTGTCAAAACGAGCCATGGTTTGATCTACCGCATACTGGAATCCATATTTCAAGGCATGGAGCGCCTGTACAGAGCAGTACTCGGTTTTGCAGTCCATCAACGCCTGCTGGTTATAGTGCTGGCGGCCTTGACCGTTTATGCAAGCGGATGGTTCATGGGACAACTGGGCAAGGGGTTTATGCCGGAAGAAGATCAGGCTCGCTTTATCGTTTCTATAAAGACGCCCCTGGGATCCAGTATTGAATATACCCGTGATCGACTTCACCTGGTCGAGAATATTCTGCAACAATATGATGAAATTTACGGCCTGTTCAGCACCATTGGAACCGGTGACAGAGGCCAGGTTAATCAGGGTGAAATCTATGTCAGTCTGACTCCCAGGGAAGATCGGAAATTACATCAGACCAAAATCATTGAAAAGGTGCGGGAAGACCTTGCCAAAATACCGGGCATTAAAGCCTTTGCTGCTCCAGTCCCTATAGTTGGTGGGCAGCGCGGTGAGCCACTCCAGTTTGTGCTCAAGGGGCCAAACCTGGAAAAGGTAGCTGCGCTATCAACAAAATTAACCAACAGGTTGCAGCAAATCCCGGTCATTGGACCGCTGGACACGGATCTGCAACTGGAGATGCCTGAACTCAAACTTATTCCCGATCGTGAAAAAACCAGAGATGCGGGACTGGATGCCCAAACCATCGGCAGTGCGCTACGGGTACTGGTCGGTGGTCTGGATGTTGCCAAATACAATGACGAACCAGGCGATGGTGAGCGTTACAACATACGCCTCAAGACAAATCCCGGCACCATGACCTATGCGGGTGAACTGCAACATATCTATCTACGTAATCCGTCTGGCCACCTGGTCAGACTGGATAGCGTGGCGCAATTTGAATCTGGACTGGGTCCTGCCACCATAGGTCGATACAATCTGCAATATGCGGCTACTTTCTTTGCCACACCCACGATACCGGAAGGTGATGCTTCAGTCATTGTATTAAATGAAGCAAAAAAACTACTACCCACAGGCTATCAGGTAGAACTTATTGGCCGCGCCAAGGAATTCAGTAAAACAGTAGGCTATATCATGTTTGCTTTTGCCACTGGATTGATCCTGGTTTACATGACACTGGCCAGCCAATTTAACTCATTCATACAGCCTCTGATCGTCATGGTTGCTCAACCCCTTGCCATTATTGGTGGCATATTTGGACTCTGGTTAGCCGGACATTCACTGAACATTTATTCCATGATCGGCTTGGTATTACTGGTTGGTCTGGTGGCAAAAAACTCTATACTGCTCATCGACCTGACCAATCAGATACGAGCACAGGGCAAGCCAATCAATGATGCCTTACTGGAAGCCTGCCCTATAAGACTGAGACCGGTGCTGATGACATCGCTGACAGTTATTCTTTCCATGATCCCTGCAGCTATGGGCATAGGTGCCGGCTCGGATACCAATGCACCACTTGCTGTGGCTGTTATTGGGGGCATGGTCAGTTCAACACTGTTGACCCTGATTGTCGTGCCTGCAGTTTATTCATTGGTGGAAAATGGACTGGAGCGGATACGGCATCAGCTGCATAAAAAACCGCAACCGGAGCAGATGCACTAAAATTAGTCAATTATCATGACGGTCTAAAGAGAGCAGATTTCCCAATAACGACCAGTGCATTAGCGCTTCTGGGCGAACACAAACAGCGTCCGTCCGGAAACAAGTGAATATTTGTAGCCTGGATGAAGCGCAGCGGAATCCAGGCTACAGCAATTGGTTCCCGGAAAAATACTGACTAATCGCAGCGACTGAACAGATCGGTATTTCCCAGTGCCTCCCGGCATTGCGCCCCGGTTTGGGTGAAGATATCTGGAGAAAACACCTGCTCATCCATCTCCATCAGAAACAGTTGTTTGGCTAGATCACAGGCCTGAGTACCGGCACACTGCAACCGCGTTCCGCACACCTTTTGGCGCAGCACTTCGCAGGAAGAGAGCGGCGTACCAGACTGGCGTTTGGTACAGGCCTGAAAAAAGTCATTTTGTCTCAGTGCGTCGAGACAGAGACGTGAACTTTCACGGGCGCGTCCATCCCATTGCTGTTGCGCCTCCTCCTGCTCCAGCGCCAACAGCTGCCGGGCAGGATTACAGGCAGGATGGCCACGACACTCATCATGCTGACCGCAGACCTTTCGGACCAACAGGCTACACGCCTCCCTCTCCTCCTCTATCAGCTGCTGTTGTTGGGACTCCAGCAGTATCGCATCCCTCACCACGACTCCATCCCTAACGATGATCACCGCGCCGTTATCAAGTCGATGCACGCCATCCCACAGCTGGGAACTCACACCCTCGGCTGAGCGGGTAGCCTTGTTGGTGATTGGGTCGATAGTAATACGACTGCCGTCAACCAATCCACCTTCCCAAGCCGTCCCGGCAGCGTTGAGCATAAATGGCAGAAAAACCAGCGAAAGGAAAAGGGTCCGATGTGACTGCATGAAAATCACCCTGAAGAAGCGCGTGTAATGATTCGGATCGTATTCATGAAGAATAACATAGATTACTAATACTGGAAGTGGCGGTGCGTCACCTGTAGCCGGTCTCCGCTACCCGTGACGAACTGCCTGTCTACGCCAAACCCGGCGTTGGCAGGCTCTCTGCTCAACTGCTATTTGCCGACATCGCTGATGATGAGCACCGCATCCTCGTAGCGCTTCAGATTGTCACGGCGTTTTTCAGCAGCTGCCAACACCTCTCCGAGGATGATTCTGGAGACATCCAGCGCTGCTTGGGTGCGGTTGTTGGCAGCTTCGGCATGTGCGGGCTCAGCGGCAGTCAGATCAATCGCCCCGACTTTGGCATAGAGGGCATTGTGCATGCGTCTGAGTTGCTTGAGCGCGACAACAATCCCCTTTTCTCTCTGTGCATCAGTGACTTGTTTATCCTTTTCAGCACTCTTACTGCCATCATCCGAAAGATGGAGAGCCTGGCGCGCATTGATAAGGAAGCTGTTGGAAGCAGCCACCTTCTCATTGAGTTTCTTCACAAAATCGGCCTTACGGGAACCATCGACATCCCCAGTAAAGGAGATTTCAGCCTTCCAGGCTGCCGAGAGTGCCTTATCGAGTGAACCGGCACCCTGTCCGACTTTCGCACGCAGATCGTTAAACTCCTCTTGAGTTGCCGCAACATAGGCCTCCTTGTTGCGCTCAAACACCCTTTGAAGGGCAGGACTGCCACCTGCGGGTTCTTCTTCCAACCACTTCTGCGTTTGTAGATCTTCGGTAACATCCTCTCCGTTCGCCAGTTTGTTATCGATCTGCTTCTGCATCGCCTGCTGCCGATCGAGCCGACCCAGCAGATTGACTGAATCGCCGCCTGCTGCGAACAGGGCCATGCGCTGGGCGCCCCGGATAATGGGTGTCGGATCGGCGGAGAAGGATTTGACATACCAGTTGCCGATATCGTCCTTTGCAATGGCGTAATTGGTGTCGCCGCCGCCACTGACCCGGACACTGTTGATGTTCTGCCAGTACTGTTTGTCGATGCTTTCGAGGATTGGAATTCTGTATTTATCGTCTTTGTTGACCAGTTTTTCACCAACACCAAAGGGGAGAGAAGCTTTAAAACCTCTCTCGTCGAGCATGTTTTTCCAGCGGATACGTGATTCGTCCTGCAGACCGGTGGCGGCAAAGCTGGAACGCAGATAGGCCGAAGGGGGGCGAATATGGATCATGGAAGCCCTGTGTCTCAAAGCCACTTTGAGGGCCTTTTCGATCTGCACTATCCGGTCGGCATCACCACCTTTACGGGTAGCAAGCACCAGATCATAGCGCAGGAAGGCAATCAGATCGTCCAGGACCTCGCGCTGGTTCTTCTCACCTCTGGCGGGGACGGCGTAACCATTATCGACCTTTGCCGCCTGTTCAAGCGCCTGGTGTTCAGACTCCTGCTGATGCTCAAGTCGGCGCTGGTGGGCTTTAGAATGAGTGAGCTCATCAGCCTGATTAAGAATGGAGTTGCCGATGGCCTGTAGCACCAGTGTGTAACGATCCAGGCTATCGGATGCGGATTCCGGCCTATCGAAAAGCTCCCGGTGGTTGGCAATGAACAGTATCTTTTCAGCAAATCTTATCAGTGCATCCCGCAGCCGTCGCCGCTGCCGTTTTTCTTTACAGTCCACACCGATGCAAGGTTCTTTGCCCCTTATACCACTCTGCAGATTCCCGTCTCTTGAGTCGAGATAATTTTCAACCAGGCTTTCCAGCCCATCATCAAGTCGGCCTTTTTCAAAATCGAGGCTTGAGACGGTCGTGGCGAGCTGCAACAGACGCTGTTTCATCATCGGGATCAAGGGGCGTCCATCTGGGTTCGTCAGAACCAGGCCTTCAATTTTTACCCTGCGTTGTACGTCACGGATCATGCTAACTGTGTCGAAGGGATTCTCCTCAAGCCATACGCGCAATACCTCCTTTTTACTGAAAAACTCCGGTGCATTCTTAAGCTGAACAGTAAGGGCGAATAGTTGCTTTCGATAACCACCCCCCCTTTTCGCGTCTTTCAACGCCTTTTTCAACGCCTTTTCAATCCCCCCTACCTTGATGATCGAGACAACCACATCTGTCGCAAGTCTGGTGACCTCCTGCTGATCTACCAATTTGTTGAAATTAGGCTGATTGACCTCGACAATCACCTTCAGTGCCAGTGAGAGCATTTCTGACATCAGCCTTCTATAGGCTTGCCGGTCTTTATCAGAATCAGTCTTTTCAAGCCGCTCCAGAAGCCGCTCAGCCTGGGAAAGATATCTACCCATCAGGGATTCAGCCCGGTTTTCATAGAGACAGAGAATCGCATTGACTCTTCGCGCTTTTGCATCTCTCTTTAGTTTGTTCCAGTTACTGCTGTCCGGCCGCACACACCCCTCATCGACAACAAGAAACTCATCACGCAACTGTAACAGTACCGGCTTGGCCCCAATCGCCATCACCGCCATCTGTTCAATCTGTACATCCTCGTGGTTGGACATAGGGCCTTTATAGACATCCACATCCACGCGCATGGTGGCGCAACCGACAGTCAGCAGGAGAATAGGCAGCAGGGTTGCGAGTATTCCTTTGCGGCCGTTCATTTGGCGGCCTCCGGCATGTCCTGCTTGGCATCGGCAATCAGATCATCCACCTGCTCACGCTGACTGCGGGTGGTGATCAACGCCTCGAAGAGCAGATTTCGCAATTCGGAGCTGCCCTGGCTCTGGGTAACCTGGGCCAGTACACCGAGAGATTCATTCATGGCGTTAAAAAATGCCTCGGGAGATGAACCCATGGCGATAACCAGCCGGTGATCTGCCGGGGCTTCACGAAAACCTTCTGGGCCGAACAACATCAATCGCCTGCCAGTTTCGAAGCTGGTGTAGCTCTCACCTGTCTTGTCGATAGTGACCCGGTTGCCGTTTTTCTGAAAAGTGCTGGTTGTGCTCAATGAGTCCATCACCTGTGCCGGCACCCAACCCGAGGCGAATTTGACCCCGCTGAGAGCGCTGGCCTGGCCATGCACCCGTACCCGGTAGACGGTGGGTGGAATCTGATCCTGCGGATCGAAGACCCCGAGGTAGTAGGTCTGCTCAATCTCGTTACTCGGCGACCGCCCAGCATAAGCGGTCACCACCGCCGCGCCCAACGCAATGCTTTGTGCGTCTGTCGCGCAGCCACTCATTTGTGACAGCAACGTTATGGCGCCGAGCACAGCGGCAAATCCGCGCAGTGAATACTGAGTGCCTTTTTTCATGGATCTTCTCCCAGAAGAACGGGAACTCGAGACGAGACAGTTGGGCAGCCGCAGGGGGCGGCACCTGGTGTGGAAATAGAACCGAAGGTTGTGTTCGGCAGAAGGGTCACATGGAATTTCCTCTTCTTTTTCTTATTCTGTTGCCTGCTTGTATTTGTAGCTTCTTATTCTTGGTTAACCACTTTAGTTCCTTTCAATGAGATTGCAAGAAAAAAGGAGGGGTATCGCCGCCTTTTCCCCGAGTGGATTTTCCGGTTCACCGTCGCCAGGCGTGAAACCGCTCAACCCAGTTCAGCAATTTTTCGGGTTTGTGATTCCTCTTCCAGACCCCCGCAACGTATTTATTGGCCTCGAACAGGGTCGGGTAGATATGAATGGTCCCAAGAATCTTGTTGAGTCCAAACCCGTGGCGCATGGCGGCGGTGAATTCGCCGATCAACTCCCCTGCATTTTCACCGACGATGGTGGCGCCAAGAATCTTATCCTTGCCCGGCACTGTGAGTACCTTAACCATGCCATGAGCCTCTCCTTCGGCGATCGCTCTATCAAGCTCAGAGAGATCGAAGCGGGAGACTTCATAGTCAATGCCCTGCTGCTTGGCCTCCTGCTCATTCAGGCCAACCCGGCCCACTTCGGGATCGGTAAAGGTGGCAAAGGGGATCACAGAGTAGTCAACCTTGAACTTCCTGAAGCTGCCGAAGAGGGAATTGACAGCCACATACCAAGCCTGATGACCAGCGGTGTGGGTAAACTGATAAGGGCCAGCCACGTCGCCGCAAGCGTAGATGGTGGGAATGCGGGTCTCCAGATACTCGTTCGTCTCGATGGTGCCGTTCGGATTCAGGGGAATATCCAACTCTTCCAAACCAAAACCCTGGGTATTGGGGCGACGCCCCACCGCGACCAATACCTGATCGAAGGCGACTTCGACGGTTTCGCCATCGTGGTCGCAAAACAGTCGATTCTCGCCATCCACCACCTTGAATTCGGTCGCACGATGACCGGCCAGCACGTTGATCCCCTCCACCAGGAAGCGTTCGGTAACCAAGGCAGCCACATCCTCATCCTCGCGAATCATCAGTCGCGGCGCCATCTCCACCATGGTGACCTGACTGTCGAAACGGGCAAATGCCTGGGAGAGCTCGCAGCCGATGGGACCGCCACCAAGCACCAGCAACCGTTGTGGGAGTTCCCTCAGCTGCCACAAGTTGTCCGAAGTCAGATAGTCGATCTGATCGAGACCCGGAATCGGCGGCACAAAGGGACGCGCGCCTGTAGCGACAACGATGCCCCGGGTGGTGATCTCACGGCCATCCACCTCCACCACATAGGGCGAGGTAATCTTCGCCTCACCCCGGATCACGTCGACGCCAAGTTCCGAATATCGTTCCACGGAATCGTGAGGCTCAACCTCACCAACCACCTTTTGCACCCGCTCCATGATTTGGGCAAAATCATATTTCACGTCGATGGCATCGAATCCCCACTCTTGGGCGCGTCCTGACTGGGCCAGAATCCGTGACGAACGGATCAGTGCCTTGGAGGGAACACAACCGGTATTCAGGCAGTCTCCACCCATCTTGTGTTTTTCGATCAAGCTCACTTTCGACTTCACAGCAGCAGCAATATAGGCGGAGACAAGACCCGCTGAACCAGCACCAATGACCACAAGATTTCGGTCAAACTTGGCAGGACATTTCCATCCGGCCATGGCGCGGCGCGCCTTGACCAGCGCGACAAACTTTTTCGCCAACAGGGGAAAAAGGCCGAGCAGCACAAAGGAGCCGATCAGACCTGGTGACAGAATCCCTGACAATGAGTCGAGTCCGGCCAGTTGGGTACCCGCATTGACATAGACAACCGTTCCCGCAAGCATGCCGACCTGACTTATCCAATAGAAGGTCCAGGTTTTGATCGGCGTCAACCCCATCACCAGGTTGATGACAAAGAAGGGAAAGAGTGGAACCAGACGCAGGGTAAACAGATAGAAGGCACCATCCTTCTCTATACCTGCATTGATCGATTTCAAACGATCGCCAAAACGAGACTGGACCGTGTCGCGCAGCAGAAACCGGGCGATAACAAAGGCAAGCGTAGCCCCAATGGTTGAGGCAAAGGAGACCAGCAGCAGCCCCCAAAACAAGCCAAAAACAGCCCCCACCGCCAGAGTCATCACCGTTGCCCCCGGCAGTGACAATGCAGTGACCAACACATAGACAACAAAAAACAGCGCCGCAGCAAACAAAGGCTCAGACCGTCGCCACTCGATCAATGCATCCCTCTGTGCCTGCAGGTACTCCAGGGTAAGGTATTGGGTCAGGTCGAAGTAAAAAAACGCGCCGACCAGCCCGAGAAGCACCAGCAGCAAAAGCCCTTTTTGTCTGTTCATCAGTCCTACTATCTCTCAATGGTTGTAAATGTCAGGCTGTACTACGTGAGAAAGTTCCTCACGGATTCATTCACCACAGTCCCACAATAGGCCATACATAGAAAAAACGTAATGCCTGGCCAGCATGAAGTCTCCATTCCTATTTCTGAATCAGGTACCATTAAGTCCATGTTTGACCGTCAGGCGCTTATCGAGCGCGTCCAGAAAAAACTCAAGGAGGTGCTGCAAGACCATGCAGCCACCTCAGATCAGGTCGTCACCCTGACGCTGCCCCTGCCGGAGGTTCACCTGCACAACCTGTCGGCCATGGCTGACGACAACTGGTTTTTCTGGGCCAAGCCAGAACAGGATGAATATGTCATCGGCATCGGAGATACGCTGACTGTCACCACATCCGGAGAGGACCGGTTGAAACGTCTGGCAGCCGCATTCAAGCAGTTGCAAAGCCGTTGGACACGGCTCGATCCTGAACAGACCACCTGTCACCCCATCACTTTCATCGGCTTTGCCTTTGCACCCGATGACCCTATGGATACGGCATGGAAAGGTATGCCCAACACCGGTCTCTTTCTCCCGCAACTGCTGCTGCAACAGAGTGACAACAGCTGTGTACTCTCCTGCAGTTGGGACAGCAGCGTCGAAAACGACACAGACATCATCTGTGAGCAGCTGATCGGACGTCTTGAAGAACTGATTGCCACACTGTCACATAAACCGGGGCCCTCGGGACAACGCACAACCTTGACCCGGATTGAATCGAACCCAACACCGGACAAATGGCTGAAGTTGGTTGAGCAACTCCAATCCGGGATAACACGCGGCGAACTGGAAAAAACCGTGCTGGCTCGACATATCCGGGTGCAGGCCCAACACACACTGAGTCCTGTACGGCTCTCTGCAACCCTAAACTGCCTCTATCCCCGCAGTCTCCATTTCGCCACCCGTTTCAATGGGGTAACACTGACAGCCGCCACCCCGGAACGACTGCTCTCCTGCCGGGGCTCAGAGATCATCTGTGATGCGGTCGGCGGCACAACACAGCGCAGCGCTGAAGAGAGCAGAGATTTGGCATTCGGCCAGGCACTGCTGTCTGATCCCAAGACCGCACATGAACACCGCGTCGTGGTTGATACCATCAAACAGGCTCTGGAACCCCTCTGCACTCATCTTCGGCATTCTCAAAAACCGCAATTGATGCCGCTTCGAAACCTGCAACACCTCTGGACTGAAATTCGAGGTGAGATAAATCCTGGTATCGGCCTGTTGGATATCGCTGCCAAACTGCACCCCACCGGCGCGGTGAATGGCGCTCCATCCAAAAAGGCCTTTGCCTGGCTGCAGCAGAATGAACCACTCAACCGGGGTTGGTATACCGGCGCGGCAGGATGGCTGAGCGCATCTGGAGACGGAGAGTTGGCTGTACTCCTGCGTTGCGCCTTGCTCGATGGTGACTGCGCAGAACTCTATGCAGGCGCAGGAATTACCGCCGGTTCAGACCCTGCTGCCGAGTTTAAGGAGACAGAGTTGAAATTCTTTGCGATGCTGGAAGCATTGGAAAATGCCTGAACAAACGAAAGGCGTAAATGAAGCTACCGCCACCCTCAATCTGCGCTGGGCAGACGCGCTGATCGATGGGATAGTGGCGACCAGCGTCCATCATGCCGTAATCTCTCCCGGTTCCCGCTCCACGCCCCTGGTACTTGCGATTGAGCGGCGACGCGACATTACCAGTTGGCACCATCCTGATGAACGCAGCGCGGCTTTCTTTGCGCTTGGCCTCGCCAGCCACGACCGCAAACCGGTGATGGTAATCGCCACCTCGGGCAGTGCCCCTGCACACTGGTATCCCGCCGTTATCGAGGCTAACCGCGGGAACATCCCCCTGCTCCTGCTTAGCGCCGACCGGCCACCGGAACTACAGAACTGCGGCGCCAACCAGTCTGTCGATCAAAACCGGCTGTTCGGCACCCATGTGCGAGGATTTCATGATCCAGGACCGGCATCGCCCGAAGCGATCGACTATATCCAAGCCCTGGGGGTTCGCGCCGGCCATCAGGCCTGCTGGCCCAATCCCGGGCCGGTGCATCTCAACCTTCCCTTCAGGGAACCTCTGGTGCCGAAGCTGTTTCCAAAATCGCCCAAAAGCACAACCAAACGAACGCCGCCCGAGCCATCGATCATAGCGGATCAGGATCAGTTAACGAGAATCCACGCCTGCTTATCGAAGCGGCCCGGTCTGATCGTCTGTGGACCCAAAACATTTCATCCTGGATTCCCGAATGCCGTCACGAGACTGGCAGAGGTGCTGGAAGCACCGATTCTCGCCGACCCACTCAGCCAGCTGCGTTTCGGCAACCATGACCTGTCGCACATCATCAGTCGCTATGACAGTTTTCTACGCAATCCGGATTTCCGTCAACAACATCAACCCGCATGGGTGTTGAGATTCGGCGCAGCGCCCGTTTCCAAAACCCTGCTCAACTATCTTGAGGGGAGTGATGTCCCCACCCTGCTCTGTGACCCTTTCGGCAACTGGCCCGACCCGCTGCATCAGGTAACGGAGATGATACGCGCCACGCCGGAGCAGTTATGCGAGCAACTGCTGGAGACCCATCCTGTCACGGTTGGTGATAACTGGCTCAAAGACTTTGCAGCTCAGGAAACAGCGTTAAATAGTCGACAGCCAAGACTTGATTCCCTGCCCTTTGAAGACACAATTATCGGCGAGATTTTCGATAACATCCCATCCGGTGCTACGCTATTCAGCGGAAATTCCCTGCCCATCCGCCAACTCGACCGCTGGAGCGGCACCTCCGGCAAGGCGATCCGCATCCTCGCCAACCGGGGCGCCAGCGGCATCGACGGAAACATCTCCACCCTGCTCGGTATCGCGGCTGCCAGCAATGAGCCGGTAGTCGGGTTGCTGGGAGACCTGACCTTCTTCCACGACATGAATGGTCTGCTGGCCATGCGGAGTTTGGACGCGACTATCATCCTGCTCAACAACGGCGGCGGCGCCATCTTCGGCCAGCTGCCACAGGCCGAACTGAAAAGCTTTGAAAAACACTGGCTGATGCCCACGGGCCTGGATTTCTCTCACGCGGCGAAGCTGTTTGGGATCGACTATCGCCGTATTACAAAACAGGCCGAGTTCAGACCCGCTTTGCGCGAGGCCATTGCCGCAAAACAGGGTACGATCATCGAGGTCATGATCGATCGCAAATTGAGCCGGCAACGCCAGACTGACTATTGGCAATCGATCACTGGAGAACGGAGCCAAGCTTAACCCCCATTCCTTAATCAAAATGTCCCATACAAAAGAGATTTCAGCCCTGCGTAGCGCCTTGAAGTCCCACATCACGCAAGGCAAGGCTGAAATACTGCAACGATTTTTCAAGACCGGCCCCGGCGAGTATGGCGAGGGGGACCGGTTTCATGGCGTGGTGGTACCGGATCAACGCAAGGTTGCCAGGCAGTTCAAGACCCTTGCTCTTCCAGCAGTGGAACAACTACTGCAGTCGGCGTTTCATGAAGAGCGCCTTACCGCCCTCTTCATCCTCATCCAGCAGTTCGAGCAGGGTGACCCTGCGACGAAGAAAAGGATCTATCAGACCTATGTCCGTAACATGAAGTACATCAACAACTGGGATCTGGTTGACAGCTCCGCGCCCCATATCGTCGGGTCCTGGCTGGAACGGCGCGATAGATCACAACTCTACCAATGGGCTGATTCAGACGACCTTTGGCAGAGACGTATCGCCATGCCGGCCACCTTCAAATATATCAAAAATGGGAACTTCGATGATGCGCTCAATATCGCCGGGAAACTGCTCGACGACCCCCACGACCTGATCCACAAGGCAGTCGGCTGGATGCTCAGGGAGATCGGCAAACGGGATCCCGCCAGGGAGAGAGAGTTTCTCGATCATTACGCCACAACCATGCCACGCACCATGCTGCGCTATGCCATAGAGAAACTACCGGAACCCCAAAGACAGGCCTATCTGAAACTGAAACCCCAAGCCTGTTAGAATCGTTTTTTTTAAATACTCAGGGCAACCCATGCAGACCCCCATCAGCTGGAAGACACCGCCGAACCTGACATTCGAAGATATCCTCTACCACCGGTCGGAAGGAATCGCCAAGATCACCATCAACCGGCCTCATGTGCGCAACGCCTTTCGACCAGAAACCGTGGAGGAACTGAGCCAGGCGTTCCGCCATGCCCATCTCGATCCGAAGATCGGCGTCATCATTCTCACCGGCGCAGGTGATCTCGCTTTCTGCTCCGGTGGGGATCAGAAGATTCGCGGTGATGGCGGTTATAAAGACAGCAAGGGTGTGGAACATCTCAATGTACTGGAACTGCAACGGCAGATCCGCACGCTGCCAAAGCCCGTGGTTGCGATGGTCGCGGGTTATGCGATTGGCGGCGGTCATGTACTGCACCTGATCTGTGACCTCACCCTCGCCGCAGACAACGCCCGCTTCGGTCAGACGGGGCCGCGGGTGGGCAGTTTCGACGGTGGACTGGGGGCAGGACTGCTGGCCCGCACCGTGGGAGTGAAAAAAGCCAAGGAGATCTGGTTTCTCTGCCGCCAATACGATGCGCAGCAGGCACTGGATATGGGGCTGGTCAACAAGGTCGTACCCCTGGTGGAACTGGAGCAGGAGACGGTGTCGTGGTGCCGTGAGATGCTCACCCTCTCCCCCACCGCTCTACGCGTACTCAAGGCCTCATTCAACGCCGAAACCGACGGCCTCTCAGGCATCCAGGAGTTGGCGGGCAACGCCACTGCCCTCTTCTATCTCACGGATGAGGCTCAGGAGGGGCGCGACGCCTTCGTGGAAAAACGCCCGGCAGACTTCGACAAATTTCCCCGCCGCCCATGAAGCAGTGGCTGCTCGCCATACGCCCAAAAACCCTGGGCATCTCACTGGTGCCGGTGTTGGTGGGCAGCAGTCTCGCCTGGACAGAAACTTCGCAATTCAGCTTGCTGACCGCCGTTGCCGCCCTACTCGGCGCCCTGCTGATTCAGATCGGCACCAACCTGCACAACGATGCAGCGGATTATGAGCGGGGGGCCGACACGAAAGCCCGCCTGGGCCCCGCCCGCGCCACGGCAGAGGGCTGGTTCACAGCCGCAGAGGTCAAGCGGGCGGCCTATCTCGGTTTCGGCGCCGCTTTTCTCATCGGCATCTATCTGGCCTGGATAGGGGGCTGGCCGATCATCATTCTGGGGCTCTTTTCACTCGCTGCAGGCTACGCCTATACCGGCGGCCCCAAGCCCATCGCCTACAGCGCCTCCGGGGAAGTGTTCGTCTTCCTCTTCTTCGGACTCGCCGCAGTACTGGGCAGCTACTATATCCAGACCCTGACACTATCTCTCGATGCTTTTACCACAGCCTGCGCGGTGGGTTTTCTGGCCGCAGCCGTCCTGCTGGTCAACAACTACCGCGATCTCGACACCGACCGAATCGCCCACAAACTGACACTGGTCTCCCATTTGGGACGTGGTCGCGCCCGGATTCTCTACGGCGCCCTGATGCTGACGCCATTCCTACTACCTCTGACACTGGGCAAAGAGAACCCCGGCATCTGGCTACCGCTTATTGTCCTGCCCTGGGCCGTTATACTCTTGCGACGCTTCGTCTCGACCCCCATCGGCCCTGCATTCAATCAGTTGCTGGCACACACCGCGCAACTGCAACTACTGTTTGGCCTGTTGTTGAGCTTGGGTCTGCTAATCTGAGATGCCTGTTCAATCAGCCCGCTTGATCCCCTATTCACTGCCACTCAGGCAGCAGTGGCAGAGCAGTATGGGGGGATTTGGCAGACGGGAGGGCTGGCTCGTGGAACTGAGCTGTATGAGTGGCGTTAAAGGCTATGGTGACTGTGCCCCGCTTCCGCTTGCCGGAACTGAAGCAGCAAAGGTTGCAAGGCAGTGGTTGGATGAACAGCTATCGCTCATGAAGGGTAAATCGCCCTCTGAGCTGCTGCGAAGATATGCTACAGAAACCCCATATCCCCCAGCCGCCCATTTTGCGCTGGAGACTGCTCTGCTCGATCTCGCATGTCAGTCTGAACAGATAACACTACGCCATTGGCTCAATAAAAAAGCCGCTGATCACATTTTGGTGAATGCCGTTATCGGCTCGCTGGACGACTCAGTACAACAACGGGCGGCCAACAAAATACAGCAGGGTTTCACGACCCTGAAAATCAAAGTAGGCATGAATAGTCCGCAGGATGAAATAACCCAACTGCATGAACTGGCACAACAACTACCGAAAAAGACCAGGCTCAGACTGGATGCCAACCGGGCGTGGAATTCTCGGGATGCGGAGTACTTTATTGATGGCGTTCGAGGACTGCCCATCGACTCCCTTGAAGAGCCATTGCGTGAACCTGATCTGAAACTTCTGGCAAAACTACAGAATCGGGCCGACTGCTCACTGGCCCTTGATGAATCGCTTGCGCAACTTCATATCGACAAGCTCCTGGCACATCCACCAGTAAAACGATTCATCCTCAAGCCCATGGTAATCGGTAGCCTGCTATCTACGAAAAAACTTGCAGAATCGGCTGCAAATGCCAGTGTGGAGTGCGTTGTCACCACAACCGTAGACAGCGCTGTGGGCGTGCTGGCGACTGCTCAATTAGCGGCAGCCATTCCTACTTCCCAGCCTCTCTCTCACGGCCTGACCACCAGTGAATGGCTGGCAGAGGACATCTCAGACCCCCTTGCCATCATCAACGGTGAGATGGTATTACCTGATACGCACGGACTTGGAATCGGCTCAGTTGCCACAGCCTAACATTATGCCTACCTACGAATATCAATTTACTGCTCCGCTACATGACATCGACGCGGCCGGAGTCATGTTTTTTACCCACATCCTGAGCCATGCACACAATGCCTACGAGGCATTCATGGCGGAGATCGGTTTTGAACTGAAATGCCTGATCGAAGAGAACCAGCACCTGCCTTTGATCCATACCGAGGCCACATTTCTTCGGCCTATCAGACACGGCGACAGTGTTACCGTTCGGCTGCAAGTGGCGACGGTTGGCAATACCTCCTTCACTGTCAGCTACAGCTTCTATGACCAAAATGAAAACAAACTGGCGAAGGTGGAGACCAGCCACGTTCTGATCTCTCCCTACAAAGGAGAACGCAGACCACTACCGGACGACTTGAGGGAGGCGCTGTCTAACTACCTGATTTAAGCGCCTTGCGATCCAGCTTGCCCAAGCGGGTCAACGGCAGTGTCTTCACCTGGTGAAACTCCCTGGGACGCAGTTTGCCCGGTAGATTGGTACGCGCCCAGGTTTCAAGCGTCTCGGCAGATATCGTGCCGACATAATATGCGACTACCCGATAGCCCCATAGCGGATCGTCTTTCCCGGTGACACCCACCTGCTCCAGCCCCTGACACTTCAGCAGCATCGACTCCACCTGCGCAGGATGGATGTTGCTACCGCCGGAAACAAGAACGTCATCCGCACGACCGACTACCCGCAGCTGTCCTGTTTCATCAAACTCTCCAATATCGCCCGTTTCGAACCAATCTTGCTGCAAACCATCTCCAGGATTCAGTTGTGGATTGACGTAACCTGCCATCACTGCAGCTCCCCGCAGACGAATTCTACCTGCCGGAGTCTGGCTCAGCGCAACCTCAAATCCCTCCATCGGCACGCCTACCACACCCGCATCCAATCCTGCGCGAACAGTGTTATCTGCCACGCAGAGTGATCCGCTCTCACTCATTCCATAGCTAATGACAATCGGCCAGCCAAGACGGTGGGCGCGTTCAGCCAAAACAGTCGAGAGCGGACCTCCACCAATCAGCACAACACTCAGGCTTGCGGGCGGCGGCCCCTGGCTCACATCGAGCAGACTCGCCAGCATGGCCGGCACCAGCGATATATGACTGACTGACTGATAACAAATAGCTTCCCATACCCGTGCGGCTTTAAACCCCTGATGCAGCAGCATCGCAGCACCGACACGCAGGCAGCGCAGCGCGATAATCTGGCCTGCAATATGGATCATCGGCAGGCAATTAAGCCAACGATCACCCGATTTGAGATCAAGGTATCTCGTGGCCACAGTTGCACTGGCGGCCAGATTGGCACCTGTCAACATCACCCCTTTTGGCTCCCCCGTGGTGCCACTGGTAGTGATGACCAATAACACGGTTGAACCATCTTGAACTGAATTTGGCTCCACTCCGGATTGGTGAGAGAGCACTGTCTGTTCCAACAGACTGGACGCAGGGATGTAATCAACCTCTGTAATAAAATCCGCCATACCGCTATCCACAACGGCAAATCGGCAACCACTCTGCCTGATCAGCGGCGAATACCTTTCTGCCGGGATAGATGGATCAATGGGCAACAGCGCAAACCCCATCTTCAGTGCCGCATGAAACAGCAACAGTGACATCCAACGACTTTCGATACAGATAGCCACCACACCGGAAACGCCCGCTTGAGCCAGGTGGGTGCAGACAACATCCACCTGCCGTTCCAGACTGACATAGCTGGTTATTTCACCATCCAGCAAAATTGCCGGGAATTCAGGAAACCCGATAGCTGCTTCCGACAGCCATTGCCCCGGCAATACTGATAACTCAGGTGCACTTGATGGTTTGAACTTCATCATCGAAAGTTGATCTACGTTAAAGCAGAGAGGGCCGACACCCTGATCAAATACCTGCCGCGATTCGGATATACTCTGGCTATAAAAGACAGATACCAAACCATTGAAAAGAGCGCAATGAGCCACCTTAACAGACCACACAAAATAACCCTGCTCTTATTCATGATATTTTCAATGTCGGCTGCGAGCCATGATTATGATCCGGAAAATGGTGAAGAGATCAATGAAGTTTGCGCCGGATGTCACGGTGAATTTGGTCAGGGCGGAAAAGATGGTGAATATCCACGCTTGGCTGGCATGCCGAGTGCATTTATCGCCAAACAGCTCCACCTGTTTCGTGACCGAAAACGCCCCAACCTGGCAATGGTCGAGTATATCGACGAACGCCAGATGCCGGACAGTGATATTCAGGATATCTCCCTCTATCTTGAGCAGATCAAACTAAAAACAAGACTCCCGCCCGCCGACGAAAATGCCCCGGATTTCGACGCCTATGCCCGCCTGTTGGAATCAAAAAAGCTGATGCAGATCCCACGTGCCGAGGGGGATATCGTGCGTGGTAAAAAGAGCTACCGTAAGGAGTGCGGCTCCTGCCATGGCCGCGACGCCTGGGGCGACCTGAAAGAATCAGTGCCAATGCTGGCCGGTCAGTATACGAACTACCTCTGGCGTCAGGTGGAAAAGTATCGCAAGAGAATCCGCATCCATGACGAGAGCGAGCCCGATGAGGAGTTACTGTTGGATTTCAGTGACAAAGAGCTCACAGACATCTTCGCCTATCTATCCATTTTGGATGACTGAGATGGCTCCGCTTGGAGCCAGGCATACTTTTCCTTCCATTTGACCAGAAGAGTTTTTAGGGCAGAGACGTACCTGGCTTGACCGTAATAAATCGGTAAGGCGCAGCAACCAGGCCATCTTGCGTTTTGACCAGCACCTTGGCTTCCCACTCCATGGCATCACGCACACAGACAGGCAGCATCCCTTTTCCCGCAAAACGTCCTTCTCCCTGATTGGCCAATGCCGGTCGATTGAAGCCCATATTCATATCGACTCCGCTGAAATCCACCACGACCTGCTCCGCCTCCAATCCCTCGATCTCGACCACTATTTGAATAGGTTTCACCAGCGGCAAAGTACGAGGTTCAATAGAGAACGAAATGCTGCTGCCGTCCGGCAACCGGGACTTACAGGGACCTGCGCGCAGATCGCAGTCGGAATCCAGTGGCGCGGAAAGCAGCACCTCCGGATGCAGCAAAGGCCAAACTTTATAGATGGCAACTGCCGAAAAAGCTGTCAGGAGGAGCCCTGCAACCAGCCAAAGAAGGGAGTTTTGTTTTTTCATGATTTTAAAGAAATAGGTTTAAGGCTAAGGGCTGGCAAATTGAAGATTTGCCTGAATTTTGTGTCAAGTAGGTAGGCCAGATCAAGCGTAGCGGATCGGGCATCCAGGCTTTGGCAGAACGATTGAGGTTGCCGGTTCCGCTGCGCTTGAACCGGCCTACGGCACACCAAGATACAGGGTTCAGGCCTATCCGGTGGCACAGTCACCTTTAACCTTTAACCTTTAACCTTTAGCCTTTCACCTTCTTTTTAAGGCAAATCGCTGCGTTTAAACAGCAGATAACCGAGCCAGGCACAGCCGGTACCCAGCAGAATAGGATAGACAATTGCGTAGGCGATATAGCCTGCCTGGCCAAAATTATCCAGGATTACATAAGCCGTTGGACCGAGCAGCACCAGTTGTGGATCGAATAACATCATGGTGGCGGTACGGAATACCTGCATCGGGTTGGCCAGTGCGATAGCTACAGCGGTCTCCGGCGGCAGATGTTCACGAATCATTACACCGAGCAAAATCAGGTCGAGAAAGAGCAGCAGACTCAACCAGACGACAAAAGCGGCACCCTGCGCCACGTCGGAAGAGCGTGCAATGGTTGAAATCAACATACCAATGCCGAGGAAACACCAGGCGAGAGACATGAGCAGGCCTGTATAGTAAATCAGCAGCTCCCACGGCACCTCGGCACCTTTTATCACTCCCCAAACGATAGCACCTACCATTGCGAGAAGTACCGGCAGGAAGACCACAAAAAAGCGCCCGAACACCCGTCCCCAGAACCAGGCGCTCAATGTAATAGGCAGAGAGAGGAGATATTCAAAAACGCCCGCCTCCCGATCCCCGGCCACCGAACGTACTGTAGTGATCAACACAAATACAGGCAGTATCGCCATCGACAACTGGATATAGGTGATCAGCAGACGTGAGAGACCGGTGAAACCCATGATGCGGGACTCGGCCAGGCCAAAGGCAAAGAGGATCACCACCAATCCGCCAAACACCATGGAATAGACCATGAACCAGCGGGCCCGCAGGGATTCTATTATGTCTGTGTAAGCAGTAAGCCAGAGATATTTCATCAGTGTTGATTCTTTGGAATGATTGGAGGTGGAGCCTGCTCCGCCTGTTTGGCCCTGCGCCTGGCATCGCGCCGATCCGCCTGCTCTTTCAGTCGGTCAAGCAAGTGAACGCCATGAATGGTGAAACGCTTCTCCACTTCGATGACGTGCAGTTTCGCCTGGGCAAAATTGAGTCCTTCCGGCGTCGGATCTGATTGGGCACCTAATCCGTACTCCATCGGTGTAATCTTCTCTTTTACGTAGGTAGCGGTGCGCGCATCGATCCACTCACCGGTGCGAAAATCGGTAACCCAGATCTCTGTCTTCGGATCATCCTTCCATGGCTGAGTGTCCAACCAGAGCGTTGCACAACCGATATCGTCAAACCCCACCACTTTGGAACGTTTACCTTCGGGAAAATAGCGAATCTGGGCGGAATAGTGCCGATCGCTGAGTACCATGCGACAGCGTTCACAGGCAACCCGATCCCATTTCACCTCTTTGGGACCCGTACCCGGATCACCGGAGCAGGCAGTCAGGAGAAGAATAGCCAGCCCCGCAAGCAGGCTGTAACTGCGCTTAGCTGACATCGGCAGCCGCCACCTGCTCCTCGGCCTCTTCCATCTCCATACCGGCAAGCAGGGCAGCATAGCGGGAGAGAACACCAAGAAAACGCAGCCGGTCCGGTCCGGCGATATAGCCTTCCCAAGTCACGCCGTCCGCACCACTCAGAAAACCCCACTCGCCGATTGTTTTGGCAAATGCCTCTTCGGGCTGGGTCAACCGCAATCGGCAGCGCAGACGGGAGGAGAGTTCCACCAGGTCAGCCACCCGGTCATCGAGAACCACCTTGCCCTGATCCATTTCGATAACACGATTTACCAGGGTAGCCACCTCATCCAGACGATGACTAGAGATCAGCATCGCTGCACGTTCCTGTTTCTCCGCAAGCAGTTGAAAAAAGATATGCCGGGCATCCGGATCGAGATTGGCTGCGGGCTCGTCCATAACCAACAACTCACTCTCCCGTCCGAGGGCGATGGCAATCAACAGCTTCTGTTTCTGTCCACCGGAGAGTTTCACGAAGGGTTGGTGGCGAAATTGTTCTGCATCGAATCCAAGCTTTTGTGCCACATCGCGCATCCTGGCAGGATCGGATTCACAAAGGCTGGCGGCAAAGCGAATCAACTGTCCCACCGGCATACGCAGAGGTGGTGGCAGTTGCGGCACAAAACCGACCTTGGAGAGCACTTCACGCCGCTGCTTGCGCGGGTCCATGCGGTCCACCAGCACCCGACCGTCACAGGTATATTCACCCAACAGGCAACGTATCAGCGTCGTCTTTCCGGCACCGTTAGAACCCACCAAAGCGACCCTGTGTCCCCGCTCAATCGTCAGGTTTACGCCTTTCAGTACTTCGTTGCGTCGAAATCGTTTTACGATATTTTCAAACTGGATCATGGATCAGAGCAGTTTACTCAAACCTTTAAATTCATAGACTAAGGAGCCTGTGGGACAGACATCCACACACATTCCACAACGGGTACAGTCCGCACCTACATCCTGATTGACATCGAATGCTGCCCCACGGACAGTCAGATCGAGCACATGAGGCACCATGCAGATCTTGCGACAGTCGCCTTCGTGGTGGCAAGCTTCGGCATTGTACTTTACCCGCAGCGGAGACAACACACCCACGACGCCGTAGGTGACTCCAATTGGACAAACATAACGGCACCAGGCGCGACGGGAGTAGAAGACTTCGAACAGCAGCAGCGCTCCCACCCAGATCAACGCGACACCAGGACCATAGATCAGGGCGCGACTCAGGATACCCGTGGGCGAGATGGTCTCGAAAACAGTATATCCGGAGATCAAAGCGAGCAAGGCGAAAATTACGTAGAAAACACCACGCACCTTGCGGTTGAATGTGTGATTCTTGATCAGCTTCTTCTTCACCAGCCAGAGGTGGAGATATTCCGCCCACTCAGCCAACAGATGGTATGGGCAGACCCAGGAGCAGAAGGTGCGGCCACCGAGCAACAGCCACATAATAAAAACAGTGACCGTACCAATCACCAGGTTCAGCACGATGTGCTTATAGGCCAAAGCCACCTGCAGCGCTGAGTTGAGATCCGCCATGTGAAAACCCACAAAGCGTGACGCGGTGAGCGCGCCCTCCAGCAGCTGTACGTCGAAATAGTAGGAGACGACAAACAGCACATTCACCAGTATCAGGGTAATCCAGCGCCGTCGCTGCCACTTGTTACAACAACCCGTATGGTGCTCATGGCGTACTGCTTCGACATCCGCCTTGGAGAGATTGCCTTTTTTGCCCTGATAGATCTCTAACAGCTCGGGGGGCTGTTGCTCTTTCGAAGGCCGACGAGGTTTATTGCCAAATATTTGTGACAGGGAGTCTCTTATGTATCGCATATCAACCTCCCGGCGTATCCGCAGTTTTATCCAGATCGATCACGATCGCAGCCGATTCAACCGGACAGATCATTTCGCAGACGCCGCAACCGACACACCCCTCCTTGATCACGGGCTTCATTCTCGTCTCCCCATTTGGCAATTCGAATGGTTCCAGTGCGATTGCATGCTTAGGCGGACATTCATTGCCATGCTGCTCAGCCACCCTGGCGACCTTGCCGGAATCTCCAGAGGCTTCAGCCTGTTTCGCCTTTTCCGCACATTGGGTGATACGGATCTCAATGGGACACTGACGAACGCATAGATCGCATAACTCCAGGTCGTACGGATAATCCGCCACCTGAATTGGATTCCAGCGGTCCACCTCGTCATATCGTAACAGCCCCTTATAATCCGCTCCTCTGGCCTGACCTTTGAAACCTTTACCCTGTACTGCAAGGCAGGCTCTGGGACGCGAGAGACGAGCAAAGCCCATGCGCGTGTCAGCAGGATAGTCGAGATGATGGGTCAGTGCGCCGGTTGGACAGGCCAACACGCACTGCAGGCCATCGCAGGAGAAGTCACAGGCTTGCGCCCGGGCATCGATATAGGGAACACCGATGCCGAAACCATCTTCAAGATCCGCCAGTTTAATCGCATTCACCGGGCAGACCTGCACACACTGGCCACACTTGATGCAGGAGGCAAAGAATTCCTGCTCATCAAAAGGCGTCTTGATCGCTCCGGGGGGACGCAGCCGGATGGATGTTCCCTGCACCACGGGAAGAACCCCGAGCAAGGAAACACCGACAACACCTGCAGTCAAAACTGTGGAACGCAGGAACTCCCGTCGGCTCTGCTCTTTCCGTTTTGGCGAAAGCTTCTTCTTGGCTTTGGGTTTTTTTGTCGTTTTGTCACTCATCAGAGACCCTGCCTCCAGAAATATGTGTTGTTGCTACCTATCGATAAGTAGGCCGGTTCAAGCGCAGTGGAACCGGCTACCCCATCTGTTTCGATATTTCGTGAATGCCCGATCCGCTACGCTTGATCAGGCCTACAGGAAACAGGGATCCAACAGCTATCGGCCCAGCGATTCTCGAAGCGCCTTTAGTGGATCATACACATCCTGACCTTCCACTTTTTCGCCACCGGCTGTTTCGTCTGTTACGGTAGACGCACTCTCCTGGCCGACCTCAGCAACAGCCAATTGCACAGCCATCATCGGCCGCTCATCTCTAACCAGCATATTGGGATTTGAAAACGGGGCGAGGCGTTCCAGAAAGTCCATCACTTCCAAAACAGGCGACCCCTTGAAAAACCTTGCAGGCGGCACATCCATCCAGATTCTGTCGGCATAACTGTAGAGTTTATAGGGCTTATCACCCACGCCGTCACGATCCTGGTCGAATCCTTCATAGTCGTCCCAGTAGTTTCCAATCCAGTCGTTCCGGTTCGCGGTCTTGCCCGCGCCGGAAACCGCAACCTGAGTAATATTACCCTTAAAGCTGTTGCTCTCCAGAATGTTACCTGTCCAATCATTCAAAAACAGAATGCCGATTCCACTGTAGGCGACCAAATTCTTCTTCAGCCGATTGGTTGTCTCCGGGTCATAGGGGGAGATATCCAGATAGATACCGGTGGCGCAATAGAGAATCTGATTGCCGACGACATCCACATCGGAGGTCTCTTTAAAGCCAATACCCATCCCGGTTGGCCCAAGTGCATGGGCGATATAGTTATTCTTCACCTGTACGCCGTCGCTGTACATCAGGAAGATACCCACCGAATTGTTTTCGTAGTGGTTCTCTATCACCTCATTGTATTTCGAATACATGAAATGGAGGGAATAACGACCACCACGGGAATCATTTCGGGCAATCAGATTATCTGCCGAATACCAGACGACCATGTCCCGGGAATCCCGGATGATATTGTCTGTGATCTTGTTGTTGAAGCTGTACCAGAGCCGGACTGAATCACCCCGCATGCCTAGATCGAAAGGCTTGGAGGAGATGCGGTTTCGCAAAACGATATTGTTTTCGGACTGCTGGAGGTCTATGCCAAACAGGGAATTATCGATGACATTATCCTTGATGACATTGAAATTGCCGCGAACCTGAACCCCCGAATCGATATCGTTGTGGGATTCACCTGAGTTGGTCAGATGCAGATTTTTCAAGGTTGCTCCATCTGTATCCAGATAGATGACGGAACCTTTGCCGCCGGCATCGATGGTGACTTTCCCTTGGCCGTCGATGGTAATGGCGCTCTCGATGGTAACCGGCCCGGCATAGGTGCCGGGCGGTGGAGTCAGCGTACCTTTGGGGTCAGCCGCATCGACCAACTCCTGAAACGAGGGACAGGCTGCCTGACTGCTGCCCAAAGGCAACAGCAGAAAGGCAAGACAGACCAAGACATGCGACCAAAGCGATGGCTTCAATCACTCGACTCCTTAAACTGTTTCTTACGAATCAGTGCCGCCACAGCCAATACCACCGACGTCAACAGCATCAAAAAGAAGCCTGTGTATGGATAGGAGTGGGTGGTGAACTGCGCTACCTTTCCCTGACCAAATACGGTTGGCATGAAGGGCTTGACCGAAAAAGCGCCCATGTCGTTCAGGGTGTGTCCATACCACCAGAGCCAGGCTGAGTAGTCGATAATAAAGAAGAGTGGCAGGGCCATTGGCACCATTACCAGCAACCAATAGAAAAAGCCATTGTTCTTGCGCGCACCGACCACCACCACCACCATCGACGCCAACAGACCAAAGAAAACAACTTTGACCGCAGTTTCCAGAGTGGCGACCATCGGCACAATCTCTTCCTGGTTATTGAAATAGCGCCCCAGGCTTTTTCCATAGTGCCAGGACATCACCTGGAATGAACTGCCGTTCCAAGGTTCCAGCGTTTCCGACTTAGCCTGGTCAATGTCATAGGTAATCCTGAGTTGCTCAATCAGGTGTGTCTTGCCGACATCGGTTTTATCAGCCTTTGCCTTTGCAGCCGCCACCTCAGATGGAAGGATAACCTCGACGCCTGAATCTTCAAGCGAAGTTTTCAGAACGCCGGTAATTCCACCAATGACGATTTCAGGCTCTGAGGATTCGCCGGACGCCTCCTGATCAAGAGAGGTCACCAGTGCAGTGACAAATCCTTCATTCTGCAGATTGAAACCCTCTTCTCCATACAGCGTGAGATACATCCAGAGGGCAATACCTAAAAAACCTGCACTCATTAGCGCCATGCGTATTTTTGGCTTGGTACAGATAAACCCCAGCAACATAACGACCATGAACGCCATCAGGAATTGACCGAAGCCTCGCTCTACCGGACCACCTGCGGCAATGGGATACATGCCGACATAGTGGTTGATGGTATCCATCTCATGCACACAATCGAGTGCTTCATCTTCAGTAATTTCAGCCTTGTCTTGCTTTTGACAACCGTTGAAGACGCCATTCATGTGAAAATGAATTCGCACACCATCCGGAAAGGACTCTTCAGGGTAGTTAGGCGCAGTGAGAGAGACCCACCAGATCGGGCTATAGAAGATGACTGCAAGCAGACCTACAGCGACCAGAGAGAGTATTGCGACTAGGAGCGTTTGCTTGTTTTGCATAATCACTGACATTTTGTTGATGAGTCCCCCGGTGAGACTCAAGGCACTTCTGGAAGAAACACCTTAAGCGACTCCCGGGGAATTTAGAGGGAAAGCCTGTACCGGATTTTCCAAACATCCGGTACAGTTGTCATTGATCAATCGTAATCAGGATTCTGCCAATCTTTGGAAGGTGCGAGATCCTTGGCGGGAACCTTCTGACGAGATACGTAGTTGATAACCATCTGCATATCCTTGTCTGAGAAGCCTTTGATCTGTTTCACCATGTCGGGATTTGCATTACGGCGTTTGCCGTCACGAATCCACTCGAACTGACGCAGCATATAGTTATAGTGCTGACCCTGAATCTTGGGGTAGAACTTGTCTGCTATGCCTTCGCCATTGTCACCGTGACACTGGATGCAGTTGTCGGCATAGAGCTTCTTGCCCTGCTCAAACTCTGGAAACAATGCGTTCCAAGGGCCCTTACCGTTGTCCGGATTCATTGGCAGCTTGGAGATGTAGTCGGTCACGTCTGCAACCAACTGCGCGGGATTTATCTCTCCCTCATGGTACCCAGACACGGCCAGGATCTGTTCGTCCAGGGCAAACGGGTACATGGTGGGATTATCGCGGTTCTTGGCGCGAATGTCGGTCAACTGTTTGACCAGCACACTGCGATGCTGTCCGGCCAGCTGTGGAAAAGTACCGTCCTTCAGTCCCCAGCCTTCCAGCAGGTGGCAGGCGGAGCAGACCTCATAGACCACGATGCCACGCGGCTTGTCGGGGGTCAGTAGCATCGCCTCGGTCTTCTCACCACCCGCTTTGTTCCAGTCTTTGACATCCGTTACCTGGACATCAGCCTCTCCAGCAAAGCTGCTGGCGGAAACGGCCAAGCCCAAAGCCAGTGAAAGGGTCGTCAATACAGATTTAATACTCATTCCAAGTTTCTCCTGTTCCCCGGTGCCGGGGTACAAACACTTTTAAATATACACCAGGCCGCCCTTGCGCCCCCGTCTATTCGGAAATTCAACCTCCGTTCAGGGGACGGATTCTTTCACGGGGAATATTAGCACTCTTTGATATACGTCAAACCTGCAACAGGACTTAACCCAACGACGGGATTAAATCTCAGTGCAGAGTTGTTTTGACTACTGAGTAGCGAGCCAATCTGCGATCGCGCGCATCTCATCATCGGAGACCAGACCCATCACGCCCTTCATCGCAGCGGTCTGGCCATTGTTGCGGGCACCGGATTTGATGTCTTTCATCTGGTTAAAGGCGTAGTCGGCATTTTGGCCGGCCAGCTTGGGATACATAGGCATAATTGGGGTCTTGGCATCTTTACCGTGGCAGGACCAACAGGTCTTTGCCTGGAAGAGCGCAGCACCATCAGCAGCAACTGCATTGCCAATTCCTCCAAGAGAGAGAGTCGCGGCTACTGCGGCAAAAGTGATCAATTTCAACATTGGTATTTCCTCTTTTTTCAGACAATGCGCCCCGTTTTGGGCAACATATTCCATGAAGTGGGAGTCTCTCACCGGGTAAAGGTTCCCGCATTGAGCGACATCAAATAAAACCCCTCGATTTAGTGCGACTTATAGTGGATACCACCTGGCATTGAATAATTATCAGGAGAGTATCTATTTAGAAACAAGAAAGGGGACCTTTAGGTCCCCTTTCCCTTTCAGGTCAATTGCTTCTCAGCAATTACTTTTTCGCTTCGACCTTTACTGCACCATGCTCCTCAAGGAAGGTTTTGGCGCGCAGACCCAGATCAGCGGTCTTGACTTGATACTGCCAGTGCTGACCCGCCCAGAGTGTAGCATTCTGGAAGTCACCCTTGGCAGCATAGCCCTCGGCCTTCTTCTTGGCCTCATCAGCAAAACCGAGCTGGTCGGTCGCATCCTCAACCAGTGCAACAACTTCCGGGAAGTCCTTGTAGTTGTGACTGGTGATGAAGCCCACCACGGAGTTGATTACAGCCTGAGTATCGACATTTGTCTTCACCTGCTTGTCATAATCAGCCTTGGTGTACTTCTGACCTTCTTCCATCTTCGCGCCAGCTTTGGCCACATAGCCTTTCGGCTTGACCAGCAGGTAACCCTGCATCTCCAAGTGGAGCGCGGAGCAGAACTCGGTGCAGTAGTAGGGGAAGACACCGGCTTTATCTGCCACGAAGGTAGCCGATACGGTCTTGCCAGGTTCAATAGAGAGGTTGACGTTCTGGCTGTACATGGCGAAACCATGGGTTTCGTCCTCAGCACGTTCCAGATTGGTCAGATGGATGGAGACAGTCTCACCCTCTTCGACCTCGATGATCTCAGGTGTGATGTGAGAGCGAATCACAGTACCATAGATATGAACCACACCGTCTTTGCGAACCACCTTTTCACGACCGGCACGGGTCTTCCAGGGTGATTTCTTGTCGGTACGGCTATCCCAACCGGATTTGTAACGAACTGCAGGCTTCAGCTTGTCGGCCTTGATCGCCACAACGTAGTGGGGTTCACCCAGAGGCAGGGGCATATCGTAGAGCAGCTGCATCTTGTCGCCACTGATATCGATCAACTGGTGGTTCTGCGGATGCAGAGGACCGACAGGATTGAATCGATCGATAGCCAGCTTGTTAAGAGAGACCAGATACTTGCCGTCAGGAGAGACAGAGTCGCCTTCCATCGACATCAAGTGACCAATATTGTAGTGGATGTGGAGTTGATCCAGTACCTTACCTTTACAGTAGTCCCACTTGGTAACCATGGAGTCCACATAGATGGATGTGTAGACCACGCACTCTTTGGAATCATACTGGGTATGCAAAGGACCAAGACCTACCTGCACCTGAGTGTGCAGAGTATCCTTCATGGAGATGATCGGAATGCCATAGGGATCTCTGCCTTCGAACTTCTTGCTGTCGATGGCCTTCTTGATCTTGTCCCAGCTGTAGACCCAGGCATGGCTGTCGAGCTTACCGGAGACGATGATGTGGGTGCCGTCAGGACTTACATCAACACCATGTGGGCTCTTGGGCTCAGGGATCAGATAGAGCAGGCCTTCTTTAACGGCCTGTTTCATGGTGATCTGGTAAGCGCCATTGACCTTGTGCACCTTACCGGCAGCAACCAGTTCAGCTGCTTTTGTCCAGTTGGTTACGTGCAGGAAGTCGGTGTCTTTCTGCGAACAACCTGCCTCGAAAGGAGGACGCCCACGCTCGATACCACCGACATAACGCTCGGAACAGAAGGAGTTAGTGAAACCCCAACCCATGGAAGGCCCCTTACCCGCGTCAGAGAGATCCTGACTGTAAGGCGGCAATTCGAAAGTAAAGGACTGATCTTCTTGAATCCGCCCCTTCTTGTTATCGAACTTCCAGTAGGTCAGAGCGCCACGATACTTCTCGTTGAACTCTTCCAGCGGTACATAGTCACCACTGACCGGCGCTGCGTACTGGGAGGCCTCCATCACGTATTCTGTATTCGGGGTAACAAAAGCACCACCGTGATCGGACTTCATGAAGGGGTTGACCACAATCTGCTTGGTTTCGAAGTCGTGCAGATCGATAACCGCAATACGGGGATTGGCCTTGTCGTTGATGAAGAGGTATTTACCGTTGTACTCACCCTCGGTTTCCGAGAAAGCAGGATGGTGAGTATCACCATAGTTGATCAGCTTGCCGTTGATCTTGCCCTGAGCCAGAACAGCCTTGGACTCATCATCGAAGCCGTAGCCCTGCCAAGGCTCTGGAGAAAAAACACCGATGTATTTCAGGATACGCATCGAAGGGATGCCGTAAACGATCACATGGCCGCTTTGGCCGCCTGAACTAAAGGCCAGATACTCATCGCGTCCGCCGGTAGGCGTGTAGGTCTTTGCGGCAGCCATCAGATCTTTCTGTGTCAGGCCACGCGCCTTCATCACATCTTTGAGAGACTGCTGGGCGAAACTGCTTGAAGCCGCTCCAAGCCCGATCCCAAGGCCCACAAGCGCCGTACATAACTGTTTGGTGCTTTTCTTCATTATTCCCCTTCCCCAAGTTTAGAGACAGATTGTGCTGTGCATAATCACGAACACTCACACGAGAATAGTCTAAAAATGCGTCATATGACACATTGATTTTGGTCAAATAACACAGATTAGATTTTTCTATGTCAGCACAAGGAAGAGGTGGGGTTTTAGGGTAGAACCTCAAGCAACTCCTGAGCAAGCTGCTCAGCGGTAATGCCATAGACATATTTCTTTATAAAGCGGCCGTCGGGCCCCAATAGATAGAGGCTCGCGGAGTGGTCCATCACATAGAGGTCGGGGTCAGCCAACTCCTCCTCCACCTTTTCATATTTCACCTTGAACTGGGTGGCAACACGCTCAATCATCGGCTTTGAACCTGTCACCCCGATCAACCGGGGATCAAAGTACTCTACATAGTTACGCATCACCTTAACGTTATCCCGCTCCGGATCGATGGTAATGAAGTAGGGCTGTATCAATTTGGCCTTTTCACCCAGTTCGTCCAAGGCCAGTGACAGCACCTGCAGGGTCGTGGGACAGACATCCGGACAGTAGGTGTAACCGAAATAGAGCAGGTGATAACCTCCCCGCATGTCATCTTCGGTAAGCGTTCCACCAAGATGGTCGGTCAGGATGAAACGCCCACCAATACCATCCTGATCGGGAATACCATCACTATCGGCTGTAATACGTGCCTGTTCCGCTGCCCCCATATCCGCATTCAAACACCGCTTGATGGTATCCGTATTATGATCCATCAGTTGGAAATAGAGATCGGGACCCGGCTTTAGATTGATGCCCAGGCTGTCGAGTCTGCCGATGTTGACTTCCTGCCCCTGAGTCAAAAGCCCTGCATGCTCCGCAGGCATGCCCGCTTCTATCAGCAGGCACACTGCTTCACCGTCTACGATGCGCTGCCGCACCTTGAACAGTGAAGCCGCATCCCCCGGTTGCCTGGGAGAGATACCCACATGTTCGAGTACCGTCAGCGCATAGGCCTGTTCAAAATAGTGAAGGGTATCGTAATACTGCACACCCAATCCCGCCTTCAATCCCCGATAACCGTACTCATATTCACGGTCGATGCGGGTAAGCCGCTGCATCATCTTGCGTCTGTTTTGCTGGTAGATGTGGGTTCGGAGCGAGTCTGCCTCCACCAGCAAACGGGTAAGATCATCCAGCAAAATGATGATATTCCGGTCATCGAGCCAGAAAAACGGGTCACGTTTTGCATCATCACCCCGCGAGAGGAGAACCTTCATGCTGTTACTCGATAAAAGCTCGATTACCCTTACCCGGGGTTCAAGCGCGGCGATCGACTCCGCCAGATGCTCCTCCAACTCCGGGCCGACCCAGATGACCAGATCAGCAGACTGCATAGCATGCTTCTGCTGCTCAGTTGGCTTGAATACAAGGGGACTCTGCTCCCCAGTCACAAGTAGCTGCGGGCCTTTTGTGCCTTCCAAAAGGCCAGCCAAGATGGAGTGGATCGGCTTGATGCTGACAACGACATCAAAACTGTCATCCGCCAAGACTATCCGTCCAGAGAAAAGGAGACAGAGAACGGCACACAGAGGGAATAGATAACGCTTGAACCACATAATAATCGGCTTAGGGTTTGCTAAAGACAGTTTCAAGTTCCTGCACAGCCACATCGACCTGCTTTTTGAATGCCGACGCACTCGGACAGGTGGCCTGTGCCGCCATAAAACTCATGAAGGATGTATTGGTTTCAATATCGAACAACTCTCCCAACTGCCTGCGTTTGGGAAGCGTCATCACCAGCACTCTTTTCATGTGCTGGGTCTGTTCAAGATAACGGCAATGCAAGGCCACGCCGTTGAGCTCTCCCAGACGCTTGATCGCTGCAAACTGCTGATCGGTCGCAGCAATAGCTGCTCCCTGAAAACACAGGATCAATAACAGAAGAACCGGGATTCGGTTGAATTTCATACAGACACTCTCACAGTAAGCGCGGCATTTTAGGGCCGACTGACCTTTCTGTCACTGTTTTAGATCAAATTCGCGGGGTGATGAAGGATTCCACGAGGCGCGTAACTGTATTAAAGGTAGGCCCGATCAAGCGTAGCGGATCGGGCATCCAGGCTTTTGCGGTACAATCCTGGTTGCCGGTTCCGCTGCGCTTGAACCTGCCTACACCAATTTTAGCCTTTAGCCTCTGACCTTTTTCCATTCAGGAGACTGGCATGGGCTGCAGCCAATCTCGCCACCGGCACCCGCGGCGCAGAACAGGAGACATAGTTCAGGCCCGCCTTATGACAAAAGGCGATGGAGGCCGGATGCCCGCCGTGCTCACCGCAAATGCCGACACTCAGATCAGGCTTCTTTTCACGGCCCCACTTCACCGCCAGATCCATCAGCTTGCCCACACCTTTTTCGTCCAGCACCTCGAAAGGATTGTCCTGGAGAATACCGATTTGGTTGTACATGGGCAGAAACTTGTTTTCGGCATCCTCGCGGGAGAAGGAGAAGGTGGCCTGAGTCAGATCATTGGTGCCAAAGGAGAAAAAATCCACCTCTTCCGCCAAGGTATCAGCCCGCATGCAGGCACGCACCACCTCGATCATGGTGCCAAAGCGGAAGTTGAGCTTATGTCCAAACTCCGCCTCAACTTCACCGCGAATCCAGTCAACCGTCTCTTTGACCTTTTTCAGCTCTTCAGCGGTACAGACCTGGGGCACCATGATCTGCGGATGCACCTCCAGATCCTTGGCGGCACACTCGGCGGCAGCCTCCAGGATTGCCCGAATCTGCATCGAATAGATCTCAGGAAAGGTAATACCCAGCCGTACGCCGCGATGTCCCAGCATCGGGTTGGTTTCGGTCAGAGCCCGTACCTTTTTCAGCATGGTCTCCTTCTTTTTCAGCGTCTTTTCAACCATATCGATATCCACGATCTGGCGCATCGAAGCCGCCTCCTGCTTTGCCTGGTCGGGATCGTGCAGCAGGATCATACTGCTGGCCAGCACCTCCATGCCGCGCACCGAATTGCGCAGATGGCGCAACTTTTCCAGATCCGCCAGCAACTGCTGTTCGGATGGCAGAAACTCGTGGATCGGCGGATCGAGCAGACGGATGGTGACCGGAAACGGTGACATGACTTCAAAGATCGCCTTGAAATCGGCGCGCTGCATCGGCAGCAGCTTATCCAGCGCCGCCTCACGCTGTTCATCAGTCTCCGACACGATCATTTCGATGACGACCGGCAGACGGTCGACATCATTGAACATGCGTTCAGTACGACAGAGACCTATACCCTTGGCACCATACTTGAGCGCCCGCGTGGCATCCGGTCCGGTATCGGCATTGGCCACCACCCGCAGGTAAGCCTCATCGTCGGCCCAGCGCAGCAGCCGGTTCAACTCCTCCGTGAAGTCGGGCTCCACCATCGATATCTCACCCAAATAGACATTGCCGCTACTGCCGTCGATGGTGACCACATCGCCTTCCCGGATCACCAGGCCACCGATGTGCGCTTCACGGCGCTGAACATCCACAGAGATACCCTCCGCACCCGCCACGCAGGGCTTGCCCATACCACGGGCCACCACTGCGGCGTGAGATGTCTTACCGCCACGACTGGTGAGAATACCTTCCGAAGCGAAAAAACCGTGGATATCTTCAGGCTTGGTCTCTTCACGCATCAGGATCACCTTCTGCCCCTGCTCTTTGCCGAAGATCTCCGCCCGATCCGCATCAAAAACGACGCGGCCGCTGGCGGCGCCCGGGGATGCGGGCAAGCCTTGGGCCACCGCATCCGCCTTTGCATCGGGATCGAGACGAGGGTAGAGCATCTGTTCCAGATGCGCAGGATCGATACGCAGCAGCGCGTGCTCCTTGTCGATCAGTCCCTCCTCCACCATCTCCACGGAGGTGCGCACCATGGCAATTGCATTCATCTTGCCGTTGCGGGTCTGCAGGCAGTAGAGAATGCCGCGCTCGATGGTAAATTCAAAATCCTGTATCTCTTTATAGTGGGTCTCCAGTTTTTCGCGCAGTTCCGCAAGCTGCCGCGCCATCTCCGGCATCTCTTCTGTGAGATGGTCGATGGGTTTCGGCGTACGAATACCCGCCACCACATCCTCGCCCTGAGCATTGACCAGATACTCTCCATACAGCTTGTTTTCACCAGTAGCAGGGTTACGGGTGAAGCCAACGCCGGTGGCGGAGTCGTCACCCCGATTGCCGAAGACCATGGTGCAGACGTTGACCGCAGTACCATTCGCCATGTCAGGTGTGATATTGAATTCACGGCGGTAATCCACCGCCCGCTTGCCGCCCCAGGAGCCGAATACTGCTTTGATGGCAATCTCCAGCTGATCGAAAGGGTCTTTCGGAAAGGGTCGTCCGGTATGATTTTCAAAGACCGTCAGGAAACGCTCGCTGATCTCTTTCAGGTCATCCCCGGAGAGTCCCACATCCTCAGTGACATGCGCCTTCTGTTTCACCTGTTCAAACTCCGCATCGAAGAGTTCGTCGGGCACATTGAGAGCGACTTTACCGAAGAGCTGGATGAAGCGGCGATAGGCGTCATAGCCGAAACGGGCGTCACCAGTCTGTTCGATTTCACCCAACAGGGTTTCGGAGTTGAGTCCCAGGTTGAGGATGGTGTCCATCATGCCCGGCATCGACATGGCGGAGCCGGAACGTACAGAGACCAGCAGCGGATTCTTGGCATCACCGAAACCCTTTCCGGTGGCCGCCTCGACCCGTTTCATGTGCTCTCTTACATCGTCCATCAAGCCATCCGGCAGCTGCCGGGTTTCGTTGGCGAGATAGTCGAGACAGGCCTCGGTGGAGATGACGAAGCCGGGTGGCACATTGAGACCGAACTGGGTCATCTCGCACAGATTCGCACCTTTGCCGCCCAACAGCTGTTTGTTCTTGCCATCACCCTCTTCAAAAGAGAAAACCTGTCTTTTTCCACTCATTTACTTCCTTCCTTTGTCGGGAGGCGGAACCTGCTCCACCCAAATTGAATCATCCGGATATGATAGCCTTTTTTTGTTGCCGAACCATTACTGAATTTACCCGGAACACAGCGGGATGACCCGATAATAGGGTCATGGTCATGGCGCTTTATTCTTAAGAGGGACTGAAGACGGATTCAGCAATGAAGAGTAGATTTTTATGCGGTTTTTTGTAGCGGAATTTCAGCGTTTAGAAGAGCTCAATATCCCCTTCATAACTTTTCTTATCTGCATCACTATCCACTGCCTGGCTCGTGGCAAACGCCTCCACGATATGCTCCTGGTTCTGCATAACCCCTTTAATGCTCGCCAGCACATTTGACAGCGTATAGTAGATGGTCTCACCTGAGTCGATACGTTCCATCGCCTCATCGATCGCAGTATCGATTCGCGTGAGTAGATACTCCTCCTGATCTTCCTCCAGACCCATGCGCAGCAGATCGTAGTTGATATGCTCCGCCATCTCCCGCAGCAGTCCACCACTCTCTTCCTGCTTGTCCAGCATACCCCGGGCAAGGTAGTAGAGCTTTGCCCGGATCTGGCCAAAGGCTCTCAACAGATCGCGGCTCTGCCCCAGCAGGGCCAATTCGACACTAATGGTGCTGTTTTTCGCATTCGCGGCAGAAAGCATTATCGGCAGGAGATCCTTGATTTGCCCATAACGTCCAGGATCATCGAGGGGCATGTTTTTTACCAACAGACTGAGCGTGGGGTAGTTGACGATGGTATTGGCTCCAAAATCAAAAAAACGCATCTCCTTATCCGCCATCTCGATCAGTTCCTTTTCCAACGGACTGATGCCGCCCTCCGATGAGAACCAAAGAGGCGTGTTTTCATCCATGATCATCAGGCAACACTCCAGTTGCAGATGGCCCATGACTCCAAAAATCCCATCTGCCAGCTCCTCGTAGGTTTTGTAGGCGTAACTCTTCTCCACAAACTGCACAGCCATGCCCAGTTCGCTGGTCCCGGTCATCGCGATAAAGGCGGTTTTCTGCGCCAGCTCGTATTGCGCCTGCAACTCCTGTTGCTCATCCCTGTATTTGATCAGCACCCTGATACGGGCGATCAGATTTTCCGGCTCAAAAGGCTTGACCAGATAGTCATCCCCCCCCATTTCATAGCCCAGCATCCTTTCCCGCAGGGAACTGTGGGAGGAGAGGAAGACAACCGGAACATTTTTGGTCACTTCAGTATGGCGCAGACGATCGCAGACCTCATAACCATTGAGGCCGGGCATCTCAACATCGAGAAGGACGATATCGGGAATATGACGCTGGGCTTCAGCAAGCCCCTCTTCGCCATTTTCGGCGAACCTCGGCACCATACCTGCCGCTTCAAGAGTGCGACCAATAATTTTACGGCTTATCTTGTCGTCATCTATCGCAAGTATGTCTATAGAAGCGTCCATTTTTTACAAATACACATCAGTTAATTCCATTAGATAACGCCCATTTCGACACACCTATCTCCGAAATCGAGCCGTTCCATACCTGTTTGGCGGCCACGAAAGCGATAACTGAAGGAAGATTCTCCACACGGTTGAGCCGAATCGGCAAGAAAACCGCCCTCCACCTTATCCGGTCCATCCGGTTATAATAGGCAACTTTTGCGACCAACCCTCACGTAAACCCATGGACAAGACTTACGATCCCCACGCCATTGAACAACGCTGGTACCAGACTTGGGAGGAGCGCGGCTACTTTGCGCCCAAAGACGAAGGGGATGGTGTCTACTGCATCATGATCCCGCCACCCAATGTCACCGGCAGACTACACATGGGTCACGCCTTTCAGGACACCATCATGGATGCCCTGACCCGTTTCCACCGCATGAAGGGGGAACGCACCCTCTGGCAAGCGGGTTCTGATCATGCGGGCATCGCCACACAGATGGTGGTGGAACGTCTGATCAATGCCGAAGGTAAGACCCGTCACGACTATGGCCGGGAAAAATTCATCGAACGAATCTGGGACTGGAAGGAACACTCAGGCAACACCATCACCCGCCAACTGCGGCGCATGGGAAGTTCCCTCGACTGGGAGCACGAGCGCTTCACCATGGATGATGGTCTCTCGGATGCGGTAAAAGAGGTCTTTGTTCGCCTCCACGAAGAGGGTCTGATCTACCGCGGCAAACGTCTGGTCAACTGGGACCCGGTGCTGCACACCGCCGTCTCAGACCTGGAGGTGCTCTCCGAGGAAGAGAACGGCCACATGTGGCACATGCGCTATCCTCTCTCCAACGGCCAGGGCCATCTGTTCGTCGCCACCACCCGCCCCGAGACCCTGCTCGGCGACTGCGCGGTGGCGGTCAATCCCAGCGACGAGCGCTACAAACACATGATCGGCGAACTGCTGGAGCTGCCGCTGACAGGCCGCAGGATCCCCATCATCGCTGACGAAGAGCATGTCGATCCCGAATTCGGCACCGGCTGCGTGAAGATTACCCCGGCCCACGACTTCAACGACTATGCGGTCTGGCAGCGCCACCGGGATGAGAAGATCATCTCCGAAGAGCCCCACGGCGGCCTGATCAACATCTTCACCGTCGATGCTGCCATCCGTGACAACGATGAGGATGAAGACAACCTGATCCCGACAGCCTACATCGGCATGGACCGCTACGCTGCGCGCAAGCAGATCGTCACCGACCTGAAGGCCCAGGGACTACTGGAGAAGATCGACGACCACAAGCTGATGGTGCCCCGTGGCGACCGCTCCGGCGCAGTTATCGAACCCTTTCTCACCGATCAGTGGTACGTCAAGGTGGCTCCACTGGCGAAACCTGCCATCGAGGCGGTGGAGAACGGCGACATCAAATTCGTCCCTGACAACTGGAAAAACACCTATTTTGAGTGGATGCGCAATATTCAGGACTGGTGCATCAGCCGCCAGATCTGGTGGGGCCACCGGATCCCGGCCTGGTACGACGATGCCGGCAATGTCTATGTCGGCCGCTCCGAAGCTGAAGTGAGAGAGAAACACGATCTGCCTGCGGACTACCCTCTGCGCCAGGACGAGGATGTGCTCGATACCTGGTTCAGCTCAGCCCTCTGGCCCTTCTCCACCTTGGGCTGGCCCGAGGATACCGAGCGGGTAAAGGCTTTCTACCCCACCTCGGTGCTGGTCACCGGGTTCGACATCATCTTCTTCTGGGTCGCCCGCATGATCATGATGGGCATAAAGTTCATGGACGATGTGCCTTTCAAAGAGGTCTACATACACGGTCTGGTGCGCGACTCCCACGGCGACAAGATGTCGAAATCGAAGGGCAACGTGCTCGACCCCATCGATCTGATCGACGGCATCGAGCTGGAGCCACTGGTGAAGAAACGCACCAGCGGCATGATGCAGCCGCAACTGGCGAAAAAGATCGAACAGGCAACCCGCAAGGACTTCCCTGACGGCATCCCCAGTTTCGGCACTGACGCCATACGCTTCACCTTTGCTGCACTGGCCTCCCGGGGCCGCGACATCAAGTTCGATCTGGGCCGGGTCGAAGGCTACCGTAACTTCTGCAACAAGCTGTGGAACGCCACTCGCTACGTGTTGATGAACACCGAAGGCGAAGATACCGGCAAAGGTTCATCGGAGTTCGAACTTTCAGTCGCCGACCGTTGGATCACCACCCAACTCCAGTCCACCATTTCTGCGGTAACCCAATCGATCGACAACTACCGTTTCGACCACGCCGCCCAGGCGATCTACGAGTTCACCTGGAACAACTACTGCGACTGGTACCTGGAACTCTGTAAGCCGGTATTGACGAACGATGCCTCCTCGGACGCAGCCGATGCACAGGGAAGCGCGAGTGTCGCGGAAGACAGGAAGTTGGAAGCGACCAAACGCGGCGCCCGTCGCACCCTGGTTCAGGTTCTGGAGACCCTGCTTCGCCTCACTCATCCGATCATGCCCTTCATCACCGAAGAGATCTGGCAGAGGGTCGCGCCAATGACCGACGCCGAGGGTGACACCATCATGTTGCAGGGCTATCCGGTAGCGGATCGATCGCTGATCGACGAGCGTGCAGTCGCCGAGATGGAGTGGACAATGCAGTTCATTCTCGGCATACGCAAGATCAAGGGCGAGATGAACATCTCACCCGGCAAGCCGGTTCCCGTGTTGTTGGCGAATGCCACGAAACAGGACCAGGATTGGCTCGTCACCAACCGCCGCTACCTCGATTTCCTTGCCCGCACAGAGTCGGTGGAAGTCCTGCCTGCGGGAGAGGCGGGGCCGGAGTGCGCCACTGCACTGGTGGGCAAGATGAAAGTGCTGATCCCTCTTGCCGGTCTGATCGACAAAGACGCGGAGATCAAACGTCTGGAGAAGGAGATCGGCAAACTGCTGGGGGAAGTGGAACGCACCGGAAAAAAACTCTCCAACCCCAACTTTGTAGACAAGGCACCGGCAGCCGTAGTGCAGAAAGAGAAGGACAAGATGGAGGTCGCCCGCAAGGCGCTTGAGGATTTGCAGGCGCAGGCAGAAAAGATTCAGGCGCTATGAAACCGTCAGAACACCATGTCGCGGTGCTTGGCGCCAGCGCCAAACCGCACCGTTACGCCAATCAGGCAATTAAACTGCTGAATGAACTCGGCTATGAAGTCACGCCTGTACACCCGAAACTGGAGAGCGTCGAAGGCCTGCAGGTATTTCCATCATTAGGGAAGATCTCAAAAACCATCGACACCCTGACCCTCTATGTCGGGCCACAGCGCCTGGCACCCTTGTTCGATGAGATCGTCAATGCAGCACCCGGCAGGGTGATCTTCAATCCGGGCACCGAATCCCAAGCACTCATGTCACGCCTGGACAAGGCAGGCATCGAGTGGCTGGAGGGCTGTACCCTGGTAATGCTGAGAACCCGCGTTTTCTGATGGCCTAATGGGTACTGCCAAAGGATGGATCGTTTACACCACCAGGCACCTGTATACCGGCTATGTGGCTGGCCTGGTTGACCGGGCCACCGGGAAACAGTTGATAGAGCCATTTTTTCCCACCATCTTCGGCAAACTCCTCCACCAACGCCTTTGTGATCTCCCGCGCCTTGGCCTTCTCCCCTCGTCCGCGATAGTAATCACGTACGAAGAGGACAACGTCCCAATGATCATTACTCAACTCGATACCCAGCTCCTGGGCTCTTGCAACTGCCGCATCTTCTGACCAGGGAGCCAAGTCCAGCAGGTTGCCATCCGGGTCATTCTGATTCGAGGCAGGGCTACGTATATGCTGCAGTATATCCGACATGCTCATCTCCTCCTTTGGTGTTATGAGAGGAAGTATAGATCAGTGTCTGCCCCTGACAGCCAACAGATACCATGCTGTTGGCAAGGCAATTGTTACTGCCGATCAACACCCATGGCATGTTGGATTCGCAGGCCTGATCAAGCACAGCGGATCAGGCATCCTTGGAATAAGGCACCCGGAAGAAAACTGCGTACAGAACCGGGACAAAGAGCAGCGTCAGCAGCGTCGCAAAACCCAGTCCCGCCATGATGGTGATCGACATGTTGACGAAGAAGACATCAGAGAGCAGAGGGATCAACCCCAGAATGGTGGTGGCGGCTGCCATCAATACCGGACGCAACCGACTGACCGTGGCGTCCAGAATTGCCGCCAAATGCTCTTTGCCATCATCGATCTGCTGGTCGATCTCATCGATCAAAACTATGGCATTTTTGATCAGCAGACCGATGAGACTCAATGCGCCGAGCAGAGACATAAAGTCAAAGGCACCGTCGAAGCCAAGCAATCCGGCTGTGATGCCGACAATGGCCAGTGGCACGGTCAACCAGATGATCAGCGGCTGACGCACCTTGGCAAACAGTAGGATACTGACCAGGATCATCATAATAAAACCCGTCGGCAGCACTTTGGAGAGTCCTGCCTGGGCATTGCTGGAGTCTTCATATTCGCCGCCCCAGGAGAGCTCATAACCCGGCGGTAATTCAACTGCTTCGATCTTTGTCCGCAGACGGTTGAACAGCGGCGTCGCCAGTTCACCGGTGGGATTACAGGCCGCAATGATGGTCTGAATCCGGTTGCGCCCTCGGATCACTGTGTTCTCGAAAACCGTCTCGAAACCACTCACAACCTGTGCCACAGGCACCGCCTTCTGTAACGCAGGACTCCAAACCTGGATATCCTGAATATTGGCCACGTCCGCACGCTCATCGACCGGTGGTCGAAGCTTGATCGGCAACATCCGGATACCATCCCGATAGACACCCACGTTTTTGCCTTCAAACGCAGACTTCAGTGCGATAGCAAGATCATGGCGAGTGATACCCAACTGTCGCCCCACCTTTTCATTGAAGAGCGGACGGATGAGTTCCACCGGCTGGCGCCAATCGTCGTTGATCTCTTTGGCCTCTGCATCCTGCCGCATGATCGCCTTTGCCTGTTCGGCCAGGTCACGCAGGACTGCTGCATCCGGTCCGTGGAAACGCGCCTCGATCTTGCCGTCGCGGCCTGGACCGATACGGAAAGGTTTTATAATGGGATCGAGCTGAGGAAAATTATCGCGCATATAGGCTTCGACGTCCGGCCAGACGCGGGAGATCTGTTCCAGTTCTTCTGTCTGCACGATGATCTGCGCGTAGGCCGGACTTGCCTCTTTGGGTTCGTATGTCAACGCAAACCGGGCATCCCCCCCGCCCACCAGCGTGGTTGTCTTGACCACACCCGCCTGACTGCGAAGAAATTCAGCAATCTTCAGAGCATCATCACGAGTCTCCCGTATATCGGTTCCCTCGGGTTCCCAGACATCGACGAAAAACATCGGTGTATTGGCGCTGGGGAAAAAGGCGTTTTTGATATAACCGAATCCCAGCACTGCGCTCACAAATAGGCTAATCACGACAATAACCGCCAGCCAGCGCGCCTTGATGACTGCTTTCAGAAGGGTTCTGAAGAGTTTGAAGAAGCCTTTATCATAGGGATTGTCTGCAGCGCCATCCCCACCTTTTTTCGGACGCATGAAGAGCGCACACAAGAGCGGCGTCGTACTGATTGCCGTCACCCAGGAGAGCGTCAGGGAGATCAGGATCACATAGAAGAGTGAGCTGGCAAACTCACCGGTATTATCGCTGGAGAGACCTATCGCAGAAAACGCGAGGATACCGATAATGGTACCGCCCAGCAGCGCCCAGATGGTCTTTCCCACCGCCTCTTTTGCCGCCTGGGTTGCCGGCATACCCGACTGGATACGGACCAGCATGCCCTCCGCCACCACAATAGCGTTATCCACCAGCATACCCAGCGCGATAACCAGTGCACCGAGCGAGATTCTCTGCAGTTCGATACCGTACAACTCCATCACAAGCAGCGTGCCTGCTACGGTGATCAGAAGCACTGCCCCAATTATCAACCCCGAGGTCAACCCCATGAAAAGCAGCAGGACTGCAATCACTATGCCGATTGCCTGGCCCACACTGACGATAAAACCGTTAACGGAATTGTTAACTTCGGTGGGCTGATCATAAATAATATTCAGATCCATACCGACAGGAATAATCGATTGCAGCTCATGGAACCGTTGCACCAACGTCTCACCCACCGCAACGACATTTTCGCCACCACGCATGGATATACCCATTGTGAGTGCAGGCTTTCCATTGAAATAGATCAGTTTACCGGGGACCTCCTCGTAGGCACGATGTATAGAGGCGATATCCTTCAGATAGATCAGTTTCCTGTTTTCCGAGCTGATGAGCAGATCGCCGATCGCCTGCACTGAGTCAAACTCGCCTGTCGGATGAATGCGGATATAGTCGGGACCTACCCGCACCTTGCCCGCATCCTCGACCACATTCTGGGACTGCAGGACATTGCCGATCTGTTCCAGGGAGATACCCAGCTCACCCATACGGGTGCGGGAGATCTCCACATAGACCACTTCCGGCTGCTCACCGCCGATGACGATCTTCTTGACCCCATCCACCAGCACCAGCTGTTTCTTGAGATCATCCGCCACGTCCTTGAGATCGCGATAGGTATAACCCTCTCCCTGCAGGGCAAGATAGATACCATAGACATCACCGAAATCATCGATGATGATCGGACCCTGGACCCCCGGCGGAAGTTTGTGTTTCATGTCGGCGATCTTGCGCCGCAGCTCATCGTAGATGTCGGGAAAATCCTTCGCCTTATACTCGTCCTTGAACTCGACATTGAGATCAGACATGCCAGGGCGCGCAATAGACATCCTGATGCGCTTCAGCTGCCCCATCAGCTGAAGTGCCTCTTCTATATGGTAGGTCACCTCATCCTGCACCTCCTGGGCGGTGGCGCCGGGATAGAAGGTGATGATCTTGGCCTGTTTGATGGTGAAGTTGGGATCTTCCAGTTTGCCCATCTTCTCGAAGCCGTAGAATCCACCCGCCACCATAATGATGACCAGCAGCCAGGAGACGACTTTCTTCTCTATCGAATATTCACCGATGTTCATTAGCTGATTCCTGTCAGTCAGTCGGGCCGCTGCTACTGTTTGTCCATGACGGGAATATCCTCCCCCCTGGGCTCAGCCTGCTCGGTCTGTTTCATCAGCGTCACTTTCATGTTTTCGGCAAGATAGGCGGAACCGGCTGTGACAATCCGCATCCCCGGTTCTATGCCTTCCGTCACTTCGATCGAGGCACCCTTCATACGTCCCAGCGATACCTTCCGCGCTGCTACCGTCATCGAGGCCTCATCCACAACCCAGATTCGGGAGTCGAGCTTGCCATTAGCGGAAACCGCGTTGACGGGAACAAAATAGACCACTTTCTCTTCCAGCGCCTTGGTGAGATCTGCAGTGACGTTGGCGGTCATGCCCGGCAATACGACCAGTTCGGTCGGTGCCGGCATGGTATAGGTCACCTGAAAAGTCTGGGTTTTTGCATCCGCCTTGGTAGCAATTTCCTTAAATACCAGATCGAAGCGTCTATCCGGCACCGTATCGAAAGCGGCCCAGACAGATACCTTGCCACCCTTCTCTGCATCTGTTTTGGCAGGAGTAAGTCGCAAGATAAGGTTTTCCGGCACGTCGAACTTGACCTCCAGTTGAGTATTATCCATCAGGGAAAAGACTGTCTGTTTGGCCTGCACCTCCTCAAACTGCTGTATATAACGTCTGGCGACGCTGCCATCAAAGGGTGCCTTCAACTGCGTGTAGCGCAGATCAAGTCGGGCTTTTTCCAGCGCGGCGGAGGCGCTTTTGAATGAGGCTTCAATCTTGTCGTAGTCACGCCGGGAGATATGTCCCTTCTCCACCAATCCCTTGGCACGATCAAAATCTTTTTTCGTATTGTCGTAAGTCGCCTGGCGATCCTTCACGACCACTTGATAGTCCTTGGCATCGAGTTTCGCCAGTAGTTGCCCCTTCTTGACCCGCTCACCCTCTGCGACTTCCAGCTTAATTACTTTGCCGGGTACCCGGAACGAGAGTTCCGCCTTGTGTTCCGCATCGATCCGCCCGGGAAAGTTTCGCACCCCCCCCTGCGCCGGTGCTGCCACTAACATTGACTTGACCGGCCGGGCGGTTGCCTCTGCCGGAGGGGCTTCCTTCTGCGCACAGCCTGACAGAGAGATCAGCACAACTGCAGTAAGAAAAATTGTGGGCAAACGCAGCATCTCTTTCTTCATCTTATTGATGTCCATGTATCAAGGTATATAACTGGCAGTGGGATAATAAATCTTAGCATATACCACAATTCATACCGGCGCAGCGGTAATCTCCGCCCTCTCAAAATTTTGCTCCAGCCCCTGCTTTTCAGAATGATGCAGAAAACCATCTATCATCAACAAAACAGTAACTGGCGTGAAATCGGAAAACCATTCCCCAGGCTGGGATTTCTATTACTCAGATTGGGGTTTTCGGAGTCAATCCCTCTCATTCAGTGAACTAGATTCCATTTTTGCATGAAGAAATCGCACGACTTTCCGATAATGAGAAACAAGATCAGTTTTGGAGTCAGTGACGTAATGGGTATTGATAAAATCAGTCGATGTAATGGCACAGGATCTACAATGCTGCTGATGGCAGCGGCAGTATTTCTTTTTTTGATCGTTGCCGGTGTCCCGGCCTTTAGTCAGTTGAACGAAAATGAAACCACGGCCAAAGATGCCGGCTCCATAACAGACCACCTTCAGTTCGCACATCAGGAAGCGATTCGCCTTGGGCTTCCTGTCACTGTCTGCGCATCGGGAGACGGGAAAACCTGTAACGATGCAGAAAACTGGGGAGAGGGCGCTATCGTCTTCATCGAGGTGGATGGGAAACAAGGCGATCTCGGCAGCAGCGACATTCTGTTGAGCAAGTTCCGTAACAGTGGTGATCATCTCGGCATGCAGAGCAACCTTGCTTACATCCAATACCAGGCCGACGGAAGCATTGTCCTTTATTGATACTTCGGCGCAGCGGAACCGGTAACTACTCCTGCTTCGGCACTCGATGTTGCCCGATCCGCTGTGCTTGATCGGGCCTACGCACGTTTCCTTTTTACAATGGAATAGAGGCGTGTCGTCAGCCCCTTATTCAGAGAGAGCCAATGCAGCTGCCCTGTCAATCAGCCAGGTAGCTTCGCTGGCCAGGGTAGCCGGTACATCACCAACTTCAAGCGCCCGCCGCACCGCGTCAGCTTTAGCGTCACCCTCCACCATCATCAGGGTATGTTTCGCCGACCTGACAACGGCAGGGGTAATGGTCAGACGTTGCGGTGGCGGTTTACTGCCGACCACCGGAATGATCCGTCGCTGCCACTCTTCCAGCGCATCCGAATCGGGGAACAGGGATGCCGTATGTCCATCCTCCCCCAAGCCCAACAGCAGTATGTCGATCTGTTCCGGCAGAATCGCTTCATATGCCTCGGCAGCGGTTTCAGGATCATCCTCGCCATGCATGCGATGTAGTATCAAATCATCCGGCAGACCACGGGGAAAGAGTGCCTCTAGCGCCGCACGATAGTTGCTGGCCTCATGGGTTGGGGGCACACAGCGTTCATCGCCGAAGAAGATCGTTATCTTCTCCCAGGGAATCTCCTGCTGAGAGAGTTTTCGATAAACCGGCATCGGTGTTCCGCCCCCTGCCAGCATCAGATGACAACGTTCGTTATGCTGTAGCACGGTTTCAATGGTATCCAGAATCCACTGTGATGCAGTAAGAACAAAACGCGCACCGTCTATAATGATTCTCTCTCCCGCCACCTAAACGATCTCCCGCCATTTTCGATCGTATCGGTGCATAAGCTTTTCGGCCTCCACAGGACCCGCACTGCCTTCAGCATAGAAGGCCGGATAGCGATCCGTCGCATGCTCCCAAGCCTGCAGAATTGGCGTTACGAATCGCCAGGCATGCTCCACTTCGTCACGGCGGGCAAACAGAGTGGCATCGCCGCGCATGGCATCAAGCAGCAAGCGCTCATAGGCATCTTTGATCGGATGGTTATAGGCATCTGAGTAGCTGAAATCCATCTCCACTGTACCCACCTGCAGTGAATCACCCGGCTGCTTACTTATGATCTTGAGATCGATTCCCTCATCCGGCTGGATACGGATCGTCAACACATTGGAGTCGAGGGTCTGGCAGACATCGTCACGTCCGAAGAGGCAGTGTGGCACAGGACGGAAAACGACAGAGATCTCAGTCATCCGCGCTTTGAGATGCTTCCCGACCCGTAACATGAAGGGTACCCCCTGCCAGCGCCAGTTGTCGATAAAACACTTGAGCGCCACATAGGTGGGGGTGCGGGAGTCTTTGTCGACATTCTCCTCATCACGGTAACCCCGGTATTGGCCAAACACGACACGTTTTTCGATACCATCACCGGATATGGGGCGCAGGGAACGCAGCACTTCAACCCGTTTATCACGAATATCGTCCGCCGCAAAAGAGATCGGCGTCTCCATGACACAGAGCGACAATACCTGCAACAGATGGCTCTGCACCATGTCTCGAATCACCCCGGTCTGGTCATAGAAGCGCCCCCTTCCCTCGACACCGATCGATTCTGCCGCAGTAATCTGGATATGATCGATATATTTTCGGTTCCAGAGAGGTTCAAAGATAGTGTTGCCGAAACGGGTCACCAGGATATTCTGCACCGTCTCCTTACCGAGATAATGATCGATACGGTAGACCTGACTCTCATCCAGCACTTCGCCTACAATACCGTTGAGTTCCTGAGCCGAGGTCAAATCCCGACCGTAGGGCTTCTCCATGATCACCCGCGACCAAGGGGTTTCATCACTACTATCGTAAAGCAGTCCCGTCTCCTGCAGACGATGCAGTATCTGCGGTGCAGCCGCGGGCGGCGTAGCCAAATAGAAGAGCCGGTTGCCACCCGTACCAAAGCCCTGCTCCAAAACATCGATTCGTTCCCGCAATGCATTGTAGCCTTCAGGATCCTCAAACGACCCGCGCACATACTCTATGCGTTTCGCAAAGCTCTGCCAGACCAGCGGGTCGACGGGCTGCGTGCGGGAGTATTCCCTGACCGCGCTCTCCAATATTGTCCGAAACGCTCCACTCTCCTGCTCGGTTCGGCTGTAGCCGATGACCGCAAACCGCTCATCAATCGCACGTTCACATAGGAGATTGTAGAGCGCCGGTATCAACTTGCGGCGAGTCAGATCTCCCGCCGCACCGAAGATGACCAGAAGACAGGGAGTCGATCTGTCCGCCTGTAAAAAAGGTTCTCCGGCCTCCGGCCGTATTGCATAGTCAACGGGTAACACCGATATATTTCCTCTATCTGATTACTCTGCAAAAGCAGGCTGTTCAAGTATGCAGGACCCTTATCTCCCACCCCGAATCGCATTAAGCAGATCATAATGCGAAGGCAGTTTCTGTTTCAGTTGGCGTTTGACCTCTGCTATATGATTGGAAAAATGCATCCAGTCACTTTTTACAAGGAAGCGTTCAGCCGGAAAATGGCGTCCTTCGAAATAACCTTTACCAAGCAGGACATAGATATAGTTCCAGTGGCTGAAAAGAAATTTGCCCTCGACATCATGAGGTGACGGCATGAATGATTGCCACATCTCAAGATTTTCCCGCAGTGTGTCTGGCAGATCTATATCCTTACGTGCGGCAACCCAGAAAGGCTCGGTACGGTTGGAAGTGTAGTAGGTCATGACGATGAAAGAGAGGATCTCATTATACATCCGGTTCATGACTTCATTGAAGCGGTCTACTGTCTTCTGCTCGATGCCCTGCTCGGGAAAATAGGTCAGCAGCATGCGTGCCGTCATCTCGATAGTATAGATCGCAGAAGCCTCCAGTGGCTCCACAAAGCCTGCTGAGAGCCCGGTAGCGATAACGTTCTTAACCCAGGTGTTGCGTACCCGGCCTACGCGCATCTTGATCACTGGTGGCGTTCTTTCCCGCAGGGATTCATCGCCGATGTGTCTGATCAGTTCATCCAATGCTTCATCATCGGAGATGAAACGACTTGAGTAAACGTAACCCGTGCCCATTCTGCTGTAGAGTGGCACATCGAAAGTCCAACCCGCTTTCATCGCCGTTGCGGTGGTGCAAGGAGTCAGTCGCTTAGGATCTTCATGGGGATGAGGGATGGGGATGGCACGGTCACACAGCAAGTGGTTACCAAATTCGTTAAAGGGCTCTTTCAACACCTGCTGCAATATACGCCCACTGAAGCCGGTACAATCGATCACCAGCTTTACCGGCACACGCCCCTTCTCTTTCAGGTTGAGCGCCGTGATATAGCCGTTCTCATCCTGTTCTGCGTCCAGCATCTCGTCCAGGATATGCACGACCCCCCTCTTTTTCGCTATATTTGCGACCTGCCTGGAAAAGTCGTGGGCGTGCAGATGGTAGGTATAGGGTACGGGGCTCTCGTAATCCTTTGCGCCTATCAATTTTGGACCAAGCTGGTTTTCCACCACCATCTGAGTCGGCATGATGCTATCAACGAAACTGCTCGCACCTGGTGCGTTGCCATATTTTTGGTAGTAATAACCTGTTTCAAAACCACCGACGTATCCACCCACATTAAAGGGATTATAGAAGGTGGTCGGCTTGCCCTGGGCATCCAGATTCCAGCCAACGAATTTTCCTGCGCATTTGAAGGTGGCATCGGATTTACGCAGGAATTCGCTCTCCTTGATACCCAGTTGCTGGAGCATGCGGGGAAAACCCGTCACCGTCCCTTCCCCAACACCGATGGTAGGGATATTTGGCGACTCAATCAGGGTCACCTTGACCTTGGACTCCCCTTTGTTCAGCATCGTGGTCAGGAACAGCCCCATCAACCAGCCTGCCGAACCACCGCCCACGATGGTGATATCATCGATCCTCTCGTTCATCTCCCCGTCCCCTGTAAAAAATGTTCAAATCGATCAACCCATTCCTTGGGGTTCATAACGTCTCACCCGGTACATGCCATAGTAGAACAGTGAAAATACCACCAGCATAACCAGGCTACCCACAACAACAGAAGATGTCATGGGAATCAGCCAAAGAGAGCTGATAAATTCAATCAGTATCAGAAAAATCAGCCCCCTGGCGATGACTTGACGATCCAACTGGCTGCAGAACATCGCCCCCATTGGGGCGCCAATCACCACGACGGGTATCGCTGCAAGCCACCACTCCCTGATCTCCGGAGTAAAACCCCCAATGACGAAAAGGTGCAGCAGGAAACCGACAATCGAATTGAGGGCCATCAGGATCACAGAGGTCGGGGTGGAGATCTTCTCACTCACTCTGAACAGCAGAACCATGACGGAAAAAGTGATGATGTCGATACCATTGCCCACCAGCCCTGACATCACTCCACCCGTGAGACCCGCAATGGCAATAATCCAATGCTCGTACCCACTCTCATCCGGCAGTCTGTCGTGGCAGAGCCGCATGCGGCGATTCAACATGAACAGCGTAACTGCAAAACTGGTCACCAGAAAGGTAAAACTCATCTTGATCATTGCAGATGAGAGCAACGGCGCCACCACTGCCGCACCCAGAATCATGCCGGGAATACCGGCGATACCCGCCCAACGTATCACCCGCCATTCGACCCGAACGCTCATTGCGATTATCACCAGCGACGCGGCACTCATACCCACGCTCTGGATGGCCAATGAGAAAACCTTTGCATCGGCAGGATCGATCTGCAACACCTTGGTAAAGACCGGAAAGGCGATTGCACCGCCACCTTCGCTGGTGGCGCCTGCGATAAATGAACCAAATACCATGGTCAGCGCCACTCGCCAGTGTTCCAGCGTAGCAGCAACCGCAGACTCTCTCCCGCCCAGCAGATACCATGCAGACCAGATGGCAATAGCCATTACACTATGAAACAAAAGAGTTCTTCTGGAGATCAATAGCCTGAATTATCCTATGAATAACAGGGGTAATAAAATCTGGAAATGAGTTTTGCCATTCGAATCTCTTTCGAATATCAGTTACCCTGCAACTCTAAAATCTCACTTCAAAGCAAGGCCTGTATAACAACCTTTAACTTTCATTATGAAAAGACTGCAAATAGGAACCTTAATCCACTGTTAATGAGTCAGGTATCTATATTACCGAGTCTATACCATTCATTTTTTTTCGAGAGCTACATTGAATAATAACCTCAAGATAGGCGTTTTCGTGGACGCAGAAAACATCCGCTACAACGGCGGTTACCAACTTCGATACGATATTCTACGCCGCTTTGCCGCACGCTTTGGCGGTAATTTATTACGCATGAACACCTATATCGCCTTTGACCAGGAGCGGGCGAAGGATGATTATGAATACGCCAAACGGGCACGTTCGTATCAGCAAATGGTACGGGATTACGGCTGGAAGATCATCGTTAAAATAGTACGCCGCTACACCGATGAAGAGGGCAATGTCACAACCAAGGCCAATGCTGACCTCGATCTGGCGGTCGATGCCATGCTGCAGTCGGAAAAACTCGATCTGGTGCTGCTGGTCACCGGCGATGGAGATTTCCTGCAGGTGGTGACTGCGCTACAAGACCGGGGCTGCCGTGTGGAACTGCTCGCTTTCCGCAACGTCTCCAAGGAGCTGCAACGGCAGGTCGACGACTTCTTTTCCGGTTTTCTGATTCCCGACCTGTTACCGGTCTCCTATGAACCACGTAATGAGTGGGGCTCCCCAGGCTCCTGCGTCCGTGGCATCTGCTCGAAATGGTTTCCCGACAAAGGATATGGCTTTCTGCGCTTCATCAGGCGTATCGATCCGAACCTGTGGATTACGGATCCACGTGATCCGGAATCCCCCTATGAGAGCGTATTCTGCCATGCCAATGAACTGGCCGACGGCGTCACCGACGAGCTCCTGTCAAACCGGGAGACCGTGCTAGAATTCTATATCGAGAAGAGTGATAAAGGCGACGGCATGGTTGCCAACAATGTTCGTCTTGTACCCTCCTACGGAAATCATGGTCTATGACTTACGCATGCTGACTCTACAGCAGCTGGGTGTGGTAGCGGCGGGGATTGTCTGACAGACGGACTATCGTCCCGCTGCGCAACTCATAGTGGTTACGCCTGGCATCCTCGAAAAAAAGCCGCAGGGTCTCATGGACCACAGGGAAGGCAATCTCATCCCAGGGAATCTCCTGCTCAGCGAACAGAGCGACCTCCAGACTCTCACTGCCCGGCCCAAAGTCGAGAGCTATCAGGCGGCTTTTGAACAACAGATAAACCTGGCTGATGTGAGGAAGATTGAAGAGGGCATACAGCGTCTCCACCTCCACCCTGGCATTCGTCTCCTCCAGGGTCTCCCTTGCTGCGCCCTCCTGACTGGTCTCGCCGTTTTCCATAAAACCCGCAGGCAGTGTCCATAGTCCGTAACGGGGTTCGATCGCTCGACGGCAGAGCAGCACTTTATCCTCCCACATCGGAATACAACCCACCACCATCTTGGGATTCTGATAGTGGATCGTCAGACACTCAGCGCAGATGTGCCTGGGCCGATTGTCTCCATCCGGCACTTTGATTTCCACTTCAGCGCCACACTGACTGCAATACTTCATCGATAAAGTCTCATATTTCTCCTGCTCCACAGACCCCCGGCCAATTTTTTCAAACCATTGCATTTACCCAAAGCCGCCCACCATTATCACCTGATAACCCCCAAACACAGCGATTTTCCATACAAATAGTAATAGTAAAATATGCAATCCTCTACGATTGCATCAGTTTTGCACACGCTGGCATAAGCGACAATCAGCGCCACTGACCGAAAAAGATAGCGCAGGTTAGATAATCGCCATAGCTCCCGGTAAAATCATCCGGACTTCACACCGGAGATGGTCAGATCATGCAGGACAACACCCCACAAACCGCAGAGACTCAGGAAACCGTTGCAGCCATCGATTTGGGCTCCAACAGCTTCCACATGATTGTCGCCCGCGTTACCGATGGCAACCTGCAGGTCATCGACAAATTGCGGGAGATGGTGCGACTTGGCGAAGGTTTGACCAAAACCAAACAGCTTAAACCCGAGGTGGCAGAAAGGGCCATCGCCTGCCTTGAGCGATTCGGCCAACGGTTGGGTTCAATCCCTTCTGAAAAGGTCCGTGCCGTCGGCACCAACACCCTGCGCCAGGTAAGTTCAGCAGACAATTTCCTGGTGGCCGCTCAGCAGGCGCTGGGGCATCCCATCGAGGTCATTGCCGGTCGCGAAGAGGCCCGCCTGGTCTATCTCGGCGTGGCTTATGGCCTTGCCGCAGGAGATGAGCGCCGCCTGGTGGTGGATATCGGCGGCGGCAGTACTGAACTCATCATCGGCGAAGGCTTCACCACCCGCCAGCGCGAGAGCCTGCATATGGGCTGCGTGAGCATAAGCAGGGAGTTTTTCAAAGACGGCAATATCACCGCCAAGGCGATGAAAAAGGCGGAGCTTGCCTGTGCCATCGAAATCCGTCCTGTACGCGCCAGGTTTCGCGACGACAACTGGAGCCTCGCCATCGGTAGTTCCGGCACCATCAAGGCGATCCAAAAAGTGGTTCAGGAAGAGGGTTGGAGTGAACAGGGCATCACCCTAAGATCTCTGGAAAAACTGCAAAGGGCGATGATTGCTGCGGGCAGCGTAGAGGCACTCAACCTGAAAGGACTGACAGCGGAACGGAAACCTGTCTTCTCTGGTGGCGTCGCGGTCCTCCTGGCAGTCTTTCGCCATATAGGCATCGAACAGATGCAGGTCTCCGACGAGGCGCTGCGAGAAGGACTGATCTACGACATGATCGGCCGCAGCCGCCACGAAGACACCCGCGAACGCACCATCAAATCTCTATCCAAACGTTACAATATCGACACCGGCCAGGCAGTGCGTGTCGAAGCCACTGCCCTGGCCTTCTTCAACCAAGTCATCAAAGCCTGGAAGATGGGCGACCCCCGCTACTCCAACATGCTGAGTTGGGCCGCACTTGTGCATGAGATCGGTCTCACCGTCTCCCACAGCCAGTTCAACAAGCACGGCGCCTATCTGCTGGAAAACTCCGACATGTCGGGATTTACCCGGCAGGAACAGTGCGTGATTGCCGCGCTGGTGCGGGGACACAGGCGCAAATTCCCCTCCTCCACCTTCGAGGCTCTACCCAAGGATGTGGTGCATTGTACAAAACAGCTTTGCATTCTGCTGCGTCTTGCAGTTTTGCTGCATCGCAGCCGCTCAGCGGTAACCAAGCCACACGCCCTGCTGGAGGTCGAGGGAAATCATCTGCTGTTGGAGTTTCCGCAAGGCTGGCTGGAGTCTCATCCACTGACCCACGCCGAGTTAAAACAGGAAGCGGACTATCTTGAAGCCACTGGCTTCGGACTCTCTTTCGAATAATCCGGAACAGGATCAGTAGGCCTGATCAAGCACAGCGGATCAGGCACCAGGAGGTTGCAGGTTCCACTCTATGTGAACCGACCTATTGTTTCGCCGCCCCTTCTGACAACATTCGTCTCATCAGGGCCAACATCTCTTCGGGTGGTGTACCATGAGGCAGCACTTTCGCCAGCTTTCCCTCCCGGTCGATAAAATAGGTATCTGCAGAGTGGTCCACCACATAATTGGATTCGGAGGGCTGTTCTACGATGCTGTAGGCTGCGCCATATTTCCCTGCGACCTCCTCCACGGCTTCCGGCAAACCTGTGACACCTAAAATGCTTGGATGGAAGTACTCCCCATACACCCTGAGCCGCTCCAGTGAATCGCGCTTGGGATCGACGCTGATGAACAACGGCTGTACCCCGGCAAGCTCCTCCTCAGTCAGTTCGTTCAGGGCCATACTGAGAAAGCCCAGACTCGTTGGGCAGATATCCGGGCACCAGGTATAGCCAAAATAGAGGATGACGACCTTACCCTGATAATCGTTCAGCGTTACAGGCCCCAGATGCGATTCAAGCGCAAAATTGCCGCCGACAGGTGCTGCGGAGATGGAGAGCTGTTCGTGACTGGGTACACTGTCAGACTGAGGGGCCCAGAACAGCGCCACCCATATCAGCAAGCTGCTCAACAACACAATGACGCCCAGCAGGAAGATGCGCTGCATGATGACTTCCGATTTCGGTATAGATTAAGTGGCTAGAACGAATCGACCACTATTTGCTTCTTTGTCCGATCAGCATTGAGGCATCCTGGACAGTTTCGGTAAACAAAGTGAGCATATCCAGAAACTTCTCATTCCTTTCAATGACCACACTCTCCTGCTTGATATCTTCGTCCAGCAGCTCATCAATCCTTTCAAGCACTATTTCCACTTTTTCCAGCTGACGTGTCAGACCAACAGATTGCCGCTGCAGATCCACCGCAATAAAATGGAGTTGCATGGAGGGCACTGTCGGACGCTGATGGAGACGAAGCAGACGTTCGATGCCGCTCTGGGCACGGCTCATATAACGTTCGAACTCAAAAGAATCGAACTGCCTGAAACCTGCCTGATGACGCAGATTTCGTAGCTGAACCCGTAATGACGGGGCCAGTTTCCTCACTTGATCCAGCTGACTCTGCAGCTGGCGCAAATCGGCCGTATCAAGCAACTTTGTTTTCGTTCCACCATTACTGGAAAAACGCTCATTGTCTGCCGGCACGGCAACAACGACCGGCGACATCAGAGCAACTGCCAAGACAATCAGTGAAAGACCCTGTTTATACATATTCAATATCCGGGGAGTACCCTCAAACAGTTCAAAAATCCAACAAAACCTGAGTCACTCAGACCTCAGCCAAGTCCCCTTTCTCCTGCAACCAGCGCTTACGGTCAGGCGCGCGTTTTTTTGCCAGCATCATATCCATTACGCTGTTGGCATTATCCCCTGACTCAATGGTCAGGCGCACCAGACGGCGGGTATCCGGGTGAATCGTGGTCTCCCGCAACTGCAGGGGGTTCATCTCACCCAATCCTTTGAAGCGCTGCACATTGACCTTGCCGCGTATCTTCTCCGCCTCGATCCTGTCGAGTACACCCTGCTTCTCGTCATCGTCCAGCGCATAATAGACTTTTTTGCCCACATCGATACGGTAGAGCGGTGGCATCGCCACGTAGACGTGCCCCTCCTGAACCAGCTTTCTGAAGTGACGCAGAAACAGCGCGCACAACAGCGTGGCAATGTGCAGACCATCGGAGTCTGCATCCGCAAGAATGCAGACCTTGTCGAAGCGGAGCTTGGAAAGATCCTCGCTACCGGGTTCCACTCCGATAGCCACGGAGATATCGTGTACCTCCTGTGAGGCCAGAACCTCCGCCGGATCAACTTCCCAAGTATTCAATATCTTTCCACGCAACGGCATGATCGCCTGGAATTCCCGATCCCTCGCCTGCTTGGCGGAGCCACCTGCTGAATCACCCTCAACCAGAAAGAGTTCACTGCGGGAAGGGTCGACCGTACTGCAGTCTGCCAGTTTCCCCGGCAGCGCCGGACCCTGAGTCACCTTCTTGCGGGTCACCTTGCGCCCGGCGCGCATCCGGCTCTGCGCAGAGTTGATCGCAAGTTCAGCGATACTTTCGCCAAGGTCGGTATGCTGGTTCAACCAGAGGCTGAAGGCGTCCTTTACCACGCCGGAAACAAAAGCTGCACACTCCCTGGAGGAGAGACGCTCTTTGGTTTGTCCGGAAAACTGTGGCTCCAGCAGTTTGGCTGACAGCACATAACTGACCCGTGCCCAGACATCATCCGGCGTCAGCTTGACACCTCTTGGCAGCAGGTTACGGAACTCGCAGAACTCCCGGACCGCATCCGTCAAACCACTGCGCAGACCGTTAACATGAGTTCCGCCCTGGACGGTGGGGATCAGATTGACGTAACTCTCAGTCACCGCTTCACCGCCTTCCGGCAACCAGACCACGGCCCATGCAACCGCTTCAGTGTTGGCCTCCATATTGCCGACAAAGGCTTCATTGGGAATCAACGTCTGGCCAAGAAGCGCATCCAGCATGTAATCCCGCAAACCATCCTCATAGCACCAATCCTCCTGCTCACCACTCTTCTCATCGATGAATCGAACATGGAGACCGGGGCAGAGCACCGCCTTGGCACGCAGCACATGGCGCAGCTGGCGCGCAGAAAAACGTGGACTGTCAAAATACTTGGCATCGGGCCAGAAACGCAAGCGGGTACCGGTATTGTTGCGCCCAACCTTACCCACCGGTTCCAGATCAGAGACCTTGGTACCACCCGCAAAGGCCATATTGTACTCCCGGCCATCACGCTTCACCCAGATTTCAAGGTGACGGGAGAGTGCGTTCACAACCGACACACCCACCCCATGCAGACCACCTGAGAACTGGTAGTTTTTATTGGAAAACTTACCGCCCGCATGCAACTTGGTCAGGATCACCTCGACACCAGGCAACCCCTGCTGTGGGTGTAGATCAACCGGCATGCCGCGGCCATCATCCTGCACTTGCAGGGAACCATCTTTGAACAGCGTGATCTCGATCGACTTGGAAAAACCGGCAATCGCCTCATCGACACTGTTGTCGATGACTTCCTGCGCCAGATGGTTGGGGCGGCTGGTATCGGTGTACATTCCCGGGCGTTTTCGCACCGGTTCAAGTCCGCTGAGGACCTCAATATCAGAAGCGTCGTAGCTACCTGTCATAAAAACTACTGGGTTAAATCAAGCTTGAAAATGGAAAGAAACGAAGCACGGAAGTTTACACACCCCGGCAGCCTGTGGCGAGGTTTCAATCCCGCATGGGTTGGCTTTGTCTCTTTAGCGTGTGGTCTAATAGTTGATATTCAATCCACACAGACATCCGTAATAGAGCCAAACCGTGCCGAGAAAAAAGAAGAGCCCGCCCCTGGAAGAGGCGCTGAGCGAGCTGGAATCCCTGGTCGAAACCCTGGAACAGGGCGATCTATCCCTGGATGAGTCTCTGAAATCCTTCGAACGGGGAGTGGAACTGACCCGCACCTGCCAGAAGGCGCTGGACACGGCGGAACAGAAAGTTCGTCTATTGAGCGGCGATTCCAATGATGCTGAATTGGAGCCTTTCCAGCGTGACGAGTGAAACCCATCTTAAAGACTTCATGCAGTTCTGCCAGGCCCGGGTGGAGCACGCTCTCGATCGCACTTTGCCGACGACCGGCACCACGCCCACACTACTCCATGAAGCAATGCGCTACGCTGCCCTGGGTGGAGGCAAACGTGTCCGACCGGTGCTCGTCTATGCTGCGGGACAGGCCACCGGCGTCAAGATGGAACGGTTGGATGCCGCCGCCTGTGCGATCGAGATGATCCACGCCTACTCCCTGGTGCATGACGATTTGCCGGCAATGGACGACGATGACCTGCGCCGTGGACGCCCCACTTGCCACAAAGCATTCGATGAGGCCACCGCTATCCTGGTCGGCGACGCGCTGCAGACGCTGGCATTTCAGACCCTTTGCACCGATAACGCGCTGGAAGCAGATGCCGACACCCGACTGAAGATGGTGGAGACACTTGCCCGCGCGAGCGGCTCCCGAGGCATGGCCGGTGGCCAGGCGCTGGATCTAGGTGCGACCGGACGCGAGCTGAATCTTACCGAACTGGAAAATCTGCATATCCACAAAACGGGGGCGCTGATCTGCGCCAGCGTCCGTTTGGGCACACTACTGAATCCCGATCTCGGTTCTGAAACAGTCCACAAACTCAGCCATTTTGCAAAATGTATCGGGCTGGCATTTCAGATCCGGGACGATATCCTGGATGTGGAGGGCGACACCAAGACCCTGGGAAAAACCCAGGGCAAGGATCAGGCGCAGAACAAATCCACCTACCCTTCTCTACTCGGCCTCGCAGGCGCACGCGAGAAAGCGGAGGAGTTCCGACAGCATGCCTTACAGAGCCTGCAGAGCTTTGGCGAAGAGGCAGCACCGTTACGCTGGATCGCTGATTACATCATCGGCCGAAATCATTAACTTGCACCCCTCCTCTCTGCTTGGGATAATTGATTGTTTTACGCTGACCGTCCTCCCAATGGGAGGATACGGAAAAACCTGAGGTTCTGTCAGTTGTCCCTGAACGGGCGGCAGACTATCCTTCAGACCCAGCACAGTAATCAGCATGACTTCGCACCTTGTTGGCGAAGCAGGACTTCCAGATATGGCACAAAACACCCCCCTCACCGGCGCCCAGATTGCGGACGTCCAGAATAGTGAAGATACCCGTCAGATTGCCATCAACAAGGTCGGTATCAAGGATATCCGCCACCCAGTGCGCATCAAAGACCGCAGTGAGGGCGAACAGCACACCATTGCCAACTTCAATATGTACGTCAACCTGCCCCACAACTTCAAGGGCACGCACATGTCCCGTTTCGTGGAGATTCTCAACAGCCACGACTACGAGATCACCGTTGAATCCTTCAAGGTCATGCTGAAGGAGATGGCGGAGCGCCTGGAAGCCGAGTCGGGCCACATCGAGATGAGCTTTCCTTACTTCGTCAATAAGACCGCCCCGGTCTCCAATGTGCAGAGCCTGCTCGACTACGATGTCACCCTGATAGGTGAGATCCACAGCGGTATTCCCCATATCGACATCAAGGTGGTAGTGCCGGTCACCAGTCTCTGTCCCTGCTCGAAAAAGATCTCTGATCGTGGTGCCCACAACCAGCGCTCTCACGTCACGATTCAGGCCCGCACCAGCGGATTTATCTGGATTGAGGAGATCATCGGCATGGTTGAACAGGAAGCCTCCTGCGAACTCTTCGGACTGCTCAAGCGGCCGGACGAGAAGCATGTCACTGAGCGCGCTTACGACAATCCAAAGTTCGTCGAGGACATGGTCAGGGACGTGGCGGTGCGCCTCAACAATGAGGATCGCATCAGTGCCTATGTCGTTGAATCGGAGAACTTCGAATCGATCCACAACCACTCGGCCTATGCACTGATCGAGCGGGACAAGACAGCGGGTAGTTAGCAACCAGCAAATCGACCGGTTCAAGCTTGCGGAGCCGGCAGTACATGCCCGATCCGCAAGCTCGGGCCTACAGCTCATCTGTTAGTACTTGCTGTGCAGCAACAGTACCGCCCCCTGATCCTCCATTTTCACCCGGCTGAGAAAACTCATCCCCAACAATACCCGGCGTGGACTCTCCCCTTCGATTACAAACCCGCGCACCCGGTCCAGCCTGATATCCCCCACCTGCACCCGATCCAGCTCCACTTCATAGGCCGGAGTCATACCGGACGCAGTACTGACCGTGATACGCTTGCCATTCAGCTTGTATGAAATCCCCAAGCGCTTCGCAACCCTTGAGTTCATCGCCACCGCCGAAGCCCCCGTATCGACCAAAAACCGCACGTTGCGGCCATTGATGCTGCCCACCGTCGAGTAACTGTTGCTCAGATCCCGCTGGATCCTGGCAGTGGTCGTTTCCGGTTTGCTGAATTGGCTGGAGACATGACTGCCGAGCCGGTATGTCTGCCGCTCTCCATCCACCTCTATCACCGCCTCACGGCTGTCCGCATCGATCAAGACCACGCCCTCCGGCGAGGGCTGATCGAGTTTCAGCAGACGACGGGTACCATCGATGGTGACCATTGCCTTGTTGGAAAAGAGCGCTTCGACAGTAATCCTGTCAACCGCGATGACTGCCGCAGGAAACAGTATGACAATCAGCAGGAAGACCAGCCGTCTCAGCATCAGAGAAGCCCTGAAATTCGGATCGACTGCATCACCAACAGCGCGAAGAGACCTGCCACCACATCATCCAGCATGATGCCCAGTCCCCCGCCCACCTTGCGATCGATGGAGTTGATGGGCCAGGGCTTGAAAATATCAAAGAGGCGAAACAGTACAAACCCGAGCAGCAGCCACTGCCAGCCTGCGGGCGCCATAATCATGGTAATCAGATATCCGACAATCTCATCCCAAACAATACCACCATGATCGTGTACACCGAGATCACGGGAGGTTCGCTCACAGAGCCAGATCCCCACCACGAACATCAGCGATAGAGTGACCAAATAGGCGGTCAGAGCCAGAGGAGCCATCAACAGATAGATCGGGACTGCGACCAGGGTGCCGAAAGTACCCGGCGCAAAGGGCATGGCGCCGCTACCAAAACCGAAAGCCAGCAGATGTACCGGGTTACGCAGATTAGGGGCGGGATTGGTGGTTGAGTCAGGCATCGGCAAAATGATCATATCCTGCGGCAGGTGGTTGCCAAAGGGTACCATCCTCCCGCTCGCAGCGCAGTCCGGAGTCCGCTTCAATACGGCCGACCACCAATACCGGCAAAGCCAGGCGGCCACTGATCGCCTCCACCTCATGCAGCCTTTCGGCAGGCAGGGTGAAGCAGAGTTCATAATCATCCCCTGCGGCCAACGGCAGCGACCATCCATCCGTTTCAGCAACAATCGCTGCCACCGGTGGCGACAGGGGGAGCTGTGACAGATTCAATCTGCCACCCACTCCACTAGCCTGCAGGATGTGTCCGAGGTCGGCCAGGAGTCCGTCAGAAATATCGATGGCGGCAGTCGCAAGCCCACGCAGCTCAAGCCCCATCCCAACGCGAGGTTCCGGACGTTCCAGCCGTTGTACGACATCACGCAAGTCAAAGGTATTCAGCAACCTGTGTCCCTGCTTTGCGGAGAGTGCGAGCCCGGCATCCCCCAGACTGCCGGTGACGCAGATCAGGTCATCCGGATGAGCACCGGATCGGGTCAATGCACTGCCAGAGGGCAAAAAACCCTGGGCCTGAACCGTGATGGAGAGTGGCCCACGGGTCGTGTCACCGCCGATGAGTTGCACACCATAGCGTTTCGCAAACACTGAAAAACCCCTGCTGAATGCCGCCAGCCAGTTGCTGTCTGCTGCGGGCAGAGTCAGGGCCAATGTCACCCAGGCGGGTTGCGCCCCCATCGCCGCCAAATCACTGAGATTGACCGCCAGCGCCTTATGACCTAACGCTTCCGGATCCACATCGGGAAAAAAATGCACTCCGGACACCAGGGTATCTACAGTGACTGCCAGCTCATGACCCGGAGGCAACCGCAACAGGGCACAGTCATCACCGATGCCGAGCACCACGTCATCACGCATGGCCGCAGGTTCGGGAAAATAGCGTCGTATCAGATCAAACTCGGATAAGGCCATGATTAATCAATGGTTTATTACAAAAGAAGGCTTGCCTATTGAGACAACATCAGTGTAGCTTGTGTAGATTACGGTGATAGGTATCAAAGATGAGCGAACACAAACATTTTAACAAGATAGAGAAGGCGGGAGACCTCATGGTCGAGGTATTTCACACCGTCGGTCTGTTCGTGATCGGCGCCACTGTAATCTGGTCGAGTGTAACCGTCTATCTGGAGATGATCTCTCACGGTCACGCCACACTGAAGGACATCCTGCTGCTCTTCATCTATCTGGAACTGGGCGCGATGGTCGGCATCTATTTCAAGACCCGCCGCATGCCGGTGCAGTTCCTGATCTATATCGCCGTCACAGCGCTTACGCGCCTGCTCACCATCGACATCAAGACCATGTCAAACGAGACCATTCTCACCCTGACCGGCGCAATATTGATGCTGACATTTGCCATCCTGGTACTGAGGTATGGCACTTCGAAACTCAGCAACCAGCAGGATGAGTTCTAAGGAACCCAGGGCTTGTTAACAGACCCTAGGCCTTCTTAGCTTTCATCTCCACCTTGCGGATCTCTTTGGCCACTTTATCCAATACACCATTGACGAACCTGTGGCCCTGCTCCGCCCCAAACACCTTGGCCAACTCCACCGATTCATTGATCACCACCCGATAGGGTACCTCCGGGTGAAAATTCAATTCATAGACACCGAGGCGCAGCACCGCCCGCTCCACCGGGTCGACGCTTTCGATAGCGCGATCTAGGGCAGGCTTCAGCAGTTCATCCAGCTCAGTCAGGTGCCTGGGGACACCGTGCAGCAGATCCTGAAAATAGGGCACTTCAAAGCTTTTGACATCCTGCTCCGCCAGAAACTGATCGACGATGGAACCAATATCCTGACCGGCCATCTGCCACTGGTAGATGGCCTGAACCGCATGCTGGCGCGCCTGACTGCGTTTACGGCTCATGCCCCGATCTGACGCAGCAGATTCACCATCTCGATAGCGGAGAGCGTCGCTTCGGCACCCTTGTTGCCGGCCTTGGTCCCGGCTCGCTCGATGGCCTGTTCGATAGTATCGACCGTCAATACGCCGAAGGAGATGGGGACGCCATGTTTCAGGCTGACCTGGGACATCCCTTTCACACACTCGCCGGCCACATATTCAAAATGGGGGGTGCCACCACGAATCACTGCACCCAGCGCAATGATGGCATCATATTCGCCCTTTGCGGCGATCTTCTCCAGTAATACCGGCATCTCAAAGGCGCCGGGCAGTCTGACCAGCGTAATATCGTCCTCAGACGCGCCGTGGCGTTTCAGGGTGTCAATCGCCCCGTCCACCAGACTCTCCACAACAAAGCTGTTGAAACGCGCAGCCACTACACAGAACCGCGCATTCTCAATTGTCAGTGCGCCTTCAATGGTTTTGATGGTCATGTTCTTTACCCTGAAAAAATAGATCTATTATCAAAAACGCGCGCTCGCGTTCCAGCTATTGGTTATTCACAATCGACGTATTCAACCACTTCCATGCCGAAGCCGGAGAGGCCGTGGATACTCTTCGGCGCACTGAGCACGCGCATCTTGCGCACACCCAGATCAGAGAGGATCTGCGCGCCGACACCGTAGGTGCGCAGCTCCTTACTGTTGTCCTGTTTAACGAACGACTCGCCTTCCGGCCTCTGCAACTGCAGTTCCATCATGCGCTGCACGATCTCTCGGGCGGTATCGTGATTGCGTAGCACCACGATTACGCCTTGCCCCGCTTTACCCACCTGTTTCATGGCATTTTCAAGTGGCCAACCACAATCACCACCGGTTGAACTGAACAAATCACACAAACTGTTCTGCATGTGAACACGAACCAGTGTCGGCTTATCTGGCTTCGGATGCCCCATCACCAGCGCCAGATGCAACTCGTTATCCACCATGTCCTGATAGGCAACCAAGCGGAAATTCCCATGTTTGGTGGGAAATGCACATTCACTGACCCGCTCCACCGTATGCTCATTTTTCACCCGATACTGGATCAGATCGGCGATGGTGCCAATTTTCAGATCGTGCTCATGTGCAAACTTCTCAAGGTCCGACCGGCGCGCCATGGTTCCGTCATCGTTGAGAATCTCCACGATGACGGAAGCGGCGCGGAAGCCCGCCATACGGGCCAGATCACACCCCGCTTCGGTATGACCGGCGCGCACCAGCACACCACCAGGCTGCGCCATCAGCGGAAAGATGTGTCCCGGCTGCTCGATATCCTGAGGTTGTGCGTCCTCTGCCACTGCAGCCAAAATGGTGGTGGCCCGATCAGCGGCTGAGATGCCGGTGGTCACCCCTTCGGCGGCCTCGATAGAGACCGTGAAATTGGTCGCCGCCAGCTCATCATCAGTGGGCACCATCAGGGGCAAGCGTAACTGGCTGCAGCGCTCTTTGGTGAGCGTAAGGCAGATCAGGCCACGGCCGTAACGGGCCATAAAATTGACCGCTTCCGGGGTCACAATCTCGGCAGCCATAATGAGATCGCCCTCGTTCTCACGATCCTCATCATCCATGATGACAACCATCTTCCCCTGCTTCAGGTCGGCAATGATTTCTTCTGTAGTGTTAAGGGACATATATCCAGTCTTGATTATTGGCGAAGCGAACAGATAATTGTAACAGAGGCGGGATTAACAACAAACGTTGTCAAACCGAGGTTTAAGCCTTTAGCGGATAAAACCCCGCTCCATCAACAACGCTTCGGTGACACCCGATGCCGCTGATTCAGACGCCTTCTCCCCGAGCACCAGCCGTTCGAGGTAGCGGGCAATCAGGTCGACTTCCAGGTTCACTTCATGCCCCACCTGGACCCCCTCGAGGGTCGTCTCCTGCAGGGTATGAGGGACGATATTGAGATCGAAGCGATTACCGTTGACACCGTTTACCGTCAAGCTGGCGCCATCAACACAGATGGAGCCCTTGTGGGCGATATATTTCGCCAGCGCTTTGGGTGCCTCAATGTCAAAACGGATGGACCGGGCATCCTCCCGGCGACCCAGCACCTTCCCAACACCATCCACATGTCCGCTCACCAGGTGACCGCCGAGACGGGAGTTCAGGGTCAAGGCCTTCTCCAGATTCACCGGGCTACCCGGCTTGAGGTTATGCAGCGTAGTCATGGAAAGTGTCTCACGGGAGACATCAGCCCGAAAACCATCCCCAGGCAACTCGACCGCTGTCAGGCAGACACCGTTGGTGGCGATACTGTCGCCAAGCGCAACGTCAGCCAAATCCAACTGCCCAGTGTGGATGTAAAGGCGCACGTCTCCGCCCTTTGACTCCTGACCTGCAAGCGTACCGACCGATTGAATGATGCCTGTAAACATATTGATTTCGCTATCTTGCTCAAACTGTAGGCCCGATCAAGCTCAGCGGATCGGGCATTTCAGAGTCTATTCCCGATATAACGGCCGGGCAGTGATACGGATCTCTTCGCCCACCTGGCGCAGATCGGTGATATCGAGTCCTATACGATCCTCCATCTTCTCCAGACCCGGCAGATGGAAGAGTCCCCTCGCCCCATCTCCCATGATATGGGGCGCCACATAGATCACCAGTTCGTCGATCAGCTGCTGCTCCAGCATTGCACCAGCCAGCACAGCGCCTGACTCAAGCATCACCTCATGCAGTTCCCGCGCTGTGAGCTGCGCCATCACTGCAGTCAGGTCCAGCACATCGTCCCGGGGCGTCACCAGCACCACCTCGGCTCCCGCAGCTTCCAGGGCAGCTGTCTGCCGGGGATGGTCATCACTACCCAGTATCAGTGTTTTTCCCGGCAGGGCCAGCATCTTCGCGGCGGGTGACATCTCCAACTGTGGATCCAAAACGACCCTCACAGGGTGTGGCGGCTGCAACCCCTCATCCAGCCCCAGCTCTTGTGAAGTCAGCCGAACATTCATCGACGCATCGTCGGCAAGCACCGTGGAAATGCCGGTCAGAATCGCGCTGCTGCGGGCGCGCAACAGATGCACATCATGGCGCGCCGCAGACGAGGTGATCCACTTGCTCTCACCACTGGCCATCGCCGTACGCCCATCCAGACTCATGGCCAGCTTACAGCGCACATAGGGTTTGCCGTAACGCATGCGCTTGATAAAGCCCGGATTCAGCGCCTCGGCCTGGCCCTGCATCAGCCCCGCCTCAACCGTTATCCCGGCCTGCTGCAACTGCGCCAGTCCCTTCCCGGATACTTGGGGGTTGGGATCTTTCATGGCTGCCACAACACGAGTGACACCGGCCTCGATCAGTCCTTCTGTACAGGGTGGGGTACGCCCATGGTGGCAGCAGGGCTCCAGTGTGACATAAGCCGTCGATCCCGCGGCCCGCGCACCCGCCACGGCGAGGGCATTGCGTTCGGCATGGGGTTCTCCGGCACGGCGATGGTAGCCTTCGCCGACGATCTCACCACCCTTTACCAGCACGCAGCCAACCCTGGGATTGGGATGGGTGGTATAACGTCCCCGCTCTGCCAGACGAATCGCTCTGGCCATATAGACGTGGTCGCTGCCGCTACTCATTTGCCCTTTTTATCGCGGCTTAGAAGATCCATCTGCTGTCTGCGCGCCTCGGGACCGGGTTGACTCTCCAGGCGGTCAATCTCCTCCCGGAAAGCGTTAACATCCTCAAATTTGCGGTAGACGGATGCGAAGCGCACATAGGCAACCTGGTCCAGCGTCTTCAGTTCATCCATGACCATCTCCCCGATTTGCAGCGACGCGACTTCTCGTTCTCCACTGGCGGTTAACTTGCGGGTGATATGGTTGATTGCCGCCTCCACCTGTTCAGTGCTGACTGGGCGCTTCTCCAGCGCCCGCATCATGCCGGAACGCAGTTTACGGCCGTCGAAGGGCGTTCGGCTGCCGTCGTGCTTGACGACTCTGGGCAGGTTCAGCTCCGCGGCTTCATAAGTGGTGAACCGTTCCTGGCAGACGGCACACTGACGACGACGTCGAATCTGATCGCCATCTCCCGCCAGGCGGGAGTCGATGACCTTGGTATCCTGTGCTCCGCAGAAAGGACAGCGCATCGGTTAGGGCCGAGGGGTTAGGGCCGAGGGCCGAGGGCCGAGGGGGGAGGACCCAGGATCTGGTGCCTGGTGCCTGGTGTAATCGTTATACAGCGCCATCATCTAACCTTTTACTTATACTCTGCCCTATTCCCCCAGACATAAAGCCTTGGCCCTCGGCCCTATCTCCTTGGCCCTTTTTTATTCTGTGTAGACCGGGTATTTGGCGCAGATGGCCAGAGCCTTCTCCTTAACCCCATCAATCACCGCCTGATCTCCACGGCTATCGATTACGTCGCACATCCAGCCCGCAAGTTCAGCGGCATCGGCCTCATCGAAACCCCGGGTGGTGATGGCCGGTGTACCAACCCGAATACCCGAAGTCACGAAGGGGGATTGAGGATCATTCGGCACTGCATTCTTGTTGACGGTGATATTGGCAGCACCCAGCCAGGCATCCACATCCTTGCCGGTCAGACCTGCCTCAATGAAGCTGACCAGAAACAGATGGTCATCGGTACCCTTGGAGACCACGTCGTAGCCGCGATCCATAAAAACCCGAGCCATCGCCTGGGCATTTTTGATCACCAGACCCTGATAGGTCTTGAATTCAGGCTCCATCGCCTCCTTGAAGGCCACTGCCTTGGCGGCAATCACATGCATCAGGGGGCCACCCTGAATGCCGGGAAAGACCACTGAATTCAGCTTCTTTTCAATCTCTGCGTTGGCCTTTGCCAAAATCAGGCCGCCACGTGGGCCGCGCAGGGTTTTGTGCGTGGTCGTGGTGGTCACATCGGCAATATTTACCGGACTCGGATAGTGGCCGGCTGCAATCAAACCCGCCACATGCGCCATATCAACGAACAGATAGGCGCCCACCTCGTCTGCAATATCACGGAAACGCTGCCAATCGACAACGCGGGAGTAAGCGGAAAAGCCAGCGACGATCATCTTTGGCTTGTGCTCACGGGCAAGACGCTCGACCTCTTCATAGTCGATCTCACCGGTCTCGGGATTGAGACCATACTGAACGGCATGGTAAAGCTTGCCGGAGAAATTGGGCTTGGCGCCGTGAGTCAGATGGCCGCCATGAGCCAGGCTCATGCCAAGTATGGTGTCGCCTGGCTGGCAGAGCGCCATATAGACCGCTGCATTGGCTTGAGAACCTGAGTGAGGCTGGACATTCGCGAAGTCCGCATCAAACAGCGCCTTGGCGCGATCAATGGCCAACTGCTCGGCAACATCGACATTCTCACAGCCGCCATAGTAGCGTTTGTAGGGATAGCCCTCGGCATATTTGTTCGTCAGCACACTACCCTGAGCCTGCATTACGCGGGGACTGGTATAGTTTTCAGAGGCGATCAGCTCGATATGCTCTTCCTGGCGCGTCTCTTCGGCCTGCATTGCCGACCACAACTCATCGTCATACCCTTGGATTTGCATGTTCTTGTTAAACATCAGGCCATTTCCCCGCCAATAAAAAACGAACTAATATAGCAAAAAAAAGCAAATCGGTCTCTAAACCAGTTCACCAGCTCGAAAGACAGAAAAAGATTTTTACTCTCTGCGGAAAATCGCAGTTTTTCCCTTTACGGCTGTTGCCTTAGCCGTTATTTTAGCGAGGATAATAATTACATTCATCGGCTTGGCACTTTTGAAGTAAAACTTTAAGGGGTATTCTTCATGCGTCGTGTATCGGCAAAGACCATTCTGCTCTTCCTCTTGGCACTGCTCTTCATTCCGGCTCAGGCACCCGCCGTCGAATTGAGCATGGGCGAGGCGATCAATAAGGCTGGCCGACAGCGCATGCTGACCCAGCGGATCATTAAGACCTATTGCCAGATGGGGCAGGAAATCCGCTATCGCATCGCCAAAAAACAGCGCAAATCTTCACTTGAGCTCTTTGCAGCGCAACTTGCCGAGTTGAAAAAATTCAAGGTGAACAGCAGTGTCACCCAAGCATTAGCGAAGGTCTCCACTCTTTGGACCCCTTTTCACCAGCTCGCGGCAGGCAAACCCAATCGCGCCTCTGCCGAAGCAGTACGTCAAGCCGGGGAGGAGCTGCTGAATGCATCACACCGGGTTGTTGTATTGCTCGAGACCGCCTCCGGTACGTCCACCGGCAAATTGGTCAATATGGCCGGACGCCAGCGCATGCTATCTCAACGCATGGCCAATCTATATATGCTGCGTAGCTGGAAATTCCAACATCCAATCTACGAATCCGATTACAAAAAAGCGGTAGCAGATTTCGACAGCGCACTGCTGCAGTTAAGGACGGCACCCGAGAATACACCCGAGATAGATCAGGCACTGACGGGGGTAAAGGAGCAATGGGATTTGTTCAGCCTTGGCAACAATCTGGAGGACGGCAATTTTGTCCCCTCTCTGGTCATCCGTTCACTGGACAAGATTCTCGTCGCGATGAATAAGATTACCGGCATGTATGCGGCTTTGATGTAGGGATAAAACCAGATTGATCTGCCTCGGCGGGCCGGTACTTTGCTCTACAGAAAATCAAACGCCCCTGAAGAGACTGGAAAATTTTTCCATCGCAGCATCCAGTTCGTGATTTTCCACGAAATACTGCCGGGCGTTCCGGGACATCCGCGTCCACTCATCCTCAGTGCTATGCAGATGACCTACTTTCTCGGCGAGATATGAGATCTCCGAACCGGAAAAACCCAACTGTTTCCGTTGCACGAGGTCGTCAGGGTCGAAGGTTGTGACGATAGGCAGCCCCTCGCTCCAGGCTTCAATAAAGGTATTGGGAAAACCTTCAAATGAGGAGGTACAACATAAAATTCTGGCATTCGCGTAGAAATCCCGAATCCTGTCCCGTTCGACCATACCGCGAATATTGACGTTCTCCGCCTGCTCCGCTGCATCAAGTACGCTACGCGCATACTCGGAGTCTCTGTTGGGTTTTCCCAGAACATCGTAGGTGATTTCTGGAGTTTTAGCCGCCATCTCAAGCAAGAACTCCAGGCGTTTCTCCTCACTTATCCGGCCAACCCAGATCACACCTTTGCGTTCATGAAAATCCTTGGGCGCCGACTGCTCCTCCGGCAACAAGTCGGGACAGGGCATAGGCAATACGGTTGACGTCATGCCAAAAGCATCCAGCAAGGCCACACCTTGTTTTTCAGTCTGTACAATCAAATGATCCGCCAACTCCAACCCTTTTCTGTAGAGGTACTTCTCTCTGAAGGAGTCCAGACAGGGCAGATTTCGCTGACAATCAGCGTCGCTGGCGGAGGAGAAGATGAATTTCTTATGGTTGCGCTTACACCACAAGGCAACCTGACCGGTTACATACTCGGCGCCATTTTGATAGTAGACATCGGCATCAGCACGCTTGAGTGCAGCATTGAGACTGCTCCAACGCGGATGAAAAAAACGCAGCCCGGGAAGACCCTCGTCCTTCCGGCACAGCTTGATGAGCCTTACACCATCAATGACAAAGTCCTGCTCCTGACCCTCATCCCAAGTAATGATCGAGACGTCGAAGCCCTTCTTCTGCAACCAGAAAGCCATCATGCTGGTCTGACGCTCAACGCCACCCACATGCCCGGCGCTCCCGCCTGATATAGCGCCATAGGCATTGTGCGCCACGAGAGAAATTTTTATTGTCATTCTAGTGTTCCTTCAATGTGATAATTGCGGGCTCAGTGAGCTTGTCTGCGTTCATGGCAAGGCGCGCCTCGCAGGCAATGGCCACTCCCTTGTCAAGAGGCACAACGCAATCCATGGACGCAGACAATCTCACCCGGAGGGCGTTCCCGTGGTGTACCGCAGCCGTGTTGCAGCGCTTGGAAAGGAATAGCCATTCCCTGCACGCTGCGCCTTGCTGCGAAACACCACGGGAGCGCTGAATCCGTAATTATCACGCTGAAGGAGCACAAGGTACTCACACGAACCTTAGAATTCAGACTGGCAGGCGAAGTATTTGAGGGGAATTCCCTGGGGAAAACTTTCCTTAATAGCCGTCAATCTATTTTAATGAGGGCAATAATCTCGCCACGCAGACCAATGCTGTATACGATCATAATAGCGACGAACACAGTCACGAGCATCGCCCCAACTGTCACAAAGGCACTGACTTCGAGCCTGCGCTTCATCGCCAGACTACTGGTCCAGACTCTGGACACTTGGCCAAGCACAGGTATTTCCGTCCCCTTCCTGAGCAAGGTCGTATCGTAATAGACTGGTTTGAACTGCGCGATAAGAAATGCCAAACCCCCACCAGCAGCGAGACTCAACACCAGAATGACTACGCTGAAAATCACCCGCTTGGGGCCAGCAGGAACCAACGGAACCTTTGGTGGATCAATTACCCGAAACTTTACATTGTCACCCGCCTCGTCTGCCTGTTCCGACATGCGGGCAGATTCCAGGCGCTGCACCAACTGCTCATAGGTCTCTTTGTTGATGCTGTAATCTCGATTGAGCTTCTTCAGTTCAGCCTCTACCTGCGGCAAGGTATCCAGCTTTTCCCTTAGTGCTTTAATTCTCTTTTCATATTCGTTCGTTCTGACGCGAATCCCTGTTAAGGTAACTTCTGATTGGCGATAAGCCAGTTTCAACTCCTCCACCGCAATCGAGGTTACATTAACGTCGGAATCGCCGGCAGCCTGACTCTCCTGGATTTCCCTCTCTTGTTTCATCAGTTCATCAATCGTCTGCCTTGCCTCCTTAACATCCGGATGGGCTTCAGTGTATCTTAGAAGAAGGTCGTCGAGCCTTTTTTCCAGGGCCAGAATACGCTGTTCGCCAGGGGTCGTAGCCACTGCCAAACGTCCCTCTGCCTCCCGGCGTTGTCTCTCATCCCTTTCGGCGGCTTCGTATTGACGCCTCAGCTCGTCGCGTCGAATTCTTGCCTCTTTCAGCTCCAGATTGAGATCCTGTAACGTAACCCGCACATCTTGCAGTCTCGTAAAAACACCACCATCCTGGCCTGGCAAGGTGTCGATATACTTTCTTTTGAAATCGGTCAGCCGATTCTCAGCCTCAATAAGCCGGGATTCGTACTCCCTGATCTGTTGTTCCAGAAACCTTTGTGCCGTATCCGACTCAACCCGGGTATCGCCCAGTGCCGACTCCACAAAGATATTCAGCAGTGTCTCCACCACTTTTTTCGTAACATAGGGGTCCTTCGCACTATAGGCTATGGTGTAGAAATTCTGCCGCCTTTGAGTATCAATCGATATCTCACTTTTAAGCTCTTCAAGCAGGCGCTCTTTCTCTTCCACGGTCGTAGCATCATGATCCATGTCCGTTTCGCGCATCACCTTTTCAAGGTTTTTCCGACTCAATAGCGTACGGGTCATCAACTGAAGCCGTTGCGCAAGATTGGTCTCCACTGCCAGCCCTTTCAATAGGGGACGCAGGACCGTTTCTGTATCCACAAAAACCCTGGCATTCGACTCGTACTTGTCGGGCATGACAAAAACTGCGGCCCAGCCGACAATAGCAATCAGCCAGGCTGCGATCATCGCATACCAGCGATACCGCCATGCGGAGCGAATCTGATTCTTGATGATATTGATTAAATCTTTCATGACATGAGTATCTAGGGGTCTCTAATATCCTAATTTCCAGATTCCGTTCATCGGTGCGAGAAAATATATCCTTGCACAAATAGAACGCAACCCGGTTCCATGGGTAATCACAGGGATGGATGACCAGCCATTATTAGCATTCTGCAACAGCTGGTTTCTTTCGCCAGCTACCGGCACAGCCCTGCCCATCAAGCCGCTATATAATACAGATGCATCGACCCAGTTACCAATGCGCCTGTGAAGAAAGGTGACAGTCATTGCAGAAAGAATATATCAGCGCATTCTTATGCGATTTTCTGCCTGATATCATTAAGTGAGTCTTCGACCTCGTGAAAGATTTTGGGAGGAGAGTAGACCAAGGGACTCTCACCCTCAGCCTCTCGCAGAACGGTACGTGAACGTCTCCGCTCATACCGCTCCCATCAAGCAAACGCA
>JAESPD010000119.1 GCA_016756855.1 gamma proteobacterium endosymbiont of Lamellibrachia anaximandri | reverse complement strand
ATTTGATTTTTCCGTGGGTTGATCATGGGGTGAATTTTAACAACCATCGTCATGAATAAGTAGCTAATTCCGGATAGTTATTTTTTTCCGCGGCCCTTATTACTTTACTGCTTAGCTCTGTAAGCCTTTCGATATCCTGGTATAACTTCGAAAAAAACAAGGCCATCACCCTCTCCGCCACACAGGCGCTGTTCAACCGCATTGAACGGCAGACGGCTGAGCGTATTCAAGGTATCTATTCACCTGCGTCGATGTTGGTCAATCTCACTGCTGAGCTTGAACAGGCACAAAATACAGAAGCCGCACAACATCAAAATCTATTTCATGCGTTCATTGCCGCACTGAGAGGGAATCCCTATTTGGCATCCATCTACATTGGGTATGCGGATGGGAAACACTATCTTGTAAGGACGATACATGATGGCAAAGATGAATGGTCTAACGCAAACCTGCCTGTTAACACTACATTCATGGTTCAGTACGGCGCGCAACGTGAAAACAGCCAACAGGAGATCAATTATGTCTATTATGATTCAGATCTCAAACCTGTTGGTCGTCAGGAAGGCGTTGATTCAAACTATGACCCCAGACAACGAAGCTGGTATCAAACGGCTCTTAACAGCGAAAAACTGATACAGACCCCACCGTATATCTTTTTTACCACCCGTGATGTAGGTGTCACGCTGGCGCAACGTCTGCCGCAATCCTCCGGGGTTGTAGCTGTAGATCTCAGGCTGAATGAAATATCGACTGAATTGTCGAGTCATCTAATTACACCATCAACAGAGGTTGTCGTATTTGATTCTGAAGGGACTGTAATCGCTTACTCAGATGTGGAACAGGTAAGCCGACACGCTGGAGAGGGTGGCCATGAATCCTTAATTACTGCTCATTTGTCAGATCTTCGTAATCCAGTTTTACATCATTTAATTAAGAGCATTACTCCAGGTAGCAATGGCAGGCGGTTAAAACTATCAACAGAGACGCAAGAGTGGATCGGAACTCTGTCACCCTTACCTTTGCAAAGTGGTAAGAGCACCTATCTTGCGATTCTCTCTCCGCGGGATGAACTCCTGGCTCCGCTGGAAATGATCCGAGCAGAGAGTGTACAGATCTCACTGGCGTTGCTTTTCATATCAATTTTGATTGGCTGGTGGATATCCCGGCGCATCTCTCTTCCTATTCATCTCCTTGCTCAAGAGGCACAGGAGATTCGAAAAATGAAGTTGGATACCCCGATTGATGTACATTCTCATATCAACGAGATTCACACTCTGTCTGAAACCATGTCAGTCATGAAGAGTTCCATTCAACAATTCGTTGAAATCGGCAAGGCACTGTCGACTGAGAGGAATCTGAATCATCTCCTGGAGAAGATTCTTCTTGATGCTCAACAAGTTTGTAATGCGGATGCGGGGTCTATTTGTCTTCTAAATAGTGATGAAGACAAACTTGAATTTTCAATTCTTAGGAATGACAAAACAAATGAGTTTTATGGTGGATCAACAACGAACAACCCCCCATTCGAACCGATTGCCCTGTCCAGCGGAAGGGGAAGCGCAACAGTTACCGAGAGTGTTGTTCGATCAGGCAAAACCCTGGCCATTGAAGATCTGTCCGTCCATGACAACAGCAGTGAGATTCGACAGCGATTTGAGAGAAAGGACTACCCGTGTGTTTCCATGCTGGCCCTCCCGTTAATCAATCAACGGGCTGAAATCATCGGAGTCATAGAGTTGATCAATGCCCGTCATCCAACCACTGACGAGTTGATTGGCTTCAGCCCAGCGGTAATATCCTATGTAGAGGCACTCTCATCGAGCGCCGCAATTGCCCTCGATAATCGACGTCTGCTAAAAGAACAAAAAGATCTGTTTGATGCCGTCGTACAAGTGTTGGCAGGGGCCATTGATGCAAAATCTCACTACACCAGCGGGCATTGTCAGCGGGTACCAATCCTGGCGCAGGAACTTGCTATTGAGGCCACCCTGTCAACAGCGACTCCATTCAGGGATTTCACCCTTTCAGAAGAACAGTGGTATGAACTCTATCTTGCAAGTTGGCTGCATGATTGTGGAAAAGTCACCACGCCGGAATATGTTGTCGACAAAGCGACAAAACTGGAGACCATCTACAACCGTATCCATGAGATACGATTACGCTTTGAACTCCTTTGGCGTGATGCTGAAATCAGCTATTTAAAAGCGCTTTCTAAAGGAGAAGACCATAAGGAGGCACTACAACAAAGATTAAAGACACAGATCAAGAAAATCCGTGAAGACTATGCTTTTGTGGCTGAATGCAATATCGGCGAAGAACGCATGGCAACCGAAAAGATTTTGCGTTTGAACGAGATCGCAACACAAACATGGATGCGTAACCTGGATGATCACCTAGGCATTTCACCGATGGAGCTATCCCGAAAGAAGTCCACACAAGGGACTCCACCCACACTTCCTACCAATGAACCACTTCTGGCAAACAAGGCCGAACACATTATTCCTCACAGAGACGAACTCGGCCCCTTTGCAGACAACCCCTATGGCTTTCAAATGGAGGCGCCAAAATATGCTTATAACCTGGGTGAACTTTACAACCTCAGTATTGAACACGGCACGCTTACACAAGAAGAACGTTTTAAGATCAATGAGCACATCACGCAAACCATCATCATGCTGAAGCAACTTCCATTTCCGAAAGAACTGCGGCATGTCCCTGATTGGGCCGGCAGTCATCATGAAAAGCTCGATGGAAGCGGATACCCACGTCGTCGTTTCGCAGATTCCCTATCCATCCCTGAACGCATCATGACGATTGCTGATATCTTTGAGGCTCTGACAGCATCAGACAGACCCTATAAAAAATCCAAGTCAGTCAGCACAGCGCTTAAAATCATGAGTCAAATGAGTCAGGAGAATAAAATATGTCCTCACTTGTATGATTTATTTCTGACAACAGGCGTCTATTCCCGCTATGCAGATGAGTATCTATTACCTGAACAAATCGACGAGGTAGATATAGATGCATTGCTTTCCTGTACAAGCAAATGATCCGGTAAATTGACAGGGGCGGATTTGATTGATTGCACGAGGCTTGGCAATCCACAGACGTTAGAAATATTTATCCGGGATCATTTCGTCCAATGCCACTAACGTGATCAATCCAGAGTAGATTATGGCACCGACTGCCCAACTTCTCCCCTGTTGAGTGCCCTCACGGAACTCGTAATAGGACCGCAGACTCAAGATCAGCGCCAGTAGGCCAAGAACCAACCCAACTACGGCAGCCTCTAACGGTACCTTATCTGAACCTATAGCAAACATGCCTACTACAGACAGCGCGAGACTTGTAAAAGTCTTCCAACCAATCTTTTTGGGATTTATATCAAAGCGCCTGATCGATTCAAGAAGTGAATGCATACCTTCGTGCCATGCACTATCCTCTATGCTCAGCGGCTCGATATATGCAAGCTGCTTCAGAGGATCTGGCAACTCTTCCTGGTGAAACCTTTTCGCACCACCAACAAGAACTGGAATAACAGGTATGTCACGCTTAAGAGCCGTGGAAACTTCCAGGAGAACGTAATCATTCGGCTCATCGATACGTCGGCCGCCGTTCTCACTCTTGTGCTCCAACCAGTGCGGACCAATCACAGCGACTAAAACGGAGCAGTCCTTTAGCGCCTTATCGATAGCTTGCTGCCAGTCTGAGCCACCATGCAATGTCGCTTGATCCTGAAAAATATTGCCGGCTCCAAAATGCGAAACGAGCGTATCAGCAATTCTTCCGGCTTGCATCAGCGTGCCTTGCTGTCTATAGCTCACAAAGATTTTGCTCATTTCTCAATCCTTATCGGCGGCTTAAATAAATACAAGACTGACGGTAAGTTTAGCAGACAAACACCCTCTGATTCGGCATCTTCGATTACAGCCTCTAAAACGGCATGATGGTGCGAAAACCCGACATCACCGGACTGATTGTGTGGGACATATTGCCGACATCATGGGTCATCACGCCAACACTACGATTGAGGTGGGACATACTGCCATTCATGCCCTCCACCTGGGTATTGATCTGGCCAATATTTTCGTTCATGTCTACCATATGATTGTCGATTTGGTTCATATTGCCATTCATTGCCACCATCTCAACATTCATATTCAATACCCCCTGGGACATGTTGCGGGTATCACCGCTGATATTTGCGATATATCCACGCATGTCATGCATATCCGTCGACATGCTGGTCATGGAACGTTCCATGACGTTCACCACGTAGAAGAGATAACCCATTGCAACCAGTGCGATCAGGGTACCCGGTACAGAGAAAATCTTGATGCGTTGGATGCGATAACGCTGCTCGGTCTCAATGGCCTTAAGCTTATCGGAGAGCAACTGCTCCCGCTCCTTTGCTTCAGTATGAACCTGGTCGAAGGCGTGATTAAGACGCTCAGAAAACTCCTCAATGATCTTTTCCTGGCTGTGGCTGCGCTGACTATTGTCTTTGTGGATCTTATCAAAGACCGATTGCAATCCTTGTATCAAACCAGAAAGAACCGGGCTGTCATTATCCTCGGGGTTGTCGTTGTTCGGGGGCTGTTTTTTCCGGCTCACTGTTCAGTGCCTCGTTGTAATTCAGTCAATATAAGAAAATAATAAATTTATTAGCTTCTAGCATAGAACTGATTCACGAAATCGGCTTACCGAATAGATTGCGGCTCTTGATTTGTGGTCTGTCTCTCATCCGCAGCATGAAAAAAAGCTAAACAGCACACTTTTTCGTCCGCCGTTTATTAAGAAATTGGATTTGAATTCTTACAGAAACAATTTACCTTCATATGCCGTATCTATTCACCACTCAGCGCCGATGAAGTGCGTCTACGGCTAATCGCACAGCGAGGTTATTCCGATACCGAACTGCCGTGTACACGTACTTTGCGAAACAAACTCAACGACCTCGGTTACCAGCTGCGCAAGGTCAGAAAGTGTCTTCCGTTAAAGAAAATCCCCAAAACAGATGCGATCTTCGAAGAGGTTCATCAAGTCAACCATGTGGCTGATCAAGACGATGG
>JAESPD010000118.1 GCA_016756855.1 gamma proteobacterium endosymbiont of Lamellibrachia anaximandri | reverse complement strand
TCGTCCGGTGATTTGAAGGTCTACTTTTTACCTCAGATCGCGGGGTTTGTCCAGTATTAAGGGGTATCTTTATGTTTTTATTGAAAATGGGGTCTCAGCATGAATCCGCCGTGCCAAATGAGAGCAGTGCATTGACCGGGTCTGGCGGTGGCCGGCGTTTACGGCCCTCAAACCCCCAGTCCAGTTCCAGAACTTCCCGCCAGGCGCCAAAGAGATGGTGAGCCGCCATGCCTTCAAAGCCTCTGAGCCGTTCGATATCATCCACATTCAGGACACTGTTCAATACTCTATTGAGCTTGTGAAGCGCCTGATCGAATGGAAGTAACTTCCGTGTCCGCGCATAACGTCCCAGCACAACCCGGCTATTTCTGATTTTTCCAGCCACCATCGTTTTGGCAATCTTCAGCCGGTGTTCTTTATTGTCGGCGGCCTGAAACTGTCTGCGCTGTATGTCGATATTGCTACCATTGAGGTTGTCTATGACGCCGGTGAATCTACCGTTGTGGCTGAAGAGGCTAATCGGGATATCACGCTGCATGCAACCGTTGATAAAGGGCGTAGTGAATTCGATGCTGCCAAATAGCATGATCTGGTCTATTCTGCCTATGGGTACCCGTTGCTTGAGTACGCCTTTTTCATGGATCAGGATGCTCTCTCCCTCCCGTGAGAGCCGGGCGCCGTAGCCGGTGACGTAGAGGGTCCGCAGCATTGAATCTGTCTTGGTGAGGGATTGGTCTGCACTTTGCGGCGTGGGGTCTGGCTTAGCTCTATCCTCTGCTTCCTGTTTGATCCCTTTGTTTTCAGGGGGCATTGGGGGTACTTGTGGAGAGGTTGAGTAGAAGCTGATCTGCGTGTCTGGCTGCTTTGATTTCATCACCAGTGAGCGGAGAAACCGCACTCCCAGGAATCTGAAGCCATGATCAAAGTGGGTAATCCGGGTTTTCTCATCGTTGAGCCGCAGTCCCAGTGAGTTGAGCAAGTCCTCCGTTACTTCCAAACTCTCCTCAGCACTCTGTTGATTCTTACAGAGGATAAGGAAGTCGTCGGCGAACCTGATCAGCCGCTTGCCCTGTTGCAGTAACTGTTCGTCAAACCAATCCAGGTAGAGGTTGGCAAGCAGCGGGGAGAGCGGTGATCCCTGAGGAACGCCTCGTGTAGGGGGCCAGAGAGTACCATCCTCCTCCTGAATGGGTGAACGCAGCCAGGTGCGTATCAGATGTAGGATGGCTCTGTCATGAATGTAACGTGAGAGCTCAAGTAGCAGCAGTTGGTGATCGATCTCATCAAAGTATTTGCTGATGTCGGCATCAACTACCCAAGTGTAGCCTTGATCCCGCAGCTGCATGATCTGCCGAACGGCATTATCAACCGAACGCCCCGGACGGTAGCCAAAGCTAATCTCTTCAAATTCAGCTTCGAGTATCGGGGTAAGGTGCTGGGCGACAAGCGTCTGCAATACCCTGTCACGGACGCTGGGGATGGCGAGTTTCCTGGGTTGCTTGCCCGCAGGTTCGATGGTTACTGCAAGCAGTGGTCTGGGTCTGTAGCTGCCGCTCTCCACCTCCGTGACCAGAGCCCAGAGGTTGGCCTGGAGGTTGTGGGAAAATTGTTTTAGATTCTGCTCATCCGTTCCTGGCGCACCACCATTCTGCCGAACCTTCTCCCAAGCCCGGACAAGGGCTGGGTAGTCCAGTAGTTGATCTAGGGTTTCCTGTGTCATTGCCTGATTCCATAGCGCCTGGTGGCTTACGGTTAATCAGGCTAGAGCATTCAGATGCTGCCTTCTGGTGTGGCAAGCTTGCGATGGTCAGAAAGGAGGATGACCCGGGCCTCATCGGCTGCGTTGAGCTTTTTTTCATCGATGATCAAATTGCCATTTGTTCCTTTTGTATTGCCTAGAAGGTAGAGACTGGTAACGCCCATCTCCTCCGCTACCTGAAATGCGGCGACCGTCATGATGCTGGTGCCTGAGGTCAGGTCGACACAGACTCTGCTGGCTGGAAAGCTGTCGAGGAGATCACTGAGCCGCAGACGGCACTCCCGCTTGATGATTTCGATATCGTAAACATCCAGACCGTTGAGTTGATGAGCCTCATCATCTGAAAAGAATCGGGTGGTAATCTCTTCCTCGAAGGCCTCTTTTAGCGCCTTGGTTTTGGGCCGTGTCAGTTCGCTGTAGATATACTCGGCCCGCTCCGGGCGAATGTGAATGAGGTGCCATTCGCACTGACTATACTGACTCGCTAGAATCAGGCTGGCATCAAATGACCCGGCAACCTCTTGCAACTCCTTTCCCACATTGCCAAACATCCACCGGGCCTCTTTGCGCTTAGCCCAGGCAATCAGGGCTACTGGCCAGCCAGCAGCCATAGAGACCAAGCCGATACCAATACCTGCATTATCGAGTACCAAAGTGAGTTCATGGGCATCGGATGGTGTGATCCAATAGCCGTAGAGGCAACTCAAAGCAAACAAGATGATGAACAGGAATATCCAGGTCATTTTTGGGTTAAGACGGGCGCGGCTCAGTAACCATTGCATTAGATCTACTCCTCTACTACTCGATAGGGTTTGAGTTCGGCGCCACACTGCTCCATCTGTTCCGCAGTGAGCTCGATACCTCTGAGTTCCGCTGGCAATTCGATCTGCAGGTGGAGATAGCGCGCCCCACTTGCACAGACTTCAGCGGCAAGATGGACCGGCAGAGAGCCGATTACCTGATCCCCTGCACCGATCTCAGCGGTATCAAGATGGGCGGTCTGCTTGTCCACCTCCAACCCCTGACGCTTAGCCCATTCCACCGCACCTGGGTGGCGGGTGACAAACCATGTGACCATTAGGCTTCTCCTATGGTGTCCAGGGTGATCGCCTCTGGCAATAGGGTCAGTCCAAACCGCGTTCGTGGCCGGGTGCCATGGGGCTTGATGAGATAGGGATCGGCAAAACGGCTTCCCAGCGCCTCTTTAAGGGCCGCATTGGTACGGGATTTGCGCATGTCAAAATAGTCCTTGGTCATACCATCAGTGAGGGCATGTTCTACCCGCTCATAGTCACCGGATGCCGGGTTGACGATCTGGCCATAGTGTTTGAGGTACTCAGCCCCCAAACCCTCGTCTGTCCAGTGTATGGGGTCTTTGTATGCTTTCCGACGCAGTGCAAACCAGCTGTAGAAGGCAAACTCTGCCGGCGCCAAGTGGATCAGCTCATTTCCGAGCTTCATCTGCCGGCTCTCCAGGTCTACTTGCAGTTTGGGGGGATCGGTTTGCGGCTGAGCCGCGCGGACAGTATCACAGTAGCTGTAAATGCCACTGGTCACTGCCTCAGGCAGGGTTTCTCGCATTCTTACGAAAGGGATATCCGACAGTGTCACCTGGGCATCCTTGGCATCCAGCGGGCGGCTGTCGGGTTGCTGAGTATAGATGATGGAAGACTCAGGAGTCGGGTAGAAAAAGGCGGGGTTATCTTCATAGGGCGGAGTTACCAGAACGTGCGAGAGCCGATCCTGTGGTCGTCCAAACAGTGAAAGTGCATAACCGGCAAAGAACCCCATGGTTTTGCGGCCTCCGGCCAGGGAGAGATGCAGTGCAGAATCAGGGTCTTCAGTCAACTTTCGCAGCCTGTTCAGAATAAAATCGGCCGCTTGCCGATTCTCGGAGTCAGTACGGATATCGTCCAGCACTCCTCCCTGCTCATTGCGCAGTCGATGGATGTTCTCTTGGCGGAATGCACTGCTATCGAGACCATAGTCATCACAGATTCGTCGGTACCAGCCTGGGTCTTTACTCAATAGGTAGAGTCTTGCCCGTTCAGCCCCCTCCTGTGTTGTCAGCAGGTGAATCTCTGTTGGGTGAAATGCTGGCAGCTCTACCTGGGTCAGGGCGTAGAGGGTTTCGGTGAGCACTTGCGGTGCCAGACCGCTCACAACCAGGAGGATGCGCCGTGGATAATCAGCGGGGTTGATTGATGAGTTGGTCATTATCGATCCGGGGTCTGTTATTTGGCAATTACTCATTCTGGCTTGCACAGTCGGAACAAGCAGGGGTCACAAGCTTTCCAGTGGCAGTAAGCGGTATCTGCCCATTCCCATACTGGCCCCCTTTCCTGCATGAACCCACTGGCCGGCCCAAAGGTAGGGCCAGAAATGACCCAGCAGGTTCCCACCGACCTCAAAGTAGCCCATTACACCGCCCATCGGTACTTTTCGATGTTGCCGATTGGAATAGCGGGACCAATCTTGCCATTTCAGTTCTGTTTTCTGGAACTCCATCATTCGAGAGGCTTGAGTAAGAGCCGAAAAGTCGGTTTCGAGAGGTTGATCTGTGTGGAAGTAGCGAAGCATGGAGATACGACGAAGGATATTTCTGAAAAAATGGTGGAATTGCAGCTCCTCTCTGGACACTATCTTTTTCCTGGAACGCCCCGAGGTAGTGTCAGACGGGTCCTCATAGGAAATGCGCAGAGGACTAAGGAGTTGCACACGAACACTGGCTGGACAGGCGGGTTGTTCAGGAAAGACTGGAGATATTGGGCTGATACGCTTTGGGTAACCCTCGACCTGCCTCCATATCGACCCCTGAAAATCCCAATAATCCAGCCGACTTAGTTTAAGCTGCCCCTTGTCGGCTCCAATGCCGTGTTTACCTGCATCAGCAAGTGAGTGGGCAATTTGAGGGAGATGATCATTAGCTCGGCCAATAAGCGTCAGATTGACAGCATGGCTTTTCCCTGGAGTGAGTATTGTCTCCTGGTCTCTCTCAGGCCAGAGTACAAAGGGATGAGGTGCATTGCTATAGCGCCTCATCTTCTCGCTTTTCGGAGGTGGTGGGGTCTCAAACAGATAGGCATATACACAGTGGAACCTCAGCATGCATCCCTTGCAGGCCACTTCATCCTTAATGCAAACCGAACGTATAAGCGCATGCCCAAGTGCTCCACGCCAGGCAGATCCCATTTGAGGATGAATCCTGACACGGGAATCAGCAATAAACTGAAACCGGTATGTAGTAATCGGTAGATCCGGTGTTGCCTCTGCAATATCCACAATTAAAACCTCCTTTGATTCCCGCGCTGATACACCATCTTTTGATAATAACAACAGCAGGCGATGGGCTTTAATAATAAGGGCCGCGGAAAAAAATAACTATCCGGAATTAGCTACTTATTCATGACGATGGTTGTTAAAATTCACCCCATGATCAACCCACGGAAAAATCAAATT
>JAESPD010000117.1 GCA_016756855.1 gamma proteobacterium endosymbiont of Lamellibrachia anaximandri | reverse complement strand
TGAGCTCATCGATTCTATAGATAAAGCTCTGGGGTTAGCGCGAAGCATGACGTATCGAGGCATCAAACCTACTGTGCGCAAGGTCACGAAATCCTACCGCAAAGGAGTCACCGTGGCGAAGAGGGCCGTGCTGGATATTGAGTCTCGACTGGAGCGCACTACTGACCTGGAGCACTGGTTCATCAAAATAGCTCCGCAGCCCCAAACCGGATAGTTATTTTTTTCCGCGGCCCTTATACGATTTTCTATCTGATGGCCACGTACGGATTACGCTGCTGTGACATCTTGGCGCTTACCTTGGGTGACATTTATTGGCGCCGGGGAGAGATCTGGAGCCGCCAGCGCAAGACGGGGAATGCCCTGCCTTTGCCTCTCACCGATGCAGTGGGTGCCATCTTACTACATTACCTCCGTAATGGGCGGCCTCGTTGCTCCTATCGCGAACTTTTTTTGCGTACGAGGGCACCTATCGAACCGCTACGCCGCAATGCAATTACCATGACCTTTCATGCTTGGGTGGAACGTAGCGGCTTGGATATCCCTTCCCAAGGCGCCCATTGCCTGAGACATTCCTATGCGATCCATCTGCTACGGCAGGGAAACACAGTAAAGACCATCGGCGACCTGCTGGGCCATCGAACGGCCGAGAGCACTTGCGTCTATTTGCGGCTTGCTTTGGAAGACTTGCGCGAAGTGGCGCTGCCCGTGCCTCAAGCAAGTCCTGAGCAACATGAACAGAGGATACAATCATGAACATTGCTCAATGTTCAGCCTTACATCCCATCATCACCCGTTATCTGAAACTCATGCGGGCATTGGGGCGACGCTACGATTCAGAACAGAGGATCTTGTGCTCCCTGGACCACTTTTTGGCCGACACTGTGACAATGGATCTGTCTCAAGAGACCTTTACCGGGTGGTGTGAAACGCAACGACACGTTACCTCCGGTGTCTTGCGCCATCGAATGTTCACGGTTCGCAAATTCTGCTTGTACCGGCAACGGACCGAACCCCTCTGCTTTGTGCCCGACCCGGACTTATTCCCAGTCGAACACCAACCACGACAAACTTATATCTTTACGGAAACGGAAATCGCACGAGTGATCAAGGCGACAAACACGCTCAAACCTCGCTATCATTCACCGCTGCACGCGGAAGTCTATCGGCTCGCCATCGTGTTGCTCTATACCACGGGTCTGCGGCGCGGGGAACTGGTATGCCTGAAAGTCGGTGACTATGATCCCCACGCGCAGACCCTGTTGGTACGTGAATCCAAGTTCCACAAATCAAGATACCTTCCCCTTTCTTCGGACACTGCCCAAGAAACGGAACGCTACCTACAAGCCCGGCGCCGTCGACATCTTTCTGTTGCGGCGGAGACGCCCCTAGTCTGGCGGGGTTATGGCAAGGGTTTTACTGGCCAAAGTATTTGGTATGGACTCCATGATCTATTTCGTATCGCTAATATCCGTGCACCCGATGGCCGCTTGCCGCGAGTTCACGATATTCGTCACAGCTTCGCCGTAAATGCACTGTTGCGATGGTACCGGAATGGTTCAGATCCACAGGCGAAACTGCCTTTGTTGTCCACCTACCTTGGGCATGTCTCGGTCGTGTCCACCCAGCGTTACTTACACTTTGTCGATGAATTGGCCAAGGAATCGAGTGCCCGTTTTGCCAGCCGCTATGGCATGTTAGTGCGCCCGCTATCTGAGCCGGCAGGGGATGAGCAATGAGAAAGAAATACCCGAATCTTTTAGCACATACTTTGCGCAACTTCTTCAGTGAGTACCTGCCTGGACTGCGCGGCATGAGCCCACATACCATCCGGAGTTACCGCGATACCCTGGTGTTGCTGTTGCGCTTTCTTGCCGCCTCCAGTTCCTGCGATGTCGTCGTATTGGACTTGGACGACGTGACACCGCAGGCCGTGATCGCCTTTTTAGCCCACCTGGAAAACGACCGTCACAACAAGACTTCGACCCGCAATATCCGCCTGGCGGCGATCCACGCCTTTTTCCGCTATGTGGCGGCGTATAGCCCGGACCGGCTGGATCAGGCGCAGCGTGTGCTTGGGGTCCCCTTCAAACGGACCAGCTCCCAACCTATCGACTATCTGGAGTTTGATGAAATCCAGGCGGTATTCGATAGCGTCGACCGAACCACACCGGACGGTCGGCGGGATTACACTTTGTTGGTCACGATGTTCAATACCGGTGCACGCGTTCAGGAGATCCTCGACCTTCATGCACGCGATCTACAGCTCACACGCCCTTGTCAGGTCCGACTGTGCGGCAAGGGACGCAAGGTGAGGATCTGCCCGCTATGGCCGCAGACAACCGAGGTCCTCCGTACATTCTGTGCCGAGAGGGGGATCGATCCACGTTCTGATACACCGCTATTTCTGAACCATCGCGGCGAACCGCTGACGCGATACGGTATTCGCTACATCCTTACTAAACACTGTGAGCGGGCGAAAGCCACCACACCGTCTCTTGCGCGCAAACACCTGCATCCCCACAGCATGAGGCATAGCACCGCCATCCATATGCTGAAATCAGGCATCGATCTGGTCACTATCAGCCAGTGGCTCGGGCATGCCAGCATCAATACGACCAATCGCTATGCCACAGTCGATTTGGAGATGAAACGGAAGGCGATTGCTAAGGCAGAGCCACCCAATCACTACCCACAGTCGCCAGCCGCATGGCGGCAGGATGCCTCCATTTTGGATTGGCTGGAGTCTCTTTGATTCAGATTAGCCCATTTTAATGTGGAGTGATCGTCGCTTGAACATAGTCTGGATAGCACTCAGCGACGGTTACTCCACATTAATGAACTCTTACCATAAGTCAACTTATGTGGAGCTCCACATAAGTTGACGAAGGTCATGAATACAAAAACGATGGATCGGCCCAGGGCCAGGCCATGGGTGTGCTGGCCAACAAGGTCCGCAAGGTCATCTTGCTGACAGGCACGCTCATGGGCGGCTATGCCGATGATCTCTTTTATCTGCTGTGGCGCATCATGCCGCGGCGGATGATCGAGGACGGTTACCGCTACAACGCCACCGGCAGTCTGGGCTCGGCCTCCATGGCCTCCATGGCCTTCATGCGCGACCACGGGATCCTCAAGGATATCTACAAGGAGACCGAGGGAGACGCCCACCGCACTGCACGTGGCAGACGCATGACGGTGCGTACGGTCAAAGCGCCGGGGTTCGGTCCCAAAGGGATCGCCCGGTTCGTGCTGCCGTTCACAGCCTTCCTCAAGCTCAAGGATATCGGCAACAACGTGTTGCCGTCCTATCGGGAGCATTTTGAGGAGGTGGCGATGATGGCGGATCAGTCCGTTCGGTACCGGGAGTTGGAAAGCACCCTGACCCAGCAGATGCGGGAGGCCCTGGCAAAGGGCGATACCAGTCTGCTGGGGGTGGTTCTAAACGTGCTCCTGGCCTGGCCGGATACCTGCTTCCGGCAGGAGGCGGTCAAGCATCCTCGTACTCGTGAACTGCTGGCCTATGTGCCGTCGATCCTGGGGGACGGACCCTCGCCCAAGGAAATGGATATGATCCGTATCTGCAGGGCCAACAAGGCACGTGGACGCCGTGTTCTGGTCTATACGACTTACACGGGCAAGCGTGACACAACGGTCCGCCTCAAACGCCTCCTGGAGGCCGAGGGGTTCAGGGCGTCTGTGTTGCGGGCATCCGTGGGTACGAGCAAACGGGAAGACTGGATCCTGTCACAGGTGGACCGTGGGGTGGATGTGTTGATCACCAACCCCGAGCTGGTCAAGACGGGACTGGATCTGCTGGACTTTCCGACCATTGTGTTTCTCCAGACAGGCTATAACGTCTACACGCTGCAGCAGGCATCGCGGCGCAGTTGGCGCATCGGCCAGAAGGAGGATGTGGATGTCCATTTTCTGGGCTACGCGGAGACGGCACAGATGACTTGTCTGTCTCTGATGGCAAAGAAGATCACCGTCAGTCAGTCCACCTCCGGCGACATGCCGGACACGGGACTGGATGTGCTGAACCAGGATGGTGACTCCATCGAGGTTGCGCTTGCCCGGCAGTTGGTGGGTTGATCCTGTACTTTACTCCGCCGGGGCCGAAAGGTTCTGGCGGTTTTTTCAACTGTGCTATTTGCTGTGTTGGAAATTGACACAAAAAGAGCTTGGATAAGGAGTCGTTCTACCATGACGCCGAAAAAATGAGTAAAATCACCGGATGCCAACAATACTACGCATAGGCCCTTTTCGTTTTTTCTTCTACAGTAACGAAAATGGCGAACCACCACACATCCATGTTCAAAAGGATAATATGCTCGCTAAATTTTGGCTAAGCCCTGTTGTACTTGCCGGTTCAACACGTTTCTCAGCAAAAGAACTTCGGAAACTCGAAGCGTTAGTCACTGAAAACCAACATACTCTAATGGAGGCATGGAATGAGTACTTTAGCGGTTGAATTACATCCTCATGCGCACAAAGTGCAGTGCACAGATACATCACTTATTGTTGAGTTAGTCGATGGCCGAACAGTGACTGCTCCATTGATTTGGTTTCCACGCTTATCAAAGGCCTCTGTAGAACAATTGCAAAAATGGGAATTACTTGGCGATGGAGAAGGTATCCACTGGCCAGAAATTGATGAAGACCTAAGTGTTGCAGGGCTATTGGCTGGAACTCACTAATATTCAGCTAAAATAGCTCCGGCGAACATCCAAAACAGCCGTTTCGTAAGCCAAGCTCCTGCTTTTGGATAAGAAGCAACAATCTCTTGTCTTTTCATGTGCTCGGACCTGAGCCTCGGGGCTCATTGCCCGACGCAGGTCGCGAAATTTCTTAGCTATCGTCCTTCTCCAACTGCTCAATAGCCGCTGCCTCTTTCCGCTCTCAGAATTTTTCAAAATCCTGAAAAAACCCTCAGAAACGAATAAGAGGGTTTTCCATAGACCTTTTTCTCCCCATTTTGGACTATTAACGCGTGGAGCAGATCCCCTCCGCTCTGCATCCCGTTAGTCCATGCCCACCCCCCTTGGGCACGGGCATTTTTTAGAGTCCCCGATAGGGGATGCGTAAACCCCTCGCCTTTAGGCGACGGATAGGTCAGTTGGGCTATGCTTCAGAGATGGAAGATTACAAACGAGGCAGCCATACGGTCTGGGATTGCAAATACCATCTGGCGTGGACTACGAAGTATCGATACCGGGTTCT
>JAESPD010000116.1 GCA_016756855.1 gamma proteobacterium endosymbiont of Lamellibrachia anaximandri | reverse complement strand
TTAGCCGGTGGAGTATTCACAGGGTTCCATGTAGTTCAAGTCGACGCCCTTCATGATTTGGTGATTTTTATTGATAATACAGTTGGTTATACGTATTTAGTTTGGTAACGTTGGGACACTAGTGATGCTGAATATCTATTTCCTCGACATTGACGCTAAATTCATCACTCCAGGTAATGATCGGCATACTCTTCCTCCTCAGAAAATTAAAAACCTTTGGGCATACAATTCAAACCAGATTTTTATCCGTAACTCCTTAAGCTAAATAACAACAATATAATAATCTCAGATATCCACTCCCTTCCCGTACCACGCATCAGCTGGATACCCGTGCAATTATTGAAGTTGAACTGCGGTTTAGTGTTTTTATTCATGTCCCTGACCCATTGATCAATAACAGCCCGACCATGGTGGAACTGTTTGGAACCCGAGTTTCAGTCCCTCCTGCAGATCCCTCCCAACACCGCTAACCACTAGAAATAGCAAAGAGGCGACCCACAGGCAAGTTAAGTTTCCAGCGCTGCTTCGGATAATCCGATGGTGCCTCTGAATGGTGTGATATTGGTGAAATTTCCGGCATGATAAAGTCGCATTGGCAGCCTTATAAAACAATGGCTTAGCGAGATATCGCCAGGCCATTTGTTATTGAGGCAGCCGCCGGGATGACAATTCGGCTAAATTGGATTTTGGCTTGGAAAGCGGAATGGAATCCTCAGCCAGCCTTCTGCTAAGATCTCCAGCATGTCAAAAGAGATAAAAAAAACAGCGCTTCGCCTACCAAAAAACTTACATGCCAAGATTATTCAGGCAGCCGAAGAGTCTGGCCACTCAATGAAGAGCGAAATCATCGCTCGCCTCTCCGACTCTTTCGGACAGGAAGACGATGTATCAGAGTCCATCGATGCACTTGATGCAGTAAATATGACCCAAGAGCGTTTGGTATCGGCTCTTTACCGACGACTTTTTCATCTTGTTCGGATTGCTGAACTCACGCCATCTGACATTGATGAGAGCAAACTGAGCCACTATTTGGATGAATTTAATGAATGGTTGGGACAGCCGTCGCCACCAGACATGGAAGAGTTGTTTTCGATAGTTGGCCGTGAGAGCACAGGCACAAAAGCCGTTCTTGCGGCAATGACGTCACTTGACCTGGAAGCATTGACCAAAGCCCAACTAATTGTTTTTGCTGAAGCAAGAAGGAACAAAAATCTGATCATGTACGCCATCAATCAGTTTGAGGACTACCTTGCCGCCAATGAAGAGCAAATCTGGAAAAACTCAAAATTGCGCGATCCATTCTGGCTCTACAATCCAGGTCTTCAGGAAAAAGAGTAGACAACTTTGGGCGCATTGGAACAAGACATGTTTACCAGGATGAATGCATGATGAAAAAGAAAGAGAAGAAAAAACTAAAGAAGAAAGACAAGATTCGCGTTGCTGGCACCGTAGAGAATCAGGCAGGCACCAGGGATCTAAAAAAGAGGATCAAACAACTGGAGGCTGAACTCAAACACTGCAACGAAACAATTGAAGCCTTGCGCCACCAAGTCAAGGACAAACAAACTGGAAAGAACAAAAAGAGGAAGCCGGGTAATAGTGCCGTTAAATCCCTACGATCCCAACAGTCAACCACGGTAGCCGTTGCCCAAAGAAGTGCCTGGAAGCGCCACCGTTACCTACGGGACAGATACGATTTCCATCTTGATAACTGCCATGACAAACCCGATGCCAGAGATCTTGCCGACAAGGATCTGAGACAGGAGTACGGAGAGGATGCCGGTTTCTCTAAACAGGAATTAGATCACATATTATCCTGACTGAATTACTACACGTAATCCATGATGCTTCTCTTTACAGCATCAGGTACAGTCAGCCTCACTGCCCTCTTAAAAGCACCTCGAACTCCTCCGCCGGAACAGGTTGGCTGTAGAGGTATCCTTGCCCCTCATCACACTGAAGCGCATAGAGAAACCGTGCCTGTTCCTCATTCTCTATGCCCTCAGCGGTGATTTTGAGACCCAGACTGTGGCCAAGCGAGATCACAGCCGTCGTAATCGCGCGGTTCTCCTGATCATCCAATATGTCTTTCACAAACGAACGATCGATTTTCAGGCGATCTATTGGCAATTGTTTCAAGTAGGCCAGTGATGAATAACCTGTACCGAAATCATCGATCGCCAAACTGACTCCCAGTGAACGCAGCCGTTCAAGAGAACCGATAGTCTTTTTGGCCTGCTGCATGATGAAGGTTTCGGTAACTTCAATCTCCAGCGCGCCGGGATCAAGACCGGTTTCAGCCAGGATTCCCTCGACGGTGGCCACGATATTTTCGCGCATCATTTGAGGACCTGCCACATTGACTGCGATATGCTCCATGGAAAGCCCACCTCGCCGCCATTTCGCAGTCTGAGCGCAGGCGGTTCGCAGCACCCATTCACCAATGGGGATGATCAGGCCGCTCTCTTCCGCAATGGGAATAAAGCGTAAGGGTGAGATAATACCCTCTTCAGGATGAAGCCAGCGGACGAGTGCCTCTGCGCCAACGATTTTTCCCTCCACTGGAGAGTATTTGGGTTGGTAATAGACTCTGAACTGCTCTTGTTCGAGCGCCTCTCTCAAGCCCGCCTCGAGTTTCACTCGCTCGTATGCGACTGCTGTCATCTCCTTACGATAGAAACTGAACGTACCACGCTCTTGCGACTTGGATCGGTACATCGCTGTGTCGGCATGCTTGAGCAGTGTCGATACATCGCTCCCGTCCTCGGGAAATACGCTGATCCCCAGGCTCACACTCGTTTGCAGCGTTTGGCTTCCGATGCGGATGGGCTGACTGAACGCCGACAATATCTTCTCAGCCGCCACTGCGGCGGCGCCGGTATCGGGAACTCTTTCCAGGACGACCGCAAATTCGTCGCCACCCAGGTGCGCAACCGTATCCTCCTCCCTGAGGATCGATCTGACGCGCGCACCAACTTCCCATAGCACTTTGTCACCGGCCGGATGCCCGAACGCATCATTGATGTGCTTGAAGTGGTCAAGGTCGAGACACAGCACTGCAACCTGATGGCCTTCACGCTGTGCCTGTTGCAGTGCGTGCTCACAGAGTGTGGTGAACAACAGCCGGTTGGGCAGATCAGTAAGTACGTCGTAATGGGCCAGCCGGGAGATCTTTTCCTCAGAGAGCTTCTGTTCTGAAATATCGGAAAAGATCCCAATATATTGCGTAACTTTCCCCTGTTGGTCACGAACGGTGGAAATGTTCTGCCAAACAGGAAAAACCTCCCCGTCCTTACGCCGGTTCCATATCTCACCGCTCCAGTGTCCCTTCTCGGTTAGAGTTATCCATAATCTCTGGTAGAAGGCATCGTCATGGTGCTGGGAGCGCAGGAGTCCCGCTTTTTGACCAACGACCTCTTCTGGCGAGTACCCGGTGATCTCTGAAAAGGCCCGATTGATGCGCAGAATCCTGCTATCGATATCTGTGATGAGGATACCTTCGTTAGCGTTTTCAAACACGCTTGATACCAGACGCAGCTCCGCCTCGTCCCGCTTGCCTTCGGTGATATCCTCCGCAATACCCACAACGCGATAGATTTCACCCTCGGCATTGCGAACTGGATAACCGCGCGCTCTGATCCAACGCACCGAACGATCCGGAAGAACGACACGATATTCAGGAAATTCGATATCCGCCAGATCTCTCTGGCTCTTCTCGCTGATGAAATCCCTGACCCTGCTCAGGTCATCAGAATGAATTGCGTCCAGCCAGGAGAGAGGCTTCTGATAGAGCGATTCACAGGAACGCCCCCATACCTCTTCATAGGCGGGACTGACATAGATGACCTTCTGCCAATCGGGAGTCACGAGCCAGAAGACCTCACGGATATGCTCGGTAAGCTGCCTGAAGTTCTGTTCACTGGCGCGCAGGCTCTCTTCCATCTGCTTACGCTCAGTAACATCCCGCACGATTCCCCGATAACCCAGATAGCCCCCGTCTTTGTCGAATTTCGGGATACCACTGCTCTCAAGGAACATCAGCCGCCCTGTTTTGTGCCGACTGACATATTCGAGCCCCCTAAACGGCTTACCTGACTCTACGATGGCGTCGTACACCGCACTCACTCTTTCCGCTTCTTCCCGCGGCATCAAGTCAAAGGGCGTTTTGCCAATTACCTCCTCGGGTGCGTAACCGAGCAACTCCTCGATTTTGGAACTCACATAGGTATATCGTGCGTCCGGCCCCACTTCACAAATACTGTCACTGCTTACCTCCACCAGATCGCTGTATCGCGCTTCACTTTTCAGCAGGGTAAACTCGGCTTGTTTGCGCTCGGTGATGTCCTGGAGTGCGCCGATAACTCCGTTCGGCCTCCCCATGTTATCGAAACGGCTGGCAACCCAGATTCCATAAATACCGGTATCACTGGAGAAATTTAGCGGGAGCTCGATGTATCCCTTCTGCTCACCAGACAGTAATCTTTCGATCAGTTCGCGGAATCCAGCCCGGTCTGGCTTTTCGAGTGCCTCCACCAGGCTATCCATGTTTGGGTAGGCCTTTGAAAACGGCGTTTCAGAGTACGGACAGGTTTCTTCACTCCACCGTACCTGGTCTGAGTAAAGATCATATTCCCAGATTATCAGTCCTGTAGCCTTGACGACCAGGTTCAGGCGGGCCTCGCTGTTGACCACTTCCTGGATCAGCTCCCTGACCTGTACCCCATAGATCCCCTGCCCAATGCTTTCACCGCTGGGTGCCACCTCTCCCTCGGCCAGCCATCGTTTGCTCACATGAAAATACTGGGCCAGACGATTGAGCTTGGCCGTTGATATATTTCCACCGTTGAGCCAACTATGCAGCGATTGCCGTGAGACCCCCAACTCTTTCGCCAGTTTGCCGAGAGAAAGATCCTGTTCTCCGGCAAGTTGGGACAATCGCTTTCCAAAACCAATATCCATAGAATTACCGCGTCCATTACCATCTTACATTTTGACATTATTGGACATTTCTCCTATAAATTAAAGGGATAAATGCCAAGGTAGTTCTCCCATTTTTCGCAGGGACAGACCGACCTGTTTCCAGCTTCGATTCTCAAGCAAACGAGAACTCAAAGCGGCTCACTGAGCCACTGCCTCCAAATCCATTCCCAACTATGCTTAGATATATCGACTCACTAGTGTCCCAACGTTACCAAACTAAATACGTATAACCAACTGTATTATCAATAAAAATCACCAAATCATGAAGGGCGTCGACTTGAACTACATGGAACCCTGTGAATACTCCACCGGCTAAAG
>JAESPD010000115.1 GCA_016756855.1 gamma proteobacterium endosymbiont of Lamellibrachia anaximandri | reverse complement strand
CGAGGGCGCTCAAACGACGACCGAAATCCTTTCCTCTACTCATCAAACCCAGACATGCAGCGAGGGAGGAAGTCAGGAAAAATGGACATCCCAAGAAACTTAAGTAAGTGCCATTCGGGTCAGCACCTATGGGCCAGAGGATATTGGGTGGCATCAAGCGGGAATGTGACTGATGAGGTATGGAAGGAATACATCAAGAATCAGAAGCCCCCGGAACCGGATGATGACTTTACCGTCGTATGACGGTAATCGGCCGAATGGCCGATCAATCCGGCTTTTAGCCGTAACCCGAAGCCACCGGCTTTAGCCGGTGGAGTATTCACGTGCTATGAAGAGCGCAATCTGTTGAAAAATACCGTATTCTAAAGCCTCAAATCCTAGAATTATGTAGAGGAGAATACGAGTGGCTAAGCCCAATTACGCTTTTGAAAAGCGCCAGAAAGAAATTGCTAAAAAGAAAAAGAAGGAAGAGAAGCGCTTGCAAAAAGCTGGCAATGCCGCGTCGCAAGATGTTGAATCTACACTAGGAAGTACTGAAAAGGCGGTAACAACCGGCGACACATAGAAAAATAGTCGAAGTCAACGAATATTTAATTTACAAAGGAAAATACGGAATGAGCACAGGTACAGTAAAGTGGTTCAATGCAGACAAAGGTTTCGGTTTTATTACACCAGATGATGGTGGCAAGGATCTATTTGTCCATCATTCGGAAATTCAAAGTGGCGGTGGATATTCAAGTCTCAATGATGGTCAGAAGGTAGAGTTTGAAGTTGGTCAAGGTCAGAAAGGACCGTGTGCTAACAAGGTTATACCTCTCTAACTCTTCTAATTAGGGCTCTTCCCCTGATCGAGTGGGTAGATTACCGTAACACCCTATGAGAGATAAAGATTTATACGCCCAGATTTTGGGTATCGAGAGTCCTTGGCAGGTTACCAGTGTAGAGCTGGCTGTATCAGAAGGAGAGGTAACGGTATACGTAGGGCAGGCGTCAGGTGCCAAACAGTGTTGTCCAACCTGCGGAGAGGTCTCACCGGGCTATGACTCACGCAAACGCCGCTGGCGACACCTGGATGCCTGTCAGTACAAGACTATTCTGGTGGCAGATGTCCCCAGAGTGAAGTGTGAAGAGCATGGGGTGGTCACTGTGTCAGTTCCCTGGGCCGAACCAGGCTCTGGTTTCACAGCAATGTTTGAGGCGCTGGTGATTGATTGGTTGAAAGAGGCATCGATCTCTGCTGTCTCCCGATTGATGGGGCTGAGCTGGAATTCCATTGATGGGATCATGCAGCGAGCGGTTGAGCGGAGACTGGCTCGCAGAGAAGATATTTCCCCGACACATATTGGCGTTGATGAAACGGCTTTCAAGAAGCGTCATGATTACGTGACGGTCGTGTCAGACCAAGAGGCAGGTACAGTGCTACACGTTGGTCCAGACCGCAAAAAGGCGACACTCAAGGCATGGACGACAATCTGACAGAAGAGCAGCGAGAGGCGATAGAGAGTGTCTCCATGGATATGTGGGCAGCCTTTGTCAATGCCACACTGGAAAGCCTGCCCGGGGCTGAGAAGAAGATCGCCTTTGATAAATTCCATGTTGCCAAATATCTCGGTGAAGCCGTAGACAAAGTTCGCCGTCAAGAACACAAGGCGCTGATGGCGGAAGGCTACGAAGACCTCAAAGGAAGCAAATATGACTGGCTCTATAACCCTGAGAATATGACGTGCAAACAGAAGAGTCGTTTCAAGGCATTGCGCGATAGCACACTGAAAACAGCTCGTGCCTGGGCAATCAAAGAGCTGGCGATGTCACTCTGGCACTATGTCAGCAAGACATGGGCGAAGAAAGGTTGGGAGCAGTGTAAGCGCCCACGATTCGACCTCTGTTTTTCCCCGCGTACATGACCAACACTCCCTCCTGTCGCCAACAACAGGAGAAACCCGATGTCGATCCAACAATCCGATGAAGCCCGCCGACGTTTCTGGTACGAACAGATCAATGCCTGGAAGGCATCTGGGCAAAGCCAGCAAGCCTTCTGTAAAGCACACGATCTGAACTATCCCCGTTTCGGTTATTGGTTGCGTAAGTTCAGACAGCAAACAGAGGCGGGTCAGCAGGCTACCGGATTCGTACCTGTAGTCGCGCAGCCTTCTGCGGAGACGCTGAGTTTGCGATTGCCCAACGGCATGGAACTGCGGGGCATTACAAGCCATAACCTTTCAATGGTTGAGCAGTTGATCAGTCGCTTCTCATGAACCGCTACCTACGCCCTTCGTGTTCGATGCCGAAGATCTATCTCTATCGTGATCCGGTGGATTTCCGCAAAAGCTTCCGTGGACTGGCGGCGATTGTTGAACAGGAGCTGGGGCATAATCCGTTCGATGGCGCGCTGTACGCCTTCACTAACCGCCAGCGCAATAAAATCAAGTTGTTATATTGGGAAAACAACGGCTTTGTCCTCTATTACAAGAGCTTGGCTGAGGAGAAATTCCGTTGGCCCAAAGTCGCGGATGAGGTCATGCCGCTGAGTGGAGAGCAGATCAACTGGCTGCTCGATGGTTACGATATCAGCCTGATGAAAGGACATAAAAAACTGCATTATGAGGCGTCATTCTGAGGCTGTTTTGATGCAATAAACGGCATGCATAAAGCAGCCGCCCAACGACAAATACCGCCCGACATCATGTCACTTTCACAGGCGGACCTGCTCGAGCTTCTGGCACAGAAGAGTGCCTGATTGCCGATAAGGATCAGATCATTTCTGAGCGCGAAAAATCGATCGTTGATCAAGACCAGGCCATCGCTGACCGCAACAAGGCCATCGCTGACCGCAACAAGGTCATCGCGGATAGCACGCGTCAGCTCGCGAGCCAGCAGCGTTTGACCAAGCTTCTGGAAGATGAGTTACGGCTAGCGAAGCAACGTCGCTTTGGCGCGAGCAGTGAGAAACTGCCATACCAGGGCGACTTCTTCGACGAGGCCGAACTGGAGCAGGCGCTGAGCGATGTCGAACAGCAACTGATTGATGCGGGTGAACCGCCACCGAATCGGCCAACCCGCTAAAAACGTGAAGGCTTCTCTGACAAGCTGCCGCGCATCCGGGTGGATCTGCCGCTGAGCGATGAAGCGAAGGCGGGCGCAAGCAAGACCTTCTTCAGCAAGGTCAAGGAAGAACTCGATATCGTTCCTGCAAAAGCGCGGATCATCGAATACTGGCAGGAGAAAGCGGTCTTCGATGCGCCAGACGGCGAACAGACGATCCAGGCCGCTCCCCGTATCCAGCACCCTCTGGGCAAGTGCATGGCCAGTGTCGCCCTGCTGGCCTACATCCTGCTGGCCAAATACGCTGACGCCCTGCCGCTCTATCGATTGGAGAAGATCCTGGCTCGCTATGGTGGTTCAATCAGTCGCACTTCGATGGCGAACTGGATCATTCGCCTTGATGATGTCTTCAAACCGCTGATCAACCTGCTGCAGGAAGCACAATTATCCAGCGACTACCTACAGGCCGACGAGACCCGTATCCAGGTACTCAAAGAAGACAGCAAAGTCGCCACCTCGGACAAATGGATGTGGCTGGTTCGGGGCGGGCCGCCGGACAAACCGGTGGTGGTGTTCCATTACGATGCCTTGCGCGGTGAGGCGGTGCCGTCACGCCTGCTCGACGGTTTTGAGGGCGTGTTGCAGACCGATGGTTATGCCGGTTACAACAAAGTATGCCGTGACAACCCGATCACTCGCATCGGTTGCTGGGATCATGCACGACGCAAGTTTGTCGAAGCGGGCAAGGCGACGCCGAAAAAGAAGAAAGGACAAAAAGTCAGCAAGGCGGATGTGGCGCTGAGCAAGGTCCGCAAGCTGTATGCCATCGAAGTACGGATCAAGGATCTGACGCCTGAGCAGAAAACGATGCAGCGGCAGCAACTCAGTCAACCGGTCCTTGATGAGCTGAAATCCTGGTTGCAGAGCAACTGCAGTTGCGTACCCAAAGATAGCCTCACCTACAAAGCGATCCAGTACACCCTGAACCAATGGACGTTGCTGATCGGCTACTGCGACGATGGCCAGCTGAATATCAGTAACGCCCTGGCGGAGAATGCGATCCGCCCCTTCGCAGTGGGGCGCAAGAACTGGTTGTTTGCCGACACCTCACGGGGCGCACGCGCCAGTGGTACGATCTACAGCTTGATCGAGACGGCCAAGGCCAATGGGTTGGAACCTTATGACTACCTGCAACAGGTGCTGACACACATCGCCGCTGCGGATACGGTGGAGAAGATCGAAGCACTGCTGCCGTGGAATATCAACGCCGCCCATCAGCAACGCCAATAAAAAAAGCCTGCTTCATCCCTGAAGCAGGCTTCCGCGCCAACGATACCTTCCCTGGTATCTGGCGCCCCGCCATCCCTGCAGGCCACCTTTAAACAAGGGAGCACATCCGTGTACCCATCCGATTGTCACCGGCCATCCTTGTTGGAAATCACTGTACGCAATCAGCAACATGACGCCCATCGGGAAAATCGTGTTGGGTTGTAGTCTTTGTCTGAAAGATAACCCGCCAAAACTGAAAGCATAGGGCGTTCACGAAAAACAGAGGGGCGATTCTGGGGCGCTTACGGATCAACTACTTTGGTCTCTCGGAATATTATCGGCCTTTACCAGGGCTTGATGAATGGATACGGCGTCGTATACGCATGTGTTATCTGAAGCAGTGGCGTAAACCACGCACCCGCATCCGAAAACTCATCAAGCTTGGAACCAGGATACGAACAGCCGTGTATCTTGGATTAAGTTTAAAAGGCCCTTATCGTTTAGCCAGGACATTGGCTACACAATCTGGAATGACCAATAAGTGGTTGGAGAAACAGGGGCTCATCTCTGTTAGAGAGCAATGGATAAAGTTTCACTATGCTTGATGAACCGCCTGGTGCGGACCCGCATGCCAGGTGGTGTGGGGAGGGAGGGTTAGAGACCCTCCCTTACCCGATTAGGGCTTTTGATGCCACGAAATATCAACTTTGCGATGCTGTGATATGCAGTCACGAAGATATAGGTTAATTAGACTTTGATAAGGTACGCCTGAATCTTCAGCCATGCTCTTGAAGTAGTTGATTACATCCTCGCCGAGCCTCATTGTCACGGGCTTTTTTAGTTTTGATGCATAGGGATTTTTACGTGATTTCATCTTAGATAAATCATATTCTTTTTTCATGATGGCTCACCTTTATAGAGCTTTCGCTCTTTTGCTGTTGCTTTACGTGCTGATATGATTCGAATGAGATTACCTGACTCTTTTTCACAGTGACATATAAGTAACTGAAGTTTCACCGTTTTTTGCCGGCAAATATAAGTAGTAGTTAATATTTTCGGGATAGTATTTTAATTCCCCCTGCATGCATGAAGCGTAAATAATCACAGAAATATCAATCGGATAGGGTGAATGAGGGCCGCTTTTCGGGTATAATCAGTGGTGCTAAAT
>JAESPD010000114.1 GCA_016756855.1 gamma proteobacterium endosymbiont of Lamellibrachia anaximandri | reverse complement strand
CAGAAGCCCCCGGAACCGGATGATGACTTTACCGTCGTATGACGGTAATCGGCCGAATGGCCGATCAATCCGGCTTTTAGCCGTAACCCGAAGCCACCGGCTTTAGCCGGTGGAGTATTCACAGGGTTCCATGTAGTTCAAGTCGACGCCCTTCATGATTTGGTGATTTTTATTGATAATACAGTTGGTTATACGTATTTAGTTTGGTAACGTTGGGACACTAGTGAAACCATATTTTTTTTAGGTTTTATTGATTCGAGTCATACGATTCAAATATTGAACTGTACAATTCTTAATGCGGCTATAAGATGGCTGGAAGTGCTTCTTCTTTGGCTTGGATGCTCACCTGAAGGCAGTTCTTCGTTTGGGTTCAAGCCAGCTGCAGCTTGAATTATACGCAAACGGAGATGTGAACAATGAATAATAAATGGTTGCCCGTTTTTTCGTTAGCTATTGCAATCCTCATACTACCGTTTACGGTCAATGCAGATTTTGCGGATGAGGTGAAAATCTCTGCTTTTGACGGCGCGAACGGTGACGACTTTGGCAATTCAGTCTCAATCGATGGTGACACTGCGGTTGTAGGTGCATACGATGACGATAGTCGCGCTGGCAGTGCCTATGTGTATGTGCGAAATCCAGTCACTGGCGCCTGGAATTTTCAGCAGAAACTCACTGCACCAGACCGTCAGGATTTCGACAGATTTGGAAGTTCTGTCTCCCTCAGTGGTGATACGGTAGTCATCGGGGTAGAACGTGACGATGACAACGGCGACGAATCCGGTTCTGCCTATATATTTGTGCGCGACGGCACCGGCACCTGGAACATAGAGCAAAAGCTCCTGGCTTCTGACGGTGCACTCGGTGACCATTTTGGTTCAAATGTCTCCCTCAGTGGAAACACTGCAATCATTGGAGCACACCTCAACGGGAGTGGTGCAGTTTATGTGTTTGTACGCATCGGCACCGTCTGGTCAGAACCACAGGTGCTGCTACCCTCTACTGGCAGTGTAGCTTTTAACTCTTTCGGCACCTCTGTTTTTATCGAGGGTGACAGGGCGATCATTGGGGCATCAGGCGAAGATATCACCGCCATTGATTCCGGTGCTGCCTATATATTCGTGCGCGATGGTGGCGGTACCTGGAATCTGGACCAAAAACTCCTCGCCAATGATGGTGCCAATGGGGACGCTTTCGGTGTCTCCGTTTCAATCAATGGTGATACGGCAATCGTTGGCGCAATGCTGGACGATGATAAGGGCAGTGCATCCGGCTCGGCCTATGTGTTTGTACGTGATGGCACTGGCGACTGGATAGAGCAGCCGAAACTTCTGGCCTCCGATGGCACGGGTTTTGATCACTTTGGTCAATCAGTTGTCCTGACCGGGGACACCGCTGTCGTCGGGGCAGACCGTGTCGAGACAGCCTATGTGTTTGTACGCGACCCAGACACAGGTGCCTGGACAGAGGATCAAATAGTCAAAGCTTCAGTGGTTGCTGGTGGTTATGCCATTTGCATGTCGATAAGCGGTAACGCATTGATCATTGGCGCACCCACTGCTGTTGGACAAGGTCTTGCCTTTATACTCACCTCCTCGGTGGCGACTCCCGACATCACCGTCACCGATTCGATTGCCCCGAATGCAGATCTCACTGTAGCCTTTGGCGATGTCACCGAGATGACAACTGCTGATCAGACCGTGACCGTCACCAACGATGGCAACGCAGATCTGCTTCTCGGCAATATCGCCCAGGCCGATCCGTTGGCGTCACCATTCAGTATTTTAAACGACACCTGCTCGACGCAGACACTGACTCCGGCAACCAGTTGCACTTTAACCGTGCGCTTCTCGCCGCCGTCGACCGGCGCTTTCAGCGACAGTTTCGATATTCCCTCTGACGATCCGGACGAAAACCCGGTGACGGTCAACGTTGACGGTACAGGTATAGGGTTAGCGGTACCGGATATCACCGTTACCGATTCAGTCGCCCCGGTGGACGATCTCGCGATTGCCTTTGGTAATGTCACCCAGGCCACTACTTCGGATGAGACAGTTACCATTACCAATGATGGAAATGCCGATCTGACTATCGGAAATATCGGTGCGCTGGACGTGCTGGTGGCGCCCTTCAGTATCCTGAATGATACCTGCTCAACGCAGATCCTGGCGCCAGCGGCGAGTTGCACCTTGACGATCAGGTTTGAACCGACGGTCGTAGGGGCGTTAGGTGACAGCTTTGACATCCCGTCCGACGATGCAGATGAAGCCACCGTTACAGTCAACCTTACGGGTACAGGGACAGTCGCACTGGTGCCGGATATCACGGTTACCGATTCCGTAGCGCCAGCGGATGATCTTCAGGTTTCGTTCGGCAATGTCATTGAGGGTGTCGCATCCAACAATATAGTCACGATCACCAATGACGGCACCGCAGATCTCATTCTCGGTCAGATCGCCCAGGCCAATCCATTGGCAGCACCCTTCAGTATCCAGAATGATACTTGTTCCACGCAGACTTTGGCACCAGCGGCAAGTTGTACTTTGACAGTCAGATTTTCACCGACTGTCATAGGGATATTCAACGGCAGCTTTGACATCCCGTCCGACGATGCAGATGAAGCCACCGTTACGGTCAACCTTACGGGTACAGGGACAGTCGCACTGGTACCGGATATCACGGTTACCGATTCCGTGGCGCCAGCGGGCGATCTTCAGGTGCCGTTTGGCAATGTCATTGAGGGTGTTTCATCTGATCAGATAGTCACGATCACCAATGACGGCACCGCAGATCTCACACTCATTCAGATCGCCTTGGGCAATCCATTGGCAGCACCCTTCAGTATCCAGAATGATACTTGTTCCACGCAGACTTTGGCACCAGCGGCAAGTTGTACATTGACGGTCAGATTTTCACCGACTGTCATAGGGATATTCAACGACAGCTTTGACATCCCTTCTGATGATCCAGATGAAGGTTCGGTAACAGTTAATCTGTCTGCTACCGGTGTGGTCGCGGGTGACGATGATGGTGGGCTGGGAAGCATCGGTTTATTCGAACTATTGTTTGGCTTGTTGGGTCTTGTGTTGGTCTTCGTTGCGCGCAATGGAGAGCGAAGCGAAAAGGCGTAGCCCCAAGTAGGCGTAGGTGCGGGCGTATGTGGCAGGATGTGAAATAGGACAGGGACGTCCTTTTTGCATCCTGAGCGTCAGGACACACATGCTCGATGCTTTTGATGAAACTTATGGGATACGAAACTTTAAGTGTTTTAGTTCCCAGTAAGGTGTGCTCTGAATCCATACAAAACAAGGGCTTAGCGAGAAATCGCTAGGCCCTTTGTCTTTACGCCCCGCCTGAAGTCACTTTTTGGAACTATATTCCTGAGTGATGGGTTTTCCTCGCTAAGTCAATCCACCTGATGCACTATTAGGTACGATTATCCGTGGGTTTCCGGAGGGTTCGATGGTGGAGCGCTACTGATGGGATTAAGTCTGTTTCGCTCCAGTCAGGCTCATTGGTTTGAAGTCTATGTGCCGCGAGATCAGACTGTCCATGCGATAGAGGTGCTGGCGGAGACTGGGGATGTTCAACTCGAACTGGATCCCAGGCAGACCACCCACCTCAATGTCAAAGGCATTAAATCCCTGATCAGGGAGTTCGACAGTTTCTGCGGCTCACACAATCTCTCGTTGCCGTCGAATAATGCAATTCCTGCGCACTTGGTGGGTGAGCCTGAGGAAGTGGCTAAATCCTCGGTGGATTATTTCAGAATTTGGGCTGCCCGGCTGTTCGCGATCCAGGATGTACTCAAATTGCTCCAGGGGGAAAAGGCCGATCTATCCCTGCTTGATGCCTGTCTGACGGCGCTTGAATCCAACGCCTCCGGTATTGAGTCTTTTTCCCACGATACGGATTTTCTCTTTAAAGGTGTCTATGCATGCCCTCAGCACCATCCGCTGAATGTTTCGCTGAAGGAGATCTTTTCAGAGAAGATTTCCGGTGAAACCCATGACTTCTTTTTTCTGGCTGGCTTGCCTGACCGGAAGCTGCTGGTCGATCATGTGGTTGAGTCTTCGGATTGTATTCAACTCGATGTACCAGAGTGGTTGCCGGGAGAGTGTGATGAACAGAGAGCCGCTATTGATTCCCGAATGGGAAATCTGGACAAGGAGATTGCAGGGCACATTGCTACACTGAAGGCGTACTGGCGTGATGCAGAGTTAAAAGAAGCACTTGCCAATATCGCTGTACTTCGCTGGTTCGTTGATTGTTCGTCTCAAGTGACAACCCGCCAAAAAGTCTGTCACGTCACTGGTTGGACGACTGCATCTGGTCCATCTGTTATCCGCAAAACGCTGGAAAAAGCAGGCATCCACGCGCTTACAAGGTATCCGGCGCCATCCGTTACTGCGACGGCGCCGGTTACAGTGCTGCAGTCATGGTGGGGCAAGCCATTTCAGATTTTTGCCACTATGCCTGGACAGCCAGGGAGAGGGGAGATCAATCCTTATGTGATTTTGCCCTTTGTGGTGCCGTTGTTATTTGGTTTTATGTTCCCTGACCTTGGACATGGATTTGTTTTGGCTTTGCTGGGGATTGTGCTCTTCTTACGCTGGCCGCAGTTACGTTTTCTCGTGCCATGCGGGATTGCTGCCATGCTCTTCGGTATCGCTTTTGGTGAAGTGTTCGGTCTCGAAGATGTGATTCCGGTGATATGGTTCAGACCGCTCCATGAGCCGGTCAGGGTGATCGTCATATCATTGGTGCTTGGTAGCGGACTGATACTGATGGGCTTGGTTTTTGCTGCGATTGAGGCGGCTTGGCAGAGGCGGCTGTTAAAGTGGTTTATGGTTGATGGGGCAGTTTTACTCCTCTATATCGGCGCGCTTGTCACGCTGTTCTTCCCTCAAGCATTCCCGATGATAATTCTGGCTGTCGTGTGGTACCTGATTGGCAGTCTTGTTGTTCATCGGGATGAGGGTATTGCGGCACTGCCTGGGATTATTGGTCGTATTCTGCGCAGCAGTTATGAGCTGGTTATCAATAGCCTCTCTTTTATCCGGCTGGGTGCCTTTGCGCTGGCACATATGGCAATGTCTTCTGCTGTATTTTCGATGGCGAATTTGATTGAAAGCTCAACGGGGCATTACCTGGTTCTTGTCATGGGTCACCTATTGGTTATTGGTGTCGAGGCACTGCTGGTTTTTGTGCAAACAACACGCCTGATTTTATTTGAATTTTTTATTCGGTTTCTGCGAGCGGACGGTCGCGTGTTTCGTCCATTGACACCACCTGTAAAAAAACCAAGAATATAATGATTTTGTGGTCGTGATCATTTTGTACCAAGGAATTCGCGTTTATACTTTCTCGATATCCTGAGTTGCGAGAAAAAGTTTTTGGGAAGGCCAAATTCATGTGCGGTCACTAGTGTCCCAACGTTACCAAACTAAATACGTATAACCAACTGTATTATCAATAAAAATCACCAAATCATGAAGGGCGTCGACTTGAACTACATGGAACCCTGTGAATACTCCACCGGCTAAA
>JAESPD010000113.1 GCA_016756855.1 gamma proteobacterium endosymbiont of Lamellibrachia anaximandri | reverse complement strand
TCAGGGGCGATTGACACTTTCCATGAGCGCAAATCAGGCAGCGCAAAACGAATTGTTGCATTACCTGGATGAGATCGAGAAGGCTGCGTAGTCAGTTTCAGGATAGATTTTATGCAACGTTGGGGTTGATACTGTTATGCAGACGATTGACGAACGGGTAAAAGAGTTTTTTATCTGCAGTCTTCAGTTGGATACATTTACTATGCGATTGGAGCACGAGTGATGTGGCGGCGGGAACTGATTTTCGCCATTTTGAACTCCGAAACTTGAGATGTAACAGACCGATCTTGCTCAGATTGTGTAGACTGGGGTTTCTGGATGAGCTGAAATAATAAGCTCCTGAAGTTTCCGAAACAGAATCCATGAATGTACAAAGAGGACAGGGATAATGAAAAAGCGCGAATTCACCCGACTGCTTGTGGCAGCCGTTGTACTGGCAGTACTGGCATCGAGTGCCCAGGGTGATTGGACAAGTATCTTCAAGCAATTTGTCGAGAGCGACACGGTTGAAACCGCTACAGAATCTGTGCTGAGCAACAGTGACATGGTGTCCGGATTGAAAGAGGCGCTTGCCAATGGTGTCGAGGCCGCGATCAATCGATTGGGCAAGACGGATGGTTTTTTAGCTGACGAACTGGTGCGCATTACCATGCCTGATTCTCTAAAGACGATTGAATCGATTGCCCGCAAGACTGGGCAGGGGCACTATGTCGACGAGTTTGTCACAACCCTGAATCGGGCAGCAGAACAGGCTGTGCCTGAGGCATCGGCAATCCTGGGTGACTCCATTCGGGACATGAGTGTCGCTGATGCCAAATCCATTTTGAATGGATCAGACGATGCCGCAACGCAATATTTTCGCAAGAGCAGTGAAGCGCAGTTGGAGGAGAAATTTCGTCCAATTGTAGAACGGGCCACGAATAGCGCTGGCGTCACCTCGGCCTATAAATCCCTGTTGGGCCAGGCGGGTGGAATGCTCGGTGGTTTTTTCAACACCGACTCGATGGATCTTGACCAGTATGTTACGGACCGGACCATGGATGGCCTGTTCAAATATATCGCCATTCAGGAGAAGCAGATCCGGGAAAACCCCACGGCCAGAACCACTGATCTGCTGAAGAAAGTGTTCTCCAAATAAAGCATTACGTTCATGTCATCCCGACCACAGAGAGCGATCTCAAATTTGGATCAGAATCCATGCTATGTTGAAATCATGGAAGACCTCACCCGCTATCGCAAACGCTCAGACCAGTCCATCACGGCGGTGCAACTGGATCTGGATACTACGGGTTTCCGTTACCGCAAATGGGGTGCTGAACAGCACTGTAAACCGGGAGACTGGTTGGTGGATAACGATGGTGAAATCTATACTGTCGATGCCGATGTTTTCACCCGCACCTACCGCCAGGTTTCACCGGGGCGTTTCGTAAAAACCACACCGGTGTGGGCGCGGCAGGTGGATAGCGGCGGCAGCATCAAAACCATAGAGGGTGAATCCCACTACGAGGCCGGAGACTACCTTGTTTATAACAACGAGGACGGCACCGACGGGTATTGCATGTCGACTGACAGATTCCATGGGATGTATGAGATAGATTCTCCCGCCTGAGTCGCCTTTTTGTGGAGAACGGACTTCACATGCCGACAAAATCCCCATACTTTTTTGCTATGGACGTAATTTCCTGCCGCGATTTGTCTTTCAAGACCGCCCAAGCCGCCCCGGCATGTGCCTGAGTCGAATGCCAGGCTATTGCCTTAAGCCAGGTAAAGAGACCGAAAGCGGCGAGGATTGTCCATAACCATATGGGGTTCTGCCGCCAGGCATCAAACCATCCGCCCAGTAAATCCGGCAGGGCATCCTTGGCAAAAACCAGGATGGGGTCAATGGCGCATGCGCTGTCCACGCAGCTTCCATCGGGTGTCCAGTCCAGATAAAAACGGGAGCCAAGGAACAGCGCGGTTGTGACCAACAACAATCCATAGAGCCAACGCCGCCAGAAAATTACGTCCAGGGCGGGGTTCATGGCCTCGGCCCTGGCCTGAGCCTCCTGCGACTTTTCGTACTCAGGTGCCTGGTTCCTCGTTGAGACCACTTCATCTGTTTTCAGGCCGCAGTATGCGATCATGCCCGCCAGCACGCGGGTCGTGAATGCACCCCGGCTGAAACCGAAGAGGTAGATCTTGTCTCCTTCATTATAGCTGCGGCACAGCTTCTTATAGAGTTCACGCACATTGCGTTTGAGACCATAACCGAAGGCGCCTCCAAGGATTTTGAACAGGAGGAATTCCTGGGAGCCGACGCCGTCATCATAGAAAGCGACCTGATTATTTTTTTGCAGATCCAGTGTGTCATACAAACGCCGGACGTTAGTGCGGTTTCTGCTTGCGGCACTATTTCCTGTTCCGTCGGAAAATAGGATGATTTTCTTATTTTTGCTGTCCATTTTGCCCACCTTGGTGAAATTGCCTTGACGATGTGCGCCAGTGTGGATCGGGATGCTCTTCCCTGCGCGCGGGGCATCGGGGATCACGGATACCCCGACGGCAAACGGATCAGTTGCTCTTCCCTGCGCGCGGGGCATCGGGTGACTCCATGATCCATATAGAACAACTCCCCAGAAATTAAAATCTTCTGATATATGTCACCTTTGTGTTGACGTTTATCAAAGATTGTCTCTGTGCTTTTGGTTGATACTCTTCTTTATTTTATGCAGTCAGAGGCATCAATGAGCACCATTTCTGCAACGATGACACACGATCACCGGCGTTGTGATGAGATCTTTGCCGCAGCGGAAAACGAGGCGGCGAAGGGGGACTGGGAGGCCGCTGCAACTCAATTCGGGACATTTCACGCTGCGATGGAGCACCATTTTAAAATGGAGGAAGAGGTGTTGTTTCCCGCCTTTGAGGAGGCTACCGGCATGGCCATGGGGCCGACAGAAGTGATGCGTGGCGAACATGCGCAGATGCGTGATCTGTTTCAAGAGATGGCTGAGAGTGTAAAAGCCAGGGATCAGGATCGCTATCTTGGTTTGTCGGATACGCTGTTGGTGGTTATGCAACAACACAATGCCAAAGAGGAGCAGATGCTCTACCAGATGTCGAACCAGGTACTCGGCGGTCAAGTTTCCGAGTTGCTGGATCGGATGGAAGCCATCGACTGAAGCAGCACAATGGTGATTAATCTGGATGTCAGCATGCTGGAGCCCTGTGAACCGCTGGAGCGGACACTGGAGGCAGTACAGGCGCTCGCATTGGGTGACTGCCTGCATGTCATCCATTCCCGTGAGCCACGCATGCTTTTCCCCATGCTTGAGGGGCGCTTTGTCTGGAAGGTCGGCACCGCCCGCCTGGGACGATTTGAGATCTATATCTGGCGTGCAGATGACGCGGAAATGGCCGCAACGGTCCAGGCGCTGATGGGGAATGCGGAGGCATGCTGACTCAGGCCAGTCTTTCTCTTGAGCAGGCGCCACCGTTCTCCGTTCCAATCCGTTTTTTTCTGACTGCACCGTTGTTTCTGTTCCTTGCCGGTGTAGTGCTGATGTTCTATGGGGCCGATGCGCTTACGTTTCGCTGGTCACCTGTTACCCTGGCACTTGCACACCTTTTCACTCTGGGTTTTCTGGGATTGGTGATGGTTGGTGCGATGATGCAGATGCTCCCCGTACTGGCGGGAGCCCCGGTTCCTGGCGTTTTTTGGGTCAGTACTCTCGCTTATTTGCTACTGACCATCGGTGTCTCCTCTCTTATTATCGGGTTTATTCAGAATGGCCAGTTTTGGATGCCCGTTGCCATGGTTGGACTCGCGGGAGGTTTTGTCGTCTTCGGTGGCGGGGTGGCGATAGCGCTTCTAAAGGTTAAGTTGCCGAGTCCCACCGTTACAGCAATGCGCTTTGCTGTTTCAGGGTTGGCGGTGACGGTTATTCTTGGTCTGTTGCTCACTGCCAGTCTGGTCTGGCCCTTGCCTCTCTGGCAGCCGTTGGTACTGACAAACGTTCATCTTAGCTGGGGCCTGCTGACCTGGGTTGGGTTGCTGGTGGTTGGTGTCTCCTACCAGGTGGTGCCTATGTTTCAACTCACACCTGAGTATCCTGAGCAGATGACGCGGCATCTTTCCCGTGCCCTGTTTATGCTGGTATTGCTTTGGTCGATGCTTTACCTGGCGGGAGTTATGGAGTGGACGCCGGATTGGCTCGCATGGGGAATCGTGGTTGTTATTGGACTGGGATTTACCGGTTTTGCCTGGTCGACGTTGCAGTTGCAGCAGAAACGGCGTCGCAAGCTGCCGGATGTGACACTCGATTTCTGGCGTTTGGGTATGCTGATGCTGTTGACAGCCTTCCCGGTCTGGATGATGAGAGGTTTGGATGATCGATTCGTCTTGCTGCTGGGTGTGGTCATGCTGGCAGGCTTTGGGCTTTCTGTGGTCAATGGGATGCTCTATAAAATCGTTCCCTTTCTGAGTTGGTTTCACCTGCAACATCGAAAAATGGTTCAGCAGGGAGGTGTAGGACCGCGCATTCCCACCATGAAGGACTTTCTTCCTGATACATTGGCGCGGCGTCAATACCGCTTGCATCTGCTGATGTTGCTGACCTTGGGCGCCGCTGTATTTTTTCCGGAAGCGCTTTCCCGTCTCGCGGGGTCTCTCTTGTCGCTATCTGCGCTGCTGCTCTGCTACAATTTAGTGCATGCAGTCCGACGATTTCGTGCCGTGAGCATTGAGCTGGATAGGCTTGGTTGACAAACTTATCGATGGTGCGGGCTGCCTCTTAAAACCTTTGGAGCGCAGCGTGTCGTCAGAGCTGAAACAGTCGTATTTGTTCGCCCGCCTGGACGAAGAGCAGATTCAGCGTGTTGAGGCCATGAGTCGTCGCGTTGGGCTATCGGATGGGCAGTATCTGTTCCAGGCCGGAGAAAAAGCGACGCGCTTCTACCTGGTTACGCAGGGCCAGATCAAGCTCTATCGCCTGGCCCTGAATGGCAATGAGAAGGTAATCGAGATCATCTCTCCCGGCCACACCTTTGCTGAAGCATCGATGTTTCAGGAGAGTCCCAATTTTCCGGTAAATGCATCAGCCATTGGTGAAACTGAATTATACTCCTTCGATAACAGCGCTTTTCTCGGCATGTTGCGAGAGTCGGTAGATACCTGCTTCCGTTTAATGGGGGATATGAGCCAGAGGCTCAAAAGGCTGATCAAGGAGATCGACGACCTCACTCTGCAGAGCGCCACCGGGCGTGTGGCTGGTTTCCTCTGGGGACGCTGGAATGCAGGGAAAGCGAACGGAAACACCATCGAACTGAATGTCCCCAAAGGGGTGTTGGCCTCAAGACTTTCGGTAAAGCCGGAAACCTTCTCCAGAATCCTGCACAATTTTTCCGAGCAAAAGCTGATCCAGGTTCATGGCAGCAGTATCGAAGTGATTGATGAGGAAGGACTCTACCGGCATGCTGAGTCAGCCGGGATTTGCGGTGGCAGCCTTTCGCCGGATTTGTGATACACAGTCGTCCTGTGCCCCGTTTTTTCCCTGTCGCAGAATTTTACAGCTGCCAGCTTCCTGGCTCCAGATTCTATATATTGTTCCACTAGTGTCCCAACGTTACCAAACTAAATACGTATAACCAACTGTATTATCAATAAAAATCACCAAATCATGAAGGGCGTCGACTTGAACTACATGGAACCCTGTGAATACTCCACCGGCTAA
>JAESPD010000112.1 GCA_016756855.1 gamma proteobacterium endosymbiont of Lamellibrachia anaximandri | reverse complement strand
TGCGTTTGCTTGATGGGAGCGGTATGAGCGGAGACGTTCACGTACCGTTCTGCGAGAGGCTGAGGGTGAGAGTCCCTTGGTCTACTCTCCTCCCAAAATCTTTCACGAGGTCGAAGACTCACTTAATTTTGAGGGGTAGATTCGGGGCCAATTGGATTGGGCTGTTCGCTGTGCTAGGTTGCTCTCGTTTCAGGGCAGATTTTCAGGTGATTCGATCTCATGGGTGTTCGTATTAGTGGCGCGTTTCCTTTTCTCCAGGCGTTGATGCTTCTGCTTTTTGTAGAGATTGCACCTGCTGCTTCCGAATTGCTGAATATCGAGGGGGATCTTGTCCAGGGAGGGATGGCAATCGGCCATGTGTCGCCGGACGAAAAAGTCTCCGTAAACGGTATAGGGGTTAGGGTTTCGGCTAACGGTGTGTTTGTGCTCGGTTTTGGCCGGGATGCAGCCCTGGAAAATCGTGTCGAAGTGACGGGTGGTGATGGGCGCAAGCGGACTAAACTGGTCAAGATCGGTAAACGTGCCTACAAAGTCCAACGTATTGACGGATTACCGCAGAAAAAGGTAACCCCGCCGAAGATGGATTGGGCGCGGATCAAGAAAGAAAACACCATGGTGAAGCAGGCACGCAAGCTGGATGATTCCCGTACCGATTTTCTGGGTGGATTCGTCTGGCCCGTGAAAGGCCGAATCAGTGGAGTCTACGGGAGTCAGCGCATTCTCAACGGTACGCCGAAACGTCCCCATATGGGAGTCGATGTGGCGGCACCTACCGGAACCAAGGTGGTCGCTCCAGCGGATGGGATGGTTACACTAGTGCATGATGATATGTTCTATTCCGGCGGTACCCTACTGGTCGACCACGGTCATGGTCTGACCTCTTCGTTCCTGCACTTGAGCCGGATTTTGGTGAAGAAAGGGAGTAGGGTTCGCCAAGGGGATATTATTGCCGAGGTTGGGTCGACCGGCCGGGCCACGGGTCCCCATCTGCATTGGGGTCTGAATCTGTTCGGAACCCGTCTCGATCCTCAGCTTGCCGCCGGTCCAATGGATAAAAAGTGAGCGCGGTCTGCCTTTTGGATTGAAGACTTACGTTGATCCTTTAATACCCTATAATAGCCGTTTTAGCCGGTTCCCCGTGATCCGAACCCCTCTAGGAATGGAGCTGAAGATGAAAAAAACTTGGTTGGTCCTCCCGCTTCTGCCTGTGCTGTTAGCGGCACCGTTACAGGCCCAGGATCTGATGGACGTATACAATCTGGCGCTGGTCAATGATCCGCAACTCCAAGAGGCAAAGGAACGACTGGAGTCGGTGCGTCAAGGCAAGGTGCAGGCGCGTGCGAGACTGCTTCCCACGATCAGCTTGGGAGGGGAAATCGATGGAGTAAGACGTGATGTGAAGACCTCCCCAACAGGCGGCGTTGGTACCAGCAACTATAGTGATAAGAGTCTGGGGCTGAACCTCTCCCAGCCGCTTTATCATCGCGATTACTGGATTCAGCTTGAGCAGGCGGATCACTCCATCGCACAGTCGGAAGCGGAGTATGCAGCTGCCCAGATCGACCTGATGGTGCGTAGCTCATCCGCCTATTTCGATATTCTGGCGGCGCAGGATATCCTGCGGGTGGCCAAGGCCCAGACTGAAGCCAATGCCCGCCAGCTTGATCAGGCGCAACAGCGTTTCGATGTGGGGCTGATTGCGATTACCGATGTCCATGAAGCGCAGGCATCACACGACAGCGCCAGGGCTGAAGAGATTGCTGCGGAAAATGCAGTGGACAATGCCTGGGAGGCGCTGTTTGAGATCATTGGTCAGACTCAAGAGGAGACGCTGGCTGAGCTGGGTGAGAAGCTGAAACTCGATCCGCCGAATCCCAACACCCTGCAGGCGTGGTCCGATACGGCCAAAGCACAGAACTACACGATTATCGCCGCCCGCAATGGGTTGGAGAGTACGCGTAAAAACATTGAAGTCTTCCGCTCCGGCCACTATCCGACCCTGGATCTGGTGGGAGGGTACGATATGTTCCGCACCAGTAACGACTTTGGCTCCGAAGCAGATACCGGCAAGATTGGAGTGCAGTTGCAACTGCCGATCTACGCCGGCGGATCGGTTAGTTCCCGGACAGAACAGGCCCGGGGTGATTTCCGTGCTGCCCAGCTGGTTCTGGATCAGAGTCAGCGCGCAGTAAACCGCCAGGTGCGTGATGCTTATCGGGGTGTACTCTCCACCATAAGTCGGGTGGGAGCACTCAAGGCCGCCACGGTCTCTGCCAAGAGCGCGCTGGACTCCACTCAGGCAGGCTACGAGGTCGGCACCCGAACCATCGTTGATGTGCTTAATGTGCAGCGCAATCTCTTCTCAGCTCAGACTGACTATGCACGCTCGCGCTACGATTACATCCTCAATGGTCTGCAGTTGAAGCAGGCGGCCGGCAATTTGACTCAGTCGGATCTGGAAGGTATCAACGCATGGTTGGAGCGATAGTCGAATGTCCGGCAACAGCTTCGGCAAACTCTTTATCGTAACCTCGTTTGGCGAGAGCCACGGGCCGGCGATCGGCTGTATTGTCGATGGCTGTCCTCCCGGCCTTGAATTGTCAGAGGCGGATCTGCAACGGGATCTCGACCGCAGAAAACCGGGTACATCGCGCCACACCACGCAACGTCGTGAAGCGGACGAGGTGCAGATTCTCTCCGGCGTATTTGAGGGTAAGACCACCGGCACCCCAATTGGCCTGATCATCCACAATACGGACCAGCGTTCCAAGGACTACTCTGAAATTATGGATCGGTTTCGTCCGGGACATGCCGACTACACCTATACCCAGAAATACGGTTTTCGTGACTATCGGGGCGGTGGACGCTCCTCGGCACGGGAGACCGCCATGCGAGTGGCTGCCGGCGGTATTGCGAAGAAGTATCTCAAAGCGCGTTATGGCATTGAGATTCGTGGTTACCTGGCTCAACTCGGTCCCATCAAACCGGAGAAGTTTGTGTGGGGTGACGTGTATGAAAACGCCTTTTTCTGTCCCGATCTTTACAAGGTGCCGGAACTGGAGGCCTACATGGATAAACTCCGCCAGGAGGGCAACTCCATTGGTGCGCGGATCAATGTGGTTGCCACGGGCGTGCCGCCAGGTTTGGGCGAGCCGATCTTCGATCGCCTCGACGCCGAGATCGCCCATGCGATGATGAGTATCAACGCGGTGAAGGGCGTGGAGATCGGTGACGGATTCGCCTGTGTGGAGCAGAAGGGTACCGAGCATCGGGACGAAATGACGCCGGATGGTTTCAAGAGTAACCATGCCGGTGGTGTGTTGGGTGGTATCTCAAGCGGTCAGGATATTCTCGCCAGCATTGCCCTGAAACCCACTTCAAGCCTGCGCCTACCTGGCGACACGGTAAACAGGGAGGGCAAACCGGTTGAGGTGGTCACCAAGGGGCGTCATGACCCCTGTGTCGGGATTCGCGCCACCCCTATCGCCGAGGCAATGATGGCGATGGTGCTGATGGATCACATGCTGCGCCATCGTGGACAGAATATGGACGTGCATTCGGATACGCCTGTTATCTGATAGCTGAAGAGATGTTTCTTCCCTAAAGAATTTCTGAATGAATCGGCCATTGTCATTTCGACCGGAGGGAGAAATCTCATACTCCGACGGTGATTTGGGTGCTCCGTTGCGGGAGACCTCTCCCTATGGTCGGGATGACTGGGTTCATTCAGAGGTTATCTAAATGCCATACTGGCGCCTATCCGGTTTCTATCTCTTCTACTTCGCCTCGCTCGGGGCGTTGTTGCCGTTCTGGGGACTCTATCTAAAGGACCGTGGTTTTGCCCCCTCGGAGATCGGGGAGTTGATGGCGGTGATCATGTTTACCAAACTGGTCGCGCCCAACATCTGGGGCTGGATCGCCGATCACACCGGGCGGCGGATGCCCATCGTCCGTCTTGCATCATTGCTGGCGATGATCAGCTTTGGGGGTGTCTTCTACGCCGAAGGGTTCTGGATACTTGCGTTGGTGATGATGCTGTTCAGTTTCTTCTGGAACGCATCACTGCCCCAGTTTGAAGCTGTGACCCTCAGCTATCTGGGTGACCAAATCCAGCAGTACAGCCGTATACGTCTCTGGGGTTCCATCGGTTTTATCATTGCGGTGGTCGGGCTCGGTTATCTCATCGATCAGATGGAGGTTGGACTGGTGCCGATGGTAGTGTTGGTGCTCTATCTTGGTCTCTGGCTAAACAGTCTCGTGGTGCCGGAGCAGGGCGCAAGGATGCCCCATCATGAACAGGGTTCGATACTGGCGGTATTGAAGCGCAAGGAGATCATTGCATTTCTGGCCGCCTGTTTTCTGATGCAGGCGAGTCACAGTGCCTACTACGCCTTCTACTCGATCTACATGGAAGAGCACGGCTATTCCAGCACCCTCATTGGTCAGCTCTGGGCGTTAGGGGTGGTTGCCGAAGTTTTGGTGTTTCTGGTGATGCACCGGCTGTTGCATCGCTGGGGCGCCCGAAAAGTGGTAATCGCAAGCCTGATTATTGCAGTCGTGCGCTGGGTGATCGTCGGCAGCGCGCCAGACCAGTTGTTCCTGGTATTGCTTGCCCAAGTCATGCATGCAGCCACTTTTGGTACCTTTCACGCCGCGGCTATCCACCTGGTTCACCACTTTTTTGTCGGCAAGCATCAGGGACGGGGGCAGGCACTCTACAGCAGTATCAGTTTTGGTGGCGGCGGTGCCTTCGGCAGTCTGCTCAGTGGATATCTCTGGACTGGCATCGGACCGGGACCCACCTATTGGGTGGCGGCGGGTTATGCGTTCCTGGCGATGTTGATCGTTTGGCGTTGGCTCAATCATGAAGCGGCCTGATTCACATCCGCTGGCGCTGCCGGTCAAGTCTCTGGATGGGAGTGCGACAGATATGCAACTGGTCAAAACTCCGCTACGTCTGGAATTGCATCAGGCATCGGGTGGCGGTGTGCTCTATATCGATTTTGTCTCAGGCAAAAGTGCGCACCGCCGTCAGTTTGGTGGCGGCCGGGGACAGCCGCTGGCCAGAGCGGTGGGACTCAAAAAAGGGTTGAATCCAAAGGTGCTGGATGCCACGGCGGGACTTGGCCGGGATGCGTTTGTACTGGCGACATTAGGTTGTAGAGTTCAGTTGGTTGAACGTTCTCCAGCTATCGCTGCTTTGTTGCAGGATGGTCTTGATCGTGCGTTGGAGGATGCCGCCGTCGGGCAGATTGCCGCGCGGATGGAACTGTATTCAGCCGATGCCATTCTGTTCATGCGGGGCTTGAAAGAGGCCTACAGACCGGATGTGGTCTACCTGGATCCGATGTATCCCCATCGCAAAAAATCGGCCCTGGTGAAAAAGGAGATGCGGGTTTTCCGTGCGCTTGTGGGTGATGATCCTGATGCGGCTGAATTGTTACAGGTTGCTCGGGAGTGTGCCATGGCAAGAGTCGTGGTGAAGCGCCCGGCCAAGGCGGGTTTTCTTGGTGAAGCCGAGCCAAGCATGTCGATCACAAGCCCGAACACCCGCTACGATGTCTACATCAAATGCGGGCTACAGGCGGTCGATTGAGATGGACCGTTTTGCCACAGCCTTTGGTGAATTTTCACTCAGCCGCTATCCAGTGCGCGCTAAAGAGAAACTGCGCGCCTGGGATGCAGCGGACGAGTATCTGCTTAACTTTATTTGATTACCCCTGAGGCTCAGCTATTGAGTCAGTGGGTGGCGCATACTGAACCTGAAGCCAAATGAGGAGATCGCCATGGCCAGAAATCAGGTTCAATTCCAGAAAGGGCTAAGTTTGCCA
>JAESPD010000111.1 GCA_016756855.1 gamma proteobacterium endosymbiont of Lamellibrachia anaximandri | reverse complement strand
CTACCTCTACATTTGATTTTTCCGTGGGTTGATCATGGGGTGAATTTTAACAACCATCGTCATGAATAAGTAGCTAATTCCGGATAGTTATTTTTTTCCGCGGCCCTTACACCCTCGCAGCCTAGGTAAAGCTGCACCCTTGCTGACATCTGTCGGCACCCATAGGCGGTTCATGGATCGTGTCACGACCGCCCGGCCATCAGGCTGACGATCCTTCCATCACAATCCACACCTTACCGGGAAAATACTCCCCGGCAGGGTCGGTATTTTCTCCGGTGTTTATTGCATTCACCCTATCAGGAGAAACACCATGTCCCAGACCAACAATCCCGAAACCAGGTATTTCGATCTTCACACCACCGGTATCGGCTATCTCAATCGTGTTCGGGAGGTTCCCGTACGCCGGGGCGAGCCGTTCCTGGCCGTCGAGGTTGCTGCCATTCATGGCGCATCGGATGATGTCCAGACAGTCCGTTTCGACTGCCGTGTCTCGGGCTCCGAGGCTAAGGAGATCGTGGCGCAGTTGAAAGAGACCATCGAGAACGACCACAAAGTGCTCGTGGGTTTCAAGCTCGGTGATCTCTACATCGACACCTTCGAATACAACCAGGGCGAGAAGAAGGGCCAGAGCGGCGTCAGCCTGAAGGCCCGCCTGCTCAAGCTCAACTGGGTCAAAGTGGACGGCCAACCCTATCTGCTGCCCTCCGATCAAGACCAGGCGCAAGCACGCAACAGGCCGCTAACGACTGACCATCTCCGACCGGGAACCTGGCAACAGCTCCCGGCCGGTCTCTCATCTATCCATTTCTTACCCACGGGGTGACTATCCTGTGGGGTGCGTCTCCCCTTTCGTTTCAATCAACAAGAGGAGACACCGCCATGATCAAGCTACGCGGTACATTGAATGTCCGCACCATCAACGGACGCAATGGTGATTTCAACGTCGGACGTCTGGCGACCGAGATCGGCGAATTCGCGGTCAAGGACCCGGAACTCGAGCAGTATGACGAAGGCCGTTACGAGGGGGATTTCGGGATCGATCAGATCTATCCGACCTCATACGTCGCCGGCGGCCGAATGGTAATGGAAGTTCGTGCCCGCATCGGTCTGTGGGCACTCGATGGCATCGATGACCTGCGTCCAGAGGACGAAGCCCCCATCACCGAGCCGGACCCGGTGGATGAATCACCCGTTCCGGTTACGCCGCCCGCATCAGAAACGGATGACGAGCCGGTAGCCGACGCTTCCGAGGATACGCTCGTTACTCTGTTCGGAACCCTGTGGCCCCTGTGCGACGAGGTCAAGCTCGATCCAACTGTGGATCGTCCACGCTTCCGCGCCCAGAAGGACCATCTGAAATCCACCGGTTACAAGTTCCGGCCGCTGGATCAGGTCTGGGTCAAGGAGTCCTGACCATGACTGTCCACCGGTTCGCCTATGCGAACCGGTGGACACCAATGCGGCCCGATCGAACGGCCTGGTAGAGGGCAGGAATCTGTTGTCACAGGGCCTTCCGATAGGTTTAGAACGAGCCTACCGGAAGGCCCTGCGGCCTGTCTTGCATCTCTACCGGCTGCCCGGCACCGGATGCCGACGGGTCCCTTTGCGTGGATGACCACGCCTTGAAGATTTGTGACCCGATACCACTGATCCGGGTCCGGTGGACGATAGGTAGCAGTGGGTTTTACAGGAGGCCCGCGCTGGTTTTCGCTGCGCGGGGTCTTTCCTGATGCCATGGACTCAGGAAAGGCTCTTTGCCTTGACGATTGTGGACGCAGCGTAAGCTGCACCCTTTGCCGGCCCCATGCCGGCGCCCTTCCCACCGGCGAGCCTGAGCAACATCCCGGTGGCAGGCCTTGGCCTGATTCAGGCGTTCTATCCCATCCGCAATGGAATCTCCATTGTTCTTTCACTTTCTGCCCAGGGGGATCCGCTCTCCCTAGTGGGTTCGGTTTTTCTTCGGGCGGTTTCCGCCTTCCTGCGGGGTCCACCAAAGCCTCCCCGCCGGGTGCTTTGGGGACCTCCGTCTGGAGGCTTTCACTGCACAGGAAAAACCATCATGAAAATGAAGACCCCCGAACAGGTAGCCCACGAAATCGCAGTTTACAACAACGGCTATGACGATCTCGAAGACGCCGTCATCCGGTGTGAGCCTCTGCTGAAAAACCATACGGAACAGGGCCGTAACGCCTTTGCCCGTCCGGTCAAAGGCAGGCTGGGCCTGCCCGGTGCGTTCATTCAAATCCAAGGCATGCCTGAACTGGAGCTGATGCCGGGTAGTAACGCCGGACAGTGCTTTTGGGCGACTGCCGCCTGACTCAATCCCCTCTCGCCACCACAGCCGTGGTGGCGAGACCTATCCAAACAGCGGATCGATGATGCATCCCTTCGCACAAGCAAAACCCAAGGAGTAGAACCATGGCTTTAATGTTTCAGCGCCTGGCGCGCAATTTCATCAAAAACGGTTATTTCCCCACCGATTCAGAGACCACCGTCCGTATCCTCTCCGCCCTGGCTCCGGCCGAAAGCGGCGAGATGCGCATCATCGATCCCTGTGCCGGCGAGGGCGTGGCCCTCGCCGAATGCAGGGAACACCTGGGTGCCGATCGCGTGCAGACTTTCGGTATCGAGTACGACGAGGAACGCGCCTGGCATGCCAAAGCGCTGTTGGATCGTTGCATCCATGGAGACTTCCAGGATTGCATTGTTTCCAAACGTTCCTTCGGCCTGCAGTTCCTCAATCCGCCTTACGGTGATCTCGTGTCTGACAAGGCTCAGACCGGAGACAGCGCAGGGATGAAGGGCAAGAAGCGGCTGGAGAAGCTGTTCTATGTCCAGTCGAATGCCTTGCTGCAATTCGGTGGTGTGATGGTACTGATCGTTCCCCACTACGTGCTGGATCACGAACTGTCACACTGGATCGCCTCACATTTCGAGCGGGTCACGGTGCATCTGGCACCGGAGCAACGCTTCAAGCAGGTGGTCATCATGGGTGTTCGCCGCCGGTCCGGCGAGAACACCGGAGCCGCCGCAACACGGGAACAGCTGAACGCGATTCGCGAGACGCTTCCACCGGAACTTCCGGTTCAGTGGCCACATGAACCTTATGTGGTGCCCGCAGTGAAATCAGCCGATGTGACCTTCGCCTGTTCACGCATGGAGTTACGCCAGTTGGCCGATGAGATCCGTCGTTATCCCTGTCTCTGGGAGCAGTTCAACCTGCAGCTGGAACAGGGCGAGACCGGTCACCGCCAACCGCTCAGGCAACTGTCGGACTGGCATCTCTCTCTGGCGTTGGCGGCAGGCCAGGTCTCCGGTGTCGTTCACTCAGCTGATGGAAGGACCTTCGTCATCAAAGGCGATACCCACAAAGAGAAAGAAACCAAGGTGGAACAGCGTCTGAGAGACGACGACACCGGAGAGGAGATCCGGACCCTGACGGACAGGTTCGTGCCGGTTATCCGCGCACTGGATTTTACGCCCGGCAGCCCGAGCTTCGCCATGGCGATCACTATCAAATAAGGAAGCCCACTTCCATTTTCATTCACCCCCATCGGGAGCACTCCCGTTGGGGAGTGTTTTTCCGATGAATCATTTTTCATTCGATCAGGAGAAACACAATGAACGAGAAAGCATTTCTCGATATTACCGGCATGGCCCTCATGTCCCTGCCGGAAGTCCCTGGCATCTTCGCCGATGCCGTTGTCACCGATACACATGAGGCGCTGGTGTTCCTCTCCCTCTGGGGGCGGGATACCGCCATTCAGGAGCTGCTGGCCCGGCTGTCCGTTTCGGAACGGGAAGGCGGTCTGGAACAGCTGTCATTGACAGGTCCGGAGTATCAAAAGGTCCGAATCCGCACCGGCAATGCAGACCGCTACGTAAAAATCAGCGGACGGATGCCGAAAGACAACCTCTTCGGCGCCGTGACCCAACTCTGGTTGTATGACCGACTGGTCACCGAGCCGGACCGGGTCAATCGGAAGGCGATCCTGTTGCACCGGGTTTCCAGTCTATCCCAGCCGTTAAGTCACAGTATGGGTTCCGATGAAGATAAGGCATCCAGGCTGTGGCAACGGGTCCGTCAAACCTGTCACCTGCCCCTGCTGGATCACTGGCGGGATACGGTGTTGGATGCCTTCCGCAAGGAAGGCTGGATCCAGGACCTGTCGGGTATCGGTCTGAATGGCATCACCATCGATCTGGGTTCCGACGACGTTGAACGCGTAGTCGGCTCACTGATTCTGGATGGTCGATTGTCCCTTCTCCAGGCAGCTTGATTTTACTTTCATCACTCCAGGGGGGCAGCTTGTTCCCCTGGAGTGGTTTGCTGCCTACCCATCCAATCTCACCAAAGTATTGTATAAGCAGCAGAAATTCTTTACATCTGGCAATATAGTAAAGACACTGCTATTCTTTACTCAGCATTAAATAGTAAAGAGAGAAGTAACATGCCAAAGGTGAGTTCGAAAAGACAAATTACATTGCCAGTTGACCAATGTCGGCAAGCAGACATCGAACCCGGTGACGAATATCAAAGTTTTGTTGCTGGTGGTCACATCACCATCATCAAGAAAACATCTGGCGCGGCTAAAGGAATACTCAAGCATGTTGTGGGTGATGCATCAGTCACCGATGAGGCATCTTTACAGAGTGCCTTGGAATAGGAACACCGCATGATCGCTATCGATACTAATGTGTTGCTTCGTTACTTGCTGAGCGATGACGAGGAACAATCAGTCAAAGCCGACGGATTGATCAACGGCTCTGCGCCTGTACTGATAACAGACGTGGTGTTAACCGAAACCCTGTGGACACTCAAAGGAAAAAAATACAAGTTGGATAAAGCGGCGATTGTCGATGTCGTTAACTCACTGTTTGAAGAGCCGAACATTTACTTTGAAGATGGACAAACAGTATGGCAGGCACTGAGCGACTATCGGCAGGCACAGCCTATTAAGGTAGGCCGTAAAAAGAAAGCAGCCGATTTTCCCGATGCCTTGATTGTGAATAAAGCGAGATTTATCTCAGAGGAAAAAGAAGAGCCCTTTGAGGGCGTATATACCTTTGACCTTGCAGCGCAGGAGATACCTGGAACCGAAAGACCATAGAATCAAAGCAAAATACACAAGGACGACTTCATTGCCTTCATGCGAGTGGCGACCACATCACAGACACACTTGATAAACTGCCGATCTGCGGTAATACTGTGAATGTTGTTCCCCCGTAGCCGGGCCTAAGGCTACACCCTAGTCGGCATCGCCGACGCCCATTGAGTACCCCCCAGGACCAGGCAGTGGGTACGCCAGCCTTCCGGCTGTTGGTCCATCTATCCAATCACTCTTTATATCGCCCCTGAGGTGCATTCGCGCCTTGGGCTGTGCTGCGCCTTTGGGATTTTTTCTTTATCGATCCAGGAGGCACATCATGGGATGGCTATTCACTCAAGGCGCCAGCAGGCACGACATCATCAATCTTCTGGTTCAGCCGGAAGAGAACGAAAACCGACGCTGGGAAACCATAACCCATTGCCTGCGTGGCAATGTGTTGTGGAGCATCATTAAACTCACAAAAAAGCCTAAAAACATCAGCGAGGCGTTCATCGGCTGTCATCTGTTGAGAAATGAAAAAAGCTACGGCTGGGGATACAAGGAACTATGTGAATCCATGGGTCCCTACTACTATACGTGTCCTATCAAGTATCTGAAGATGGCGCCCGTCACCAACCAGGCATGGCGTGATGAAGTCATGGCCTATCACAAGCGGATGACTCGGCGTTTTGCGGTCGGCCAGAAGGTCGCCCTGGAAAACTCAAGCATCCCTTGGGTCATACTGACATCGATCAAACCCCTGCTGGGCATCTACGGCGGCATGCGCTACCGCATTCCCCGCAGGATGATCGGCAACTTAGGGCCGCGGAAAAAAATAACTATCCGGAATTAGCTACTTATTCATGACGATGGTTGTTAAAATTCACCCCATGATCAACCCACGGAAAAATCAAATGTAGAGGTAGTCTCTTTA
>JAESPD010000110.1 GCA_016756855.1 gamma proteobacterium endosymbiont of Lamellibrachia anaximandri | reverse complement strand
ATTCCGGAAATGATGAAGAAACTGCTACTGAATACGCGGGCAGTCTTTGATTATCTGAAAATGACTCGCAACTCTAATACACTATCAATGGGTTAGGCGTTAGCGTAGATTTGCCGTGCATCACTACCCCTCTTGCTTCATGAAACCGATGGCTTGGGGTATGATTGCCCGATTTCGCATTTTTCACGGACACCAACAACTACATGGTCACCAACATATTCAAGAAGGTCTTCGGCAGCCGTAATGATCGTCTGGTCAAGCGGATGAGCAAGAATGTCTCCCAGATCAGTGCGCTGGAAGCTGATATGGAGGTGCTTTCAGATGACGCGCTGAGTGCCAAGACCCAGGAGTTTCGCGAGCGTCTGGAGAAGGGGGAGTCTCTCGACTCTCTTCTGAACGAGGCCTTTGCCGTTGTGCGTGAGGCGGGGCGTCGGGCCATGCAGATGCGCCACTTCGATGTGCAGATGATTGGCGGCATGGTGCTCAACCAGGGCAAGATCGCGGAGATGCGAACCGGTGAAGGCAAGACCCTGGTCGCCACACTGGCGGTCTATCTCAATGCCCTGCCCGCCAAGGGCGTGCATGTGGTGACGGTGAACGACTATCTGGCTCGTCGCGACGCGGCCTGGATGGCCAAGATCTACCACTTCATGGGGCTGAGTACAGGTGTCATCAACTCCTCCGGTGGGGCCGGGCCTGACAGTGCATCCTACCTCTATGATCCCGAACACAATGGTTCGACGGGTGGTTTCCTGCACCTGCGTCCCGTTGAGCGTAAAGCGGCTTATGCCGCCGACGTGACCTATGGCACCAACAATGAATTCGGTTTCGACTATCTGCGCGACAATATGGCGTTCAGCGGGGAGCAAAGGGTACAGCGTCCCCCTTTCTATGCCATCGTGGATGAGGTGGATTCCATCCTCATCGACGAGGCACGCACACCGCTGATTATCTCCGGCCCCACTGACGACAGTTCCGATCTTTATAAAGCGGTCGATGCGATCATTCCCCGGCTGACGCGGCAGGATCCCATTACCAACGAGGAGGGGCAGCCGGATTTTGGTCCTGGGGACTTTTCGGTGGATGAGAAGGCGCGCCAGACCTATCTCAGCGAAGAGGGGCATCAGCATGTGGAGGATATGCTGACTGAGGCCGGGCTGCTGGAAGAGAACGCAAGCCTCTATGATTCAGCCAATATCATGCTGATGCACCATGTGAATGCGGCGCTGCGCGCCCATGCTCTGTTTCAGAAGGACGTGGAGTATATCGTCAAGGATGGCCAGATCGTTATCGTTGACGAATTTACCGGTCGCACCATGCATGGCCGCCGCTGGTCCGATGGGCTGCACCAGGCAGTCGAGGCCAAAGAGGGCGTGGAGATTCAGCACGAGAATCAGACGCTTGCCTCAATCACCTTTCAGAATTACTTCAGGCTTTACGAGAAGCTGTCGGGTATGACGGGTACTGCCGATACCGAGGCCTTCGAGTTTCAGCAGATCTATGGATTGGAGGTCGTGGTCATCCCCACCAACATGCCTATGATCCGCGACGACAAGGGTGACCTGATCTTTCTTACGCCGGATGAGAAGTATCAGGCAATCCTCGAAGATGTGCAGGATTGCGTGAAGCGGGGCCAGCCGGTGTTGGTGGGTACCGCCTCTATCGAGACCTCGGAACTGGTCTCCAATCTACTTCAGCAGGCCAATGTCAATCATAAGGTACTGAACGCCAAGCACCACGAGCAGGAGGCCGAGATTGTGGCTCAGGCCGGCGTGCCGGGAGCAGTGACCATCGCCACTAATATGGCGGGTCGTGGTACTGACATCGTGTTGGGCGGCAATCTTGAGACTCAGTTGGCCGTGTTGGGAGAAGACCCGGACAAGGCAAAAGTCGATGAAATGTCTGAGGCGTGGGGGTTGGTACACAAACAGATCCTTGAGTCTGGGGGTCTGCACGTGGTGGGTACCGAACGCCATGAGTCCCGCCGTATCGACAACCAGTTGCGGGGCCGCTCCGGCCGCCAGGGTGATCCTGGCTCCAGCCGCTTCTATCTTTCGCTGGACGACAGCCTGATGCGCATATTCGCCTCAGACAAGGTAGGCGGCATCATGAAAAAGCTGGGCATGGAGAAGGGCGAGGCGATCGAGCATCCCTGGGTGACCAAGGCGATCGAGAATGCCCAGCGCAAGGTTGAGGGACGCAACTTCGATATCCGCAAACAGCTGCTCGAATACGATGATGTGGCCAGTGACCAGCGCAAGGTGGTCTATCAGCAGCGTAACGAACTGATGGAGACGGAGGACATCTCCGAGACCATTACCAGTCTGCGCGCCGACGTGGTGGATGATGTCATGCACCGGTATATCCCCCGAGAGAGTCTTGAAGAGCAGTGGGATGTGCCGGGGCTGAGTCAGGCATTGGCTGATGAGTTTAGTGGAGAGTGGCCGATCCAGCAGTGGCTGGATGATGACCATGATCTGCACGAAGAGACTCTCCTCGCGCGTATCGAGGAGACGCTCAAAGCTGAGTATCAGAAGAAAGAGGGTTTCGTCGGTGCCGAGGGGATGCGTCAGTTCGAGAAGGGCGTGATGCTGCAGACTCTCGACGGTATCTGGAAAGAGCACCTGGCGGCGATGGACTATCTGCGTCAGGGTATTCACCTGCGTGGTTATGCGCAGAAAAATCCCAAGCAGGAGTACAAACGCGAAGCCTTCGAGATGTTCTCCAACATGCTTGGCGGCATCAAAAGCGAAGTTGTGGGCATCCTATCCAAGGTGCAGGTGCAGATGCCGGAAGAGATGGCGTTGCAGAACCGTGCTCAGCAGGCCGACTTCGAGTTCAAGCATGAAGAGTTTCATGGCCTGAGCGAAGAGGAAGAGGCGGCACCGCAACAGGCAGCTGCTGAAGAGGAAGAGCATCGGCCGTTTGTGCGTGAGGGACGCAAGATCGGGCGCAATGAACCCTGTCCATGTGGTTCCGGTAAGAAATACAAGCAGTGTCATGGGCGCATCGCCTGATCATGGGGGATGACGTCTACTCTGTTCCCGGCATTCGCTTGGGGGTGGCGGCAGCGGGCATCAAGTATCCCGGCAGGGATGATCTGCTCGTTATAGAGTTGCCGGAAGGAGGGAGTTGTGCAGGCGTCTTCACTCGTAACGCATTTTGCGCAGCCCCGGTGCATGTGGCCAAACAGCATATGGGGGCAGAAGCCCCCCGTTATCTGCTGATCAATTCCGGAAATGCCAATGCCGGCACCGGCGAGCGGGGTTTGTTGGATGCGCAACGCTCCTGTGCGGCGTTGGCTGAGGTTACCGGCTGTAAGGCTGCCCAGGTTCTGCCCTTCTCCACCGGTGTGATTGGTGAAAATCTGCCGGTCGATTGCATCGAACAGGCGTTGCCGAAAGCGATTGAGTCGTTGGATGAGGCATCGTGGGAGGCGGCTGCGGCTGCGATTATGACCACCGATACCCGTCCCAAAATGGTATCCCGACAGTTCGACCTGGCGGGGGAGAGCATCACCGTGACCGGAATTGCCAAGGGCTCCGGCATGATCCGACCCGACATGGCCACCATGCTGGCCTATTTGGGAACCGACCTTGCGGTGGATGCCGCGTTGTTGCAGCAGTGTCTGCTCGATGCGGTCCAGCCCTCCTTCAACAGCATCACCGTGGATGGGGATACCTCCACCAATGACGCCTGCATGCTGCTGGCCAGCGGCGAGGCTGGGGTTGAATTGGTGTCCGATGCCGATTCCGAGGCATACCGCAAACTGAGCCAGACGGTTACCGAGGTCTGCATGTCTCTTGCGCGTGAGATAGTGCGGGACGGCGAGGGTGCTACCAAACTGGTCGAAGTGCTGGTGGAATCAGCAACCAGTGAGCGGGAGGCGAGGTCGGTTGCTTATACTATTGCCCACTCCCCTCTGGTCAAGACGGCGCTTTTTGCCTCCGACCCCAACTGGGGACGTATTCTCGCCGCAGTGGGGCGGGCTGGCCTGGAAGATTTGGCCATTGATCAGGTGGAGATCTGGCTCGACGACGTATGTATCGTTCGGGACGGAGGACGTGCCGCAGACTATACCGAAGCCGCGGGACAGCAGGTGATGGATCGTGCCGAATTCACCATCGGTGTGAAATTGGGCCGTGGTCATGCCGCAGCACGGATTCTGACCTGTGATCTCTCCTACGACTACGTCAAGATCAACGCTGAATACCGAACCTGATGGATTGCTGCTGATCCACATCACCGCCGTAGGCCGGTTCAAGCGCAGCGGAACCGGCAACGCCTGCGTTCTGTCAACTGGAGGCTGCCCGATCCGCTGCGCTTGATCGGGCCTACGTCTTGAACAACTTCAATCAAGAAACCAAAGCAGGATGTTAATCCACGTCGCCGCCGCAGCTATAGAGGATGACCAGGGGCGGATATTGATCACCCGGCGTCCGGAACATGTGCATCAGGGGGGGCTCTGGGAGTTTCCCGGCGGCAAACTGGAAGCGGGTGAGTCGCCGTTGCAGGCGCTGGAACGGGAACTGCTGGAGGAACTCGACGTCCGGCCGCTGCGCTCAGAACCGCTGATCCGCATCACCCATCACTATGAAAATCGTTCCGTGCTCCTTGATGTCCATCGTGTGAGTGCCTTTGCGGGAACGCCCCGGGGTGTCGAGGGCCAGCCGCTTCGTTGGTGCAGGCCACAGGAGATGCGCCCGGAGGTTTTTCCTGCGGCGGATCGCCCGGTCATTACCGCGCTTCAGTTGCCTTCTCGCTATCTTATCACCGGCGAAGATTCATCGCGGCCGGAGCAGTTTCTACAGCGCCTTGAACAGGTTTTACAGCTGGGCGTTCGTATCGTCCAGTTGCGCGCCCATGAACTCTCAGATCGGGAATACCGGGAACTGGTGGATGCAGCCAGGAAAACCACTGGAAATGCGGGTGCCCGCCTCATTTTGAATCGCCCGGACAACATCCTGGAGTGGGCAGGGTTGGCAGATGGTCTGCATCTCAATCGACATACATTGATGTCGCAGCAGCGACGTCCTGGGAATGTAGGCCTGGTGGGGGCTTCCTGCCATGATTCCGGAGAACTTGCTCACGCTGTCGACCTGGGACTGGACTACGCGCTACTGTCACCCGTGCTGCCGACGGCCAGCCATCCTGATGCGGAGCCTTTGGGGTGGGAGCGGTTTGAGGCGTGGGTTGATCAAGCCAATCTTCCAGTCTATGCGCTGGGGGGTATGCGGTTGGAAGTGATGGTTGAGGCAAGGCGGCGTGGCGCCCAAGGTATTGCGGCTATCCGTGGTTTGTGGACGGAGTGCTGAATTTTCCTCTAAGCCGTTGTTCAATCCTTGAAGCCATACTCCTTGATCAACTGCTGTACGACATCGACTGCTTCCGGGACACTGTCCAGGAAATTAAAGCCAGAGTCGTAGAATGAGCGGTTGATGTCGTTGCTGCTCCAGCGGCAGGCTGCCCGAAAATCGATCTTTTGCGGGCTGCCGTTGAGATCGGGCAGACGGATCTCCATCGAATACTCTTTATCTTTTGGAATCGGTTGGTCACTGAGTAGCATCAAACCCTCACTGGAAATGTCGACGACATGACCAAGCAATTGTTCGTAATCTGTGTCCCAAACACGCAGATAGTAGATGAGATGGCGCCGTTTGATCTGGCGGCGATCATCCCCTGTACTTTGCTCGTTCTCATCGTATTGAAAGGGTTTTTTAATATACATGCCAAAGATGCTCCTTGCTTGAGCGGGCTGGGCGCTGTCTGTTTCTGCTGTTGGACGGACAGCGGCAACAATCTATGTTAGCTTTTCGGCAGATTGGGGTTTTTCTTGACCCAAAGTAACTACTCACCCCCCCACCATCCAGATTAACAAACTTGCACCAATAGAAGCTTGACAACATAGCTTGCTGATTCTATGCTGTTGATCCAATGCGATGCAAAGGATCAAAGATCATGAGCAGCTATTTTGGATCAAAGGCCACCTCCGGTCTATGCCAACCCATCATCGCCCTGATGCCACCGCATGACACCTAC
>JAESPD010000011.1 GCA_016756855.1 gamma proteobacterium endosymbiont of Lamellibrachia anaximandri | reverse complement strand
TTTGATCCTTTGCATCGCATTGGATCAACAGCATAGAATCAGAAAGCTATGTTGTCAAGCTTCTATTGGTGCAAGTTTGTTAATCTGGATGGTGGGGGGGTGAGTAGTTACAAAATATGAAGATCCGCTTTTCACGCCTCAGCGCAAATCAAGAGTGCTGACCCGAATGGATAGCCCCCCAGTCAAGTCCAAACCGTGCCAGGTATTTGCGTAATCGGTCTGAGTCGTTGATCGATCTTTTGTGCGTTCGAGAGACACCAAACAGTCGGCGGCCGACTTCCGACAGTGATGCACACTCAAGACAGACGTTGGCCACCTGTTCGAGCTGAAGCCGGTCGAACAGATCGAGTTGATCAATTGTCTCAGACGGCAATAATTTCCCCAGGACGCTCCCTGACGCAATGGGCTGCTCCCTGATCCAGGACCACTCCAGCCTGGAGATCTCCCGCTCCACAATTTGGCTGTCGATACGACCACTGCCAGCCAGCGTCGCCATTCTCGTGACACTGGCATTGAGATCACGAAAGTTGCCGCGCCAGGTCGCCGAAAGGGAGTGTGCGAAATCGAGATACCGCTGCATCGCCTCCCGATTAAAACTTACCTGCCGACCATTGCGGCTTGCGAACTTGTCGAGTTCAAACACGATATTGGGCGTGATGTCCTCGCTGCGCTCGCGAAGACCTGGCAGATCGAAATGCCAGAGATTGATGCGGGCAAGCAGATCCTCGCGAAAACGGCCGGCACGAACCTCGGTGCGCAGATCACGGTTACTCCCTGCAATCAGCTGAAAATCGCTGCTCGCCTCCCTGTCCGAGCCAACGGGATAGAAGTGTCCCTTCTCTAACGCCGTGAGCAGCATCGCCTGCTCCTCGGGACCCAGCTCGCCGATCTCATCAAGAAAGAGCAGGCCCTGATCGGCGCTCTTCAACAGACCCTCGCGCACGCTTATGGCACCGGTGAAGGCGCCTTTGCAGTGACCAAACAGCGTCGACATCGCGGCATCACCGCGCAGTGTTGCGCAATTGACCGGCACAAAGGCACCCGTCAGTTGGTGACGCTGATGTTTAAGCGCGTAGATGCGTTGCGCAAGTACCGATTTTCCGGCACCAGTGGGACCGGTCAACAGGATCGGGTGTTGCGATGCAATCGCGACCGTTTCTATCTCATCGATCAAACGATTGAAGGCAGGGTTCTCGGTAGCGATGCCGGACTTAAGAAATTGCTCTCCACGCGCCTTGCGTCGTTCAAAGCGCTGTGCGAGGCGATCATACCTGGCTAGGGTAAGGTCAATCGTGCGCCAGCCTGCCTCAGTACCCTGGCCATAGGCATCGGCCGGATAGGTTTGCAACATGCGGCCGGGCAACACTCTGGACTCACATAAAAGAAACAGGCAGACACGGGCCACATGGGTGCCCGCGGACATATGGGCGAAGTAATCAACCTTGTCCGGATCGAAGGGGTAGTCGTCGACGATATCGTGCAAAACCGTGAACACCTCCTCGAAGTCCCACGGATCCTGAAAGTTGATATCGTGCCGAACGATACGGGTTTGAGGCGAACATGCAGCCATCTCGGCGATCGCTGCCTGCGCCATCTCAAGATGTGCGCGCTGAACCAGGAGTTCGAGCCTGCCGACGGGAAGGTCGACGTGACTCAGCAGGGAGAGTGTTGGCCGCCAATGATTGTGACGGCCGCTCGGGCCGCCACCATCGAGTTCCGGGTCAAACAGGCCAAATACGACGTTCATACGATAATAATATATCAGTATTGATAATATTTTCTCGTCTTTTTCATTGTCGAATCACCTCACGCAGCGGCCGCCTGAGAAAATCCCATTGTAAAGACAATAACTTGGGAGCTATTTTTTAAACCGGCACAACATTTGCTTTATTACATCCGAGATAGATGACAAAACAAGAATTCCAACTGGGGGGCGTGAAAATGGACAAGACCTACCGACTTACACTGAACCGCTGGCACAAAGTGGCCGAGCGCCTGTCGCGCCGCGCCAACGACATTGCCGAGGAAGTTCGCGCAGGCTTCAACCAGACTGAGGTCATGGGCCACTTGGGCAAGGATCAGCAGGCACGGCTCAGGACCGAGGGTGAACGGCTGGATGCGCTCATGCCTGCCCTGTTCGACCTGCAGTCTGCCATCGCGCAGATCCGCAAGGCCCTCGGCTCCGCGAACGAGGCGACAGGCATCAGCTCCAACCTCGCCGAACTCGACATGCTCAACAAGCAACTTCGCCTGCTGGAGAGCCTGATCGACGGCCAGGAAGCAGGACTCGTGGGCATCGACGAATTGCCGAACCTCCCGGTACGCGTCCAGGAGGAGCATGGCCTGTTCGCAAGACCCTCAACATTTCGCGTACGGGTCATGCCGGATAGTGCACTTGAGGCATACCGTCAGAAACTTGAGGTCGTCCGCACTGAAAGCTTCGCCGTTGCCGACCAAATCGCCGCCAGGAATCGGGAAGCTCTGCCTATTTCCATACCGGAAGAGGTTGCCCGACTTGCCGGGCTTACCGTTTCACCATAGTGGACTCAGGTCGCTGCGCCGCAGGCGACCGGATGACTGTTAGCGGCTACGGGCATGGCCTCCTTCACCTGACTGATAATCTAGTGGAATCCTCCAGGCCGGACACTTGGCAGGAGCGGCTCAGACTCTTCCGGCAATCATCACGATTGCAACTGGCGTTGATTTGGAGTCGGGTCGTCGAATGCCATCAATCGGACCGGACTTTTGCGGGTTGACTGTTGTCGGTTGTATTGGCCATGCCCGTATTTAATTTAACTTTTGGATCATTGAAAATGCACCATAAGAGAGGAAGACCGAGAAACCGGCGAGCCGGATGCAAGCTGTGCAAACCCTGGAAGGTCAATGGGGTGCGCACGGAACGAGCAGACGGTGAAAAATTCAGTGACCATCGCCGGCGGGTAATCACTGCCGAAAAGATTACTGCCTATGACGAGGATATGAACAGTGACTCTGAATGAATCAGATACGGCCCGCTGCCAATGGAGTGGCTGGCCGATAGCGCTGGATTTTACGAAAAGAGGGTTTTATTCTTCCTGCAAGCGACAAGCCTGAGCAGCGAACGGTAATTTTATCCAGAGCCTTCTCTCGCAGCTAATCGTAACCAGTATCGGAAGCCGTCCTGTGTGCAAACAGATTTTCCATCTCGCGTTTATCCTCTGCCTGTTAACACAGAGCGGCAGCCTCTCTGCCGACCTGTTATTGGGTGCAAAAGCACCGGACTTCCAGGGCCGGGATCTCCAGGGAAACAGGCATCTGCTGAGTGATTACGCCGGAAAAATCGTGGTTCTTGAGTGGTCCAGTCCCGAGTGTCCCTACTCCCGCCGCTATTACGATAACGGTACGCTGGATTCACTGTATGAATACGCCGCGAAAAATGGTGTCGCATGGATCAATATAGTACCAAAACTGCAAAAGCTGACCCCGGAACAGGCCCTGGGGAATTTTGACCCATCAAAAAAAATAGTCATCCTGGATATGGCGCTCGATATCTCCACCGACTATAGCGCAACAACGACACCTCAGATCTTTATCATCGACAGGCAGGGAATCCTTGCCTATTCCGGTGCCATAGACTCCAACGCCATGTTGAAAAAAACCACTGGGAAGTTGGTTCCCTATACCCGAAACGCGCTGGATGATCTGCTTGCAGGCCGGCAGGTCCGCAAAAAGATAACCCGGGCATATGGCTGCTACGTCAAGAACAAGACACAACCCGCAGACGGACTGCCGCAGATTATTGCGCCCGGTTCGCAGTAATGGAGGCCATCACCATCACCTCATCGCCCATGCGTCGTATACCCACCCTGTCGAGGCCGTAGACAACCCCGAAATCAGAACGTTTGAAAGTACCAAACGAGGAGAAGGCGGCTACCATTCTGCCCTTACTGGTTCGCCCCGTCTTGTTATGAAACGTGACCTCCATCTCGAAGGGGTGCGTCATTCCAACCAGCGTCAGGTCACCTTTAACGATGGCGGTAACCACACTGGTTTTCTCTCCATAGGCATCAAACTGCTGTGCATTCGAACGTTTTATTTCGGTACTCTTAAAGCTGATCAATGGAAACTTTGCCGCATTAAGCAACTTGGCACCCATGACGATTGTTTCAATATGATCACTTCGGTGATATTCGTGATCAAAGAGTGCGGAAACTGCAGTTACCGTGATATTGACACTGGAATTCTCCAGACTCTCTTCATCCAGGAATATCTCTCCTGAGACGTTGCCAAACTCACCTTTGAGCAGATCAGGCTCGCACATCTTGGCCGCAATACGGACAAATGACTGCTCCCCATCCACTATATAACGTTCTGCCGAGAAAACGGTGGAGGAAGAGAAAAGGCCACAAAGAACGACCAAAAGGTAACCGTAAAATTCAGATAGTTTAGGCATCATCCATCCTTCAGCATATTGAATCAGTATCGAATACAAAACTCCGGGCAGCGTACCACAGTAAATGCTGTCATTTAGCGGCGTGCCAAGAAACACTTCATCATTGTGCAATACACCACACAGCCCCCCGATGCGACCCCGCTTAATTTGCAATCCAGTTTCATGCGTTTGACGGCCTGACGCAGGCTGTGGTGACATAGGAGTAGATTACAGGGAACAGGGGGTTATTCGGTTCAAGCTCCGGTGACTGCTATAAAACGCTTGAGTGACGGAGAAGTGTTACAATCCCTGCTGATTCCAGCCTTTGTGTGGCTTTGGACTGGACTTGTTTCCATGGAAAAGGACTGTAAGCAGTCAAGATGAAAATCGCCCCGCTGCTGTTGAACCTGGCTTTCAGCCCGCTGTTGCTGTCCTGCGGAACAGAGACCGAACCTGTCGCGCCAGCGGAAATTCTTCGTCCTGTTCGCACCCTTGAGGTCAATCCCACCGTCACCAAGGCCACTCGCGAATTTCCCGCCGTGGTGGACGCCGCCCGTAGCGCCGATCTCAGTTTCCGCGTATCAGGCATCGTCAATGAAATGCTGCTCAAGGAGGGCGAGAAGGTCAAGAAGGGCGAGGTCATCGCCAAGCTGGATCAGACCGATGCCAGGATTGAACTGAAGTCCAGCCAGGCCAGTTACGAGACCGCCAGATCCAATTTCCAGCGCGGCAAAAAACTCGTCGGCCCCGGCCATATCTCCCAATCCGATTTTGACAAGCTCAACGCACAGTACGCCACCGCAGAGGCCCAGTTGGCAGCGACAAGGCAGAACCTGAATTACACCGTACTGCACGCTTCCTTTGATGGCCGCATCGCGAGGCGCTTCGTCGAAAGGCATGAGGAAGTCACCCCGCAGACCCAGATCGTCACCCTGCAGGATATCTCCACGCTCACCATCCAGATCAATGTGCCGGAAAGCATCATGTTACGCACCCGGAAGAAAACTCAGGTGCATTCCTACTTCGTAAAGTTCGACGCCATCGCCGAACAGCGCTTCCCGCTAAAGCTCAAAGAGGCGGCAATCAGCGCGGACGAGGAGAACCAAACCTATGAAGTGACCTTCACCATGCCCCGCGTGAAGGGCTACACCATTCTCCCCGGCATGAGCGCGGTGGTGGTCATCGAGACCGAGAGCGGCGCCGAGGATAACGGTGCCATATTCCATGTGCCCGCCTCTTCGGTGCTGGAAGATATGCAGGGGCGTTATGTGTATGTGGTGGAGGCACTGGCTGAATCCGACACCAATCCCGAGACCAGCAAGAGTGGCGTCGGCGTCATCCAACGCCGTTCTATCACCACCGGTGAGCTTGATGCCCGTGGCCTGCTCATCTCTTCAGGCCTGAAACAGGGCGACCACGTCCTCACCGCAGGTATGAGCCAGGCACAACCGGATATGAAAGTCCGTTGGAATCCGGGGACCAAACCTTGAACATCACCGAGTTCGCGCTGAAGAACAACCGGACGACCCTGGTCCTATTGGTGGTTCTGCTGTTGGCCGGTGTGGATGCATTCACCAAGATGCCCCGCGCCTATGATCCGGGTTTCGTCATCCGCACCGCCCAGGTGACCACCTATTTCCCCGGCGCCAGTCCGCAGCGCGTGGAACAGCTTGTGACAGATAAGTTGGAAACGGTCATTCAGCAGATTCCGGAGCTGGATTTCGTCAGCAGTGAATCCCGTGCAGGCGTCTCCATTATCTCGGTCAATATCAGAGAGAGCTACGCTGTCATGCGGCCGATCTGGGACGATCTGCGGCGCAAGATCGACAGCGCGGCAGGTGATCTGCCGGACGGCATCGTCGGCCCCATCGTCAACGATGAATTCGGCGACGTGTTCGACATCGTCATCGGCGTTACCGGGCCGGATTTCAGTTATGCCGAGTTGAATGAGTTTGCCAAGCAGAGCCGCGATGAGCTGCTGCGCCTGCCGGATGCCGCCAAGGTACAGCTCTACGGCGCCCAGGACGAACGCATCTTCGTCGAATACAACAATGCGCGCCTGACGGAACTGAGTATCTCACCCGCACAACTCAGCCAGATGCTGGCCAGCCGCAACATCATCGTTGCCGGTGGCACAGTCACCCTGGGCCGGGAACGCATCGACCTGGAACCCAGCGGCAACTACGAAACCCTGGAAGAGATTCGCCATACCATCATCCAGGTACCGGGCAACCGCACCCTGATCTATCTGAAGGACGTAGCCGAGGTCTGGCGCGGCTATATCGATCCGCCAGCCACCAAGATCCACACCGACGGCATACCCGCTCTGGCACTGGGCATCTCCATGCGAGAGGGCGGCAACAACATCATGCTCGGTAAACAGGTGTCGGGAGTCCTGGCGGAGCTGCAGGGAGCTTACCCTCTGGGCCTCAATCTGGACATCGTGCATTTCACGCCCGAAGAGGTGCAGGACAAGGTCAGCAGCTTCATCTCCAATCTGCTGCAGGCCATCGCCGTGGTGGCGGCGGTGATGATCGTCTCACTGGGGCTGCGCAGCGGCATGATCGTCGCGGCCCTGATTCCCGCCAGTATGATCATTACCATGCTGATCATGTCCTTCTTCGACATAGGGCTGGATCAGATCTCGCTGGCCGCCCTGATCATCGCCTTGGGCATGCTCGTGGACAACGGCATTGTCATGTCAGAAAGTATCATGACACGCATGGCCAACGGCATGGAGAGAGTGCAATCAGCCATTGAGTCCGCCGCCGAACTGCGCATTCCGTTGCTGACGTCCTCTCTGACCACCTCTGCTGCCTTTCTACCCATATTCCTGGCCGAATCCACCACAGGTGAATTCACCGCCTCCCTGTTCAAGGTCGTCACCATCACCCTGCTCTGCTCCTGGATCCTGTCGCTGACGGTCATCCCTATGCTGGCAGTGACCTTCCTCAAGGTGGAACAGCAGCAGGAGAGCTTAGACAGCGCCTTCTACCGGGGTTACCGGGGCACGCTGAAACTACTGCTTAGGTTCAGATTTTCCACCCTTTTGATCATCGCCCTGGTGTTCGCCTCCGCGTTGTACAGCTTCCGTTTCATTCCCAACATTTTCTTCCCACCCTCGGACCGGACCTATTTCAAACTCGAACTGGAACTGCCCCTGGGAACCTCCATTGAAACGACCGAGTCGGTGGTGAAACAGATCGAGGGCTTTATTAACGATGAGCTGAAACCTGCGATACAGGTTGCCGACAAAGTCAGAGGTGAGCCTGGAGAAGAAACCGAAGGCGTTACCCGCACCGTGGCTTACATCGGCTTTGGCGGGATGCGCTTCGTGCTCACCCATTCGCCCCACTCGGTCAGCTCCAACTACGCCCTGATCATCGTACACACGACCTCCGCAGAGGCCATCACCGGACTGATGGAAAAGCTCGACCACTACACCTTCGAACATTTCCCCGATCTGCGTGTAACCATGCGCCGTTTTGAAAACGGCGCGGCCATCGCCAACCCGGTGGAAGTCCGCCTCTCCGGCCGCGATACGGACGAACTCTTCTCTCTGGTCGCCCAGATCAAGCAGAAAATGGAGGGAATCCCCGGGCTACGAACCATCAACGACGATTGGGGCCAGCGTATCAAGAAACTAGCCGTCAAGATCGACCAGTCGCGAGCCTTACGCTCCGGTGTATCCAGCGAAGACATTGCCGTTTCCCTGCAGGCCGGCTTGAGCGGCATGGAACTCACCCAGTTCCGCGAGGACGACGAAGTGATTCCGGTCATACTGCGATCCTCCACCGCCGACCGACAGGATATTGGTAAACTTGAAGCCTTCTCGGTCTACTCCCAGGCCACGGGAGAAGCTGTCCCACTCAAACAGGTCGCGGACATGGATCTTCTGTGGGATGCCTCGAAAATTCTACGCCGGGATCGAATGAAAACTGTTTCCATCGGTGCGCAGTTGCAGGAGGGCAGCACCGCGGCCTTAGCATTCGCCGCGCTTAAGCCCTGGCTGACGGCCCAACAAGCCGGCTGGCCACCAGGCTACCGCTACGAACTCGGCGGTGAGGCCGAATCCTCTGGAGCCGCCACCCAATCCATCGCCGAAAAACTGCCCATCGCCGGCTTCATCATCATCATGCTACTGGTGGCCCAGTTCAACTCCCTGCGCAAATCACTCATCGTGATCCTCACCATCCCCCTGGGACTCATCGGCGTGATCTACGGACTCATCCTCGCCGACTCCTTCTTCGGCTTTATGACCCTGCTGGGCGTGATCTCCCTGGCCGGCATAGTCATCAACAACGCCATCGTCCTTCTGGAACGCATCCAGCTTGAACTGGAGGTCAACGGACTGCCACCGCAACAGGCCATCATCGAAGCCGCCCAGCGCCGCCTGCGTCCCATCCTGCTCACCACAGCCACCACCGTGCTGGGCCTGATCCCTCTCTACCTGGGAGGAGGAGAGATGTGGGAGCCGATGGCGGTCGCCATCATTGCCGGTATTTTGCTCTCCACTATTTTGACGTTGGGGATCATACCGGTGATTTATGCTGTGTTTTACAGGGTCAAGAGTCCTCAGCCTGCGGAGGTCTCCACCCAGCCCGGGTGATCAGTGCAGACGAACGGCATCTGCGTCGCCATACCAAAATCATGTTTCAGACCAGTCGCAACGGCCTGAATTGCCCACGCACTAAATAAACTACCCCGCTGCAAGCAGACGGGGTATCAGGATGTGTTGCTTGGAAATCACAGATTCCCATTGCAACAGCCATTTTGATCGCTGCAAGCTGCGGGGAATTCCACCCTTAGCGATTGAAGAAACTGTGCTTGCCGGGATGACGGTATGGCTAATTCTGTTGGAAGAAAAAGGGAGGCCGAAGCCCCCCTATCCAAAAAGATGTGACGTTACGCCCGCCTGCGACGACGGACTGCTCCTACTCCCAAAAGTCCTGCTGCAAGCAACACAAGGCTGGTGGGTTCCGGCACGGCTGTGCCGTAAGCTTGAATCTCCGACACAGAGTAATATCCATCGCCGGAATTAGCTTGAAACCGGAGGGTACTCGTTACAATAGGGGTTGAGAGCAAGTACCTTTGCGTATCGTCCAGAGGATTTGGGCGAGTTTGCTCTCCCCATCCCCCAACGGCAGGCACACCCCATGCCAGTTGCCACACGGAGCTACCAAGATCCCAGTAGAGCAGATCGTAAGAATCGTTGTCGTCTGCCTGAACAATAAGACTCTCGATGTTAAAAGCTCCTCCCAAGTCTATGTCCAAATATTGACCACCACCGCCTCGACTGCTATCCCACCATACAGTGCCCTGATCCCACTGAGTGCTTTGTGGAAGGAACACGTCATCGACGACGGTGCTCGCATCTACGACTGTCGAGCCTCCCCATCCACCAGTGAAGAACTCACCGTTTAGCGTTACGGTCTTGTTGAGTGCAACATTGATGGCGGTCGCCTGTGTTCCCATACTCCACAATAACGACCCAAAGAAGATCAGTAAGAAACCTTTCCAATGTGTCCGCATAATTAACTCCTTCAATTTGCTTTATTTGCTATCTACTTTCCGCTCATCGACTCCAAGCCGTCTTTTTTTCTTATACGAGAAATACAACCTCGAACTTACAGATAAATTAGATCCATTCTGTAAGTTAGCAGCATGATCGACAGAGTCTTGCTTCATTCATAATGCATAATTTATGCCAAAAAACTATTTACCTGTATTAACAATGACATACTGAACATAGTCAGTAATCCATGAATCATGGTATGTAAAAAATTTCGACATCTATAGGAAATTCAAGTAGTTATATGTTATTTTAAAGCATATTCGCTTGGCTTGATTGTCCTGTTTGCCGCCTGATGCAGAACGACATCAACATTAAAAACAGCCACTTAGCCACACAAAAGATAGGTGTTTAACGATTTAGTCGATATGTAAAGAAATCCGACAATCATCGGGATCTGTCTGACTGGGGATTTCAGCCCCGAAAGAGGTTGGGGTTGTGGGGAAAGAGCAAGTGTAGCGTCTGTTTCTTCAGAGATTTCTGATGACAATAAAAAAGGCTTACGAGAACGTAAGCCCTTTTTGGATATGGCGTCCCCAAGGGGAGTCGAACCCCTGTTACCGGCGTGAAAGGCCAGTGTCCTAGGCCTCTAGACGATGGGGACAGGTCCTTTCCGGTGAGCCAAAGTCGGCAACCTCCGAATAGGAGAGGCGCGAAATTTACGGGAGTTTTCCCACTGTGTCAAGACTGACTGGGCATATCTTCCATTGCAGTGGAGGTGCCCGATCCGCTGCGCTTGATCGGGCCAACGTCTGCCGGAGCCTGTCTGTTCCGGGGTAGAATGTAGCGCCTCGCTATACGACAGACTCGAACTATGCCAGAAGGCCCGGAAATCCGACGCGCCGCCGACAGGATCGCGGCTATCCTGCAAGACCAGATCATTGAAACCGTCTGGTTCGGCCTGCCGACGCTGAAACCCTTTGAGAAGAGACTGACCGGTGCCAAGCTGATCGAGGTGGAGACCCATGGCAAAGCGATGCTCAACCATTTCGACAACGGTCTCTCCATCTACAGCCACAATCAACTCTATGGCCGTTGGTACTGTCTCGACAAGAACGAGATGCCTGACACCTCGCGCCAGTTGCGGCTGAGACTGGAAACGGCGTCGAAGACTGCACTGCTTTTCAGTGCTTCGGATATTGCGGTTCTGACGAAAGCAGGCCTAAAAACCCATCCGCTTTTGAGTCGATTGGGACCTGATATTTTGAGCAGTTCTCTTGATGGTGAAGCCATCGTCAAACGGCTTCTTGGCAAACGGTTTCGCAACCGACAATTGGCAACGTTGCTGACAGACCAGTCATTTCTGGCAGGACTGGGCAACTATCTCCGTTGCGAGATCCTCTTTACCGCCTCACTGCATCCACGCATTAAACCCAGTCAGTGTACCGACATGCAGTTGGAACGCCTTGCCGATGCCATCGTAAAACTGCCGAGGCAGTCCTATGAGACCGGCGGCATCACCAATCAACTAACATTGGCAGAACAACTCATTTCCGAGGGAAGCAGTTTTGAGTCTGCACGATTCAAGGTCTTTCGTCGGGAGGGTCTGCTGTGCTACCGCTGCGGCACAAAAATTATCAAGATCATTTCGGGCAGCCAGGGCTGTTTTCTCTGCCCAGAGTGTCAACACGGATAAATAATCTCAGCATCCCGATTTTCCTGTTTCTGGATAATCAAACCAACCAATTCGTGATGACGTTGATATAGAACTTGATGACCAGCGCGTTGAGCAGGTCGATAAAGAAAGCACCCACCAGCGGTATCACCAACAGCGCCTTTGCAGAGTGGCCAAACCGCGCCGTCACCGCACTCATATTGGCAATCGCCACCGGCGTGGCGCCCAAGCCCAGACCGACGAATCCGGCGGCCATCACCGCGGCATCATAGTCCTTCCCCATCACCCGAAAAACGATCAGTGTGGTGAACAGGGTGATCACCAGCATCTGCAGGATCATGATAAAAAATATCGCACCTGCAGCGCCTGCCAGGCTCCAAAGCTGCATGCTCATCAGGCTCATGGCGAGAAACAGGGCCAGGCTCACTTCGCCAAATTTATTGATGGTATGCAGATTGATGCGGAGCTTGATGAGGTCCGCAAGATTCGTGAGCAGGATACCGACAAACATGGCGGCGAGAAAACCGGGCAGCAACACCCCCTTCTCGAATAGCAGGCGGTTTACCAGGTCGCCGCTCTCCACGCAGATCGCGAGCAGCAGAATGGCGCCGAGTAGATTGGAGAGAGAGGCGGGATCGCCCATCGCAACAGGCTTCTGCTCTAAACGGCTATCATCCGCTGTTGATCCCCCTTTCAGCTTGTATCGGTTAATCAAGCCCCTGGCCACAGGTCCGCCAAGCAAACCGCCTCCGATGAGTCCGAAGGTAGCAAAGGCAATGCCTACCACGCTGGCATTTTTCAGACCTGCCGCTTCCGCCTCTGCACCCCAGGCGATGGCAGTGCCGTGCCCGCCGGCAAAAGAGACACTCCCGGCAAAGAGGCCGTAACCGGGATGCCCTCCCGCAAGCGTTGCCAGACCAACGCCTGTCGCATTCTGAATCACAAGAAAGAGCCCGGCCACAACCACCATCACCGCCAGCGCCTTGCCACCGGTGGCCAGCGTACTCAATTTTGCGGAGAGTCCGATGGTGCTGAAGAAAACCAACAACAGAACATCCCTGATCTGCATATCGAAGCTGATTTCGACGCCCCGGTAGACATAGATCAGCGCAATGATTCCACTACAGATCAAACCCCCAGTCACAGCGGGCGGGATGTAGTAGTCACGCAGCAGTCGAATCTTACGGGTCAGATAGATTCCCAGATACTGCACCAAAATGCTGATCATCAGCACGTCGATGGGTTTCACCTGGATCTGTGCAATCTGCTCTGCAGGCATAAAGAACTCCATTCAAAAAAACTGGCTATGCACAATAATCCCGATGAGGCCGGGATACCTGACCTTATCTCTGTAGGAGCAGCGCTTTCGCGGCGAAGTGCCGTTCCTACGCTTTTTAGAGCGCTCACAGCTCAAAAGTGGAATTGCGCTTTGTCATGGATTGAGACCAGTACCGTGAGAACAATAACTTAAACCCTCTACATTCAGTTTGGCAAGAGAAGTCGATTCCATGCGCAAGAGATTCAACGACCTGATAGCGGAGCAGTCCAAAACAGTGGATGAGATATTCCCCTGGGATCTTGCTGATGAAATCTCGGCCAGAGAGGATCTCCTGCTGCTTGATATCCGCTGCCCTTATGAATTTGATGGAGGTCACATTCAGGACTCCCTGATCGTACCACGGGGTATTCTGGAAACGGCGTGTGACTATGGGTATGACGAAACGGTGCCGGAACTGGTAACCGCACGGGATAAACGCGTAGTGGTGATCTGCCGCTCAGGCAACCGGAGCATTCTGGCCGCATACACCCTTAAACAGATGGGGTTTGATGATGTCGTTTCACTGAAGACCGGTTTGCGGGGTTGGAACGACTATGATCAGCCACTGGTCAACAATGCGGGAGACCCGGTCGATCCTGATGCTGCAGATGCCTTTTTCTCACCCGAAATCACACCTGAACAACTGGGTCCTGTTCACTGAGAACCAGTTGATAACTTCCCACGCCATGCAGAAACAGATCAATTAGCCAACAGACTTCCGTGTCGTCCAGCTGAGAGACAGGCGACAACCTGCCCAGAATCGGCAGGCACCCCCACAAGATAGCCTTGAATGTAGTCGCATCCGTGCGCACGTACAAAGGCCAACTGCTGTTCTGTCTCAACACCTTCCGCCACTACCTGCATACCAAACGCATGGGCCAGTTGGATAATGGCCCGCACGAGACTCGCATCATTGACATCGGAATCCACATTGCTGATAAAGTCGCGATCGATCTTCACCAGGTCGAATGGAAACTGCCGCAGGTGGCTCAATGAAGCCTGACCGACGCCAAAATCATCCAGGGCAATCTTTGCACCAAGGTTCTTCACTTGCTGTAGAAACTCATTCGCCTCCGCAAGCTCACGGGTCAGGGTATCCTCTGTGATCTCAAGCACCAGACTTCCGAGCGGAAAGTCTCTTGCCACCAGCCGCTTCAACAGTCCGCGACAAAACCCCGGATCATTCATCAAACGTGCCGACAGATTGACTGACACAGCAACTTCTCTGCCGAGTTTCTTGCTGAGTTCCTCTCGATGGCTCGAGGCCTGATCCAGCAGCATGTCGATAATTGAGGTAATCAGGCCGGTATCATCCAGCACATCCAGAAAGACCTCCGGCGCCATCAAGCCTTTTTCCGGATGCTGCCACCGCATCAAAGCTTCACAACAATAAAGCTCGCCGTTCCTGAGACTGACCACTGGCTGAAAATGGAACAGGAACTCTCCATTCTCTACCGCAGAGCGAATTTCATTTTCAAGCCGCAGACTCTCCGCCACAACATGGGTCATCTCATCAGTAAAAAAACGATAGGCAGCCCTTCCCTGCTGTTTCGCTGAATACATCGCTGTATCCGCATCACGAATCAGATTATCGGCCACAACATCATCCAGAGGCGCCATCGCTATTCCCACAGAGACGGTGATTCTCAATTCATGCTCGGCAATCTCAATCGGCTGTTCAACTGCATCTAACACCTTCTCCGCCAGAGGAACCATATCATCGCGTTGGTTGATGCCTTCCACCAGCACGGCGAACTCGTCACCACTGAGCCTAGCGACGGTATCTGACTCCCTAATCAGCCCTCGCAGGCGTTCCGCCACGATCTTCAGCAACTCATCCCCTACCAAGTGACCGAGGCTGTCATTGACCTGTTTAAAGCGATCAAGATCCAAAAACATCAGGCCGATCAAGCGGCCCTCCCGTGCTGCAATCTTCAGTGCATGTTCCAGCCGATCACGAAACAACACCCGGTTCGGTAACCTCGTCAATGCATCATGGTGGGCCATGTGATCCAGATGCTGTTGCCGCATATGCACCTGTTTGCGCATCTCATTAAAGGCTTCGACCAGGTTCGCCGTCTCCTGCAGGGAGGCAGGCGGAGGGGTGATATCCAACACCCCCTGGGCCTCCTGTTTCAGCGCCATTGCCGTCTCTGCAATCGGCCTGAGGAGTGTGCGATTGAGAAAAATATAGGCAAAGGTAATCAGCAAAATGCCGAAGAACGCTATGCCGAGTATAGAAAAAGAGAGGGTACGTGCTGTCTTGGTCAGTAGAGTAATATCCTGGGCGGACTGTTTGTCCAGTTCCAGATCCAACGCAGAGAGCCGCTGCCTCATTTGCTCAAGCAAGGGATCGATCGACTCAGTCAGAATCACCAGGTCTACACGCCATCCTGGATTGTCCAACAATACGATGAGTTGGTTGGATGCGTTTACCCAGTCCCGGTGATGGCTGTCAAGCGCATCCAATGCTTCTGGACCAATGAAACCCAGGCGATCCGAATCCACCATTGTTCTCAGGATCTGTAAGTAGCCCGGCACTTCCTCCGCATAGTAACCAATATTGACCATCCGCGATCGCATCCCGGCACTCGCTTCACTGGAAAAAACGCCAAAACGGTTAGCCACCAGCAGGCGCAGCTCTGAGACCATGTTGTTCCAGGCATGGCGCAATGAAGATATTGCGTTGATCGCTTCGAGCTGCTCTTCTGGTTCCAGCGCCTCACGAACCTCAATGAGTATGGTATCCAACTCACTCAGCACAGCCTGGTTATGCGGCAGCATCTGCTCACGCATCAGCCGCATGGCGGGAAACCAGCGCTCCATGTCTGTACGCACTTCCACCAACTCAATGGTCGCTGCATGCAGTCGTTGCGCGTCCAGATGAAGCACCCGAACTGCCGCCGCGATAGAACCGTTGGTCGTGCGCGGCAGTGTTTTCTCCAAGTGAAGTAGCGCAATATTGAGCCTGCTGAACTCTTTATTGATGTCCTCTATTTCGGACTCACGTGGCTCGGTGATAATCCGGGACAAGCGGTTATCGACATGATTAAGCAGCTCTTGCGTGTCGGCCACAGCTCCCGCAGTCATAGCCCGTTGCTCAATATTGGCGACCTGGATACGGCTGGTACGATTCACGTACTCCCAACCGATATAAGCCACCGTGATCAGCCCGATCATGGCCATCAAAGCAAAATAGGCGTACCTGCCCCTATAGGAGCCAAATCCCGGCAAACGAAATAGAATCCCTTTCAGCAACACTTCAGACTGTCTCTCCAAGCATCCGGACTAAAACCCTTCCATGGAGATCATACTCCTCATCACTGACCAGAGTCAGTGTCCTCAAGCCCGCTTTGGCCAACGCACACCTCCCCTGCCATCCGGGAACAATAACTGAACCGATCTGTCCAATCGGAAAATAACTTCATCGAAACAGCCTGCCATGCTCATTCGGGACACGACTCTGCACTTTGGCATTATCAGCATTCTGCTGCACTGGAGCATGACCTTGCTCATCATCGGGTTGTTTTCACTCGGCTACTATATGGTCGGTATCGACTACTACCATCCCTGGTACCATGCCGCGCCCTGGTGGCATAAGAGTTTCGGACTGGTTCTACTGGGATTGCTCTTCGCCCGCAACCTGTGGCGCGCAAACAACATCAAGCCCGCTCCACTGCCCAACCACGCGTTCTGGGAGCGCTCCGTCGCTACCCTGACCCATCATATACTCTATATTCTGCTCTATAGTCTCTGTATCAGCGGCTATCTGATCGCCACCGCCAAAGGGAGTGGAGTGGAACTGTTCAGCCTGCTCGAGGTACCGGCACTGTTCCCTGAAATGGACGAGCAAAAGGATTTAGCCGGAAAGCTGCACAAGTATTTTGCCTACACCCTGGCTGCATTCGTTGCCTTGCATACTGCCGGCGCGTTGAAGCACCGCCTCTTCGATAGGGATGAAACCCTCATGCGAATGCTCAAAACACAACCCGATAACAACCACCGGAGGTAGTCCTGATGAAAAGCCCACGCAGATTATCGTTTCTGTTGCTATCAGCCCTGTTGCCGCTATCAGGCAGTTTATACGCCGCAGACTATGTCATCGACACCAAGGGATCCCATGCTTCGATACAGTTCAAGATCCCACATCTCGGCTATAGCCTGCTGCTTGGCCGCTTCGATAAGTTCAGTGGAAAATTCAGCTATGACGAGAAGAATCCATCAAACGCCGGTGCAGAGGTAATTATCAACACGGCCAGTGTCGACTCTAACCATGCGGAACGGGACAAACATCTGCGAAGCGAGGATTTTCTCTTTGTTAAACGCTACCCGGAAGCCCGTTTCGTGAGCACCAGTTACCATTCAAATGGTGATAGTACCGGCACCATGAAAGGCAACCTGACCCTGCGTGGTGTGACAAAACCGATCCGTATCGATGTTAGGCAAATCGGCGCAGGCAAGGATCCCTGGGGTGGTTTCCGTCGTGGTTTCGAGGGGCACACGAAGTTGAAACTTTCTGACTACAACATCGACTTCAACATTGGTCCGGCCTCCAAAGAGGTCGAGTTGGGTCTCTATGTAGAGGGTATCAGACAATAGTCAAACGGTCGGAGCCGATTCCTGTTCTGACCAGAGAGTAAAACCAGCGATGACAATATTTCCGTCATTGCCGGTTCTGCATACCTGAATCGACTCCGGCCACTACTGCTCACCATGAGAGAGTGTCGCTGAAGCCCAATCCCCCAGGACTCCTGCGATTTAGGTGGCAATCAAATGCTGGTCAAACCACCCTCAAAGACGAACTCTCCACTGGGTTTAGTCGCCGGTAGTTCCGCAACCGGCTCAATACTGATCTTGAAGCGACTGTCACTTCGCAGAGATACGGGTACATTCATCCGTTCGGCACCACGTTCGGGTAATATGCCCACCGACACCAACCGTCCATCGCCGGTCTCCATCCAGAGCTGACAGACCTTATCTTTCGGCACCCGGGTAGGCGCCACTGCCTTCACATGCAGTTGTCCACCAGAACCGGCGGTACCTATGATCCAGCCCGCCTGGGACTGTTCGTTCATCACTACAAGCACCCGGTCCATCTCCATATCAGTACGGTCAATGCCAAAGAGAGTAAGCGTCAGTACCATCACCAGGCTGGCCATGAGCATACCCAGATTGCGCCAGAAACCAAGACTGTTCAAGATCCCCGCTTTCTCCGACCGGGATGAAGGATCAAGGCGCTGTTCAATGTTGCGCCAGACATCAACAGGCGGCTTCACAGGCTCAATTGCCTCCAACATGGGAGCAAACCGCTGTTCCCAGGCCGACACCTCTGCCTGTAACGCAGTGTCCTCTTTCAGACGATGTTCAAAATCAGCCTGTCTCTCACCCTGCAGGGTGCCAAGCACATATTCACCCGCAAGGTCTGGGGCTGGCGATTTTTGATTCTGCTGTGTCATGGTTCAAGACACCTCTTCAGTTGTTCAAGTCCACGACGTATCCATGTCTTGACCGTGCCAAGTGGCGTTCCCGTCTGACTCGCCAGCTCCTCATGGGTCAGCCCCTTGAAGTAGGCCAGGGCGATAACCTGGCGCTGCTGGCTCTTTATCTGTTCCAGGCAATCGTTGAGACGACGCCCCTCATCACTCTGCTGCAACCGCTCCAGCGGCATCATCTTACTGTCTGATGCTTCGAGCAGCTTTTCCGGTTCTGCCATCTGCACCTCACGGCGCCGTCGGCGTAGCAGATCCAGTGCCTGATTGCGCGCAATGGTTGCCATCCAGGTGGTCGGCGCGGCTAGGTAGGGACGGTAGCTGTCTGCACTGTTCCATATCTTGATATAGGCCTCCTGCAAACAGTCCTGCGCCCATGTGTCTCTAATTAAGATACGCAGAATAACCCCATATAGTTTCGCCGAAGTCATCTCATACAACTGGGCAAATGCCCTGCGGTCTTTCAGCGTGCAGGCGGCAAGCAACGCTTTCAGCTGCTCGTTGCGCTCTGCATTCGCTGTTTTCGGGTCGGTCTCCCCGGCTGCCATGTAAACTCCTTCAGAGACATTGCATTCAGATCTCCTGCAAGAGTAATGGTAGCCGCGCAAAGGAGCAAGAACTGAACCGGCCAGCTTATTCAGTGTCTATCCGGAAACAATGTATTAACCACAAAGGACACGAAGAGCACGAAGGTAAAAGATTGATTAGCAATAAATTTTCTTCGTGTACTTCGTGCGCTTCGTGGTTAGATAAGGGTTTCCGGACGGAAACTATTTTTCTTCTATCGGTTCACCCATATAGCCGGAGAACCTTATGCACTGCTTGCCGTTCACCTCCACGATACGCACGGTTTCCCCCCGCCCTCTACCCAGCCCCTCTATGACCGCCTCAGTGGAGGAGACGGGCTTCAGCGGCACACGAATAGAACTGTCGGAGAGGTGGGGCGCTTTATAGTGGAGGCAGAGCACCCCGCTTTCAGTACTTAGCCGCAGATCCTCGATGCTGAACTGGCCATCAGGGTTGATCGTCCGGTAACTGCCGGTGCGCTTTCTCCAGACCTCATCCCAGGGCTGGGATTCAATTCGGCTGCCAAGCACATACTCTTCACCGTCCCGCTCCGCCACCAGCACCTCCAGATCATTGCTGGTGCGGGAACGAAAACGCATTTCTCCCAGTACTCTGTAGGAGGGAGGCAGGGTTGCCGCACTCTCGGGTGTCAACCCGAGGCTGCCGTCATCAAACCGCACCATATCCAGGACACGCTCGATGATGCAGGCGCAAAGGCGAGGATGTTCTGGATCCACCATCAGCAGTCCAAGATCGGTTGCATAGCCGCCTGAAGGGGTCTCGGGCAATGCAGCCATCGTGTTCGGCGAGCGAATCGGCATCGGTTTGCCAGCCGTACCCCGCACTTTTACCGCGAGCGCCAGTATCGTTGCAGCAAGCTTGCGGGCCGCCTTGTTGCTGCCTGCACCATTGGCAAGCACCACTACGCCAAGCTCATGATCCGGCAACATTGCCATCTCCGCCCCAAACAGCATAGTGCTGCCACCGTGACGCACCACGCGCCCGAGCAGTTGATCATCCTCAATAAACCAGCCCAGCCCAGGGGAGTAACCCAACGCAATCTGACCCTTTGCCGTCTGCGAGGTCCACATTTCCAAGATCATTGCAGTATCGATATTGGGTATCCGCCCAAGCAACAGGGACTGCATCAAGTGTCCAAGATCTTTGGCGCTGCTGTAGAGTCCCAATGCCGGGGTATCCCGTAGCGGAGGCTGCGGTCTGACCAGGCCATCCAGATGCCCAGCTGCCAACCTCTCACGCATTTCATCCGTCACTTCATAGCCACTACTCTGCATGTCCAAGGGTAAAAAAACATTCTGCTTCATGTATCCGGGAAATGTCATTCTGGATTTCTGCTCCACTAGATGGCCGAGCAGATCGTAACCGAGGTTGGAATAGCTGTAGACGCTGTCCGCCGCATAGGCGATGTACTCATCGTGCAGCAGTGTTGTGACCTGTGTGAACGGAGTCGACGTATACATGCCTTTACGCAGATCGCTGGGCAGGCCACTGCGATGACTCAATAGCTGCCGAGGCGTGATGACGACCGCTTCAGCATCATGACTGCGAATGGAAAAACCGTCGAGCTGACGGCTGATGGGATCATCGAGGGAGAGACGTTGCTGTCCGCCCAGCTGCATGACAGCCAAGGCTGTCAGTGGCTTGCTCAAGGAGCCGACACGATAGATAGTTTCAGCACCTGCCAAGGTACCTTTTTGCATATCCGCCTTGCCGAACCCTTCGATCCATAGGGGGCCGTTTCGGTCCACCAACGCCACACTCAACCCCGGCAACAGATCTTCATCCAGCATGCCCTGGATCAGTTTTTTCGCTTCATCACGCACCGACTCCATCTTATCCACGGGCAAAACGGCATCGGATCGCAGTTCATTTTTTTGTGGCACACAGGCCATCAAAAGCAGGCTGAACCCGCCAAGCAAAAAAAACGTTAGGGGATGATGGCGCATCGGCTCATTGATCGGTGGGTTGCAAAACCTGTACGGGGCTAGACTTCCACCCCGTCAGGCCGCCAACTGTTTACCAGTCGATGCTGTGTCCCTGATCCAAAATGGCACTGCCATACGCCTCATTGCTGCCCTTCTGGCCGTCGTGCCGAGAGGTATTGACACCACCCAGACGGACATCACCGTAGGCCTCACCGATACCAGGCTGAACTGCTGTGGGCAGTGAAGCGGAACCCGTGCTACCTACAAAGAGGTCAGGGTTACCTTCAAAACCATTGTATGCGAATTCTGAGCTTCCTCCGGCATAGAGATTGGCGGAAAGAAGCAGTGCGGCTGTAAATGCGATTTTTTTCATGACGAATTCCTCATCTGGTCAATTATGTCGTTTTGATAACGACTTTCAATAACCTATACGGGGGGCGTCTGAATTCAGATTCAAATTTTTTCTACCAACAAAAAAAGGGGCCGGAAGGCCCCTTTTTATCAGCTCAACGAAGCGTGATTACTCTTCGCTTACCGCCTTCATACTCAGGCGGATACGTCCCTGCTTGTCCACTTCGAGGACTTTAACCTTGATGACATCGCCTTCAGACAGCTTATCGCTGACCTTCTCCACCCGCTCGTTGGAGATCTGGGAGATATGCACCAGACCATCTTTGCCGGGAAGAATGGTGACGAAGGCGCCGAAATCCATCAGGCGGGCAACCTTGCCCTCGTAGATGGTACCGACTTCGACATCAGCGGTGATCAGCTCGACACGCTTGCGGGCATCCTCACCTGCCGCCTTGTCAACGGAGAAGATCTTGACTACGCCGTCGTCGGTGATATCGACGGTGGCGCCGGTCTCTTCGGTGATGGAACGGATGGTGGCGCCACCCTTGCCGATCACGTCACGGATCTTGTCCGGGTTGATACGCAACTCGATAATCCGCGGCGCATGCTCGGACATCTCTTCCCGGTGAGAGTTGATGACGCTGTTCATCTCACCCAGGATGTGCATGCGGCCCTCTTTGGCCTGCTCCAGGGCGATCTCCATGATCTCCTTGGTGATGCCGTCGATCTTGATGTCCATCTGCAGTGCATTGATACCGTCACTGGTACCGGCCACCTTGAAGTCCATGTCGCCGAGATGATCCTCGTCGCCCATGATATCGGTGAGCACGGCGAATCTCTCATCTTCCTTGATCAAACCCATGGCAACACCGGCAATCGGCGCCTTGATCGGCACACCTGCGTCCATCAGCGACAGACTGGTGCCGCAGACCGATGCCATGGAAGAGGAGCCGTTGGACTCGGTGATCTCCGAAACCACACGGATGGCATAGGGAAAATCGGTAATGGTCGGCATGCAGGCCATCACGCCTCGCTTGGCCAGGCGACCGTGGCCGATTTCACGTCGTTTCGGGCTACCTACACGACCTGTCTCACCTACGCAGAAGGGAGGGAAGTTGTAGTGCAGCATGAAGGGTTCGCGGTAGGAGCCGTCGAGAGCATCGATGATCTGAGAATCACGCTCGGTGCCGAGGGTGGTCACCACCAGGGCCTGAGTCTCGCCACGGGTAAACAGGGCGGAACCGTGGGTGCGGGGTAACACGCCGGTACGCACACTGATGGGACGCACGGTAGTGGTATCGCGACCATCGATGCGGGGCTCTCCTTCGAGGATACGGCCACGCACGGTTGTCTTCTTCAGTTTCTCGATAACACCCTTTACGTCACCCTCGTCCCAACGGGCGTCTTCTCCGCCGCAAAGTGCTGCAACGGCATCGGTAACCACCGCTTTGATGGCGGCGTAACGCTCCATCTTGTCGGCAACCTGGTAGGCATTGCCGATACCTTCGCCGGCAGCAGCCTCTACAGCAGCTTTCAGATCGGCATCCACTTCGGGAACTGCGTATTCAGCAGGGGCATTTCCAACCTCGGCAGCCAGTTCCTTGATCGCCTGCAGCGCAACCTGCTGCTGCTCGTGTCCGAAGAGCACTGCACCCAGCATAACCTCTTCAGACAGCTCACGCGCCTCGGATTCGACCATCAGTACTGCATGCTCGGTGCCGGAGACGATCAGATCCAGATCGGTGGCATCGCTCAAGCCGGTGCTGGGGGCATTCAGAATGTACTCGCCATCCTTGTATCCCACACGGGCTGCGCTCACCGGGCCATTGAACGGCAGGCCGGAGATCGCCAGCGCGGCGGAGGCGCCGATCAGGGAGGGGATCTCGGGATCAACCGCTGGATTCAGGGACATCACAGTGATGATCACCTGCACCTCGGTGGTGTACCCCTTGGGGAACAGCGGGCGGATCGGACGATCGATCAGTCGTGATGTGAGGATCTCCTTCTCGCTGGGACGCCCCTCGCGCCGGAAAAAACCGCCGGGTATATGACCGGCTGCATAGGTCTTCTCCTGATAGTCCACGGTGAGTGGAAAGAAGTCCCGACCGGGATCGTTGCGACCGGCAACAACGGTAACCTGGACGACGGTATCGTCCATATTGACCATAACGGCGCCGTCGGCCTGGCGGGCAATCTCGCCAGTCTCGATGGTGACCTTATTGTCGCCCCACTGAAATTCTTTTTTAATCAGAGTCACTGTCTCTTCCTCAGTGCAGATAAGACCGGATTAACGGCGCAGGCCAAGGCGGGAGATCAGATCGCGATAGCGCTCCGCATCCTTGCTCTTGAGATAGTCAAGCAGCTTACGGCGGGAGTTGACCATGCGAACCAGACCCTGGCGGGAGTGGTGATCCTGCTTGTGCCGCTTGAAGTGTTCGGTGAGATAGGTGATACGGGAGGTCAGCAGGGCTACCTGCACCTCTGGGGAACCGGTATCACCGGGGCCACGTTTATACTCTTCCACGATGGCTTTTTTATCTTCTGAGCTCATTGTCATGACGCTGTACTCCTATTGGGTTACGTCTCTATAAATATGGCCATTTTTAAGATCTCCTCCAACAATGAGTTCAGGGGAGTCCGGCCGTCTCGATAAATCTGTTCCGAAGTGCCCTGTTGGCACTCCAGTGAGCCGCGAATTATGCGCGGATTGTGTCTGAATCGCAATTAAATCAGCGACCTGATTGGTTGTATCCTCAGTGATTCGACTGCAGCAATCGCTTGGGCGCCACGCGGCCATCGTCCAGGATCTGTCCAACACCGAGAAAATCCACCTCATTGGCGTAGAGGCGAACCCAGCCGCTGGTGGGCGCCTTGGGCACCAGCACCGGCTGTCCCTGTTTCAGATAGAAGGCGGCATCCGGCGTGAGGTTGATCTCCGGCCAATCGGAGAGCGCACTCTCCAGCGGCAGCAGCAGCGCATCCATCTCCGCAAACCGGCGCGCTTCGAAATCCTCTTTTACCTGTTCCAGGGTCACCATCGACTGATCGTCAAATGGACCCACACCAGTGCGGCGCAAACCGCTGACAAAAGCACCGCAGCCCAATTTGGCGCCGATATCCTCCGCCAGGGTGCGCACATAGGTGCCTTTCGAGCAGTGCACGTACATCTCGAATTCCGGCAGGTCAAAACTGAGCAGGTCGAGGGAGTGGATATGAATGGTGCGGGGTTCGCGCTCTACCTCTATACCCTGGCGTGCCAGCTTATAGAGCCTTTCACCCTTGTGCTTGATGGCTGAGTACATGGGCGGCAACTGCTGCTGCTCCCCCATAAACGTCTGCAACACTTCCAACAGAGCCGTTTCCGTGACGCCGTCGGGGCTCGCGGTTTTCAGGATTTCGCCCTCGGCATCCCCCGTGGTGGTGGTCTCGCCAAGCTTGACCTTCACCTGGTAGTGCTTGTCAGCATCCAGCAGAAAGGCCGACATCTTGGTCGCCTCACCGAAACAGATCGGCAGCAGTCCGGTCGCCAGCGGGTCCAGACTACCAGTATGACCGGCCTTGGCGGCCTTGAAGAGAAACTTGATCTCCTGCAAAGCCTTGTTGGAGGTAATACCCTCCGGCTTATCCAACAGCAATACCCCACTGATATTGCGTCCTCTGTTTCGACGACGTCCCATCTTCTGCTCTAGGTAGTTTTTTCTGAATGAGTTTCCGGCGATTGCCGGGCTTATGAATCCGAATGATTATCGGCGACCGCCTGATCGATCAGGGAAGCCAGATGTTGACCCCGCTCAACCGACTCGTCAAAGACGAAATGCAGTTTGGGCACGGTACGTAACTTGCTCTGCTGCCCCAGCAGAAAGCGCAGGTGTCCTGCCGCCTGATTCAGCCGCTTGGCACACTCACTGACAGGGAGATCCGTACCCATCACGGTAAAGAAGACCTTGGCCTGGGAGAGATCCCGCACTACTCGAACCTCCTGGATGGTAACCATGCCCAACCCAGGGTCCTTCATCTCCTCACGGATGAGGTCCGCCAGATCCCGCTGCAGCTGGGAGCCGATACGATCGGTGCGCTTGAAATCCTGCGCCATTGTCTACTCGACAATCCGCGCTATTTCAGTACGTTCGAACACCTCGATCTGATCGCCGGCCTGCACGTCATTGTAGTTCCTCACACCGACACCACACTCCGTACCCGCCTTGACCTCAGGCACGTCATCCTTGAACCGGCGCAGCGACTCCAGCGCCCCTTCATAAATGACCACATTGTCGCGTAGCACACGAATCGGGCTGTTCCGTCTGACGGCACCTTCGGTGACCATGCAGCCTGCAATCGCCCCGATCTTGGAGTTACGGAAGACATCACGCACCTCGGCCAGACCGATAATCTCTTCGCGAATTTCAGGGGAGAGCATGCCGGAGATCGCTTTCTTCACATCATCGATGACTTCATAGATGATGCCGTAGTAACGCATATCGAGACCCTGCTCTTCGACGATACGCCGCGCACCCGCATCGGCGCGTACATTGAAGCCGAAAATAATCGCATTGGAGGTAACCGCAAGATTTGCATCAGATTCACTGATCCCCCCTACGCCCGCAGCCACGATAGCCACCTTCACCTCATCGGTGGAGATCTTCATCAGCGACTCTCTCAGCGCCTCCACGCTTCCCTGCACATCAGCCTTGACGATGATGTTGAGATTCTGCACATCACCCTGTCCCATCTGGCTGAACATCTCATCCAGCTTGGTGGCCTTCTGCGCGGCAAAGCGGTTGTCCCGGTGTTTGTCGACACGCAGACTGGCAATCTCACGAGCGCGCCGCTCATCCGCAACCGCCCGTACATCGTCACCTGCATCGGGTGTACCGGAAAGCCCCAGCACCACCACGGGTATGGAGGGACCGGCACTTTTCACTGACTTACCGTTTTCATCGAACATGGCACGAACACGGCCATACTCCTTGCCGGAGACAATGATGTCCCCTTTATTCAGAAGACCGGAGCGCACCAGCACAGTGGCAACGGGGCCACGTCCCTTATCCAGCGACGATTCCACAATGGAGCCGACAGCCGGTCCCTCTGCGACGGCGGTAAGCTCCAGCACCTCGGACTGCAGCAGGATGGCGTCAAGCAGATCATCAATGCCTTCGCCACTCTTGGCGGAGACCTGGACGAACATGGTATCGCCGCCCCAATCTTCCGGGATAACCTCTTCCTGGGCCAACTCCTGGATCACGCGATCCGGATTCGCTTCCGGCTTATCGATCTTATTCACCGCCACGATCAGTGGCACGTTCGCAGCCCTGGCGTGCTGGATTGCCTCCCTGGTCTGCGGCATGACGCCATCATCGGCAGCGACCACGAGGATGACGATATCGGTTACCTTCGCACCACGGGCGCGCATCGCAGTAAACGCGGCGTGGCCAGGGGTATCCAGAAACGAAATGGTGCCCTTGGCTGTATCGACGTGATACGCGCCAATATGCTGGGTGATTCCACCCGCCTCACCATCCGCAACTTTACTGGCCCTGATGTAATCGAGCAGAGAAGTCTTACCATGGTCGACGTGACCCATGATGGTAACTACCGGTGGACGTGCAATCTGTTCACCTTCCGCTTGCGCGGCGTCATCACTACTGAGCAGATCCGCCTCTACGTCCTCATCCCGCTGCATAACCGGGGTATGCCCCATCTCCTCCACGATCAGCGTCGATGTATCCCGATCCAACGGCTGATTGATGGTGACCATCATGCCCATCTTCATCAGCACCTTGATCACTTCGGCGGCTTTCACCGACATCTGCTGCGCCAGCTCGGCCACGGAGATGCTCTCGGGTATTTTCACCTCATGCACCACTGGCGTGGTAGGTTTTTGAAACCCGTGTTCCGTATCAACCGCCGGTGTTCCCCGACGACGGGACGGCTTTTTCTTGCGCCGTCCTCGACCCTCTTTTGAAACATGCAACTCTTTGCGACCGTAGCGGGACGAGCCACCTTTCGAATCTTTCTGCTCCTTGCCTCTGCTCTCCTTATTGCCCTTTTTGCCCCGAGCTGCTTCCTGCTGTTTCGCTTCCTGTTCCTTCTTGACCCTGGCCTCTTCCGCCTGACGGGCCGCCTCGTTCGCCTCTTCAGCTTGTTGTCTGGCCTCTTCCTCAGCCTTCAGGCGCGCCTCTTCTTCAGCTTTGCGGACTTCTGCCTGCTCCTCTTCACGCTTCTTCGCTTCCGCAGCCTTACGCGCTTCCACTTCTGCCTCAACAACCGCCTGCTGCTTTGATTGCTCTTCCAACGCCAAGCGGGCTGCTTCCGCCTCCTTCTGCGTCATGTCATCACCAGCGACTACGCTGCGCTTCACGTAGGTACGCTTCTTCCGCACCTCAACACTGACTGTTTTGCTCGGCGTACTGGTTGCACGATTCAGTGGATTGCGGCGGGTTGCGCCCGGCTGACGCAATTCGCTGACCGTCTTGCGGCGCAGTGTCACCTTATTGGGCGCACTGGCGGATATTGTCGCCTTTTTGCCATGGCTATGTCGCAGATGATTGAGCAGTTTACTCTTCTCTTCATCCGAAATTTTGTCGTCGGGGCCTTTTGCCTGGATCCCGGCGTCAGCCAACTGTCCCAGCAACTGCTCGGAGGGAATGCCAACAACCTTGGCAAGCTGTTCTACCGTTACTTCACTCATTTGTTCAGGCCTCTCGACTTTGCCTTACCCATCATATTGCCACGCACTCGCATCATCACTATCCAACGGAGGTCTTCCGTCGGCGCACCCTATTCCGTCTCTTCAAACCAGGGCACACGCGCGGTCATGATCAACTTACCTGCCCGCTCTTCGTCCATGCCTTCGATCTCCATCAGGTCATCGATGGACTGTTCAGCCAGATCCTCCATGCTCACCACGTCCTTGGCTGCAAGCGCATAGGCCAGATCCTTATCCATGCCATCCATACCCAGCAGGTCTTCGGCAGGCTCTTTAAAACTCTCTTCGCTCGCGATCGCTTTGGTGAGCAGCATGTCTTTAGCGCGATTTCTCAGCTCTTCGATCAACTCGTCATCAAACTCTTCGATGGCCATCATCTCTTCAATGGGCACGTAGGCCACCTCTTCGATAGAGGTAAACCCCTCCTGCATCAGAATAACAGCGACGTCCTCGTCCACATCGAGCTGTTCCATAAAGGTTTCGATGAAGACCCGGGACTCGGATTCACTCTTCTCCTGCGCTTCAGCCTCGTCCATGACATTGAGTTCCCAACCGGTCAGATGGCTTGCAAGGCGCACGTTCTGACCACCTCTGCCTATCGCCTGGGAGAGGTTCTCTTCGTTCACAGAGACATCCATCGAGTGGGAATCCTCGTCAACCACGATGGAGACAACTTCGGCCGGAGACATGGCATTGATCACGAACTGGGCCGGATTTTCGTTCCACAGGATGATATCGACGCGCTCGCCGTTCAGTTCATTGGAAACCGCCTGTACCCGCGATCCGCGCATGCCGACACAGGCACCAACCGGATCTATGCGGTTATCCAGCGCCTTGACGGCAATCTTGGCCCGCAGACCAGCATCCCGTGCAGCACCCCGGATATCGATCAGGCCTTCACCGACCTCAGGAACTTCCAGCTTGAACAACTCAATCAGCAGCTCCGGCATGGCCCGGCTGACGAAAAGCTGAGGGCCTCGTGGCTCGGAGCGAACCTCGTAGAGGTAACCGCGCAGGCGGTCACCAACCCGGACCGACTCCTTGGGTATCATGTGTTCACGGCCGATGAACGCTTCGGCGTTGCCGCCCAGATCGAAAAACACGTTGCCCCGATCGACGCGCTTGACCACACCAGTGACCAGTTCGCCTTCACGACCCTGGTAGGCTGCAACAACTTTGGCGCGCTCTGCTTCCCGAACCTTCTGTACGATCACCTGTTTGGCTGCCTGGGCTGCAATACGCCCAAACTCAATGGAGTCGATAGGCTCCTCCACGAAGTCGCCAAGTTCGATATCCGCTTGATCCACTCTTGCCACATCGAGCAAAACCTGGCGCAGTGCGGCATCCGGTTCATCCTCGGCATAAGCCTCAACCACTTCCCATCGACGGAAGGTATCGTAGTCGCCGGCATCGCGATCGATCGCAACCCGCACCAGGATATCGTCACCGTTCTTCTTTCTTGTGGCCGAAGCCAAAGCAGCCTCGATTGCCTCAAAGATGATCCCTTTTTCCACACCTTTTTCGTTGGAAACGGCATCCACAACCAGCAGAATCTCTTTACTCATCTCTGTTGTTTCCCAATTCAGAATTCTGGAATCAACCGCGCCGAATCAATCTCATCCAGAGGAATGTGATAACACGTTCCCTCATCAACGATGAGAACCTCGTCACTCTCCACTCCACCCAGTTCCCCGATGAAACGGTGTCTACCCTCAATCTTGTTACGCGTCTTCAAACGCACCTTCTGCCCACTGAAACGATCAAAGTCAGCCTCATTGAACAGCGGCCTGTCCAGCCCAGGCGAGGAAACCTCAAGGCTGTAATGCTCTTTGATCGGGTCTTCCACATCCAGCACACCACTTACCTGGTGACTCACCTGGGAACAATCATCAACATTGATGCCATCGGCATGATCAATATAGATTCGTAACAGCAATCCACCCGTACCCCGGCTGGTCAATTCGACACCAACCAGCTCATAACCAAGCAGGTCAACCTCTTGGCGCACCAGTTTTGTCAAATTCTCAGGGGCAGAACGCATTTTCCTCACCGCACAAAAAATGGGCCAATGGCCCACTCCAAAAATCCGACTTTTCCTTACATATCGGTCAGTTACGATCCCGATACCGGGTCAGGACCCCCGTTGCCACTTCACCGCAACGTTGGACGCCGGAAACAAAAAAACCCCGGTAGCCGGGGTTTCTTATAATTGGTAGCGGGGGCCGGATTTGAACCAACGACCTTCGGGTTATGAGCCCGACGAGCTACCAGACTGCTCCACCCCGCAACAACGCGGCGAATATTAACCGGGCTGACCTGTTTTGGCAAGCACGAATTTCGCTAACCCCCAAACGCCGCAGTACAAATCGAAAGAAGGCCGGCAGGAAACATACCCAGCGCCAGTACGGAAAGGCCGTTCAGGGATAATACTATCCGGGTGTCCAGGCCCGCAGTCAAAGGACTATCATCGAGCGGCTTATCGAAATACATCAGCTTGATGATGCGTATGTAGTAGAAAGCGCCGATAATTGAGAAGAAAACGCCTACCAAGGCGACCCAGGTCAAATCGACACTTACGACTGCATCGAGTACAAACAGCTTTGCAAAGAAACCCACTGTCGGCGGCACACCGGCCATGGAGAACATCAATAGCAACATCATGGCGGCAAACCAGGGGCTGCGATGACTCAGTCCTTTATAGTCGTCGAGACGCTCTGCCTCAAAACCCCTACGACTCATGGCGATGACCATGCCAAAACCGCCCAGCGACATGATTGCATAAACCAGGGTATAGAACATTGCTGCGGTATAGCCCTCCTGGGTACCGGCAAGTATACCCAGCAGAATAAAGCCGACATGAGAAATAGTGGAATACGCGAGCATGCGTTTGATGTTGGTCTGCGCGACTGCGATCAGATTACCCACACCCATGGAGAGTATCGCCAGGATAATCAACATGCCCTGCCAACCCTCCCAGCCACCTGGCATCTGCAGCTCACCCAACCCATCTTTCAGGAGGCGAACCGCAAGAGCAAATGCTGCGATTTTTGTCGCACTGCTGATAAACAGGGTAACGGCGGTGGGTGCACCATGATAGACATCCGGCACCCACATGTGGAAGGGAACCGCGCCAAACTTGAACGCCAGGCCGACGACCACAAAAACGAGACCGAACACCAGGACCATATTGTTCAGATCCGGGCTGGCAAGCGCAGTACTCAATTCATCAAAACGAATGGTGCCGGTAGCGCCATAGATCATTGAGATGCCGTAAAGCAGCATGCCGGAGGCAAGCGCACCCAGGACGAAATACTTCATGGCGGCTTCCGCGCCCTGCTTCGAATCCCGGTTGAAGGCAACCAGTGCGTAGAGAGATAGCGCCAGCAGTTCCAGGCCCAGATAGATCACCAGAAAACTATTGGCGGAGACCATGATACTCATGCCAAGCACGGCAAACAGTCCAAGGGTGTAGAACTCTCCTTTGAACATCCCCCTGTCCTTCAGATAATCCTTGGCATAGAGGAAGGCTACGAAGCTGACCAGGTAGATCGCAACCTTCAACACATCGCTCATGGCATCGCGTACGTAACTGCCATCAAACACCACCTGCGTGTCGGGCTGTGCCACTGCCAGGGCGATCACAGCGGCGAAAACCAGACCGATCTGAGTAATCCCGTAAGTAATGATGCGCTGTTCATCTTTCAAAAAGAGATCGACCACCAGCACGATACACGCCAGGGTGAGGACGAAAATCTCCGGCAGAACCGGAATCAATATTGACGAGTCAAAATGCATTGAGCGCTACCGAGTAAGTTGCCTGTTCAGAGCTTCGAGATGGAAACATGCTGCAGCAGATTTGCAATGCTGGCATCCATCACCTCAACCAAAGGTGCGGGCCAGAGGCCAAGTACCATGACAGCCACAGCAAGCGTCCCCAGCACGATGAGTTCCCGAGAATTCATATCTTCCAGCGTGGCGACATTGTCATTCGCCACATCGCCGAACAGCACCCGTTTGATCATCCAGAGAGTATAGGCCGCACCAATAATCAGCGTCGTTGCCGCCAGGAACGCATACCAGAAATCGGCGCGAAAGCTGGCCAGGATCACCATGAATTCACCGACAAAGCCGGATGTGCCAGGCAGACCTGCATTGGCCATGGCAAAAAAGACCATGAATGCCGCAAATACAGGCATGGTGTGCACCACGCCACCGTAGTCGTCGATCTGACGACTGTGCATCCGATCATAGAGCACACCGACGCAGAGGAACATTGCTGCAGAGATAAAGCCATGAGAGACCATCTGCACCATACCGCCTTCCACGCCCAGCAGGGCGCCACTTCCCGTCCCTGATCCTGACTCACTCATGATGATGAAGACGATGAAAAAACCGAGAGTGACAAAACCCATGTGTGCAATCGATGAATAGGCTATCAGCTTTTTCATATCCTGCTGAGCCAACGCCACAAAGCCGATGTAGACGACTGCGATCAAAGACATGCTGATGATCAGCCAGTCGAGGCTGTGACTTGCATCCGGCGTAATCGGCAGACTGAAGCGGAGAAAACCGTAACCGCCGATCTTCAGCATGATCGCAGCCAGGATGACAGAGCCGCCGGTAGGCGCCTCAACGTGAGCGTCCGGCAACCAGGTATGTACCGGCCACATGGGAACCTTTACGGCAAACGCCATCAGGAAAGCGATAAAGATCAGGATCTGTTCCGTCAGGGTTAATTTCAGCCCATGAAATTCAAGAATGTCGAAACTTCCGGACTGGAAGAACATGTAGATCAGCGCGACCAGCATGAAGACCGATCCGAAGAAGGTATAGAGGAAGAACTTGATGGTCGCGTAGACCCGGTTGGGACCACCCCAGACGCCGATGATGATGAACATCGGAATCAGCATCGCCTCCCAGAAGACATAGAAAAGCATGGCATCCAGAGAGGAAAACACGCCTACCATGACGCCTTCCATAATGAGAAAGGCCGCCATGTATTGAGAGGGCCTGTATTTGATCACTTCCCAGCCGGCGATGATCACCAACGGCGTGATAAAGGTAGTCAAAATAATCAGCGGCATGGAGATGCCGTCAACACCCAGATAGTACTCGATCTTGAACTGGGAGATCCAGGAGGCCCGTTCGACAAACTGCATCGCCGCAGTGCCGCTGTCAAAGCCAAACCAGAGCGGCAGACTCGAAACAAAGGTAAGAGCAGCAACAATGAGCGCTGTCCAACGGGTCGCATTGGGCTCCCTGTCACCACTGGCGAGCACCATTATCCCGCCGATAATCGGAAGCCAGATGGTCAGGCTGAGGATGGGCCAATCGGCAATCATGCTATACGTCCTTCCTTCTTAGGCAACCACAAACCAGGTCAGCATCAAGAGCAGACCCAGAATCATCGCAATGGCGTAGTGATAGAGGTAACCGGTCTGCACATGGCGAACAATACCCGCCAGCCAACCGACAGTACGTGCGGAGCCGTTCACAGCCAGTCCATCAATCAGGCCTCGATCGCCCACCATCCAGAGTATCTTGCCCAGCCCACGGCTTCCGCCGGCAAATACCAACTGGTAGGCTTCGTCGAACCAGTATTTCTTGTCAAGCATGTTATAGACAGGGCTTGCCATCGACTTGATCCTGTCGGCAATCGACGGATTCTTCATATAGATATACCAGGCCACGGCGAGACCACCCATTGCCAGATAGAACGGCAGCCCCATCATACCGTGCAGGATAAAACCTGCCGCACCATGAAAATGTTCACCCATCTCCGCCAACCCGGCATGTTCCGGCAACACGAATAGTACGCCGTCGAACCAGTCACCGAAGAGCATAGGCCCGATGGTCAGGTAACCCAAAAAGATCGAGGGTATCGCCAACAGAATCAGCGGAATGGTAACTACCTTGGGTGTCTCATGAATATGCTCCTTGGCATGGGCATCACGGGGACCTTCGCCATGAAAAACCAGGAAGAACATTCGAAAGCTGTAGAGCGCGGTAACAAAAACACCCGCAACCACCAGCACATAGGCGTAGGTGGAACCCACAATATCGGAGTGGTGTACTGCCTCGATGATCGCATCCTTGGAGAAGAACCCGGAGAAACCCGGAAAGCCGATCAGGGCCAGCGAACCAATCAGGGAGGTCCAGTAGGTGATGGGCATATATTTCCGGATACCGCCCATTTTGCGAATATCCTGGTTATGGTGCATACCGATGATAACGGAACCCGCCGCCAGGAAGAGCAGCGCCTTGAAAAAGGCATGTGTCATCAGATGGAAGATGCCTGCTGCGTAGGCAGAAGCACCCAATGCCACCATCATGTAGCCGAGCTGGGAGAGCGTGGAGTAGGCAACGACGCGTTTGATGTCGTTCTGCACGATGCCGATCAGGCCGGTAAATAACGCAGTAGTCGCACCGATTATCAGCACGAAACTCAATGCGGTCTCGGAGAATTCGTAGAGCGGCGACATCCTCGCAACCATGAAGATACCGGCGGTAACCATGGTTGCGGCATGGATGAGCGCTGAGATCGGCGTCGGACCTTCCATAGAGTCGGGCAGCCAGACATGCAGCGGCACCTGCGCCGATTTACCCATTGCGCCAATGAACAGAAGAATGCAGATGACCGTCATCAGAGACCAGCTGCTGTCGCCCCAGACGGTGATCTGGGTATCAGCCAGCGCGGGGGCCTTGGCGAAAACCTCGGCATAGTCGATGCTGCCGAAATACATCGCTACAGCAGCAATACCCAGGATGAAACCGAAATCACCCACCCGGTTGACCAGAAAGGCCTTGAGGTTGGCGAACACCGCGGTGGGACGAACCGACCAGAAGCCGATCAACAGGTATGAGACCAGACCCACCGCTTCCCAACCGAAGAAGAGCTGCATGAAGTTGTTGGCCATCACCAGCATCAGCATGGAGAAGGTGAATAACGAAATATAACTGAAGAAACGCTGGTAGCTGTTGACGCCGGCCAGACTGTTACTCGGCCAGTTCTCTTCATCGTGCGCCATATATCCAATGGTATAGATGTGCACGCAGAAGGAGACGAAAGTCACCACGCTGATCATCACTGCTGTCAGCTGGTCAACCAGAAAACCGACTTCCATGGTCAGTCCGTCGCTCACCATCCAGGTGTAGATGGAGCCATTAAAGACCTGCTCGCCATCGAACATAAAGCGTTTGAGCACAAACAGCGAGAGCAGTGTCGAGAGACCGACACCGCCGCTGGTCACCCAGTGTGCCCCCTTACGGCCTATTCGGCTGCCGAAGAAGCCGGCAACAATAGCGCCCAAGAGTGGAGCCAACACTATGACGAGGTAGAGTTTTTCCATGATCGTCGTTCTTTAAATTAGTTCGCAGTAATAGACCTTGAGAACCAGGCGGGACTTAACCCTTCAGGCTATCCAGATCTTCAACATTGATCGAGCGGCGGCTGCGGAACAGCACCACCAGAATCGCCAGGCCGATTGCTGCTTCTGCCGCCGCAACCGTCATGATAAAAAAGACAAAGACCTGCCCAGTCGTATCCCCAAGAAAATGTGAAAAGGCAATAAAATTCATATTGACCGCAAGCAACATCAACTCAACACACATCATAAGTACGATGAGGTTTTTGCGGTTGATAAAGATGCCGACGATGCTCAGCGAAAACAGGATCGCGCCGAGTATGAGGTAGTCTGAAAGTGCAATCATAATCCCGGCCCCTAACCCTTTTCCACATCCATTTTGACCATGCGTACCCGATCAGCACGCTTGACCGCCACCTGTTCAGTGGGATTCTGATATTTCGTTTCCGGACGTTTGCGCATGCTCAGACCAATAGCAGCAATAATTGCAACCAACAGGATCACCGCAGCGATCTCGAAGGGAAACATGTAGACGGTATAGAGCACACTGCCCAACTCTGCGGTATTGCTGTAATCAGCAGCGTGTCGGGCCGGTGCAGCAAATTCATCCAGCCCAAAGTTGTGCGGCCCGACCACGAACACCAGCTCCGCCACCATGGCAAGCATCATCAGCACACCCAGCGGCAGCATCTTCATAAAACCGGCTCGGAGCGTTGCCACATCGATATCGAGCATCATCAGCACGAAGAGAAACAGCACCATCACCGCTCCGACATAGACCAGTACCAGTGTAATGGCCAGGAATTCCGCTTCCGCCAGTAGCCAGATCCCGCTGCTGGCGACAAAAGCCAGGATGAGGAACAGCGCAGCATGCACGGGATTACGCCGTGTAATCACCATGCTTGCGGCGGCAATCAGCACGAATGCCAGCACATAGAAGATAAACTTTTCGAAAGTCATCAGGTTTTCCAGCCAGTTAGCCTGTTTTATCCAAATCAGCGATGCTTCGCCTGTGCATCAAGGTCAGCGGCAATTTGGGATTCGTATTTATCCCCCATCGCCAGTAATTTTGCCTTGGTCATCAGGCTGTCTTCACGATTCTCGAAGTGGTACTCGTAGAGTCGTGTCTCGACAATTGCATCCACGGGACAGGACTCCTGACAGTAGCCGCAGAAGATACACTTGAAAAGATCGATGTCGTAGCGCGTAGTCCGGCGGGAACCGTCGTCACGAGGCTCCGCCTCAATAGTGATTGCCAACGCCGGGCAGGTTGCTTCGCACAGTTTACAGGCGATGCAGCGCTCTTCCCCATTCGGATAGCGGCGTTGTGCATGCAGACCACGGAAGCGCGGCGAAACCGGCGCCTTCTCTTCCGGGTACATAACTGTGAACTTGCGCTTGAACAGGTATCTGCCAGTCACGCTAAGCCCACGGAACAATTCCAACAGGAACAGGCTCTTGAAATAGTTGGTCAGGGCGTTCATGCGTCAGAGCCTCTCAATCGAACCACCAAGGGAGCTGATAGACCACAGCAAGGCCCACTACGGCAATCCAAACAATGGTAATGGGTATGAACACCTTCCATCCGAGACGCATGATCTGATCATAACGATAGCGGGGGAATGTGGCGCGCAACCAGAGGAACATAAAACCGAACAGCGCCGTCTTCATCACCAGCCAGACAAAACCCGGCACCCAGTCAAACAGGGGCCCAAGGACGGGCCAGCCTTCGAAAGGAGACAACCAGCCACCCAGGAACAGCACCGCGGTCAACGCAGAGATCAGGATGATGTTGGCATACTCCGCAAGGAAGAAGACCGCGAAGGTCATGCCAGAATAGTCGACATGGAAACCTGCGACGATCTCAGATTCACCCTCCGCCACATCAAAAGGGGCGCGATTGGTCTCGGCCACACCGGAGATCACATAGACACCGAACAGCGGCAGTAACGGCAACCAGAACCAGGAGAAGAGTCCGCCCTGCTGGGCTCTGACGATGTCGCCCAGATTCAAACTTCCCGCTGCGACCAACACGCCCACCAGGGCAAAACCCATGGCGATCTCATAGGCAACGATCTGCGCTGCAGAGCGCATGGCGCCAAGAAAGGCGTATTTCGAATTGGAGGCCCAACCAGCGATGATGACCCCATATACACCTACCGAGGTCAGCGCCAGGATATAGAGAAGTCCGGCGTTGATATCCGCCAGCACCAGCTCTTCATTGAATGGAAATACCGCCCAGGCCGCCAGTGCCGGACCCAAGACCAGCGTTGGCGCGATCAGGAACAGCACCTTGTTCGCGCTGGTCGGGATCACGATCTCTTTGAACATCAGCTTGACCGCATCTGCAATGGGTTGCAGCCAACCCTTCGGACCAACCCGGTTGGGGCCGACGCGCACTTGCATATAGCCGATAATCTTACGCTCGGCGTAGGTAAAATAGGCCACGCAAACCATCACCGGCGCCACGATGGCGATGATCTTGAGGAGGGTCCAGATCAGAGTCTGTAACCCAAGTGGCAGGGCTTCCCAGATGCTGATAAAAAAATCCATCGGTTTACGCCTTCTCCAGGGTCACTTCGCCAAACTGCGCACCGAGAGTCTCGGTGCCGGCCAGTCCGGCAGAGATTCGGACGCAACCGTCCGGAATATTTGCGTCGATCGAAACCGGCAGTGTGGCTTCTCTGCCATCCTGCGTCACCACTGCGGAGTCGCAATCAGCAAGGCCCGCTTTTTTGGCCTCCTCCGCATTGATGCAGATCGCAGCGGGAGCCGCATCTTTAGTCTGCTGCAGCGCACTTGCCCTGCGCACCAGACTATCGAGCGCGTAGAGCGGCACATCGCCAATCCTGATCAGGCCATCGACGGCACTCTGCAGATCCGCGCTCTCTGCCTTTCCAATACTGTTGTCCGGCACCACACCCTCACAGAGCGAAGCCAGTTCATCACGAACCTGCTCAGATGAGGTATATTCGCAGTCCTTCTGATCCAGGAGGTTACCCAGCACCCGCAGAACTTTCCATGCCGGCCTGGCTTCGCCCAGCGGTTTTACCGCGCCGCGGAAGCTCTGCCACTCACCTGCGGTATTGACATAGGTGCCGGAAGTCTCCGCAAATGCGGCGATCGGCAATAGAATGTCGGCAGCAGCTTCCAAGGCGGGGGATGTATGGGTATTCAGCGCAACCACCAGATCCGCGCTCTCCAGCGCACTCTGGGTCAAACCTGCATCCCAGAAGTCATAACCAGGCTCGGCCCCAAGCAGCAGATAACCCTTACGGGGCAGTTTCTGCAACTTCATGACATCCAGCCCTTTCTCAGTTGCCGCCTTGGCACCTGGGAGAAGATGGGGCAATGCGCCGGCGAGACGGGCGCCGACACTGTTGGCAGCTTCTGCAAGAAAACCCAATGTCGCGCCACTCGCGTTTGCTACCGCCGATGCCAGCACACAGAGTATTGAGTAGTCGGGATGGGCCGCCGCGATATTTCCCAGCATCACTGCTGCGTTATCCGCATCTTTCATGGCGCTTGCAATGGCTTTGGCATCATCGTCAGCAACCACTTTATCGATGGCCTTGGCCGCAGCCCCCTCACCCGTCGCGCCCAATGCCTTGGCAACAGCGGCCAGACTTTGCACCATACCCGCAGGGGTGGTTACCTGCTGGCTGGCAGCATAGTTCAGTTCCAACTGCAGCGGATTGATGAAATGCACCTTGGCACCACTCACTGCAGCCTTGCGCAGATTGTGCGCCAGGATCGGCTGCTCCTTGCGGGTATTGGAGCCCACCAGCAGCGCCGCATTCAAATCCTCTATCTCAGTTATCTGCAAACCGAGCCAGCTGAAGGCCGGTTCTGCGCCATCCAAACGGAAGTCGCCCTGGCGAAGACGGCAGTCAATATTGTTGCTGCCCAGCCCCCGAGTCACCTTTTGTGCAAGGTAGAGCTCTTCGAGGGTAGACGAAGGAGATACCAAAGAGGCGATCTGCTCCCCTTCACCGATCTCCTGCAGCCCAGCGGCTGCCATATCCAGCGCCACTTCCCAGGCCACATCCTGCCATTCACCGTTCTGCTTGATCTTCGGTACGGTCAGACGGTCATCGCTGTAGAGACCCTGATAGCTGAAACGGTCACGGTCGGAGATCCAGCACTCATTGATCGACTCATTGTCCTTGGGCGCTACCCGCATTACCTTGTTACCGCGCAGGTGGAGATGCAGATTGGAGCCGACGGAGTCGTGTGGCGCCACACCCTCGACTTGGGTCAACTCCCAGGCACGTGCCTGGAAACGAAATGGCTTGGAGGTCAAAGCCCCCACCGGGCAGAGATCTATGATATTGCCTGAAAGCTCGGAGTCGATGCTCTTTTCAACGTAGGTGCCAATCACCATGTGTTCACCACGGCCTGTAGCGCCCATCTCCCGGATGCCGGCGATCTCCTCACCGAATCGGATGCAGCGAGTACAGTGGATGCAGCGGGTCATCTCGGTGGCAATAAGCGGACCGATGTTCTTTGCAGGCACCACGCGTTTGCCTTCCACAAAACGGGAGACATCGCTGCCACAGGACACAGCCACATCCTGCAGCTCACACTCGCCGCCCTGATCACAGATCGGGCAATCAAGCGGATGATTGATGAGCAGGAACTCCATAGTGCCTTTCTGTGCGGCAAGCGCCAGCGGTGAGCGGGTAAACACCTTCATGCCCTCCATCACCGGCGTGGCGCAGGCGGGCAGCGGCTTGGGCGCATTTTTCACTTCGACGAGGCACTGACGACAGCTGGCGGAGATTGAGAGTTTTTTGTGGTAGCAGAAACGGGGGATATTGATACCCGCCTCATCGGTCACTTCGATGAGCATGGCCCCGGCCTTTGCTTTCAGCTCCTGGCCGTTAATCTCGATGGTTACCATGGAATCCTGAGTCATCGTCGTATTTCGTCTCTACTGACCTTTAACCCGCACCGACCAGGCACTTTTTGTGGTCGATGTGGTATTGGAATTCATCCCGGAAGTGCTTGAGCATACCAGCCACCGGTCCTGCGGCGGCATCACCCAGAGCGCAGATGGTACGACCGCCGATTCTGGCGGCCACATCATTGAGCAGATCCAGATCCTCCTGGCGGCCCTGACCATTTTCGATACGGCTCACCACACGATAGAGCCAGCCGGTGCCCTCGCGGCAGGGAGTGCACTGACCACAGGACTCCTCGTGGTAGAAGTAGGACATGCGTTCAAGCACCTTGACCATGCAGTTGGTATCGTCAAGCACGATTACCGCACCGGATCCCAGCATGGATCCCGCTTCGGCGATGGCATCGTAATCCATAGTCAGATCCATCATCTGTTCGCCGGGAATAACCGGCGCGGAGGAGCCGCCCGGAATAACCGCCTTGAGCTTGCGTCCTCCTTTTACGCCGCCAGCCATCTCCAGCAGCTCAGAGAAAGGCGTACCCATGGGGATCTCAAATACTCCAGGGTTATTCAGATTACCCGAGATGGAGAAGAGCTTGGAGCCCCCGCTGTTCTTGACACCGATATCGGCAAACCAGGGGCCGCCCTCTTTCAGTATCATCGGGATCGAAGCCAGGGATTCGGTATTGTTGATGATCGTCGGACGGCCGTAGAGACCAAAGTGCGCGGGGAACGGAGGCTTGAAGCGGGGCTGCCCCTTCTTGCCTTCGATCGACTCCAGCAGGGCCGTCTCCTCACCGCAGACATAAGCGCCGCCACCGAGGTGGGAGTGCAGCTCAAAATCGAAACCGGAACCGAGCAGGTTTTCACCCAGGAAACCAGCCTCGCGGGCCTCTTTCAGAGCCGTCTCGAAACGCTCGTAGGGTTCCCAGAACTCGCCGCGAATATAATTGTAGCCCCGAGTCGCACCAATCGCATAAGCGGCAATGATCATGCCCTCGACCAACTGGTGCGGGTTATAGCGCAGGATATCGCGATCCTTGAAGGTACCCGGTTCACCCTCGTCCGAGTTGCAGACCACGTACTTCTGTCCCGGGGCGTTACGTGCAATAAAACTCCACTTCAGCCCGGTGGGAAAACCGGCGCCGCCACGGCCACGCAGGCCGGACTTCTTCACCTCTTCGATGATCTCATCAGGTGGAGTCTTCTCTTTCAGAATCCTGGTCAGCATCTCATAGCCACCCCGACTCTGATACTGCTCGAGCCGCCAGGGACGATCCAGATCCAGAGTACGCAAACAGACTTCATTCACCATCCGCCTTACTCCAGTCCTTCCAGGATCGAATCGATGATCTCTGGTGTCAGGTTTTCGTAATATTGTTTGCCGATCTGCATCATCGGTGCTCCGCCACAAGCGCCCAGACACTCGACCTCTTTGAGGGTAAAGCGGCCATCTTCTGTGGTCTGGCCCAGCTTGATGCCCAACCGATCCTCCAAATGCTCAACGACCCGCTCCGAATTGTTGATCATGCAGGAGACATTGGTACAGATGCAGATCTTGTGCTTGCCAACCGGTTTCAACTCGTACATCGAGTAGAAGGTGGCCACTTCGTAGACCGCTATCGGCGCCATATCAAGATAGGCCGCCACATCGTTCATCAGTTCGGTGGTCAGCCAGCCGCCGTTGGCGTCCTGGACAATGCGCAGCGCCGCCATCACCGCCGACTGTTTCCAGTCCGCCGGGTATTTAGCAACCCACTGGTCGATCTCTCCCCGAATCTCGGTGGAGAAAATTTCCGCTTTGTTATTCACTTCTATCGTGTTCATCTCAGTGCTCTAGCGGTCAATCTCACCAAATACCACATCCATGGTGCCGATCACGGCTACCACATCGGCAAGCATATGACCCTTGACCATCTCATCCATCGCAGCAAGGTGGGGAAAACCGGGAGCACGGATCTTCAGCCGATATGGCTTGTTGGCCCCATCGGAAATGATGTAGCAACCGAACTCACCCTTGGGCGCCTCCACTGCGGCGTAGACTTCGCCGGGCGGTGGGCAGTAACCTTCAGTAAAGAGTTTGAAATGGTGAATCAGACTCTCCATATCGCCCTTCATGTCGGCCCTCATCGGTGGAGCGACCTTGTGGTCATTCACCATCACCGGACCGGGATTGTTGCGCAGCCACTCGATACACTGCTTGATGATCCGGTTGGACTGACGCAACTCCTCGATACGCACCAGGTAGCGATCATAAGAGTCTCCCTCGACGCCCACCGGGATATCAAAATCGACCCTGTCATAAGCGGCGTAGGACTGCTTTTTGCGCAGATCCCATTCAATACCTGAGCCACGCAGCATCGGGCCTGTAAAACCCAACTGCAGGGCGCGCTCAGGGGAGACGACGCCGATGCCGACGGTGCGCTGTTTCCAGATACGGTTATCGGTCAACAGCGTCTCATACTCATCGACACATGCCGGGAAGCGATTGGCGAAATCCTCGATAAAGTCGAGCAGGGAACCGTGACGGGCATCGTTGCGCCGCTCGGCATCACGGCCGGTCACCCACTGGCTCTGCTGGTACTGAGGCATCTGCTCCGGCAGATCCCGATAGACGCCGCCGGGCCGATAGTAAGCTGCGTGCATACGTGCACCTGAGACCGCCTCGTAGCAGTCCATCAGATCCTCACGTTCACGAAAGGCGTAGAGAAAAACCGTCATCGCGCCGACGTCGAGTGCATGGGTTCCCAGCCACATCAGGTGGTTCAGGATACGGGTGATCTCGTCGAACATAGTGCGGATGTATTGGGCGCGCTCCGGCACCTCCACATCCAACAGCTTTTCGATTGCCCGTACATAGCCGTGCTCACTACACATCATGGAGACGTAGTCGAGACGATCCATGTAGGGGATGCTTTGGTTGTAAGGTTTAGTCTCAGCCAGCTTCTCTGTCGCCCGATGCAGCAGGCCGATATGCGGATCGGCGCGCTCGATGACCTCGCCGTCCATCTCCAGTACCAGACGCAAAACGCCGTGTGCGGCAGGATGCTGCGGCCCGAAGTTCAGGGTGTAGTTACGAATCTCAGGCATCGCTGGAATCCTGCTGTTCTGACACTTCCGGGAGGTTTTGATCGTTGTCGCGGATAACACGGGGAACCAGTGTACGGCCCTCCATGGTTACCGGTTCATAGATGACACGCGCCTGCTCCGGATCGTAGCGCATCTCCACTTGGCCGATAAGTGGGAAATCTTTGCGGAAGGGGTGGCCGATAAAACCGTAATCGGTAAGTATGCGGCGCAGATCGGGATGCCCTTCAAACAGGATGCCGTAGAGATCGAAGGCCTCTCGCTCGAACCAGTTGGCACAATTCCAGATACTCACCACTGAGGCGACGATCGGGTGTGTCGTATCCACGAATACACGCAGCCGCAAACGCATGTTGTTCTTCACGGAGAGCAGATGATAGACCGCTGCAAAGCGCTTCTCCGCTTCGAGATCGAATGCGTGGGCAGACTCCACGCCACGGGCAAAACCGGTCGATGAGGCCGTGGTCACATCCCACTCCGCCACACCATAGGCAGAATAATCGACGCCGCAGACATCGATCACCTCCTCGAAGTGAAACGCCTCATCGTCCCGAAGGATCTCCCCAATCTGCAGGAGATGATCACGGGGCACGACCAGCGTAACCTCGCCGAAACCCTGCTCAACCTCGCAACCCAGCTCGGCAAATCGTCCGGTCAGGTCGTCTGCCAGGGTCGTCATTCTTGCTTCCAGAGGCGTCTGCGCGCTGTCGCTCATTCCATTCACCTATCGCGCAATCGTGCTGGTGCGGCGAATCTTGTCCTGCAACTGCAGAACACCATACAGCAGCGCCTCCGCAGTGGGTGGGCAACCCGGCACATAGATGTCGACCGGCACCACGCGATCACAGCCGCGCACCACCGCATAGGAGTAGTGGTAGTATCCGCCGCCATTGGCGCAGGAACCCATGGAGATCACCCACCGAGGCTCTGCCATCTGGTCGTAGACCTTGCGCAAGGCGGGGGCCATCTTATTGACCAGGGTACCGGCCACGATCATCACATCTGACTGCCGTGGACTGGGACGAAAGATGATACCGAAGCGATCCATGTCGTAGCGAGCCGCAGCAGCGTGCATCATCTCCACGGCGCAGCAGGCCAGACCAAAAGTCATGGGCCAGAGAGACCCGGTACGCGCCCAGTTGATCAGCTTGTCGGCGGAAGTGGTGATAACACCCTTCTCGAGAAGACCTTCTACTCCCATTCAAGTGCCCCTTTCTTCCACTCGTAGATAAAGCCGATAACCAAAATGCCGAGAAAGACCATCATCGCGACGAAACCTACCATTCCGAGTTCGCCCAGGACGACAGCCCAGGGAAAGAGGAAGGCAATCTCAAGATCAAAGATAATAAAGAGGATGGCAACGAGGTAATAGCGAACGTCAAACTTCATGCGGGCATCTTCGAAGGCCTCAAAGCCGCATTCATAGGGCGAGAGCTTCTCCGCATCAGGCTTTCGGGTTCCAAGCAGAAACCCCATCCCGATAACCACTACCCCCAGGACAAAGGCCACCGCCAGAAAAATCAGGATAGGAAGATAATTTTCGAGCATTGTTATGTCGCCCCCCTCAGAACGATCATAATTATCGCCGAAGCGAACTCTCTTATTAGTGAACGCAAAAGTTTAGAGCAGCACCCTATTCATGTCAAGTCACATGCAACTGGATAAATTGATATTAATCAATAAGTTATTCTATTTTTTTCAGGCATAAAAAAAACGGCATCGCCCAATTATGGACGATACCGTTCATGAATGGTGCCGATGGCCGGACTTGAACCGGCACGGCTTACGCCACTACCCCCTCAAGATAGCGTGTCTACCAATTCCACCACATCGGCAATAAAATCGTCGGATATTACTCTTGCACCTCTGATTCAGGCACCGCTACCGGCACCTCCTGCCCAGGCGCAGGGATCACAGGCACGTCAGAAGTGATCGACTCTGTAGCGGGAACCACCGTCTCCACCTGCTCAGTCTGCATCGACTCCATAAGCCCTTGCGGCTGTCGGCTCTGAGTGGCGAAGTAAGCCAGCGTCATGCTGGTTATGAAAAAGAGTGCTGCCAGTGCTGCGGTGGCCCGCGACAGGAATGAGGCTGAACCCTGCGCACCAAACACGGTCGCCGAGGCGCCACTGCCAAATGCCGCACCGGCATCCGCACCCTTACCGTGCTGAATCAGAATCAGCCCGACCAGGCCAAGCGCCAGAAAGAGGTGAAATACAACAAGAATCGTCTGCATGAAACTTTTCGCTGCCTATCAGAATTTAGTTTGCGGCGGTACAGATGCCAAGAAAATCCGCCGCCTTGAGTGAAGCACCGCCAATCAGGCCGCCATCGATATCGGGCTTGCCGATCAACTCCCTGGCGTTATCCGGCTTCATGGAACCGCCATAGAGGATGCGCAGTCCTTCTGCTACTTCCCCGCTCTTCTCAGCCACGCGGCCACGGATAAAGGCATGTACATCCTGGGCCTGTTCCGGGGACGCCGTCTTACCGGTTCCGATCGCCCAGACCGGTTCGTAAGCGACAACACCATCGGCCAGCGCCTCGACGCCTTCAAGCTCGATCACCGCATTCAGCTGACGCGCACAGACATCCTCAGTGATACCCTGCTCACGCTCTTCGAGGGTCTCCCCGATGCAGAGAATGGGAACCAGGCCGGCCGCACGCGCGGCAGCATACTTCTTTGCCACCAACTCATCGCTCTCCCCATGATAGGTACGGCGCTCAGAGTGACCGACAATGACATACTTGCAGGCAAAGTCGTTCAACATGGAGGCTGCAATCTCACCCGTGAAGGCCCCGGAGGCCTCGACCGAGAGATCCTGACCACCCCAAGCAATCACAGAACCGGAGAGCTGCTCCTGAACCTGCGGAATGAACACAGCAGGGGGACAAACCGCCATTTCAGCATTATTGACTTCACCCGCACCGGCCTTGAGACCTTCGAGCAGTTCTCGAACGCTCTCGATGGAACCATTCATCTTCCAGTTTCCGGCTACCAGCGGCCTACGCATGTCAAAACTCCTGCTGAACGAACAAAGCGGGCTAGCTTAACGGGCAACGCGCCTGAAATCAATGGCGGATAGACTATATTAGTCACCAGTCATCAACGCAGAGCCGCAAAGATCGCACTCAATCCGCTTTGACCAGTCCGCGCACCACATCCGCGAGCTGCTCTGTCAACCGCTCGACCTGCGCCGCATCGTTGCCCTCAAGCATGACCCGAATCAATGGCTCAGTACCGGACGGCCGCAACAGCACCCGGCCACTACGTCCCAGCTCCGCTTCTACATCATGCACGGCATTGGCCACCTCGGCCGATGCCATTACCTCCGCAGGCGTCATATCCCCGAGCTTTATGTTGACCAGTTTCTGGGGATATTTCGTCATTCCGGCCGCCAGTTCCCGTAGAGGCTGACCGGAGAGTTGAACCTCCGCCAGTACTTGCAGCGCCGAGATAATGCCATCTCCAGTGGTAGTCCGGTCGAGGCAGATGATGTGACCGGACTGCTCACCACCGAGATTCCAGCCTTTTTCGGTCAGGCGCTCCATGATGTAACGGTCCCCCACCTGGGTTCGCTCCAGCACCACGCCCTGCTCGCGTAGTGCAACCTCCAGTCCCAGATTACTCATCAGGGTACCGATCACCGCCCCTTTCAGGGTTCCCTTCCGCATGCGGGAACTGGCGATAATGAAGAGAATCTCATCACCATCGACCTCTTCCCCCCGGTCATCCACCATGATCAACCGATCACCGTCGCCATCGAAGGCAACACCAAGATCAGCCTTGTGCTCCAACACAGCCGCCTTAAGGTGCTCAGGATGGGTGGAGCCCACACCGTCATTGATATTCAATCCATCGGGCTGCACACCGATTGCCATCACATCGGCGCCCAACTCGTCGAACACATAGGGGGCGATGTTGTAGGTGGCGCCGTGGGCACAGTCGACCACGATCTTCATACCCCTGAAGCTCAGGCTCATTGGTATCGTACTCTTGCAAAATTCGATGTACCGGCCTTCGCCGTCACCCAGGCGGTAGGCCTTGCCGAGAGCGGCGGAATCAACCGTCGTAATCTCTTTGCCCAGCTCTTGTTCGATGGCGGTTTCAACATCATCAGGCAGCTTGGTACCCTGGGCGGAAAAAAACTTGATGCCGTTGTCGTGAAAGGGATTGTGGGAGGCACTGATCACGATTCCCGCCTGCGCATGCAGGGTGCGGGTGAGATAGGCGATGCCCGGGGTCGGCATGGGCCCCAGCAGTTTGATATTGACTCCGGCAGCGGACAGGCCCGCCTCGAGCGCCGATTCCAACAGATAACCGGAGATGCGGGTATCCTTGCCGATCAGCACACTGCTATTGGCTCCACCACCCAGAACACGACCAGCCGCCCAGCCGAGCTTGAGCACAAACTCCGGGGTTATCGCACCCTGACCAACCAAGCCGCGAATGCCGTCTGTGCCAAAATATTTGCGTTCCACCCTACTCTCCTTTTTCGGTTATTCCATCACTGCAGCAGCAATCCGCAGCGCATCAACCGTTGCTTTTACATCGTGCACTCGAATGATCGACGCACCCTGAGTGGCAGCCAAAACAGCTGCTGCAACGCTGCCGTACAATCGTTGATCCACCGGCGCATCACCGAGCAACATTCCGATCATCGATTTGCGCGAGAGACCTACCAGCAGCGGCACCGACAACGCAGAAAATTCCGCCAGGTTTTTCAATAGGACAAGATTATGCGCCAGGGTCTTGCCGAAACCAAACCCGGGATCCACCAGTAGCCGTTCAAGGGGGATGCCTGCACTGCGGCATGTTTTGATGCGCCCGGTAAGAAAATCACGCACATCGGCCACCACATCAGCATATTCCGGCGCCGCCTGCATGGTGCACGGCTCACCCCGCATATGCATCAGGCAGACCGGCACCACCAACGCTGCGGCGGCCTCAAGCGCACCTTCCGCCTGCAAAGCCTGCACGTCATTGATCAATCCAGCACCGGCCGCAACCGCTTCACGCATCACCCCCGGCTTGCTGGTATCTATGGAGATAGGAACGTCGAGCTCTCGACTGAGCCGCTCTATCAGCGGCACAACCCGGTCGATCTCTTGCGCTTCGGATACGGGGCTGGCGCCGGGCCGGGTCGATTCACCGCCTATATCGACCATCGCAGCCCCCGCCTCCACCATGCCGATAGCATGTCTCAGCGCCGGGTCGGTTCGAGTGAAACGACCACCGTCAGAGAAAGAGTCCGGGGTAATGTTAAGGATGCCCATGACCTGGGGGGTTCCCAGGTCAACGGGCTTGCCTGCACAATCAATAATCAACGGGAACGGCTGACGGATCAGTGCTGGTTGGCGGGGTTTCCAATAGTATTCGAGGAACCGTCTGAAGCAGGCGCCTCGCCAGAGGGTTTTTCCGAATCATCCGAGTCGGACTCATCCCAATCTGCCGGGGGACGAGGTTTTTTACCCGCCATGATATCGTCGATCTGGTCAGAATCGATGGTTTCGTACTTGATCAGCGCCTCAGCCATGAGGTGCAGCTTGTCGAGATTGTCCTTCAGAATCTGATCGGAACGCTGGTAGTTGCGATCAACGAAACCGCGGATCTCCTCATCGATGATATGTGCGGTATCGTCGGAGACATTTTTGTGCTGAGTGACGGATCGGCCGAGAAAGACCTCCTCCTCCTCTTCTCCGTAGAGCAATGGGCCAAGGCGCTCGGAGAGCCCCCATTTGGTCACCATGTTGCGAGCGATTTCAGTCGCCCGCTTGATATCATTGGAAGCACCGGTGGTCACCTTGTCGCTGCCGAAGACCAGCTCTTCGGCGATGCGACCGCCAAACAGGCTGGAGATCTGGCTCTCAAGCAGCTCCTTGCTGTAGCTGTAACGATCCTCCTCGGGAAGAAACATGGTCACGCCGAGCGCCCGTCCGCGGGGGATGATACTGACCTTGTAGACAGGATCATGAGATGGCACCAAGCGCCCAACGATGGCGTGGCCGGCCTCATGATAGGCGGTGAGTTTCTTCTCATCGTCATTCATCACCATGGAGCGCCGCTCGGCACCCATCATGATCTTGTCCTTCGCCTTCTCCATGTCCACCATCTCCACCAAAGTCTTGTTGGTGCGGGCGGCAAAAAGCGCCGCTTCATTGACGAGATTGGCAAGATCGGCGCCGGAGAAGCCCGGTGTGCCACGGGCAATGATGGAGGGTTTTACGTCGTCGTCGGCAGCCACCTTGCGCAAGTGGACCTTGAGGATCTGCTCACGTCCCCGCACATCAGGCAGGGGCACGACAATCTGGCGATCGAAGCGACCGGGGCGCAGCAGCGCCGGATCGAGTACATCGGGGCGGTTGGTGGCCGCGATCACGATAACGCCTTCGTTACCTTCGAAGCCGTCCATCTCCACCAACAGCTGGTTCAATGTCTGCTCACGTTCGTCGTGACCACCACCGAGACCCGCACCACGATGCCGACCCACCGCGTCGATTTCGTCGATGAAGATGATGCAGGGCGCATGTTTCTTCGCCTGCTCGAACATGTCGCGCACACGGGATGCACCGACACCCACGAACATCTCCACGAAATCTGAACCGGAGATGGTAAAAAAAGGTACCTTGGCCTCGCCGGCGATAGCGCGGGCCAGGAGCGTCTTACCCGTACCCGGCGCCCCCACCATCAGCGCACCGCGGGGAATCTTGCCACCAAGTTTCTGGAATTTGGAGGGATCTCGCAGGAAGTCCACCATCTCGGAGACTTCTTCCTTAGCCTCTTCGACACCGGCCACATCGCTGAATGTGACTTTTACCTGGTCCTCGCTGAGCATGCGCGCCTTGCTCTTGCCGAAAGACATGGCACCACGGCCTCCACCACCACCCTGCATCTGGCGCATGAAAAAGATCCACAGGCCGATAAGCACGAACAGCGGGAACCAGTTGATGAGGATATTCATCAACAGTGACGGTTTCTCAGGCGGCGTGGCCACAATCTCAACATTATTGTTGAGCAGATCGCTCACCAGACCATCGTCACCGGGGCTATAGGTGGAGAAATGCTGCCCGGAACTCAGGGTGCCGTCAATGGTACGTCCATTGATGGTGACATCCTTCACCGCGCCGGACTTAACATCTCCGATAAACTCAGAGTAGCTTTTCGGCTGGGCCTTGGTCTGGGTGGTGGTGAAATTGTTGAACACCGTCATCAATACAACGGCGATCACCACCCAAAGAATCAGATTCTTTGCCATATCGTTCAAACTTCTTTCCTCTCAAATTATCCCAGCAGCTAAAAATATCTTTTAACATCACCAATTAGCAAGAAAACGACCGCCGTCCTCCAACCATTTCAGTACCGCAACCAAAGGGATACCTGCAATTTTGGCAGTTCTTTACGGTACTACAACTTAAAGCCTGTCGCTACCAGGTAGATTTCGCGGCTTTTAGGCCGGGAAGACTTGGGCTTACGGCTTACCACCCTGCTGAACGCCTCACGCATGTCCCGCATATATTGTTCAAAACCCTCGCCCTGGAAGACCTTGACCACAAAACCGCCACCGGGGCGCAGCACCTCTTTGGCAAAATCCAGCGCCAATTCACACAGGTACATGGAACGTGGCTGATCCACGGTGGCCATACCCGTAACATTGGGGGCCATGTCGGAAATTACAAGATCCACCGGGTTCTCTTGCAGAATTCCCCGTAACTCATCGAGTGGCTCCTGATCCCGGAAATCGCCCTGAATGAACGGCACCCCGGCAATAGGATCCATCTCCAGGATATCCAGTGCCACCACCACGCCTTTATCACCGACCAACTGCCGGGAAAATTGCGACCAGCCCCCCGGTGCGGCACCCAGATCCACCACCCGCATTCCTGGTTTAATGAGCCGGTCCTTCTCCTGGATCTCCATGAGCTTGAAGGCCGCACGAGAACGGTATCCCTCTCTCTGGGCACGTTTCACGTACTCATCCTTGAAGTGACGATCAAGCCACTGGCGGCTGCTCTTACTGCGTTTCATGTTCAGTATCAGACCATTATTCCGGCAAAAAATCCCACAACGCGACTTTCAGGAGAGGCGCCATCTAAGGTAGAATTCTGCCCCAATCTTTATACGGCACCCAACTTATGACCCTCTCTCCCCAGCAAAAACGCGAACTGAAAAAATTGGCGCATCACCTCAAACCTGTGGTCATGGTAGGTCAACATGGGCTCCGGGAGAGTGTGCAGGATGAAATCGACATCGCCCTCGACAGTCATGAACTGATCAAGGTAAAACTTGCAGGCGCCGATAAAGCGGATCGTGAACAGCTCAGCGGTGCGATTGCCTCCCGCCAAAATGCCGATCTGGTCCAGATTATCGGCCGCGTCGCCATCTTCTACCGGCCCAATCCGGATAAAAAGAAAAACCGGATTGTGGTTTAACCGCCACCCGGAAACACCGTGTTGGGGTTCGCAGGCCTGATCAAGCGTAGCGGATCAGGCTGACGATTCAGCACTACAAACAATACTTGCCGGTTCCGCTGCGCTTGAACCGGCCCATAAAATGAGCGTTAGATGTAACGGACGCCCAGTATCTCAAACTCCCGCGCTCCACCCGGCGTCTCGAGAAAGACATCATCGCCCTCGGACTTGCCGATCAACGCCCGTGCAATGGGTGAACTGACCGATATCAGACCGTTTTTGATATCCGCCTCATCTTCGCCGACGATCTGGTAGGTCAACTCGGCATCATTGTCGAGTTCCAGCACATCCACGGTGGCGCCAAACACCACCTTGCCTCCAGCATTGAGGGTGGTGACATCTATGATCTGGGCGTGAGAGAGCTTACCCTCCAGATCCTTGATACGACCCTCAATAAAACCCTGCTGTTCACGCGCCGCATGATACTCCGCATTTTCTTTCAGATCGCCATGCTCGCGGGCTTCGGCAATCGCCTTGATCACCTTGGGGCGGGCAACCCGCTTAAGCTCAACGAGCTCTTCCTGCAGACGCTTTGCGCCTCTGGCGGTCAGAGGTACCTTGCTCATATTCTGTCTCCTCGCCTCATTGCAATCAGCCGTGCAGATCCTGCAGGCGATTGACGCCAACTGCGTCCAACTGTTTCAGCGCCAGACAGGTTGCCTCGGCGCCGGAGATGGTGGTTGTATAGTTGACCTTATACTGTAGCGCCGCACGTCGAATCTCCGCAGAGTCCGCAATGGCTTTGACGCCCTCCGTCGTGTTAACAACAACGAAGGAGATCTCATTATTCTTGATCATATCCACGATGTGTGGTCGTCCCTCCTTGACCTTGCTGACCTGAATACAATCGATTCCCGCACTCCTGATCACTTTTGCAGTACCCCTTGTGGCACAGATCTCAAATCCAAGAGCGATCAGATCCTCCGCCACGCGTACGGCACGTTTTTGGTCTACATCACGCACGCTGATAAACGCCTTGCCGCCCTCAGGCAGACGTGACCCGGCGCCAAGCGTCGCTTTGTTGAAGGCTTCGCCAAATGTCTTGCCAACCCCCATCACCTCACCGGTGGATTTCATCTCCGGCCCCAGCACGGTATCGACACCGGGAAACTTGACGAAAGGAAATACCGCCTCTTTGACGTAGTAGATCTCAGGCACCACCTCTTCGGTGAAACCCTGCTCCGCCAGACTCACACCCGCCATACAGCGTGCAGCCACCTTGGCCAGTTGAACGCCGGTAGCTTTGGAGACAAACGGCACGGTGCGGGAAGCTCGGGGGTTGACCTCCAGCAGGTAGATTTCATCGTCCTTGATGGCGAACTGGGTGTTCATCAGACCCACGACCCCAAGCTCCAGGGCCATCTTACGGATCTGTTCGCGCATCCTGTCCTGCACAGAGGCCGACAGGGTATAGGGTGGCAAAGAGCAGGCGGAATCACCCGAGTGCACGCCAGCCTGCTCGATATGCTCCATGATACCGCCGATCACCACATCCTTACCGTCGCAGATGGCGTCGACATCCACTTCGATGGCATCATTGAGAAAATGGTCCAGCAACACCGGCGAGTCGTTGGAGACACTCACCGCCTCGCGCATGTAGCGACGCAGGTCATTCTCGTTGGTGACAATCTCCATTGCGCGTCCGCCCAACACATAAGAGGGCCGGACAACCAGCGGATAACCTATCTCCTCCGCCAGCTTAACCGCCTGTTCAGACTCAGTTGCGGTACGGTTCGGCGGCTGTTTCAGACCCAGTCGCTCCACGGCCATCTGGAAACGCTCGCGATCCTCCGCCAGATCGATGGCATCGGGACTGGTACCGATGATCGGTGCACCGGCGGATTCAAGATCTTCCGCCAGGTTCAGGGGCGTTTGACCACCGTACTGGACGATCACACCCTTGGGCTTCTCCTTATCGATAATCTCCAGCACATCTTCCAGGGTCAACGGCTCGAAATAGAGCCGGTCCGAGGTGTCGTAGTCGGTGGAGACCGTCTCCGGGTTACAGTTGACCATGATGGTCTCGTAACCATCCTCGCGCAATGCAAAGGCGGCATGTACGCAGCAGTAGTCGAATTCGATGCCCTGACCGATCCGGTTGGGACCACCGCCCAACACCATGATCTTGTCGCGGTTGCTGGGCTCTGCCTCGCACTCATCCTCATAGGTGGAGTACATGTAAGCGGTACTGGTGGCAAACTCCGCCGCACAGGTATCGACCCGCTTGAATACCGGCCTGATCCCGGCTGCCCATCGCAACTCACGAACCTCCGCTTCGGTAGCGCCTGTCAAAGTCGCAAGTCGCCTGTCGGCAAAACCCTTGCGTTTCAGATAGCGCAACCGATGCTCATCCAGTGCCTCCAGACCCTGCGCCTTGACTTGACCTTCGAGGGTTACCAACTCTTCGATCTGCACCAGGAACCAGGGATCGATGCGGCTGTGCTCGTGAACCTCTTCCAGGCTCATGCCCCACCGGAAGGCGTCCGCCACATACCAGAGGCGTTCCGGCCCCGGCAGACTCATCTCGCGTATCAGGGTGTATTTGACATCCATCTCTTCCAGATCGACGATCTCACAGAGGCCAAACTTACCGGTCTCCAGTCCCCGCAAAGCCTTCTGCAGCGACTCTTGAAAGGTGCGGCCGATGGCCATCACCTCGCCCACCGACTTCATCTGGGTGGTGAGTCGATCATCCGCCAGGGGAAACTTTTCAAAAGCGAAGCGTGGCACCTTGGTGACCACATAATCTATGGCCGGTTCGAAAGAGGCGGGCGTGGCGCCGCCGGTAATCTCATTCTGCAACTCATCGAGGGTGTAACCCACCGCCAGCTTGGCCGCCACCTTGGCGATGGGAAAACCGGTGGCCTTGGAGGCCAGCGCCGAGGAGCGGGATACGCGGGGATTCATCTCGATGATGATCATGCGCCCGTCTTCCGGGTTGATGGCGAACTGCACGTTGGAACCGCCGGTCTCCACCCCAATCTCACGCAATACCGCCAGCGAGGCGTTACGCATGATCTGATACTCTTTGTCGGTGAGGGTCTGGGCCGGTGCAACGGTAATGGAGTCGCCGGTGTGCACCCCCATCGGATCCAGATTCTCGATGGAACAGATGATGATGCAGTTGTCTTTGCGGTCCCGCACCACCTCCATCTCATACTCTTTCCAACCGAGGATCGACTCTTCGATCAGCAGTTCACTGGTGGGGGAGAGGTCGAGTCCCCGCTCGCAGATTTCGACAAACTCTTCCGCATTGTAGGCGATGCCACCACCACTACCGCCCATGGTAAAGGAGGGGCGAATGATCGTTGGAAAACCGATACCGACCTGTACCTGATTCGCCTCTTCCATGCTGTGCGCGATGGCCGAGCGGGGCATATCGAGACCGATCTTGCGCATCGCCTGGCGGAACAGATCTCGATCTTCTGCCTTGTCGATCGCTTCCCGGGAGGCGCCGATCATCTCCACGCCAAACTTTTCAAGCACTCCTTCGCGCACCAGATCGAGGGCACAGTTGAGCGCAGTCTGACCGCCCATGGTGGGCAGCAGGACATTGGGGCGCTCCTTTTCGATAATGCGCGCCACCGTCTCCCAGGTGATGGGTTCGATGTAGACCGCATCCGCCGTATCGGGATCGGTCATGATGGTCGCCGGATTGGAGTTCACCAGGACCACCCGGAAACCCTCTTCCCGCAATGCTTTGCAGGCCTGGGCGCCAGAATAGTCGAACTCACAGGCCTGACCGATCACAATGGGACCGGCGCCGATAATCAGGATGCTTTGTATGTCTGTACGTTTTGGCATTTACTCGAACCGTTGGATAATCAGCCGCGATTCCTGCGGCTAATTCAATTTTCCGTCTTCATCAACTCGATGAAATGATCGAACACCGGCGCCACGTCGTGGGGACCGGGGCTGGCTTCAGGATGTCCCTGAAAGCCAAAGGCTGGTTTATCGGTACGGTGGATTCCCTGCAGCGAGCCATCGAAGAGCGAACGATGAGTTGCCGTCAGTGTTTCAGGCAGGCTCACCTCATCCACTGCAAAGCCGTGGTTCTGGCTGCTGATCATGACCGTCTTTTCGCCCAGGTCCTGCACCGGATGATTCGCACCATGGTGGCCGAATTTCATCTTGACCGTCCTGGCGCCGCTGGCAAGGGACAACAACTGATGCCCCAGACAGATGCCGAACACCGGCATACCTGTATCGACAATCTCCTGGATCGCTTCGATAGCGTAGTCGCAGGGTTCAGGATCGCCGGGACCATTGGAGAGGAATACCCCGTCTGGATTCAGTGCAAGCACATCCTTCGCGGGCATCTGGGCCGGCACCACCGTCAGGCGGCAACCCCGATCCACCAGCATGCGCAGAATGTTGCGTTTGACCCCGTAGTCGTAGGCCACCACGTGCAGGGGTAACTTCTCTTCGATAGGGTGTTGGGCCTCGGGCATCCCGTCCTCGAGTGACCAGCTGCCCTGAGCCCACTCGTAGGGGGTGTCGGTAGTGACCTCTTTCGCCAGATCCATACCCTTGAGGCCGGGGAAAGCCTTCGCCGCCTCCAGTGCGACCTGCTCGTCGATATCGTCAGCCGCCAGGATGCAGCCGCTTTGCGCCCCCTTCTCCCGCAGGATCCGGGTCAGCTTGCGAGTGTCGATTCCTGCAATGGCAACGATATTGTTGCGACGCAGGTAGGCGTCCAGTGTCTCCTGGCTCCGCCAGTTGCTGGTCAAAAGGGGAAGGTCGCGAATCACCAGACCAGCGGCATGGATATGTCCCGACTCCTCATCGTCCTCATTGGCGCCGGTATTTCCGATATGGGGATAGGTCAGGGTCACGATCTGACGGCTATAGGAAGGATCGGTAAGAATTTCCTGATAGCCGGTCATGGCCGTATTGAAGACCACTTCACCGACAGACTGCCCATCTGCACCAATGGCTTCGCCCCGAAAAGTGGTGCCGTCTTCCAGGACCAGAACTGCTGGTTTGTTCAAAAAATTCTCCACTGCGAGCGCACGAAACGGGATAAGCCCTGCGGCTTACCCCGTTCCAATTGAATCGTTTGGGATGAGTGGCTGAAAAGTGCCCACGTCAAACCAAGGCGATTCTACTTGAAAGAGAGCAATTCTGTCTACGTGGATAAGCACCGTCAAATTGAAAATATTGAATCTGTTTGCACAAACGCCCAACCACAACCTGACATAGAGAGCAGACTGCCCTTAGAGACCCGACAGATGTTGCCGGGTCCAGTTTACGATGCCTCCGGCGTCCATGGCTCCAGGCTGCCGGGCAACCTCCCTGCCCCGATGAAGCAGCATCAATGTAGGAATACTGCGGATACCGAACTGCGCTGCCAACTGCTGCTGCTCCTCCGTATTTACCTTTGCCAGCCTCACCTGCGGTTCGAGTTGCGCCGCAGCCTGCTCGAAAGCCGGTGCCATCATTTTGCAGGGACCGCACCAGGAGGCCCAGAAATCAACCAGCAGCGGGAGATCGCTCTTCTGACTGTGGCGTGGGAATTGCGCCCCGTCCAGAGCGATCGGCTGCCCGGTAAACAGAGGGTTATGGCACCTGCCGCAGTTGGCGCCATCTTTCAGCCGTACAGATGGAACCCGATTGATGCCGCCACAATGGGGGCAGACGATATGCATTGCTTCCGACATGAACTCAATCCCCGAAAAAGATTCTCAGATCCCGTCTATAAATGGGGATTCATCCCTCGATTTCAAGGCGGTACCAATCAAGCACAAACCGGTATAATAATAGTGCTGATATCAACTAGATGCTCCAATCATGACTATCGACGATCCTGCCAATAACAGAACCGATCCCGGCTTTGGCCTCGGCCTGCGACGCGAACTGGTCAGACCGGTCATAGCGCAGCACCCGGCCGTAGACTGGTTCGAGATTCTCTCCGACAGCTATCTGGATGCCGATGAAGAAACGATGGATCAGCTGCTACAGATCGGCGCTGAATATCCCCTGCTCATGCACGGCGCGGGACTCTCAATTGGGGGGCCGGATCCACTGGATGAGGCTTATATCAGTCAGCTCAAAACCCTAATGCAGCGCGTGGAACCCATCGCAATTTCAGACCACCTCTGCTGGACCCTGCCGGGCCAGTCCCACAGCTATGACCTGCGTCCCCTGCCCAGAACGATTGAGATGATCGATCACCTGAGTCCCCGTATACGTGAGGTTCAGGAGAGACTGGGCAGACGCCTCATGCTGGAGAATATCTCGGCCTATCATCAGGAGAGTGGTGATCAGATGCCGGAGTGGGATTTCATGACGGCAGTTGCCGAAGCCTCCGACTCACTGATCCTGCTGGATCTGAACAATGTCCTGTCGAACTGCAACAGGCTGGGGCTGGAACCCATGGCATTTGTGCGCAACCTGCCGGCCCAACGCATCCGGCAGATTCATCTCGCCCCACCGGCCAGCGATGTGGAACGCCAGGGGGATCCCGCAGAAGCGGTAAAGTCAGATCCGATCTGGCAACTCTACCGCGACACGCTGAAATATACCGGCAGGGTCGCCACCATGATCGAACGCAATGATGATATTCCTCCGCTGGAGGAGATGGTTAAAGAGTTGGAACAGGCCAGGACTATTGCCCGAAGAAGCTAGCGGAACTTCATCCAAAATCCTTAAGCTCAGGCAGGTTCAAGCGTAGCGGAACCGGCAGCCCAATGGGTCACGCGAGCCCAGGAATGCCCGATCCGCTATGCTTGATCGGGCCTACTAAGTGGAATAACCATCCCTTTCCAATCCAGTTGCACCGCAGCAGCCCCCTCTGCCGCCACAAAAGGCTGGCAAACTGCAAACCCGGGGATAATCGCCAACTCCCCACCCAGGAAGATCAAAGGGATACGATCCCGCAACCAGGGCGGTACACCCCAGGTCTGAAACAACTGCTTCAGGGAACGGTGATGATTGTCACCCACCGGACGACAGCGCTCACCGCCCCGGCGGAATCTCACCTCTATACGACCGTTATGCCACTGCTCCGCATCTACCCCATGTTCGGAGAGAGAGAGCTCCAGCCTTCCCAGGCCGGATGGCAGTGTCAGCGCCGTTTCACCATTCCAACTCAGGCATAAGCCAGCATCATGGGGGGGCAGCCGGGGACCAAGAAAAAGGTCATCCCGATAACGGCGCACCTCCACCCCCCCCCAGCCCACCAGCGGGTTGGCGTCCGCACGCCCCAGTACGCACTCATCCAACATGCGCTGCAGGTGCCGATAACCGGGTGCTGCGGCACCCTGCTCCCGAACCCAATGCCGCAGCAGACTGCGGAGTCTCGGCTCAGAGAGCCGGCTGAGTAGCTTCACCGACAGCCTTCCAGAGTCGGAACCTCGGCACCGCTGCATATCTTCCGCCGCCAACTCATCGATCAGCACCTGGGCATCGGCACAGAGTCCCGCACTGCGGGCAAGCGTCGCACTGGCAGCGGGCCAGTGCGCCTGAACACGCGGCATGATTTCATGCCGCAGATAGTTCCGGGAAAAATCAAGGTCGCGGTTACTGGGATCCTCCACCCAAGTCAAATCTTCTCCCTGCGCATAGACTTCGAGTGCCTGCCGGGTAAAACCGAGCAGGGGACGTTGCAGCCACCCCTTTCCAAGCCGGGACGTTTTCGCCATCGCCGCCAGGCCGGCGGGTCCGCTGCCGCGCAACAGTTGCAGCAGCAGGGTCTCTGCCTGGTCATCCTGGTGTTGGGCGGTAAGCAGCCAGTCATCAGGCTGCAACAGATCAGCCAAAACCCGGTAGCGCGCCTCACGCGCCAGCGCCTCGACACTCTCTCCAGGGGATGGATTCAGCGCCAGATTGATCTGCTGATAGGGAACTTCAAGGGCGCCTGCGAGATCTCGACAGTGATCGCCCCAGGCATCCGCTTCAGACTGGAGTCCGTGGTGAATATGGATGGCTTTGAGTTTACCGGGAAGCCGGTCGCGGATAGAAACAAGCGCGTGCAGTAAAACTGTCGAATCGAGTCCGCCGCTAAAGGCGACATGACAGTCACCGGAACGGGGCAGTTGCGGCATCCCTTCAAGCAGGCGGGCCGGTGAAAATTCCATACAGGAAGGCGGAAAAGAGGAACTACTCTCCGCTGTACTGGCCGTACTGCATCAGCCGCTGATAGCGGGTGTCCAGCAGTTTGTCGATGGCCATGCTGCGGAGATTCTCCAGCCCCTCCAGCAGGGAGTGTTTTAGACTCTTTGACATCGTCTCCAAGTCCCTGTGGGCGCTGCCCAGAGGTTCTGGAATGATCTCATCGATCAAATTCAACTCTTTCAGTCGATCCGAGGTGATACCCATTGCCTCTGCGGCAAGGGGGGCCTTTTCCGCACTCTTCCACAGAATGGAAGCACACCCCTCCGGCGAGATCACAGAATAGGTGCTGTATTCCAGCATCATCACCCGATCTCCAACACCGATGGCCAACGCGCCGCCGGATCCACCTTCACCGATCACGGTGCAGATGATCGGGGTACGCAGACCGGACATCACCTTCAGGTTTCTGGCAATCGCCTCGCTCTGCCCGCGCTCTTCTGCACCCACGCCGGGATAGGCGCCGGGTGTATCGATAAAGGTGAGGATCGGCAGTTGGAACCGCTCCGCCATCTCCATCAGCCGCAGTGCCTTGCGATAGCCTTCGGGACGGGGCATACCGAAATTCCGATGCAGCTTATCCTTGGTATCACGGCCTTTCTGCTGACCGATCACCATCACCGGCTGACCATCGATACGCGCGAGACCGCCAACAATGGCATGGTCATCGGCAAAGGTGCGGTCGCCGTGGAGTTCATGGAACTCGTCGAATATCCGGCCAACGTAATCCAGCAGATAGGGGCGTTGGGGATGCCTGGCGAGCTGGGATATCTGCCAGGGTTTAAGACCGGAAAATATCGATTCCGTAAGCGTACGGCTCTTGCTTTCAAGACGGGTAATCTCGTCCTGAATATTGATCTCATTGTCGTCGCCCACTAGGCGAAGCTCTTCGATTTTCGCCTCAAGTTCGGCGATCGGCTGCTCAAATTCGAGAAAGTTCAGATCCATGCGCGGACTATACCGGAAATGTTTTTTTTAGGACAGTCTCAACTAGAGGTCCAGCCCCTAGGAAAGCTCTGAATGAATAGAGAAATCTCATACCACCAACAGCGAGTCAGTACTCCGTTGCCTGAGATCTCTCCCTATGGTCGAGATGACAATAATCGAGTCATTCAGCGCGACCGCTTATTATAGACCACGCTGACACTCCCCTTCCCCAGGAACCGTTCCAGGCGCCGCAGCAGCTCATCGACCGGATTGACCCGCCACTCCTGCCCCAGAAAAATATCGCCTTCGGCCCTGGATGAGCGGTAGTGCAATTTAATCCCGGTGGTTCCGCCGGTGAAGGGTGACAGCAACTGCCGCAGTTCATGGCAGAAACTGCCGGCATCACTGCCGTTGAGCTGGACATTCAGACCCAGGTGGCCCGCATAGAGCGCTCGCGCCTGCTCAAACGCCAGCACATTATCCACCCGAATGCTCAGCCCTCCCCGGTATTCGTCATAGTTCAGGCTGCCGGAAACCACCAGGATACGGTCTGTGGCCAACAGATCACGATAGGACTCGTAGGTTTCATTGAACAGCGTGGCTTCGATGCGACCACTGCGGTCATCCAGCAGCAGTGTCCCCATATATCCCCGCTGGGTCTGCCGGTGGCTGGTCTGCACCACCAGTCCCGCCACTAGGACAGGCACACCACGACGTCGCCCACCGCCACCATTTCCCGACCCACTGTCCAGCGAGAGATCGGCGATGCTGGTCCCCGCAATCTGCCGCAGCTCGGCCTCATAACGGTCGATGGGATGGCCGGTGAGATAGAGCCCCAGGGTCTCCTTCTCGCCCTGGAGACGCTGTTCGTCCTCCCACTCCTCCACATCGTCAGGCACCACCTGAGGCTCATCTGCCGCGGCGGGCTGGGGATCGCCCATGCCGAAGAGGTCGTTCTGTCCCCGCGCCTGATCCGCATGGTGCTGCTCCGCCATCTTCAGTGCCAGGGGCAGTTGCATCATCAACGTCGCCCGGTTGGCGCCCATCCCGTCCAGCGCACCCGCCCGGACCAGGGACTCCAACACCCGCCGGTTGACCCGTTTCAAATCGATACGACGGCAGTATTCGAAAATATCCTTGAAAACGCCGTTATTCCTGCGCTCCTGGACGATGCATTCGATGGCCGATTCACCCACGCCCTTGATCGCGCCCAAGCCATAGACCACCTTGTTTTCACCATCGATAGTGAACTTGTATTCGGAGATATTGACCTGCGGCGGCTCCACCTTGAGCTTCATGCGACGGCACTCCTCGATCAGAGGCACTACCTTGTCAGTATTATCCATGTCAGCGGAGCAGACCGCCGCCATGAAAGCCGCCGGGTAGTGCGCCTTGAGCCACATGGTCTGGTACGAGACCAACGCGTAGGCGGCAGAGTGGGATTTGTTGAAGCCATAACCGGCGAACTTCTCCACCAGGTCGAAGATCTTCATCGCCAGACCGGGATCAACACCGTTCTTCTCGGCCCCCTCCTTGAACACCGCCCGCTGCTTGGCCATCTCCTCCGGCTTTTTCTTACCCATCGCCCGGCGCAGCATGTCAGCACCACCGAGGGAATAACCCGCCAACACCTGAGCAATCTGCATGACCTGCTCCTGGTAGAGAATAACGCCGTAGGTGGCATCGAGAATCGGTTTCAGCGACGCATGCTGGTAGTTGACATCGGGGTAGGAGATCTTCTCCTTGCCATGCTTGCGGGCGATGAAGTTATCCACCATGCCGGACTGTAGCGGACCGGGACGAAACAGGGCGACCAGGGCGGTGATGTCATCGAAGCAGTCGGGCTTGAGCTTTTTGACCAGCTCCTTCATACCCCGGGATTCAAGCTGGAATATGGCCGTGGTCTCGGCACTCAACAGCAGTTTGAAAGCCGCCTCGTCCGCCATATCGATGGCGCTGATTTCGATGGGCTCCTCACCGGTTGCAACACGACCGGCGTTCACCGTTTTCAACGCCCAGTCGACGATGGTAAGGGTGCGCAGGCCGAGAAAGTCGAACTTCACCAGACCGACCTTCTCCACATCATCCTTATCGAACTGGGTCACCAGCCCCTCGCCACTGGCTTCACAGTAGAGCGGAGTGAAGTCGGTGAGCAGACCGGGGGAGATCACCACGCCACCGGCATGCTTGCCGGCGTTGCGCGCACACCCCTCCAGCTTTCTCGCCATCTTGATGAGCTCTGTGACCTCCTCGTCGGTCTCGTAAGCCTGTTTTAGATCCTCGCTCTCCTGCAGCGCCTTTTTCAGCGTCATGCCGATCTCGAAGGGCACCATCTTCGCCACCCGGTCGGTGAAACCGTAAGGATGACCCAGCACCCGCCCCACATCCCGCACCACCGCCTTCGCCGCCATGGAGCCGTAGGTAATTATCTGGGAGACCGAATCGCGGCCGTAGGTGCGCGCCACGTAGTCGATCACCCGGTCACGTTTGTCCATGCAGAAGTCGACATCGAAGTCGGGCATGGAGACACGTTCAGGATTAAGGAATCGCTCAAACAGCAATTCGTGCTCGATAGGATCAAGATCAGTGATTTTCAGTGCATAAGCGGCCAGGGAACCCGCACCGGAGCCTCGTCCCGGTCCCACCGGGATGTCATGATCCTTGGCCCACTGGATAAAGTCGGCCACGATCAGAAAGTAGCCCGGAAACCCCATATTGTTGATGACACCCAGCTCGATCTGCAACCGTTCATCATAAACCTTGCGCTGACTGCTGAACTCCGCAGCCGCCGTATCGAAGATCTGTTCAAGCCGCCACTCCAGCCCCTTTTGAGACTCTGCGGCAAAGTACTCATCGATGGTCATCCCTTCCGGAATGGGGAAATCGGGCAGGTAGTTCTTGCCCAGGGTCAGCTCGATGTTACAGCGCCGGGCGATCTCAACCGAGTTTTCAAGCGCCTCCGGAATATCGGCAAAGAGGGTCTGCATCTCCTCTGGAGTGCGCAGGTACTGCTGTTGGTTGTAGAGCCTGGGACGACGGGGGTCATCAAGGGTTCGTCCATCGTGGATGCAGACCCGTACTTCATGGGCCTCAAAATCCTCCGGGGAGAGAAAACGGACATCATTGGTCGCCACCACGGGCACATCATACTTTTCCGCCAGCGACACATTGGCGTGCAGACAGGCCTCTTCCTCCGGCCTACCGGTGCGAGTCAGCTCCAGATAGTAGCAATCCCCGAACAGTCCCAGCCATCCGGCCAGCAGACGCTGTGCCTCCGCCTCATTTCCCGCGAGCAGCGCCCGTCCCAGATCCCCCTCACGTCCGCCGGAGAGGGCAATCAGACCATCTGTATTACCATCCAACCACTCCCGTTCCACCATCGGGCGGCCAAGGTGCTGACCCTCCCGGTAACTACGGGTGACAAGGCGGGTGAGATTGTTATAGCCAACCTGATTCTGCACCAGCAGAAGCAATCGAAAAGGAGCATTGGCATCCTCCGGGTTGCGGATCCAGACATCCACTCCGGCAATAGGTTTCACCCCGGCGCCGAGCGCCGCCTGGTAAAAGCGCACCAGGGCAAACATGTTGCATTGGTCGGTGAGCGCCACGGCGGGCATTCCCATCTCCACCAACCTGGCGACCAGCTGTTTTACCCGCACCAGGCCATCGACCAGGGAGTATTCGGAGTGAACGCGGAGATGGATGAAAGCGGGTTCCATGAGGATGGAATTCTAGCAAAGGGAAGCAGATCAGGTTGGCTGATTTTTGACCAGCCGTTAGCAGTAACAAGTTAGGTTCGCAGACGATAGCTTGGTCGGGATGACGTGGGAACCTAGGCCGGTTCAAGCGTAGCGGAACCGGCAATCCCAACTCTTGCATATTCAGTCAGGCACAAAAAAGCCGCCCGCGTCTCCACAGGCGGCTTTTTCTGTCGCAATTCCCGGATCAGTTCTTGGACTTGTCCACGATCTTCTTGATCCAGGGCATCATGGCACGCAGCTGCTCACCGGTCTGCTCGATGGGATGAGCGGCATTCAGACGACGATAGGCAGTCATGGAGGGGTAGTTGAGCTGCCCTTCCATAACGAACTGCTTGGCGTACTCGCCGGTCTGGATGTTTTTCAGCGCATCGCGCATCGCCTGCTTGCTCTCATCATTGATGACCTTGGGGCCGGTGACGTACTCGCCATACTCCGCGTTGTTGGAGATGGAGTAGTTCATGTTGGCGATGCCGCCTTCGTACATCAGGTCGACGATCAGCTTCAGCTCGTGCAGGCACTCGAAGTAGGCCATCTCGGGGGCGTAACCAGCTTCGGTCAAAGTCTCGAAACCCGCCTTGACCAACTCCACCGCGCCGCCGCAAAGCACCGCCTGCTCGCCGAAGAGATCGGTCTCGGTCTCATCCTTGAAGGTGGTCTCGATGATGCCGGTGCGGCCGCCACCGATGGCGGAGGCGTAGGAGAGCGCGGTCTCTTTCGCGGTCCCGGTGGCATCCTGATAGACAGCGATCAAATCGGGGATACCGCCACCCTTCTCATATTCGCTGCGCACGGTGTGACCGGGCGCCTTGGGGGCGATCATGATCACATCCAGATCCTCCCGGGGCACGATCTGGTTGTAGTGGATGGCGAAACCGTGGGCGAAGGCCAGGGCCGCACCGTTCTTGATGTGGGGTGCGATCTGGTCACGGTAGAGCGACGACTGAAACTCATCCGGCGTCAGAATCATGACAACGTCTGCAGCGGCAACCGCCTCTTCAACAGGCTTTACGGTCAGACCGGCGTTCTCCGCCTTGATGACAGATGGTGAACTGCTGCGCAGGCCGACAATGACGTTTATCCCAGAGTCCTTCAGGTTGTTGGCATGGGCGTGACCCTGAGAGCCGTAGCCGATGATGGAGACCGTCTTGCCCTTGATCAGGGAGAGGTCACAGTCTTTGTCGTAGTAAACGTTGATAGCCATGTTGTTTTCCTTCGGAAAATTTTGAATTGTGTGCCAGGGCCGGAGTCAAATTTGACTCCAATCCCTCTCGTGTTTGATTTTGTTGGGTTACGCTGCGCTAACCCAATCTACGCTTTGGCTCTTAGATCCCAAGACCTTTTGGACCACGGGCAATGCCCGATGGGCCGGTGCGCACCATCTCGACAATCAGATCGTCGTTCACCGCTTCGACAAAGGCATCGAGTTTACAGGACGCGCCTGTCAGCTCGACGATATAGCTGGTGTCGGTGACGTCGATGATCTTGCCGCGGAATATCTCCACCAGTCGCTTGATCTCCTCACGCTGGGTGCGCTCGGCGCGCAGCTTTATCATCATCATCTCCCGCTCGATGTGGATGCCTTCAGAGAGATCCGCCAGCTTAACCACATCGATCAGTTTGTTGAGCTGCTTGGTGATCTGCTCGATGATCTCCTCGCTGCCACTTGTCACCAGGGTAAGCCGGGAGAGGCTGGGATCCTGGGTCGGCGCCACGGTAAGTGACTCGATATTGTAACCACGGGCGGTAAACAGGCCGGATACCCGGGAGAGAGCGCCGGACTCGTTTTCCATCAGAATAGAAATGATATGTCGCATCAGACCAGCTCGCTCTCAGGTGACAGGTACATCTCGTGGTGGCCCTTTCCCGCCGCGATCATCGGGAAGACATTCTCTTCCGGATCGACCACCACATCCATAAACACCAGACGATCCTTCATGGCAAAGGCCTCCTTCATTGCCCCCTCCAGCTTTGCAGGATCCTCGATCCGCATGCCGACATGACCGTAGGACTCCGCCAGCTTGACAAAATCAGGCGTCACATCCATGGTCGATTGAGCGTAGCGGCTGTCATAGAAGAACTCCTGCCACTGCCGCACCATGCCCATATAACCGTTGTTCAGCAGCAGTATCTTGATCGGCAGATTGTACTGCAGACAGGTTGCAAGCTCCTGAATACACATCTGAATGCTCGACTCGCCGGTGATCAGGGCGACCTCCGCTTTGGGGTGGGCGATCTGGATGCCCATCGCTGCAGGCAGACCAAAACCCATGGTGCCGAGACCGCCGGAGTTGACCCAGCGACGGGGTTTGTCGAACACATAGAACTGGGCCGCAAACATCTGGTGTTGTCCCACATCCGAGGCAACGAAGGCATCGCCCTTGGTCACCTTGTACAGGGTCTCCACTGCAAACTGTGGTTTGATGCGGTCACTTTTCTGATCGTATTTGAGGCAGTGCATACCGCGCCACTTTTCGATCTGCGCCCACCATTTTGCCAGCACATCCTTATCCGGCTTCTTTTTATGCTCCTTGACGACCCTGAGCATGTCACGCAGCACCTGCTTGACCGGACCCACGATCGGCACATCCACCCGCACGGTCTTGGAGATGGAGGCCGGATCGATATCGATATGGATGATCTCGGCGTTGGGGCAGAACTGCTGAATGTGACCGGTGACACGATCGTCGAACCTTGCGCCCACAGCGATCAGCGCATCGGTTTCGTGCATCGACATGTTGGCTTCGTAGGTGCCGTGCATGCCGAGCATACCGATGAAGTGGCGGTCACTGCCCGGATAGGCACCGAGGCCCATCAATGTGCTGGTGATCGGATAGTCGAGTTCATCCACCAGCTCGGTCAGCTCCTTGGAGGCATTCCCCAACACGACGCCGCCACCCGTATAGAAGACCGGCTTCCTGGCGGAGAGCATCTTGTTGACCGCCTTCTTGACCTGCCCCAAGTGTCCCTTGGCCTGCGGGTTGTAGGAGCGCATCTTGATCTTCTTAGGGTAGTCGTAGGGGATCTTGATGCCCGGGTCCGTCACATCCTTTGGAATATCGACCACCACCGGACCGGGACGCCCCGTCGTGGCAATGTAGAATGCCTTCTTAAGGGTCAAGGCGATATCCTTGACATCCTTGATAAGGAAGTTGTGCTTCACACAGGGACGGGTGATACCGACGGTATCGACCTCCTGAAAGGCATCACTGCCGATCACCGGGGTCGGAACCTGCCCGGTCAACACCACCATCGGAATGGAGTCCATGTAGGCGGTGGCAATGCCGGTTACTGCATTGGTCGCACCTGGGCCGGAGGTGACCAACACCACGCCGGGTTTGCCGGTGGAACGGGCATAACCATCCGCCGCATGGGTGGCACCCTGTTCGTGCCGTACCAGGATATGCTTGACTGCATCCTGCCGATAGATCGCATCGTAGATGTGCAGGACGGATCCACCCGGATAACCGAACAAATGTTCAACGCCCTCATCCTTCAGGCATTGAACGACGATCTCGGCACCACTCAATTCCACTTCAGCAACCTCCAAATGCTGCCCCGAGTCACGGGCAGCGGACAATATCAAAACAGTACAAACTACTAATAGTCGCACGGGAGGTCAAGCAATAACCGGTATTCCACAATGGCCTCCAGGTTTTCTTTTCAAATTGAGCGGCGTCACTTGCCATTCCACGCCCTTGCTCCATAATTAGAGTGGCTGGTTGATGGATGGAAATAACGAAAAAAATGAAGCGATATAGACTTTTTTCAGGCTTTTTCCTGGCTGCAATCTCTCTCGCAGCAGGCGCTCAAACCTACCGTTGGGTGGGTGAAGACGGCATCACCGTATACTCTCAGACGCCACCGCCTTCGGGCTCGGCAGAGGTGATAAAACAGCGTCCAGCGCCAGAGAGCACTCCGGCCGACACCGAAGCGGCCAATAAAAGGCTGAACAAGATGCGTCAGGATCTGGAAGATCGCCGGGAAGATCGCAAACTGGCCAAGCAGGCGCAGGATGAGAAGCAGCAAGCCGCCGCCACTCATCTGCAGAATTGTGAGGTTGGGCGCTCCAATCTGCGCAATCTGACTGCCCTCGGTAACCGCAAATTGCGTACCCAGGACGGAGAGTACCTGCGGCTGACTGAAGAAGAGCGCCAAACCAGAATGGAGCAGGCCCGCAAGGATATCGAGGACAACTGCAAAAAGTGACTGGGAGGTATCCATGCCGGTACTCAAGATCCAGACCAACGCCGAAATCCCGGAAGACATCGAGACCCGGCTGCTCCAAAATGCCTCTTCACAGGTCGCGGAGATGCTCGGCAAACCTGAACGCTATGTCATGGTGTTCATCGAAACCAATCCCTATATGCTGTTCGCGGGCGATAACGCCCCAATGGCCTACCTTGAACTGAAAAGCATCGGCCTGCCGGGTGACCGGACTGGCGAGTTCTCCGACCGGCTCTGCAACCTGATCGCGGAACAGCTACACATCCCGATGGATCGAATCTATATCGAATTCGCCATGGCGGAGCGCCACATGTGGGGCTGGAGCGGGGGGACTTTCTAGTAGATTCTGCCTGATCCGCTACGCTTGATCAGGCCTACGTTTATTCAACCAATCCTGCCCGGATCTGCTGTTTATAGGCCTGAAAAAGTGACCAGACACGGCGCCACACAGGGCCGGCAACCCCTTCACCAACCGGCCACTCATTCAAGGAGATCACCGGCACGATCTCTTTCGTGGAGCTGGTGATCCAGAGTTCATCCGCCCCAAACAAGCTGCTCTCCGCAATCGGAGCCTGTATCAATGGCAGGTTGTGCAACCCGGCAAGTTCCACCACGAGATCCCTGGTAATACCCGGCAGCAGCTGCGGTCCGTCGGGGGGCGTGGTAATCACCCCATCCTCCACCACAAAAAGATTGGAGGCGGTCCCCTCATGGGCCACACCGTCCCGGATGAGAATGGCCTCCGCCGCACCCTCGTCCACCGCCTGCTGACGTAACAGCACATTCGCAAGCAGGGTGATTGCCTTGATGTTACAGCGTAGCCAACGGGTGTCCGGCAGTGTGATGGCGGCGATACCCTGCTCCGCTTGCCCCGGTTCCGGTGGCACAACCGGGAAGGCCATGGCAAAGATCGTCGGCGTGGCTACCACAGGAAAGCTGTGATCCCGCTTCGGCGCAACCCCGCGTGTGACTTGAAGATAGACCGCCTGATCACCCATCTCCCCCGTTGGCAGCAGAGACTGGAGGATCTCTTGCCAATCGTCATGAGATTTCGACACCGCCAGGCGGATACCCTGCAGGCTCTGGTCGAGCCGATGCAGATGCTGCTCCAGACGAAACAGCCGTCCACCGTAGACAGGAATGACCTCATAGACCCCGTCGCCAAAGAGAAACCCACGATCCAGCACAGAGATCCTGGCCTCCTCCAGGGGGAGAAACTCGCCATTGAGGTAAACCTTGGTCATGTCTGAGATTTCCAATACGAGAGCAATTCTGAAAGTATGCCCCTGCCCACCCGACGTCAAGCCGTTCCTGCAGAGTGGATGACCCACCGCAAATTGCAGGCTAGAATGACGCGTTTTCACCACAGGATCTTTTACCGCAATGCGTACTTCCGACTTTCCACTGCAGACCGTCAAGGAAACCCCCGCCGATGCGGAGACCGCCAGCCACAAGCTGATGCTGCGCGCCGGCATGATCCGCAAACTGGCCGCGGGTCTCTACACCTGGCTACCGCTGGGACTGAGGGTACTGCGCAAGGTAGAACGCATCGTGCGGGATGAGATGGATCGCGCCGGTGCACTGGAGGTGCTGATGCCGACTGTGCAGCCCGCCGAGCTCTGGCAGGAGTCGGGCCGCTGGGAGAAATATGGTCCGGAGCTGCTGCGTTTCCACGACCGCCACAACCGGGAGTTCTGCTTCGGCCCCACCCACGAGGAGATCATCACCGATCTGGCGCGTAACGAGCTGCGAAGCTATAAGCAACTGCCGATCAACTTCTACCAGATCCAGACCAAGTTCCGCGACGAGATCCGCCCCCGTTTCGGCATCATGCGCGCCCGTGAATTCCTCATGAAGGACGCCTACTCCTTCCATCAGAATCAGGAATCACTACAGGGAACTTACGACCGGATGTATGAGACCTACACGCGCATCTTCAGCCGTTGCGGCCTCAATTTCCGTCCTGTGGCGGCGGATACCGGTAGCATCGGCGGCAGCGCCTCCCACGAATTCCATGTACTGGCTGAATCGGGTGAGGACGCCATCGCCTTCTCCACGGAAAGCGACTACGCCGCCAATATCGAACTGGCTGAAGCGGTGGCGCCCGCAGGTGACCGCCCCGCCCCTGGCCGTGAGATGGAGCTGGTGGACACCCCGAACGCAAAGACCATCCAGGAGCTGGTGGAACAGTTCAACCAACCGATCGAACAGACGGTCAAGACCCTGATCGTGCAGGCGGACGAGGAGAGCGAGAACGATCTCGTCGCCCTGCTGGTGCGCGGTGATCACGAACTGAACGAGATCAAGGCGGAGAAACTGCCCCAGGTGGCGATACCTCTGACCTTTGCCGATGAAGAGCAGATCCGTGCTGCGGTCGGCGCAGGCACCGGCTCACTGGGGCCGGTCAATCTGAACATCCCGCTTTTCGTCGATCGGGCCGTGGCGCAGATGGCCGATTTCAGCGCGGGCGCCAACCAGGACGGCAAGCACCAATTCGGCATTAACTGGGGGCGCGATCTGCCGGAACCGGAGACCATCGCCGATCTGCGCAACGTGGTGGAGGGTGATCCCAGTCCCGATGGCAGCGGCACACTCACCATTGCACGGGGCATCGAGGTGGGTCACATCTTCCAGCTCGGCCAGAAATACAGTGAGGCGATGAACGCCAAGGTACTGGATGAAAACGGCAAAACCGTCACCATGACCATGGGTTGTTACGGTATCGGCGTCTCCCGGGTGGTGGCCGCCGCCATAGAGCAGCACCACGACGATAAGGGCATATGCTGGCCTGCAGGACTCGCGCCTTTTCAGGTCGCCATTTGTCCGATGAAGATGAACAAATCCCATCGGGTGCAGGCGGCCGTCGAACAGTTGCACGAAGCCTTCAAGTCCGCAGGTATCGAGGTACTGTTGGATGACCGGAATGTACGCCCCGGCTTCATGTTTGCCGACATGGAACTGATCGGCATCCCCCATCGCATCGTGGTAGGGGAGCGCTCTCTGGATGAGGGCAATGTGGAGTACCGTGCCCGCACCGCATCGGAGAACAGCTTCATCCCGCTGGATGAGATTCTCGACCATATCAAAGGACAGTTGTAAGCCTATTTTAAATTGTGGGAGCGGCGAGACGCCGATCCCACTCGCTCTTCGTCGAGAGATAAAAAAAACAAAACCCACCACCGGGTACGCATCCGATGGTGGGTTCTGCACCTGCCAACCAGCCAGGTTTTTCCTGATAGATAACAGAATATCGTAAGAAAGCTACTTCTCCTTTGTCAACACCTTCAGCAGCATCATCAACTCACCCGCCGTATGGCGGATGGTCCGCACCCCTTCCTGCATATCGTTGCATTCAGCCCCGGTGCGCATCGCCGCTGCCGCATTGGCTACATCGAGAATACGCCCCAAAGGCGCACGAATCTCCTGCAGCAGCAGCTCCACTGCATCCTGCTCCGCGTGGCTGGCCAACGACAGGTCTTCTTTCGACACCCGGAGTTCATCGCTGAGATCCTTCACCAGGTTCTCCAGATTATCCCTGTAGGCCCCCACCTCCTGTAGCGCATGCTTCTGCCGGGTAATATCCTGAAAGATGCAGAGCGCAGAGTGATAGTCGTGCTCCGCCGGAGATTTTCCTCTACCCGACAGAGAAACGGTCACCGTCAACAGCCGTTTTCCGCCCGTAGCATTGCTGACTTCAACCGGATGTTGAAACAGGTCGGCTTTGGAGGCGCAGACATCCGCCAGGTAACGAGGCACATCTTCACCAAACGCAGGAGGACAGGGAATCCAACCATCCAGCGAGCGGCTGAGCACATCAGCCTCTTCACAACCGAAGAGCCTCTCCGCACCACGGCTGAACAGCTGCACCAGGCCGTCTGCATCGAACATCACGATGGCATCCATCGATTCCCGCAGCATCTCCTGCAGACGCACCTGCTCCTGCAAGGCCTCAAAACCGGTCTGCCTGACATGGTGCCGCGCCCTGTGCAGGCGGGTTACCTCTTCGATCAACTCATTTCTACTCTTCCCTACATCATCCATAAGTTCGCTTCCTCACGAATCAAACTGAGTACCGGCGTTTGCAAGACCGGTTGCTTGATCAATGAGTCGGCGTGAAATTCTGGATATTGAGGAAGCTGAGAATAAGATTCACAGGCTGGGAATTATTGGATTTCTCCTGTGATTTGGTTCACAGGATTACAGACGATTGGTTCCTGAAAGAACGCCGGAAACAAAAAACCCCGGCACTGCCGGGGTTCTGTCTCCAATTGAGTAAAGAGCGTTAAGGCACGGCCGATCGCTTGACGAAGATACTCCGGGTATCCCCCTGCATGGTTCTGGCAGGATCCATGGTACGAAGATCCAGCCGCCCGAGCTCATCCACATCCAGGGAGAGATCGAGTCCGGCCGGGGCAGTCCAGGTCCATGTATTGGTTCCATCGTAAGCTAGGTCAGCAGAAGTCGCCTGGTCCATCGGCTCTGAACGGAGTTCCCCATACTGGACAGCATTCCCGGTAACAGGATCCGATAACCGTCCACGAACAAGCCAGAGCGTGTCCGCAGGCAGTGTACTGACCCAACTGACCGACTCTATCGCTGCCGCGCCGATATCATGGGCGAGGGCCAAACTCGGTGCCGTGTCACCCGTGAACGATGTCCCATCATCCAGATGGACCGTGATGTCCGCCCTCACCGGCACAGCTACTGCTGTAGGATCCGGCGCCGTGTAGTCCAGCGAGAAGGTCATGGGCTGGAGACCCGCACCCGATCGGTCGTTGGTGAAGGTTGCAGTGACGGTATCCGCTACCGATATTGAATGGTCGCGGGTACTGGCATAGCTTCCCACCCGCTGTGCCTTGCCGTCGTTGAAGGGGAACTGAAAGTAGGCGTCAACGACAACCATGTAATCGTTGCCATCACCCGTATCCGTGTCATCCCAGAGAGCAAAGCTATCTCCTTCACCAACGAAGGTTCCATTCAGCAGTGACACGTCCGCATTGAGGAAAGCGGCCGGAGCGTTACCGAAGGAGATCACAGTCTTCTCCGTGCCGCCTTCAGTCAACTGGGATCTGACCATCAGCTCGGGATTCACTGCCCGCGCAACACCCGTAGATGCCCCCATGGTCACAGTGGCATTGCCGCTGTCGGAGAAGGTCAGGGTCGTGGGTATCGGCACTCCGCCATTTGCCAGATCATACAGTGTCAGGGTCACCCGGTTGGTGGCCCAGTCGATGGCGTTTGGTGTGAACCACGATTCTCCAGACAGCGACGGATGGCAGGAGAGCCCGGTGAAGGTCGGGATGACGCAAGTGACATCACTTCCGTCGCTGATCACCTGCAAGGCGAATTTACCCAGGGCGAGATCCAGATTACCCGTCTCAACGGTGAAGAACCCGTTCATGCCCGCCCACACACTCAGACGGCGACTCCAGGAGATCGCCCTGCGGGGGCCGTCATCGTGAACCGACCAGACGCGCAGCTCTGAAGGGCCGTCCCACTCGTTGATCACACCCGCTGGGATAGTGACAGTCGGAGTGCTACTGGAGACCCGCCTCCGTTCCGGACTCTCGGTGCTGTCGAAGTCGAAATGATAGCCGTCCGCGCCGGTTACGCCGGGGAAGGTGGCTGTCATGGTTTGGTAGGGATTGAAGAAGCCGTAGAGACCGATCACCCGGCCCGACTCGGTGCGCGAGGAGACGACGCCGTTGAGATCCAGGTCCCGGCGGCTGATACGGTCCGCCACAGGCGCGGCAAGTTGAGCAATTGCATTATGGAGGGGGGCCACCAACTGGTCATCGAACCCACCATCAGCCGTACCCATGTCATCCATGATCTTCACGACATAGCTCCCACCATCGATCAGACCCGTGCCATTCTGGTTGGTATCGCAGCTGGCGAAGCTGTAGAAACCGTCTTGGAACGCTTCGCTGTCGAAGTCCGGATAGGGCAATTTGCTCACGGATCTGAAACCATCCTGGTCGAAAGCCCGAGAGCAGAGCAGCACAGCCCCGTCATAGACCTCCACCCGCAGAGTGCTGTCGGCGGTTGCCGTACGCAATGGCGGATTGAGCAGCCCCATGATGTGAAGATCTTCAGTGAGACCATCAGAGACGGCGCTGGTGACCCTAAGGGTGTAGGGCTCAGTGGTCAGAGGTTTGCCGTACATCTCATCTTCCCAATAGTCAGTATATTGAGGTGTGGCAGATGGATCAGAACAGGCCGCTGGATCCACCCGGTTCAGGATAGACTTCTCCTCCCCATCGCTCTGCAAGACGATAACAGGCAATCCACTGGTATCCGTCGGCGCGCGCACGAAGATACCGCCGAACATCGCAGTCTCGCAGCGGATATCGTCCTGCTGTCCGTCTCCGTCCTCATCTTCCAAGTGGTAACTCTGCTCGGTGAATGCAAAAAGACCGGTATTGGGATCGAAACTGGTGTTGATGTACTCGTAAGTACCGCTATTCTGTGGGATGTACGGCGTAATCGAAGTGCCGTCTATTACAATCTCCACAGAGATGGAGCCACGATCCGGATTCGGATCACGTTCCCGGTACTCTATGCCGTAGACACCGTCGTAGTTCTCGGTGCCGTTGTGTTTGTAGACAAAGATACCGGTCGCATCGGCGGTACGCGTGCAGTCGTAGCTGTTACCGGGAATGAGCGTCTCCGTACCCGTCTCGCTCTCGACGATTTCTCCGCTGAAAGTACCGGCCGTCAAGTCATAGGTGCCGGTAAAGTTAAACGACTCGGTGAATTCCCAACCATCTTCAGTACCACTCATACTCCACGTCAAGGTAAACATGTTGTTGAGCGAGTCGACTGCTCCCGTTGCGGCACCTCCGACAGGGGCTCCATCCGTCGCAGTCACGGTCACACCGGTCTGGCTCATCGAAATATAGACACGGTTGATGTCACCGGCGGCCTCACCGGTGAAACAACTACCTGTTCCGGACAGGGTGCGAACGATGTTGGTAGCCGTCTCGGTCAACCTGTAGACACCACTCAGATCATCCACCGCTGTTGCCGGATTGATCATGATGGAGAACGGCCCCAGATCGGCGGATTCCGACGGGACACCGTCGTCGGTAACGGTAATGGTGATATTGGTCTGTTCACCCTCCGCATCCGGCGTACCGCTGATCTCACCGGTGGAACCGTTAATGCTGGCCCAGCTGGGCAGATTGGTGGCTGTGAAGGTCAGAGTGTCGCCTTCGGTATCATCGGAGGTCGGGGTGAAGGAGTAGGCAACACCGACTTCTCCGTCAAGCGCCGTACCGCCGATGGTCGGCGCATCGTTGACCGGTGCAATGTTCACCGTCACGTCGATGGTATCGGGATTACCGGTGCCGTCATCCACCTGCACCGTGAAGGTATCGGTACCGTTGGCGTCCGCGTTAGGCGTGTAGCCGATGACCTTGGAGGCACCGGTGCCGGAGGCAGTAGCCACACCCTTCGTCGCGGCGGAGGAGATGCTCCAGGTCAGTACATCGCCATCAGCATCGGTCGCGTTGAGGGTCAGGGCAAAGGCAGTCGGCGCACCATCCTCGTCCATGTTCACCGTAGTGGTTGCACCCTCGGTGATCTCCGGCGCATCAGGTTGAGCCGTGACGGTCACGTTGACGATGATAGTGTCGGAGTTGATGCCGTCTGTAACCGCGACGACAAAGCTGTCCGCGCCGTTGAAGTCGGCGGTAGGCACATAGGTGACAACCATGGAATTGCCGGTACCACTGGCGGTGGCTACGCCATTGGTGGCCTGGGTATCGACACTCCAGGTCAGAACATCACCTTCCACATCAGTGGCGTTAAGGGTCAGACTGAACGGCGTGGGAGTGCCGTCCTCATCCATGGTCACTGCAGTGGAGACCCCTTCGGTGATCACCGGTGCCTGGTTGTCACTGACTATCACAGTCACGGTGGCATCCGCCGAGTTGGCGGTACCGTCGGTCATGCTATAGGTAAAGGTCTCAGTACCATTGAAACCGTCGGCAGGGGTATAGGTAATAGTGCTGCCATCCGTACTGACGGTGCCACCATGTGAAGTAGCACCCAGTGGTGTATTGATGGTCAACGCCGAACCTTCGGCATCGGTGTCGTTGAGCAGCACATCCAGCGAATTATTGCTGCTGTTGAAGCCGACGCTGAAACTATCGTCGTTGGCCACCGGTGCATCGTTTACCGGGTTGATGGTAAGGCTTACCGTGGTGACGGCAGAGGCATCCGTACCGTCAAACGCGGTATAGGTGAAACTGTCGCTGGTGGATTCGCCGCCATCGTGGTTGTAGGTGATGGTGCCGTCGCCATTGTCCAGCAACTGGCCATGGGCCGGCAGTGTCATGCCGGTCACGCTGAGCGGGTCGTTCTCCCCGTCGCTGTCATTGGCGAGCAGGTCGATGGTGACGCTTCCACCTTCATCCAACGTTCCGCTGTCCGCGCCCGCCACCGGCACATCGTTGACCGGGGTGATGGTGATATTGACTGTAGCTACTGCAGAGTCAGCGGTACCGTCGTTGGCGGTATAGGTGAAGCTGTCACTGATAGTCTCACTGCCGTTGTGGGTGTAGGTCACGGTGCCGTCGGCATTGAGCGTCGCCGCACCATTGGCGGGAACGCTCAGATTGGTGACGGTCAGGGCGCTGCCCTCGGCATCGGCATCGCCGACGAGCACGCTGACTGTGACCGAACCACCTTCAGCCGTAGTACCCGCATCGTCATCTGCAGTAGGCAGATCGTTCACCGGCGTAATGGCGATAGTAACAGTGGTGAGTTCGGAGGTGAGATCGCCGTCATTGGCGCGATAGGTAAAGCTGTCGCTGACCGTTTCGCCACCGTTGTGGATGTAGGTAACAGTTCCATCGCCATTGTCCAATAACTGACCATTAACCGGCAGCGTCATGCCGCTGATAGTGAGCGGATCACTCTCCGCGTCGCTGTCGTTGGCCAGCAGATCGATGGTGACCGTACCACCCTCGAGGGTGGCACCGCTATCGGCAACGCCGACCGGCGCGTCGTTCACCGGGGTGACGGTGATGTTTACCGTGGCGGGAGCGGAGTCGTCGGTACCGTCGTTGGCAGTGTAGGTGAAGCTGTCACTGATAGTCTCACCACCATCGTGGGTGTATGTCACGGTGCCGTCGGCATTGAGGGTGGCCGCGCCGTTGGCAGGGACACTCAGGTTGGTGACGCTCAGGGCATCGCCCTCCACGTCGGCATCGCCATCGAGCACGTTGACGCTGACTGAGCCGCCCTCATCCGTGGCACCCGCATCATCATCCGCCGTGGGCGCATCGTTCACCGGGGTGATGGTGACCGCAACGGTGGCCACGTTGGAGCTGGCGGTGCCGTCGCTCACCCGGAAGGTAAAGGCGTCGGTGCCGTTGAAGTCGTTGTCTGTTGGGGTGTAGGTATAGGTGCCAGCCACTGCATCGGTGATGGCTACGGTACCGCTGGTGCCCTGGCTGACCACACTGAAGGCCAGTACGTCACCCGCATTGGCATCGGATCCGGTGAGGGTTCCAGTTCCCACGGTAGCCTCGGCAGTGGTCAGGGTGCCGTTCGAGGCAGCCGGAGCGCTGTTTACGGTGACGCTGGGATCTGTGGGATCCAGATCAACACTATCAAGATATCCATCGCCATCTGAGTCGATGTCGCGAGAGTCAGGCGTGCCGTCACCGTCTGTATCGACTGCGCCATCACCTTCATCAACATCGGAAAGACCGTCGTTGTCGTCGTCGGCATCGGCGTTGTCGCCGGTGCCGTCGCCGTCGGTGTCCACCGTTTCGCTGGCGTCCTTGGGAAAGGCGTCGCTCGCATCCGGCTCGGCGTCATCGTCGTCATTTGTGTCGGCATTGTCACCAGTGCCGTCGCCGTCGGTATCGAGGAATTCGCTGGGATCGGTATCGAAGGCATCCTGAACATCCGGTACGCCGTCGTTATCGTCATCCGCATCGACATCATCGGGGATGCCGTCGCCGTCAGGATCCTGGGAGGCAAAACTTACACCAGGGTTGGTGTCATCGTTGTCGTCCGGGTCGTAGAGTGCATCCCAGCCGTCATTGTCCTGATCGTTGATGCTGCTCTTGGTGTTGTCCAGTGGATAGTCGTCGCTTGTATCCGGCACACCATCGCCATCGTCGTCGGTATCGGCATTGTCGCCGGTGCCGTCACCATCAGTATCCACCTGCTCAGCGGGATCGAACGGGAAGTCATCGTCAAGGTCGGCCACGCCGTCGTTGTCGTCATCGGTATCGGCATTGTCGCCGGTGCCGTCGCCATCACTGTCCACCGACTCGGTGGCGTCGTCAGGGAAGGCATCCAGGGTATTTGGCACGCCGTCGCCGTCCCGATCCGGGTCTGGCTCAGCCGGTTCCAGAACCAATTCGATGGTACCGGTGGTGGGGTCGAGATCGTCCGTATTGGTGGTGGAACCTGTGGTCGCCGTTTCGTCGATGAGGATCTGCTGGACCTGGTCGACGGTCAGCGGAGTACCGGTGCCGTCATCCGTGCCGGGAATCGGCAATGTGGCGGGATCCTGCTGCAACACAGTGGCAGAGGTCTCGGTCAGCACCGTACTGGCGGTGGGAGTGCCCGTTTCATCGGGTACCTGGCCGTCGATCTGGCCAGTGGAAAGGTCTGCAGCCAACTCTTCCAGCACTGCATTGGCATCGGCGTCCGGGAGCTGGTCATCAATCTGGGCGACTACAGCGGTCAACGCCTCTACGGCGGCGCGGTAGCTGGCCACATCCGCCTGCTCGTCGGTGGTATCAGTGGTATCGTCCACCAGTGGTGGGGTATCGAAGATATCGATGTCGCCACTCATGCCAAAACCGACGGTGGAAGCCACCTGAGCGGCCGCAATCGGCAGCGCAGCAATAAACTCGGCGGCGGTGGTGGTGCCATCGCCATTACCGGTGAAGGGAGCCGTGCTGGAGTCTGCGTTCATCACCGCCAGGTCGGTGGCCATAGTGGTCAGGGGAGAGGCATAGATCTGTTCACCCTTGTCGAGCAGGGCCTGGGTGATCACGGTACGCATGGTGCTGATCACCGGAAAGGCGCCGGTGGTAATGTCGGTGGTACCCGCATTGCTGGTGAACTCAAGGATATAAGGAGGCGTCAGAGGGAAAGGCAAGGCCAACCCCTGGATCGCTGCGGCGCTGTCAGTGGTACCTGTATCCACCACCGTACCTTTGAACCCAGGCTGAGAGGCATCGAACAGGGTGGCCGTGGCTACCGCATTCGCCAGAGGCCCTTTGACACCGCCACCGCCTATGCCACGGGGTGCTGGAGCTGGGTCAGCGTCATCTCCACCGCCACCACCGCACCCTGACAGAACCAGCGCCATAGAGACAACAAGTAAGATGGCGCGAAACAACAGGGGGGATCTCTTCCGGGTTTGCTGGGAACTCATGGTATTTCCTTCAGGTCTATATCCATCACGATAGCGATTAGGTCTTCATGCCAAACGCACTCGCAAGCGCACCCATTCAGGATGGGCAACTGCTCGAAAATTATTGGGTCTTCTTGGGTATCAAACGGACGGGTTGTAACGAAAGTCGCCGCAGATCCCTACAGTCTTGCCATAGTCGGCAATTCTCTCTTACCGAACATTGCATCACTGCACTCCCCCCTTTTATATCTGATCTAAAGAATGGCTCAATTTGTAAACATTGTAAACACCCACTCGTTATAAGCGTTTCATCATGCGCAAGCCTGGTTACAACCGCAATCTCCCTATCACTCACATTCGATCCATCACAGCCCCATCAGCCAGTGAAGCATTTGACACACCCCGCTATAAACAAGGAAACTACCCGGCTTTGAGCACCTTTGCTGCTGCAATCAAACCAAGGCTCCCAGAATGACGAAACAGCCCTCTTTTACCCGTGATGAACTGCTCGCCTGCGGACGCGGCGAGTTATTCGGCCCAGGCAACGCCCAGTTGCCCACGCCCAACATGCTGATGATGGATCGCATCGTCAACATCTCTGACGAGGGCGGAGAGAACGGCAAAGGTGAGATACTCGCTGAATTGGATATCAATCCCGATCTCTGGTTTTTCGACTGTCACTTCCCCGGTGATCCGGTGATGCCAGGTTGTCTTGGACTCGATGCCATGTGGCAGTTGGTGGGCTTCTTTCTGGGCTGGATCGGCAATCCCGGTCACGGTCGTGCGCTGGGCGTGGGTGAGGTCAAATTCACCGGCCAGGTGCTGCCGAAAGCAAAAAAGGCGACCTACCATATCAACATGAAACGTGTCATCAGCCGCAAGCTGGTTCTCGGCGTGGCCGACGGCGTCATGAAAGTGGATGGCCGGGAGATCTACACCGCCAAGGATCTGCGGGTCGGCCTCTTTACCTCGACCGAAAACTTTTAATCCTCTCGATATGAAAGGGCACCGTGGAGCACTGATTCTACTCCTGGCAGCCGCGCTGCTCTTTTGTTCGGTCCTCCAAGCTTCCGAAGTCAACCGCCTGTTACGCTCTGAAACTGCCCCAGATGGCGTGGTATTCGAGATTCTGGAGAGTGACGTGGATGATCTCGGTTGGGCAATTCCCCAAACCCTGCGCCACATCAAAGCATTGCGGGCACGCTTTCCCGGTCTCGATATTGCCGTTGTCACCCACGGCCCCGAGATGTTTGCCCTGAAATCATCCGACCGGGATGCCTTTCCCGAGGCCCACGAAATCGTCCAGTCACTCACCCAGGATCAGGGGGTGGATGTACACGTCTGCGGCACCCATGCCAGCTGGTATGGCGACACGGATGAAGATTTTCCCGACTATGTGGATGTGGCGCCTTCCGGCCCCTCACAGATCAGCCAATACCTGGAGCTGGGTTACAAACTGATCGTCATTGAACGGGAATGGTGAAATCCACTTACTGATTCCTTCGTCGCAGGAAACGGATAGACTGACCTCCTTCAATCAAAGTATCGCGTTCTGCGCGAGCACTCAAAATTCGCAACGCCCATGAAAAACCTCTGGAATGATACCGAAGCCGCCCGATTCACCGATGATCTGCAACTGCGGGTCTACAGCTCAAGACTGTTGGGAAGCGATCCCTCACTGGTGCTGCATGGTGGCGGCAACACCTCGGTAAAAATCCGCCAGCCCGATCTCTTCGGAGATGAAGAGGAGATCCTCTACGTCAAGGGCAGCGGCTGGGATCTGGCCACCATCGAGGCGGAGGGTTACACCCCGGTCCGCATGGCGCATCTGCTGAAGCTGGCAACCCTGGAGTCGCTCTCAGACCTTGAGATGGTCAATCAGCTCAAGACCCAGCAGACCATCGCCTCCGCTCCGACTGCCTCCGTGGAGGCGATTCTGCATGCAGCGCTGCCTTACAAATTTGTCGACCATACTCATGCCGACGCTCTGGTTACCATCACCAACACCCCGGATGGCGAAGCGCGCATCCGCGAACTCTACGGCGACGACCTGGTGGTCATCCCCTACTTGATGCCCGGCTTCGACCTGGCGCGGGGGGTAGCGGAGCAATTCCCAAAAGAGGCCCACAAGGGCACCCTCGGCATGGTGCTGATGAACCACGGCATCTTCACCTTTGGCGACACTGCCAAGGCCTCCTATGAACGCATGATAACGCTGGTCGAGCGGGCGGAGAGATACCTGCAAAGCAAGGGTGCCTGGGAACTGCCTGAGCCCGCCTATGAAGCAACTGCAACTGACCCGGTGGCACTGGCATCCCTGCGTAGGGATCTGTCCACCGCCGCCGGTTTCCCGCTGGTGTTGCGCAGCCATCGTAAGCCAGCCGAGATGGCATTCTGCCAACGGGATGATCTCTCTGTGATTTCGCAGCAGGGACCGGCAACACCGGACCACGTCATCCGCACCAAACGCCTTCCTCAGTTGGGTCGCGATGTAGAGAGCTATGTCCGGAGCTATCGCCAATATTTCGAAAAGCAGTCTCACCAGTCGCGCACACCGGTAGAGATGCTCGACCCTGCGCCCCGGGTGGTGCTGGATAAGACACTGGGACTGCTCACCGTCGGCAAGAGCACCAAAGAGGCGAAGATCATCTCCGACATCTATCGTCACACCATCGAGATCATTCAACGCGCCGAACGACTCGGCGGCTGGCAAGCCCTGCCCGCCCGTGACATCTTCGATGTGGAGTACTGGGAACTGGAGCAGGCCAAACTGCGCAAAGGCGGAAAGGCACCACTGTTTCAGGGCGAAGTCGCACTGGTGACCGGCGCCGCTTCCGGCATCGGTAAGGCCTGCGTTGATTCACTTTTGGCACGCGGGGCTGCCGTGGTGGGTCTGGATATCGATCCCGCCATCGAGACCCTCTACCAGCGCCCTGACTATCTCGGTGTGTGCTGCGACATTACCGACAGCACCGCCCTGCAACAATCCTTGCAAAAATCGACCCTCGCCTTTGGCGGTCTCGACATGTTGGTGCTGAACGCGGGTATGTTTCCCGGCGGCTGCCCGGTGGCGGAGCTTCCCGACGAAGAGTGGAACCAGGTCATGCAGGTCAACCTGAATGCCAATCTGACCCTGTTACGCTCATATTACCCTCTGCTGAAACAGGCACCGAACAATGGCCGCGTAGTGGTAATCGGATCTAAAAACGTGCCCGCCCCAGGCGCAGGTGCCGCAGCCTACTCCGCATCAAAAGCCGCACTCACCCAGCTTGCCCGGATTGTCGCCCTGGAATGGGCCAAAGACGGCATTCGCATCAACATCCTGCATCCCGATGCCGTTTTCGACACCGGCATCTGGACTCAGGAGGTGCTGCAGGCCCGCGCCGACCACTACGGCATGAGCGTACAGGATTACAAAACGAGAAACCTGCTGAAGACAGAGATCAGCAGCCACGACGTGGCGGAACTCACCGCCGAACTCTGCGGCCCACTGTTCGCCAAAACCACTGCTGCGCAGATTCCGATTGATGGGGGAAACGAGCGGGTTGTTTAGGCGGAACCTTCACTGCGGCAAATACTGCCGGGGCAATCCTCCCTGACCACCTCTGGAGCAACCCGACTCAGACCAACGAGCGAAGCAGTTCAAGCGCCTGCTGACCCGGCGGATAGACCTTGGCCTCCTTGTGTAGAGGCAATGTTTACCCTGACATCCAATAGCCTCAGCGTGAGCTATATTTACAGCTAGTGCTCCTCGAAACCTGATTTAGGTAAAAAGCCCAACCACTGCTGGAGATGCAAGTGTCAGAAAGGATCGCACAAGACATCCCTGTTTCTGATTCTCAGAAACATTCTGAGAGATCCACCAGAAAGCTTGTGAGATTCCCGCTTCAGATAATCATTGGGTTTCTTAGGGCCGCGGAAAAAAATAACTATCCGGTTTGGGGCTGCGGAGCTATTTTGATGAACCAGTGCTCCAGGTCAGTAGTGCGCTCCAGTCGAGACTCAATATCCAGCATGGCCCTCTTCGCCACGGTGACTCCTTTGCGGTAGGATTTCGTGACCTTGCGCACAGTAGGTTTGATGCCTCGATACGTCATGCTTCGCGCTAACCCCAGAGCTTTATCTATAGAATCGATGAGCTCACCCTGCCAGTGGTTCTCCAGCACACCCCACAAGCGTTCCACCGGATTGTACTTGCTGTGATAGGGCGGGTAGTAGGCAAGTTGAATGGTTAGTTGATGAGCATCGGAAAGCTCAACCAAGCGTTTGAGTCGCCTTTATCCAACGT
>JAESPD010000109.1 GCA_016756855.1 gamma proteobacterium endosymbiont of Lamellibrachia anaximandri | reverse complement strand
GCTGCTCATGATCTTTGATCCTTTGCATCGCATTGGATCAACAGCATAGAATCAGAAAGCTATGTTGTCAAGCTTCTATTGGTGCAAGTTTGTTAATCTGGATGGTGGGGGGGTGAGTAGTTACCTGAAAAGTAATCTATTGTTGCCAGCTCTACCTCTTCAATTTGTTCTAATTGTTCCTGCAATACTCGCATCTCCGGCATTGTCAAACCCGGAATAGATACCACAATCAGGTATCTATTTACGCTACCAGATCTACCCTGTATTTCTGCGCCAATGCTGTTTGCAATTTCCTTTACCCTCTCTCTTGTGGTTTCATCAGAAACCCAAACAATAAACGCACCATCAATATATGGGGCAGTTTCATTTTCAATAAATCTTGTTTTTGATGGCGGATTGTATGTGTCCCCTGTCTCTGAAGTTACAATGAACCCATCCTTTTCCACCGCCATATCAAACCTTAGCCGCCATCTCGACCATCGCGATGCTTCAAATTCGACGCGTAGCTGCGTACTCTCACCATTCAGCAACTGGGTGTTTATAAGCGTTAAGTAGTGCTCCGCATCCTCTGTAAAACCATCATGGTTCAACACCACCGCGGAAGGTTCGATCAACTTCAACCGCATTGCACCATCTATCGCCTCGCCGGATGTGTTTGTGATTGTCACCGTGCTATAGACAACCCGCTTGTCATAATCAAATCTCGTCTTGCTTTTTGACAGTTCCAGGCTGGGCGAAATATCCACCCACTCTGCATTTGCTGCTGAGGTAAACATCAGGCAGATGAAAAGCAGGAAAAACTTGTAGCGGGAGTTAGAGAGATTCATAACAGCTATCCTTCATTGAATCGAAATTTTATTGTTGCTTATTTGATTTTGTCGTCGCGGCTTGCTGAAGCGAACTACAAACTGCGCCTAGATGAAAACCGTGGTGATTATCGCAGCGGGAAATCGAGTGGATGGAACGGTGCTGGCAAGTTACCCGTCAGATGAGAGAGTGTGTGCTTCATTTATTGTTCCTTGTTATCAGCAGAATCCATGTATTCACGCGGGACGCTTTTAAGATGGCGATGTCTCGCTGCGTTCGAAATGACATTGTTTGCTTTGCGCGGCTCCCGATGGAATTTAACATCGGTAAAAGTCGCTGCAAAAAGTGTCTTGTCCCTTGTCCTGCGAATCCTGTGCGTTGGTTTTGCTTGGTGTTGTTTACACTTCAACAGGAATTAAACGCAATAATCAGACCAACATTGCAAACCCTCACTGTAACAATGGGCTACATACCCCAGCTTAATGTTCGGGTATTTTCTTACGCAAAAAGTGTAAATATTGTCGACGTTACTGGCTGCCGCATAGGGAACAGCATTCCCGGAACGCCATGCCGCCATTCGGATAAACTGTGGAAATCACTGAAAAAACAGCATCCTATGTCTACTTCACAGTTTGTTAATCCATTTGCGATACTGTAAAGATTTTCGACAGGATCAACTTAGGCGGCCAAACAAAAACTGTTTAACCTATTGATCCAAATAGTTAAATATCAAGTAATGCCGAGTAGAAACAGCTCTCGAAAGACAGGGGTTCGAGCTGACTTGCTCCGCACCTATGCACACCCTTAATGCTATCAATGATTGCACCATCTCCTTCACGCCGCTATCATTAATTTATCCGCATCAGATGGAGCAGCTCTATGGCAAGTCTCGTGGTGAGAAACCTGGATCAAGGCGTCGTGGACGCACTTAAACAGCGAGCCGCACGGCACGGTCGTAGCGCCGAAGCCGAACATCGCGCATTGCTCGAAGAGTTATTATTAATGCAAAAGGGAAAGAGCTTTGCAGAAGCTGTCGCTACCATGCCCGATGTGGGACTGGATGAGGATTTCGAACGGGTAGAGGACGGGAACTGCAACGAGCATGTATTTAGTTGACACCAATATCATCAGCGAGGCACGTAAAAAAACAAAAGCCAACAGCGGAGTACAGACGTTCTTCAGGCAGGCCACTGAAGACGGATCACGGATGTTCATATCGGTTGTCACTGTTGGCGAATTGCGGCGCGGCGTTGAATTGATCAGACACAGAAGCGATACGCCGCAGGCAGCTCAACTGGAGAGTTGGCTTGATCTCTTGCTGACTGATTACCAGGATCACATTCTCGATATCAACCCGGATATCGCGCAACTTTGGGGGCGGCTCCGAGTACCTCATCCGGAAAATGCACTGGATAAACTTATTGCCGCAACCGCGCTAATTCACGATTTAACAGTCGTTACGCGCAATCACAAGGATTTTAAAACAACGGGCGTTCGACTGTTGAATCCGTTCTGCTCGTCAGAAGAGGAGCAAGTCTTGCAATCCTTCCATCAATAATCCCTGAAGAGAGAAGCCATAAGGTCTTATTGGGCACTTCAATATATTGATTGACATCAACTAATAAGCATCCTGATAGCCCAGGAAGCAGGGCCTGTTGCTAAAATAGAGGATGCCAGCTACAGGCTTGTACGATGAACCAGCAAACGCCTACAAACAACATCCCTCTCTCCTCTCTCTTTAGCTCTGATGAGATCATTTGCGGTTCGACGGAGCTTGATGAAGAAGAGATGCTTCATAGGCTAATCGAGCGGATTGGCAACAGCGGCAAATTGCGCGATATCGAGGAGGCATTTACTATTATCATTCAGCTAAAATGCTGCTCGCTTACCTACCTGCTTCCGGAAGTTGCCGTGTTTCATGCACGTATACCCAGCATGAAGAGTCTGGGCATCGCACTGGCTGTTATTCCCAGTGGGATTGAGTGTTGCTGGACTACGGGAGAGACTAAAACCATCAAGCTTGTTGTCCTGGTATTAACCCCTCATAAAGAACCGGGCGGTTACATGCGAACCATCACTGCAATCTCCAAGGTCTGCCAGAGAAAAGGTTTTCTGACAAATATATATAAGGCAACTGAGCCGGAAAAGATCTGGGACTATTTCGATCAGGAAGATATGCAGTTGCCGGAATTTGTTACAGCCGGCGATATCATGCGAACGACATTTTAAATATTAGGGGACGAACCACGTTTTCTATGACCTGATCACGGAAAACGTGGTGCGTCCCCTATTGTTCTAGACCACCGGCATAGCCGGTGGTCTACTTTCAGTTTTTGACCCTTTTATCAGAAAACTGAATTCAGTTAAGAATAACCGTCGTGTGTTGCAGGTTGATGGTGTCCTCCATGCCTGTGGCGGTTACACGTACCGGTGTAACTATCAAAGTTCCATCAACGAGGCTTGCAGCGACTGTTGCATTGATCGTAATGATCTGGCTTGCACCGGCGGCCATAGTTCCAAGGTTCCACAATGCTTCTTCTGTTGGATCACAGAAAGTTCCACACCCATTACCCTCATCAGGCTCAACATCATTTACATCATCAAAAGACAACTCGGCAGGTACTCGAAATATCACGCTCACATTGTCAATCGGTAGTCCATAACCATTGGTCACCGTAATGGTATATGCCAGAATTCCACTTGATGCCACAGGTTGGGGCGTTGCAGCGATATCAACAGATACTAGCGAAGCGATTCCTGCACTTTCTGCAACAGAAACTGAAAACTCACTCCGATTATCTATTTCAAGCCCGCCATCGTGGGACAATTCAGCAGAGAGCGCAAGAGTTTCGCCAGCCGTAGCGCCATCGGCGATTACACTAATTTCACGATGTGCAGAAACCCCCGCATTTAACGTACCCTCACTCCACACAACCTCCCCAGGATTGACCTCTATGCCGCCATCACTGATGCTACTCACCGTTACACCCGGGGGTAAGAAGGCCCGCAGCTCTACCGTGGTCAGTGATCCTGCACTGGTATTACCGAAATCAAGCTGATAGGTGAAGGTCTCATTCGCAACCACTGGGTCCGTTGAGGCGCTCAAAGCCAAATCTACCGATGGTGAATTGAATACTGCCACCGTATTCAGCAAATCAATCGTATCGCCTAAACCGGTAGCCGTTACGCGTACAGGGGTCGTAATCAGGTTTCCACTCAACACATTGGCAACCAGTGCATTGACTGTAATTGTGCGACTCTCACCCGCAGCCAGAGTGCCCAAGCTCCAGTTTGCTTCTTCCGTTGGATTACAGAAAGTTCCACACCCTAAACCCTCATCAGGTTCTGCATCATAAACATCATCAAAAGAGAGTTCAGCCGGTACTCTAAAAATCACAAAGACACCATCGACCGGCAACTGCGATGAATTACTGATCGTGAGTGTATAGAGCGCGCGTTCATCCGCTACCACCGGATTGGCCGAGGTAGTGATATCCACTTCCAGTGGCAATGCGGCAGAGACCACAGTCATCGCGTGTTCAGCACTGTTATCAACTGCCAAACCACCGTCATGGGTTAACTGGGCCGTTGTTTTCAGAATTTGCCCTGCGGTCAGACCGGCATCAGCTGTAACCGTAATTTCACGATGCATTGAATCGCCTACGCCAAGGCTTCCTTCATTCCACACAACCTCCCCAGGATTGACCTCTATGCCGCCATCACTGATGGTACTTACCGTCACACCCGGGGGTAAGAAGGCCCGCAGCTCTACCGTGGTCAGTGATCCTGCACTGGTATTACCGAAATCAAGCTGATAGGTGAAGGTCTCATTCGCAACCACTGGATCCGTTGAGGCGCTCAAAGCCAAATCTATCGATGGTGAATTGAATACTTCTACAGTTTTGTTAATCTGGATATTGCTTATACTGGTTGCACTAAAGGTTACTGGCAATGTAATGGTAACGCCATTTAAAGTAGCCGCATCTACCAGCGCATTAACTGTAATAGTGCGACTCTCACCCGCAGCCAGGGTGCCCAGGCTCCAATTTGCTTCTTCCGTTGGATCACAGAAAGTTCCACACCCAATACCCTCATCAGGTTCTGCATCATAAACATCATCGAAAGAGAGTTCAGCCGGTACAACCAAAGAAACAGTCACATTATCAATCGGCAAAAGGGTCGTATTGCCCACAGTAATCGTATACAACACTCTCTCACCCGCAACTGCCGGGCCGTTGACTGACACATCCGTTGAGAGTGGCGCAATTACAGTGAAGCCCAATGTCCGGGTAACTGGAGTGGCTATTCCATCATCGACAGTAAGCTTCGCCGTGTAATCACCTGCTAGCGTATAGGTATGTACCTGGGAAGTATTGTTCTCGCAATCGTTGATGGTGTAGTCATCAGTACCATCGTTTTCAACATCCAATGTGCAGGTCAGGGTATCACCATTGACATCACTGACATCCCAACTGAAGGTTGCAGCGGAATTAATGAATGCCGGATCGGGCGAAATACTCAGATCATTGATGACCGGGGGATCGTTAACCACGTTAACAGTGCGCGTTAGCTGCACTGCGGGATTTCCCGCCGCGTCGCTGACATCGTAGGTCACCACGTAAGCGCCTTCTACAGCCGTGTCAACCGTATCTCCAGCAACGACAATATTGCCTGTGATGTCGCCATCAACATCGTCCGTAGCCGTCACACCGGGGTCGGTGTAGGTGTCACCGACCGAGAGATCCAATGGATCTGTACCAAGCAGCGTTATCACCGGCGGGGTGCCATCTACATTTACTGCGCGCGCTAACTGCGTTGCGGGATTTCCCGCCGCGTCGCTGACATCGTAGGTCACCAAGTAGGTGCCTTCTACAGCCGTGTCAACCGTATCTCCAGCAACCACAATATTGCCTGTGATGTCGCCATCAATATCGTCCGTAGCCGTCGCACCGGGATCGGTGTAGGTGTCGCCGACCAAGAGATTCAATGGATCCGTACCGAGCAGCGTTATCACCGGCGGGGTGCCATCTACATTTACTGTGCGCGTTAACTGCGTTGCGGGATTTCCCGCCGCGTCGCTAGCATCGTAGGTCACCACGTAGGTGCCTTCTACAGCTGTGTCAACCGTATCTCCAGCAACCACAATATTGCCTGTGATGTCGCCATCAATATCGTCCGTAGCCGTCGCACCGGGATCGGTGTAGGTGTCGCCGACCAAGAGATTCAATGGATCCGTACCGAGCA
>JAESPD010000108.1 GCA_016756855.1 gamma proteobacterium endosymbiont of Lamellibrachia anaximandri | reverse complement strand
TGCCGTAAGCATGGCATGACGGCTACCGATGCATTGGCATTGCTTTTTAAAGGACAGAATCCAGGCTTTATGAAAATGGATGAGGCCTAATATCCATGGGCATGGCAGAATGGGCTGAATAGTTACATCTATAAATTCTTACCTTCGTGTGCTTCGTGGTTAGATATAGGTTTCCTGATAGTATGTTGCCAGTTCCGCTACGCTTGAACTGGCCTACATTTGTTTATTAGCGTTCATTTGCATTGTTTGCAGATGATTATTTTTATTCCATAGTGCGTGGCTAATCTACTGGAACATCTGCAGCAACTCATCACCCGACTGATCTCCTGCCTGGAAGCCAGGCAGGAGATCCCCGACTTCGAATCAGATGCACTCATCTATGCTGATGCGCTGCTGAGACGATATTGTCTATCTGGAGAAACGTCTTTCCCGCGACAGCTGATGGTAGTCGGCCCCACCCAATCGGGTAAAAGCAGCCTGGTCAACCTGCTGCTGGAGGAGCCGCTGGCGGAAGCGAGTCCCCTGGCCGGTTTTACTCAACACCCCCAGGGATTTTCCACAGTAGCGCTCAGCGAAACACAACAGCTTGCGATCACGAAACAGTTTCCTGACTGGCAACAGAAACAGACGCTCAATGCTGCAGAGCCTCTGGGTTATACGCTTCGTACCATCAGCAGCACCGACACAAGCTTTTCCGTACCCGCCATTATCTGGGACAGCCCCGATTTCGATTCGGTCAGCTCACGCAACTACCGGCAACGCGTCCCTGTATTGTGCGCCATGGCTGACCTTATCCTCCTTGTTGTCAGCCGGGAAAAATACGCCGACCAGTCTGTATGGCAGTTATTACGACTCATCGCCCCACTACATACGCCGCTGCTGATTTGCCTGAACAAGACAACTTTGGAAGAAGCTGAATTATTGGAGCGAGAGATTCGGCAGCGACTGAAAAAAGAGCAAATCGAAGCCCTCGACGTCATATCTCTCCCTTTCGTAATGGGAGACGAACAGCTGCAAGCCACCCAGAGCGCAACCGAACTGCGGCGGGCCGTCAGCGAACAGCTCGGACGACGGCCACAACCCTTTCCAGCAAACCACCTGCGACAGCTGCTGCAACAGCACTGGCCAGGCTGGACTGAAACTGTACGCCAGGAGATTGCCGCCGGGGAAATCTGGCAATCACTGGTTGAAGCCACTATCGACGAATCCATCGCGCTCTATGAACGGGACTACCTCGATAATCCGCACTACAGCGACACCCTGCAACGCACCCTCAGCCGGCTGCTTGAGCTGATAGAGATTCCGGGCATTGCCGGGGGACTGGTCAAGGCCCGTGAACTCCTGTCCTGGCCCGCAAGAAAACTACAGACCATATACCGTCACAGGAGCGGCAAGTCCGCTTCGACCAGCCCGGATCACGAGATCAGCGTTTTGACTGATGCGGTAAACCATCTGTTACTGAGGTTGCAGCGGGAGATTGGAGAGCAGACGATATCTGGCCAGAATGTGCCACGCTGGTGGCAGAGCCTGCTGAACCAATTCTCCTCCGAGCGCCAAACAATCGAAACGCAGGCACTGGAAACGGCGAAACACCATCAGAAACTTTTCGAGAGTGAAATCGAAAACGCCAGCCAGAGGCTCTTCATCCATCTGCAGAAACACCCCACCACCCTCAACGGCCTGAGGGCCGCCCGTGTCACCGCAGATGCAGCAGCACTGGCATTTGCACTGAAGACCGGCGGCATCGGACTGAACGACCTGATCCTCGCCCCGGCGATGCTCTCTTTTTCCACCCTGCTCACCGAGGGGGCACTGGGACGCTACATGTTTACAGTGGAACAGGACTTGAAAGCAATCCAATTGAAGGCCGTCAGGGAACAGCTGTTTGCCGATGTGCTGAAGCGGACACTTTTGGAGTTGCCGGAAAATCTCTCCGCCCCTGGACTCTGCCGCATCGACCAGCAACAACTGTTTGCGGCAGAGTCTGAGCTGGAGGCTCTAAGGCAATGATCGAACAGTTCAAACAGCAGCATCAGGATCTCAAGCAATGGGCCGAGGCTGCGCTGCAGGATGGCTGGCTCAGCAGCAGCGATCTCAATCGATTTCAGCAGATCGAACAGCAACAGGCTGATGCGCTCTTTGCCCAGCAGGGGCAGCGTCCTTTGATCGTCGCCTTCTTCGGCGGTACCGGCGTAGGCAAAAGCAGTCTGCTCAACCGTCTTGCCCGGGGAGATATTGCCCGCACCGGCGTGCAGCGTCCCACCTCACAGGAGGTAACCCTCTACCTTCACGAAGATTATCAGCTGGGAAAACTGCCAGACGAACTACCTGTTGAGCATACCCGGATCGCCTACCATCAGGATGAGAGTCGCCGCCTGATTGCTTGGCTCGACATGCCTGACTTCGACAGCGTGGAACAGTCACACAGGGAGCAGGTTGAAGCCTGGCTGCCCTACATCGACTGGCTGGTCTATGTGGTCAGTCCCGAGCGCTACCATGACGATGTCGGCTGGCATCTGCTGCAACAGCGTAACGCAAAACACCACTGGCTGTTTGTAATGAACCATTGGGATCGGGGGTCAGATCCACAATTGGAGGACTTTCGGCGGCGATTACAAAAAGAGGCGTTCGACACACCCAAAATCCTGCGCACCAGTTGCCGACAAAATGGGGCTGACGACGACTTCCCTCAGCTGGAACAGACCATCAATCAGGCAATCGAAGCTCACGGGCTTGCGCTGCTGCAACAGCTTGGCATACAGGCACGGCTCAATGAACTGCACGCGGTTGAACAGGTGCTCAGACAACGCCTCGAAGGGTTTGGGCACACTGACGTGGCCGATGCCTGGCAGGAGACCACAGCAGAGTGGCTTAATGAGATCGAAGATGTGCTTCTGCTCAATCGCACGATCCTCAAGCAGACACTCTTGGCGCAGGAACAGCTATCGCAATCCCTCTTCAAACGCCAAACGACCCTGCCCACCACGGTTCCGCCCACACAGCAAGTGGTTGAACAGATCTGGAGTGAACGCTTCAACGGCCTTATCAATGACTTGATCACAGAACTCGAAAACCTGCTTGGACAGCATGACATCCCGATAACACCTTATGCCGGATCACTCTCTGGCATTCCAGAGAAGCTGCAATCGACCTTTAAGACGCAACTTGAAAGCTCCGTAGGCAAGGCGCTGGCCAAACCCGGCACAGCCGTACAACGTTTTTTCTTCAAATTAACGGGGGAGCTGAGTTGGTTTTTGCCGCTATCGGCGGCGGGGTGGGCAATCTACCATATCATTAGTGGTTTTCATGCCGGCACTCAGGGAGAGGGGCATTTTCTGGGCATCGACTTTGCCATCCACTCCGGCCTGCTGATTCTGCTTGCCTGGTTCATTCCCTGGCTGGTGCAAAGAAAACTGCACCCTTCGGTCGCAGGCACCCTCTCAAAAGGGCTCACCGAAGGCATTCATGCAGCTGTCGACGCCTGGAAATCAGAATTTGAGTCACTTTGGCTGGAACAGGAAGAGAGCCGTCTCAGCCATCTTGGGGCATTGAAAAACAGACCATCTCCCCAATAATCCCTACTTGGGCATGGCTTGTTCTTATTTTTTGTATAAAATGTGTGGTTATCGCGACCACAATCAGGAGAAGTAAACTTGAGTAAGAAAACAAAGAACGACGAGACCCAAACACCTAAAGTCAGCAAAAAGAGAGTGGCCAAAAAGAAGGTGGCCGCCAAGAAAAAAGTTGTCGCCAAAAAGAAGGTGGCAGCTAAGAAAAAAGCTATGCCGGCAAAGAAAAAGGTTGCCGCCGCCAAATCCGCTAAGCCAGTCATCAGTCCCCGCGAACGCTACGAGATGATCGCCACCATGGCCTATTATCGGGCGGAGCAGCGCGACTTCGAGCATGGAAGTGACCAGAACGACTGGTTCGAGTGTGAACAGATCGTGGATGATATGCTGGGCAACAGATAAACCACTATCCGCTAGAACCTGTAGGCCTGATCAAGCGCAGCGGAACAGGCCGACGATGAAAATGCAATAACAGATAGTTTGAAGCGCAGGCACGGCTATAAGCCCGTGCCTGCGTTTTACCTATTAGAACTTTACTGAACCTTTCAGCCAAAGCTCACGACCAGGCTCATTGACCTGGATCGCTTCAGGGCTGAAGGGATCAAGATTTGCCCGGTTCACATGATAAGCGTAGGTCTTGTCGAACAGGTTATTGACACCAAAGCGCACATTGGCACTCTCGGTTACCGCATAGCTACCGTAAAGATCGAGCACTACCCATCCGGCTGTCTCCCCGACATCCTGACCGCTTCCGTCAATGATATCGGCCCGTGTCTGCTCGGCATTCGCTCTGACGGTACCGCCAAGATCCCAAGAACTTATGGTGTAATCCGCACCCAGGGTCATCTCAAGCGGAGCAATCTGGGCGATGGGGCGACTGTCGGTGGTATTTTCAGCATTCACATAGGCGAGACTTGCCCGGCCAGAGAGTGAGTTCGAAATGGAATAGGACCCTTCCCACTCCAGACCATAGAACCTGGCCTCGACATTGCGGTAGATGGTAGCAGTCCCATTGGCGAGCAGAATGCCATCCTGGCCACGCGCCCGATCCCGCAGAATATAGTCACTGACATCATTGTAATAGGCGGTAAATCCACTCGACCAGACGCCTCCGCCGACCTCAATGCCCGCCTCGATCTGGTGGTGCGTCTCAGGATCAAGTTCCGGATTACCCACCCAGTCGAGAACCGCACCCGTTGGCGATCTCATGAAGCTGGCAATATAGCGCTCACTGGCATCTGCCGTGCGTACACTGCGACTGACACCGGCAAAGAGATTGCCATTCCCGATTGCATGTTCATAACGCAGAAAACCACCCAGGTTATTTTCATCACTACTCTCTGAAGTCTGGGAATAATATCTGGCATAGAGATCATTTGGCGTCGGACTCATGCCTACCTGCGGTTTTTCACTGCCTCTTGAAATGGAGGCATCCACCTTGTCATAGCGAATACCCGCCTTGAAGCTGTCATCCTGATTCATCGGCATCGACAATTCTGCAAAAAAGCCGCTTTGTGCCAATTCAGCACCCGGCCACATGATCGACTACTGCACTATTGTCGGATCAGTGGTCAGCATCATATCTGCAGCAATCAGACGCTCTGCATCACGGTCGTTTTTCTGGTAATCGACACCCAGAGTCAGCACCTTGTTACCGAACATCAGGTCACCACTGGCGCGCCCACCAAGAGTGTCCGAGGTGGTCGGCGTCTTCGCATTTGTCATCGCCGTCCGTTCACGCAGAGAGTAGTTATCCATGAGGTGAGTGACATCGGTCTTGTAGATATTGGCCTCCAATGCGGTGAATGGCCCTACCGATGCCTGCCGGTCAAACTTTAAGCGGATATTGTCAGAATCACTCTCTGGAGAGTCCATGTTGGCGCCGGAAAAAAATACGTCACGCTCCCGATTGGCCTCAAGATTGAGTTCAACCCGGGTATCCTTATCCGGTGTATATCCCGCTGTCAGATTCCCTGAATAGGTGGTGAATGCGGAGCGAACTTCCTGACCATCGCCGTCCTCGTAGTTGTCTGCATCCTTGTAGCCAACCACACCACGGACATATCCGGTCTCGGCACCGGCCGCCAGATCAGCGGATATCTCCTTGGTACCTGAGTTACTTTTATAACCGGCATCCACCCTGCCCTTGAAGTGATCACCCTCGTCGAACTCGGGTACACCTCGCTCAAACAACACTGTGCCGCCACTCCCGCCGCCACCGTAGAGTACCGTCTGGGAACCTTTGATTACGGTCACACTGTCGTAACTCTCCATCGCTGAATAGGCCGTGGGAGGATCCATACGATTGGGGCAGCCGCCGTGGATATAGGCACCATCCAGCAGGATATTCAGTCGATTCTGGCTCTGACCGCGAATGATCGGCTCGATTCCATGACCACCCATGCGCGCGCCGGATACACCTGGGACACTGCGAAGCAGATCAGCAGCATCTGCCGGTATACCCTGGGAGGGCTCGTCCAACGGCATGACAGTCAGTGCGGGTGAGGATTGCGCCTCACCTTCGACCACCACATCGGAAAGTGCTTCAGGCTGGTCTGCCGCCAGGAGCGGTTGGGCTGCCAACAAACTGCTGATGGCGACTGCAAGGGTCTTCAACTTCATGGATTCTACCTCTTCTATTGTTATACTGAAGTTTCACCGTTTTTTGCCGGCAAATATAAGTAGTAGCTAATATTTTCGGGATAGTATTTTAATTCCCCCTGCATGCATGAAGCGTAAATAATCACAGAAATATCAATCGGATAGGGTGA
>JAESPD010000107.1 GCA_016756855.1 gamma proteobacterium endosymbiont of Lamellibrachia anaximandri | reverse complement strand
CGAAGAGGGCCATGCTGGATATTGAGTCTCGACTGGAGCGCACTACTGACCTGGAGCACTGGTTCATCAAAATAGCTCCGCAGCCCCAAACCGGATAGTTATTTTTTTCCGCGGCCCTTACTCTAAAGCTTCTTCAGTCACATCGGTGAGGCTTACAACCCATCCTACTTCCAGCCTGTAGTCCGGCTGTCCACCCAACCTTCCAGCCCATGCGGGGAAATATCCCCCGGCATTGGGTGGTGTTTATCCGCATGATAATTCCACAGGAGTTAAATCATGTCAGTAACACCAATTCAATCACAGACCTCGGATCGGTTCGAAGGCATCTGCCCGGAGGAACTTTCCGATCTTGAAAAAGAGACGCTGGTAAATCTGGCACTTGTGGTGCTTGCACCCAAGCGCTTGAGCAGTGATCTTCTCTCCACTCCCGATATCTCACGCAGATATCTGCAACTCAGCCTGGCCGGATGCAAGAACGAGGTGTTCGGCTGTTTCTTTCTCGATAACCGTCACCGGTTGATCGCTGAAGAGAAGCTGTTTTTCGGTACCATCGACGGCACATCAGTTCATCCCCGGGTCGTGGTTCAGAGAACCCTGGAGCTGAATGCCGCTGCGGTGATCCTCTGGCACAACCACCCGTCTGGCGTAGCAGAACCCAGCCAGTCTGATCAACAAATCACCCACAGGCTCAAGGATGCTCTTGCACTTGTAGATGTGCGTGTACTCGACCATCTGGTGGTCGGTTCGGAAACAACAACTTCCTTAGCGGAGCTTGGGCTTCTATAGCCACTGCGTTATCACGAAAACTTCTTTCACAACATCACCCCCCACCAGGATGAACCCGTCCCGGCTGGGATCGGTTCACCGGGTGGTTTTTTCTGACCATATATTTATCTCAACCCCCGTAGGGAATCTGTTCCCTGCGGGCACAGCTTCTCCACGGGTTTTCATCAACACAAGGAGACCAACATGGAGAATACAAAACCGAATGATGACCTGACCGAATTCTTCGGTGAGGTGATTCATACCTACACCCGTGCCCAAGCCATCGAGGACGGGGTGCTTATCGACGTATCCGATACCGCCAGTGAGGCGGGTTTCAAATGGCCAGCCGCAATCACCCAGGGTGCTTGGGAGGAGTGTGTCGCCTGGCAGGAAGATGATAACCACCGTCAGGTACTGCAAGACGAGTCCGGCCGCTTATGGGATGTGATCTGGATGGCTTATGTCGCTATTCACCAATCCAGGAGCGGCGGCGCTTCCCTTCTCTACAAACTCTACCGGGTTCCACGGGATGGCAAGGGCGTTCGGGCACAACTGACCACGCTGAAACTGGCGGTTGGGCCAGGCGATGCCGGCGAGCCGGTGATCACAATACTGCTGTTATGCGGTGCACCGCATAATAACAGTAATGCAGAGTAGATTGTTATGCAGTCAGCAAATCGTAAAAGGTGAGATTTTGTAGGCTAATCAAAGCAATGTGATTACACTCCAGACCTATTGGCTCTGCATAATATTGACGGCCCTCCGGCCAGATACTTCCATCACAGGAGGACGTCATGCTCGATCAATACTTCGATTCCCCTTTCCGAATTCAGACACTTCGCAACGGCCCGAACGGGCCTTTGCTTGAAGATTTCGCACAAAATCTAGCTGCTGCCGGCTATGCGCAGATCTCAGCCAGAAGACATATCCGCGCCGCAGAACACTTCCTTTATTGGGCTGATGAAGCAGGTATTCCTCCAACGAGTGTCAACGGACAGATCGTGCCACGCTTCACCGATCACCTGAGTCGATGCCGGTGCCCAGGCTTCAGTCATGCAATCCGGACCCGGCATGTTTTGTTGTGCGGTGTACGCTTGTTCGTGAGATACCTTTCTGGTGCTAGTGTTGACGTCTCGCGCGCTGTCGAGCTGGCGACACAAGATCCGGCGCTCTTCGTTGCATTCCGAGCGTGGATGCGCGAACAGCGCGGGACCAGCGATCCTGTGATTGACAATTACCGCACCCCGATCCTGGACCTTCTACGCTGCTTTGACGATGTGGCAGACATTGATGCGCATAGGCTGCGACAGTTTGTTCTGGAAAGAAGCTGCAAGCACGCAGCAACAAAAATAAGTATGACGGCGCTGCGGTTGTTTCTTCGCTTCCTGATTGCTGAAGGCAAATGTGCCGCGGGTCTGGACGCGGCGATTCCGCACATGGCTCACTGGCGGCTTTCTTCCCTACCACGCTATCTGCAAGCCGAAGACGTGGAGCGTATTATCGCGTCATGTGACCTGACCTTGCCGGTTGGCAAACGTGATCGGGCAATTCTACTGCTCCTCGCACGCTTAGCCCTGCGGGCGGGTGACATCGTTCAGCTACGTCTGACCGATATCGACTGGAAGGACGCATGGCTTTGCGTTTGTGGAAAGAGTAGACGTGAGACGCGACTGCCTTTAACCCAGGAGGTCGGCCAGGCAATTGTGGATTATCTGCAAGACGGCCGGCCACCGTGCGATGACGATGCACTGTTTGTTCGCTCCAGAGCACCCTTCCGGCGCTTCGCTAATCATACCGCTGTCTCTGTTATTGTCGAAAAAGCGATGCGAAGGGCTGCGGTCACCTGCCCCAGCCGGGGTGCAGCTCATGTGCTGCGCCATTCAGCGGCAACCTCGATGCTGCGGCAAGGAGCGACGCTGCAGGACATCTCAAGCATTCTCCGACACCGTTCGATTGAGACCACACAAATTTATGCGAAAGTCGATATCACTGCTTTGGAGCAAATTGCTCAACCCTGGCCGGTGGTGCTGCCATGTTAACGCAAGCCATAGCAGAGTATCTGGCGATGCGTCGCGCATGCGGATTCGCTCTCAAGCCTGAGGGTGATCTACTCATTAATTTCGGAGCCTTCTCTACCACGCGAGGAAAGGACTACATTTGCACGGATGTCGCCATCGAGTGGGCTGGATTGGCACGAACTGCTCTTTCACGTGCACGTCGGCTGGGCCATGTCATTCGATTTGCTCGCTATGCGCGGGCCGAGGACCCACGCCATGAATTGCCCTCTGCTGTCTTTGGTCGCGAGAATGGACCGCGACCTGTCCCCTACATCTTCTCCGCAGATGACATCCAGCGCCTTGTACTCGCGGCCTTTCAGTCGGGTAGTCGCTCGTTGCGGAGAGACACCTATGGCACATTTTTCGCTTTGTTGGCATGCACGGGGCTTCGCGTGTCGGAAGCCATTCGGCTGCGCTACGATGACATCACCCCGGACGGGTTGTTGATCCGATGCACCAAATTTCGCAAAAGCCGCCTGGTGCCTTTACATCACACGGCTCGAGCAGGGCTCGAGCGTTATCTGGAGCGTCGACGACCCTATGCTCCGTTCGATGATCATGTATTCGTTTCGTTGCGACGAAAACCTTTAATTGTTCGCGATGTTCAAACCGCATTCCAAACCGCCGTAACGAAGCTCGGCCTGTCTTGCGAGTCGAGACGCCCTCGGCCAACAGTTCATTCGTTGCGCCATACCTTTGCCGTGAGAGCGCTGGAAAGCTGCCCGGATGGGCGTGATCACATCACACAACACATGTTGTCGTTGTCAACGTATCTCGGCCACAGCAACGTCGCCAATACCTACTGGTATCTTGAAGCAACCCCAGAGTTGATGAGAGGCATTTCCGAGCGTTGCGAGCGTTTTGTCACGGGAGAACAGTCATGACCCCCATCGCACCGCACATCACAGCCTTTCTTCAACAACGTTTACCGGTCGAGCGAAGTGCCAGCGAAAACACTTGCGAGTCATACGCCTACGCTTTCATGCTACTCTTCAACTATGCTGCGGACTGTCTCAAGGTTTCGCCATCACAGTTGCAACTTGAGCAGCTCGATGCCCCTCTGGTTCTCGGCTTTCTCAATCATCTGGAAACGAAGCGCGGTAATGGAACGAGTTCCAGAAACACGCGACTCGCGGCTATCAAGTCGTTTATGCACTTCATGTCCTATCGGGTGCCGTCAGCGATGGAGCAGATTCAATGCATACTGGCCATTCCGGCAAAAAAAGCCGAGTCTCGCCTGGTTCGCCACCTTACCGTGGAGGAGATGCAGGCGATCCTGAACGCGCCAGTACCCAACCATTGGAGCGGTATCCGCGATCGCGCTATGCTTCATCTGTGCTATGCAGGTGGATTACGCGTCTCCGAGCTGACCGGTATGCAACTCGCTGATCTCACACTGCAGCCACAGGCAAGCATCATTGTCCATGGTAAGGGCCGAAGGGAACGTTGTTTACCCTTGTGGAAGGAAACGACCTCGGCACTCCGAGCGTGGCTTGCAGTGCGTGGCGAGATATTGGTACCAGAGCTGTTTGTCAACGCTCGACGTCAACCCATGACGCGTTCCGGATTCGAATACGTCCTGCACAAACATGCCGAAACAGCGGTACAGCACTGTCCCTCCCTGTCAAAGAAACGGGTCAGCCCGCATGTGTTGAGACATACCTGTGCGCTAACCGTCTTACAGGCGACCAAGGATATCCGAAAGGTGTCTCTCTGGTTAGGTCATGCCAATATGCAAACGGCGGAAATATACACACGCGCCGATCCTTCAGTGAAGCTGGAAACCCTTGAATCTGCCATCGCACCGAAACTGCGCTCGGGACGCTTCAAGGCGACCGATCAGCTGATTGCTTCGCTCAAGCCCCGCGCCGTTATGCGGGGGGAGAAAGTCCAAAAATAGAGTTAAATCAGAGCCTTTTAACAAAAGGCTCTGCATAACAATCTACTCTGCATTATTGTTACCGCATGAGGACTGAACATGACCCTGGGCGATGAGATGAAACGACGCTATCCCCGTCTGATCCATGCAATGCAATCAGTCGGCCTACTCACCGAATCGGAAGCCATTGGCGCCTTGGTGGAATACGGAATCTTCGGTATCCGCGAAGGCTTTGGTTCCGAGGCGGTCGCACATCTTGGGGGTCAGCTCGCGGCTATTCGCCATACCATCAAGTGCAGGCATCTTGTTCTACGGGACAGATAAACCCAGCAGGAACCCAACCTTTATCACCCACCAGGGGGATCTCTCCCTGCGGGCGGGATCTCCCTTTCTTTTTCAACAGGAGAGATATCCCATGAATCAATCTATCGCAGAGACCATGACTCCAATCGAAGCACCGGAGTGTATATCAGAGCCCAATGTCATCCCGTTGTCCAAGTTCATCGCGGACTTTGGGGACGGGCTTCTCGATGCCGTCAGTCGGCAAAATCCGCCGGTCTATGACGGCACTCCAGATCCCCGCCGGGAGGCGGTGATGGAGGCATTGAAGCGGCGTCCGTTTCCAGCCCAGCAAGCTGTGGTGCAGTCAGTGACCGCTCTTTTGGTGGACCGTGGCGAGCAAGCCGCAATCATCAACGCAGAGATGGGCACCGGCAAGACCATGATGGCCATTGCCGCAGCAGCCGTCATACACAATGAAGGCTATCACCGTACGCTGGTGATCTCCCCGCCCCACCTGGTCTACAAGTGGCGGCGGGAGATCCTGGAGACGGTAGATGGTGCCCGGGTCTGGGTGTTAAACGGTCCGGACAAGCTACGCAAGCTGGTCCGACTCCGTGCACTCCTGGAGGAAACGCCGGAACACACAGAACCGGAGTTCTTCATCCTAGGCCGTGTCCGCATGCGAATGGGCTTTCACTGGCAACCCGCTGTCGTGGCACGCAAGCGTCATCGGCGGCGTCATGTCGAGGAGGGTAATGATCTTTCGCCCACCTTCGTACAGTCCAATGCGCATGCGGCCTGCCCGAAATGCGGTGTAGTGGTTACCGACGAAGAGGGTGAACCCATCCCTTTCGCCACTTACCCTGCTGACAAGCGGTATGCCTGTACGCAGTGTGGCGAGGCGTTGTGGACCTTGACCCATCCCAGGGCCAAGCCGAAAAGCCGACAGGATTTGGTGAACGAGGCCCTTTGTCAGATCCCGACCATTGGTCCGAAGACCGCGTCGAAACTGACAGAGGCCTTCGGCGAGGATCTGCTCAGCGGCATGCTCGCGGACAACGTCTACGAGTTCATCAACCTGATGGACGAAGAAGGTGAGCTGGTGTTCTCGGACAAGCAGGCCCGGCGTATGGAACGCGCCATGGGGAACATGGAGTTCTCCTTTGGTCAGGGCGGATACCAACCCACCGAGTACATCAAGCGCTATCTGCCAGATGGGTATTTTGATCTATTGGTCGTGGACTTATGGTAAGAGTTCATTAATGTGGAGTAAGGATAAAAACTCAAGTAACTGCAGAGGAATCAGCTAGGACAACTTTACATTAATAAACGCATCGGGTTTTCTGACAACCCCAATATGGCTAGTCGGAGAATCTGATGATTAAAGAACTTTATCCCACGGTCTATCGCCGCTATCTGTCACTCCCCGTACTCGGTTCCATTCTGGACAGTTTCGATAACTGGCTGTTGGATCGGGGTTACTGCCGGCATACCCGCCTTTTATATGTCAACGATGCCCGTCGTATTGACGACCATTTGCACCATAAGCAAGGTCTACAGTGTCTCGAAGAACTGACCCTGGACGATTTACACAGCTGTTGGAGGCGGTATTACTCACGCAAGGTACGTATCACCCGTACCGTGCTAAACGTGCGGAAGTTCCTCCAATGGCAAGAGGTTTTACCTGCCGATCCAGAAAAACCTAACCGCTTTAGATCGTATTTGGATCCGTATAGGGATTATTTGACGGAAGTGCGAGGGCTTTCTGAGAAAACAATAAGTGATCACCTTGCTACCGTTTCCCACTTTCTCGCACACCTAGCGCCTGGGCAAACGCTCCTCAAGCTGGAGGAACTGACGGCATCCAATGTTGAGGCCTTTATAAGCCATATCGGTGGGAGGTTGAAACGGGAGTCACTCCAGCATGTTATCGCCCACCTGCGCAGTTTTTTGCGCTGGCTCGCACTGGCCGGGAATATCCCTCCCGGTCTAGATGCACAAATCGATACCCCGCGGGTCTACCGACTGGAGCAACTTCCACGGGCGCTTCCCTGGGAGACGGTATGTGCCTTCCTCGATTCCATAGATCGGGAGACACCTATTGGGCTGCGGGATTAGGGCCGCGGAAAAAAATAACTATCCGGAATTAGCTACTTATTCATGACGATGGTTGTTAAAATTCACCCCATGATCAACCCACGGAAAAATCAAATGTAGAGGTAGTCTCTTT
>JAESPD010000106.1 GCA_016756855.1 gamma proteobacterium endosymbiont of Lamellibrachia anaximandri | reverse complement strand
TTTGTTTGTTCACTGGCGTGAGGGGATGAAAGGTGCGTTTGCTTGATGGGAGCGGTATGAGCGGAGACGTTCACGTACCGTTCTGCGAGAGGCTGAGGGTGAGAGTCCCTTGGTCTACTCTCCTTGTATAGGCGCAGTAAGTTGGGATTCAGGACGACCTGATACTGCCGCACCATACCGCCCACGGTGGCGATCTCCGCCACTCCCGGCACGGTCTGCAGTTCATACTTGAGGAACCAGTCCTGGATCGAGCGTAACTGGCTCAGGTCGTGTTTGTGGTGTCGGTCTACCAATGCGTATTGATAGACCCAACCCACCCCGGTGGCGTCGGGTCCCAGGGTGGGTGTCACCCCCTCGGGCAACCGGTCGCTGATCTGGGAGAGGTACTCGAGGACTCTGGAACGGGCCCAATAGAGATCGGTATCGTCCTCGAACACCACATAGACGAAAGAGTCGCCAAAGTAGGAATAGCCACGAACCGCTACGGTGCCGGGCACCGAGAGCATTGCGGTGGTTAGTGGGTAGGTGACCTGCGACTCCACCACTCCAGGGCTCTGACCTGGAAACTGGGTCTTGATGATCACCTGCGCGTCTGAGAGGTCGGGGATAGCGTCTATCGGTGTGTTGCGCAGGGCGTTGATACCCCAACCAATCAACAGCAGCGTGAGCAGCAGGATCAGCAGACGGTTCTGGATCGACCAGCGGATGACTGAGGCGATCATCGGGGAGGCGTCTTCTCGCGGAGGCTAAGGCAGTGTTGGCAGTGCGAGGCGGGAGAGGCTGGCGTGAAGATTGGATTCAGAGTCGATGAGGAACTGGCCTGAAACCACCACCTGCTCGTTTTCTTTAAGTCCATTGGTTATCTCTACCCACTCACCCCGTTCCTCACCGATTGTGACTTCACGCGGCTGGAAACGACCTTCTCCCAAGGCGACGATAACACGCTGTTGCCTGCCTGTCTCAATGAGCGCCTCACGAGGGATGGCAAGCACGTTGTGCCTGGGAGGAGTATGGATGGAAATCTCGGTATACATGTTGGGTTTAAGCAGTTCGTCCGGGTTGTCGAAGCGCATGCGAACCTTGAGGGTCCGCGTCTCGGGGTCAAGGTTGGGGTAGATGTAATCCACCTTGCCTTTCCACACCCGGCTGGGAACTGAAGGCAGGCGAACTTCCGCATGCAGACCCTCCGTCACCCTGACGGCATCGTTTTCAAACACATCAGCAAGTACCCATACGGTGGAGAGGCTGGCGAGAGTAAGAACCGGGGTCTCCGCTCTGACGAAATCGCCCTCCAGCACATTCAGGACTGAAATGATGCCTGCGTCCTGGGCAAAGGTCTTGTCGTAGTAGGCCGAAATCAGCGGCGTTTTGATGCCGAACAGGAGTTGGCCTTTCTTCACCCGTTCCCCTTCGGAACTAACCGTCAGGTTTTCGATAAAACCCTCGGAAGGTGCATATACCTTGACCAGCCGGTCACGGTCGTACCCCACGTAACCCAGGGTGTCCAGTCGATGTAACAGGGTGCGTTTCTGCACACTTGCGGAACGAACGCCCAGTTGTTGGATGATTTCGGGTCTGACACTTACCGGCGGCAGGCTCTCATTGACTGACTGTGCTGCAGCCACCGGCACCAGATCCATACCGCAGATCGGACAGCTCCCGGGTTTACCGGACACAATCTGCGGATGCATGGGACAGACGTAGTTCGGATCAAGATGTTTCCGGGCATGCTCCTCGGCCGTCTCCGCCTGGGTGTGTTCCGGCTTGTCGGGTGTTATTCCGCTATTCATCACCATGCCTTCGTGTTCCGGCACCGGTTGTACTGCGGGCTGTTCGTTCATCATCATCTTGTGATCGGACATGGCCGGCGTGGCTTCCGGCGCACCGCTCTCTTCTGTTGCCTTCACCAGAAACATTCCACAGATTGCGCAGCGGCCCGCTTGATCGCTGGTCTGTTCGGGATGCATTGGGCAGACATAGCTTGGATCACTATGCTTGTGGTCATGCTCTTCTGCCATCTTTGCAGCCACTGGCATCGTTGCCGCGCCGGTAGTCTCCGTCTCGGCTTTCACCAGAAACATTCCGCAGATTGCGCAACTGCCTGGCTGATGGCTCGTTTCCTGAGGATGCATTGGGCATACATAAGCAGGGGCAGAGTGCATTTGAGTATGTTTCAACCCATGCTCATCCACAGCGTCTGCCAATGCACCGCCCGCCATGAGCATGATCAGCAATAGTACAAGAAGCTGTTGGATTTGCTTAAGGATGCGGCAATTGGTCCCCTCCCCCAGCGGGGGAGGGGAAAAGGAAAAACAGGGCGTAGACGGTTGTTGGCTAGCCATTGTGCTGATGCTTTGCATGCTCATCCGACTTATTCTGGTCAGCCTTCAGAGTCTTTCTTTTATAATTGAATGAAATGGGTTCGGTGCGGTTTTTCCGGCCCTTTACAACATACTCGACGCTGATCTGGTAATCGCCTTCCATATCGAAACGGGCAAAGGCGCGATGGTGTGATTCATGGGAACGCAGGGCGACGCGCTGCGGCTCGCCATGACCCTCGATGACCAGTGCGCCCAGTGCCTCCTTGATGAGTCCTCCACTATTATCTTCCGAGAAGGTGATGTTGAAGAGGTGGGTGGGTCCCCTGGCTCCTGGTTGATGCCGTGCCGGCGATTCGGCCCTGAGTACAAACAGACGAACATCGACTCCATCGATATTGCTTTGGTTTACCGGTGCCCCAAGTGGAACCGCCAGGTCGGAGATCATGCCCTGGTTAGTGACATATATCGCGCCTGGATAGAGCTTTTTGTCCGGGTCGTCTACTTTCTGCTCCTCTGCCAGCAGGGTACTCTGCATGCCCACGCAGAGGCCGAGACCCAGTAGGCAGTAAGCTGCTTTCTTTATCTTATCCATCGTCTAATTCTCCAAAATCATTATATTGTCCTGACGCGCGCCTGCAACGACTACGCTGACTTCCTGTCCCGCTTTTATCTCATTGTTCCGGTTGTGGATCACCATGAACGAAGAGCCGAGCTGGTTTAGATCTTTAGGCGCCATCAGGCCGAGTCTGGGTACCCGAAGTATGGAGTAGCGGTTGCCCGTTGTCGGGTCGAGTACGTAAGTATTCTTGCCTGCGGTATCCATCGATTTGATACCCTTGGAGCGGAACTGGACGTTCAGCAGGCCTCCGTTGCCGCTTAGCTTCGCATCGATGACCTCAAGCGATGCCCCCGTTGGCGGTTTTTCCAGTTCAGCCTTGAGCCGCTCTGCTTCCAATGCGCCTCCAGGGATATAACCGGCTCCCTTTTTTGGCACTATGTCATGTTGTTCCAGACCAGCCACGGCCACCACTACCGGTTTGCCTGGAGTTACCAGTCCCTTTTTGTCCCAAAAAGTGAGTTTGGATGACGGCGTTTCGGCCGCTTTTTCCAGGGACACGCTCATGGCGATCATCTGCAGACGGTCGAGTTTTACGAATTCTGTAATCTCTTTCTTTTCAGTCTCACTGTTTTCGTTCTGCTCGAGGTGCTTTTCGTTTTCGGCTTCTCTCTCCTCAGTGATAATGAACGTCGCCATAGGATGTGCCGGCAGTTCCTCCACCTCCACGATCCGATAGCTCAACTCGATCTCCACCCCTTTGGCGGTCGGTTGCTTTATCAGCAGGCGTTCAACGTTGAGTCCTCTGTGGAACATCGTCTCTGTTTCGCTGCCGCTCTTGTTTGTGGCATGTTCATCGGCATGTGACGCGTGCTGATGAACGGATTGTGCCGGAACTGTCACTGGCAGCAGGGCGAGACTGCCGGCAATCAGGATTGAAGGCCACTTGCTGTAATTCATGGGATACCTCACTTGCATTTCTACGAATTCCCGATTTGAGAATAGATCCGTGTAGGACGATCACCTGAAAAGAGAGAGCAGCTTGCGCTGCTCTCTATCATGTTGGCGATTACGGCTTAGGCTATTGAATCGTGTTGCTGATGTGAATCAACTGAGCCTGACCGCCGGGGTAGAGCCCGTTGTTGGTCACTGTGTAGTCGTTGTGGCTGTGCGCCGGGTACCACTGATCGAGCAGGTTGTTGTCGACATTGTTAGGATCGATTGCACCCCAATCAAAACCGAACTCGTTGACGCCGCCACCCTGGCCATTGGTGAAGGACTGGGTGCGGTTCATACCTACCCGGGCCAGACTGGTGGTTGGCAGGATTACGTCGTAGGTCTCACCAGAGCCGACGTGCACGGTGTACTGCTCCCGTTTCTGGTCGTCGGAGTTAAAGGGATTTGCATCCTTGCCGACGATTGAGAAGTGGGCGCCGTGGATATGCCAGGGAACCTCCTGGTAACCCATGTTGATGATCCGCATCAGCACCCGTTCGTTCCAGTTGGCCTCGATGGTAGCGGCATAACTGGAGCGCTTACCCTTGAATGGCATTGCCGGATCGTTGTTGCTGCCGGTGAGCATGCCGGTGGGCGGTCCTTCAGCGCGACCGTTGCAGCCTTCAAAATCACCGGTTGCCGGATCTGCGGCTCGGCTGGTTGCATTACAGGCGGCCATATCCTTCAACGGCAGCAGAACATCAGGGAAGGCACGGCCATTCACCATCCACCAATCGGCTTGGTGGTCGGCAAAGTTGTAGCTCTCGACTTCGGCGATCTCTGCCGGCGTTTTGGGACCATAAGGCAGACCAGCGAAGGCAGCTCCATCGAAGTCAGTCTGGATGGCATCGTGACCCGCTGTGTCGATATCGGAGAGCAGTACGATGTACTCACGATCGTAACGATCCTTGTCGAAACCGTAGACACGCTTGCCTTGGGCTCTTTTTCCGCGTGGACGGATGACCATCGCACCATACATGCCCATGGTGATGTGCTCTGAGGCTTCCACATGACAGTGCCACATGTAAGTGCCGGGTTTCTGGGCCTTGAAGTAGTAGGTGCCGACGTCGTTGCCGGCGTCCAGGCAGGCTTGCTTTGCTACTGGATCAGCATTGAAGTCGGGATCGTTACAGGTGGGCACTTCCCAGGAGGTCTCGTTGAAACCGTCGTTCTGGGTGGAGACGTGCAGACCATGCAAGTGGATGGTGTGTGGATCTACCGGGGCCAGAGGGTTGGCGTTGCCGATGTTGCGCAGGTGGACGAAGACATCGTCGCCCTGATTCACGTCGATGATGGGTGCCGGCATGTTGGCACAGCCCGGTTGGGCCGCAGTGCCATCCACGTCATCGCAGAAGCCACGGATATAGACCTTGCGATAGTCTGCCTCAGCCTGGTCGACACCCCCTGTGGTCGGCGTATTTGGCGCATACCCGTTGTGGTTAGGCAGATACATCATGCCGTCAGTGGCAGCGAGATGCAGGTGCCTTACCGCTGCCGATGCCTGGCTGCTAAACAGCGGCATTGCGACTGCGAGTCCTAATAATAAGATCCTCTTTTTCATTTTTCTCTCCTCCGAGATTAACAGGACCTGCGGGACTGTCCTGTATTCTGCTTCATGGGGTTGATTTTAAATCCTGGCTGACCATTCCCCATCTACACATGCCGACCAAAGTCATAAAATCGCCAATTAAAGTTAAACAAATGGCTGAATCATGAAGCAGCGCATTGAAATTACCATTGAATCGTGCTTTCCCACTGCCGCTATATTTAAATATCGTTGCAGGTATTGATCAATTTGGTGAAACCCTACTATGATGGGTAGGGTGATCCTTAGTTTTATCTTAAGAAACAGGGTGAACCGCTTGCGGATAGGTCACTGGCTTAAAATAAAATCTATAAAAAACAATAAGATATAGTTGTCAAGATGGGTGGATGTCGGTATTCTTTACAGATATTAGTCGCGACAATCGAAGGAAAAAATAAAAAAGCCTGAAATAACAATATGTTATGATGAAAACATAGGGTATCTACGGTGTCGGGATACTTTCCACTAAGTAATTTCCAGTTGGATGGGTCTCAAAAAATGTGACATATATCAAACCGGTGGCGCTAGTTTTTTATTGTGGCACATGGTTTGCATGATCTTTCATCTAATAACAGCCTGGCACAGCGGACGGCAAACGGGCGTGAAACAGAAAACACAGCACTTGGCCATGTATTACGGGGGATATATCGGATGGAAAGACTGAAAGTCGTTAAGGAATCTGTTAGTGGACGGGGCGGTCGCCCGGGCACCAACAGTATGCCTGGAATGGCCAAGCGGTACGAGAGCCTTGACTTCAGTCCGTTAGAGTTGGCCGATGCCCGCGCTACGGGTTGTGGCAGGAGCCACTTCAGTTCGGGTTCTGAGAATCTTCCACTCTCCCTGCTCAATGCCCAGGAGGCGGAACGAAAGCGGATCTCGCGGGAACTGCACGACTCTGTTTGCCAGTCGCTGACTGAAATCAGCCTGCGCGTACAACGCTGCGTTACCCATGTCGAGCGGAAAGCTGCCGAGGAAAATCTGGGTGATGAATGGGAGAATCTTTGCTCTTTGCCCCTATTGGTGAGGGAGGCGCTTGCCGAAGTTCGTAATATTTGCATGGCGCTTCGCCCCTCTGTGCTGGACGACCTTGGCGTCCTTTTGGCCATTCAATGTCACTGCAGGCGCCTGCGTGAGACGAAGCCGGGGTTTGCCATCGACACGTCGTTTACAGTGTCGGAGGATCAGATTCCAGACAAGTACAAAACTGCGATTTTTCGTGTGGTGCAGGAGGCGTTGAACAATGCCGTCAAATATTCCAATGCCACGCGGATACTGATCACCCTGCACAGAGAGGGGGATGAGTTATTTCTGTCGATCGAGGACGATGGACGGGGCTTTGATCTCACTGAGGTCTATGCGAAAGGTTTTCCCGATCAGAAGGGTGGGCTGGGTTTGTATAGCATGCCTGAGTGGGTTGAAGGACTGGGCGGCAGATTTTTCATTGAGACCGATCAAAATCGGGGCACTGCGGTCAGCGCGAATTGGCTGTTGGCTGGCTGAAGCCTATTCCTGTTCTTATTCAATCCCTTTAGGTTTTTCACCGCAGCTTGCTGCGAGACGTTGGCAGGAACGGCGTCCTGCGGCGATCGTTATCGTCTTCATGATGCCCATCTTTTTACAGGTTATGGATTACCTGCTCATGTACACCTTTCGCCGATGGCTCTTCCGGTATCAAAAGACAATTCCATGGTGCAAGATGCCAGCAATACTCAGGTGAATTTGTTTGATGATTTAACAGGGCGCTGGTGATCTCACATATTTATTACCACTAGTGTCCCAACGTTAAATCGAATAAATTCAATTGGTTATCCATGGCGCATTCTTCACTTTTGCAATCGGATTTCATAAGCAACTGATCCAATGGGGTTTTCTCGAAAAGAGTAAGGCTCAAAA
>JAESPD010000105.1 GCA_016756855.1 gamma proteobacterium endosymbiont of Lamellibrachia anaximandri | reverse complement strand
CGGTGGACTCCAAGTCAGTGACGGCCTGCTTACGGCCACCGACACTGCCACGGTGACGGTCAAGAATGTCGCCCCGACAGCAAATGCCGGTCCTGATCCGACGATCAATGAAGGTGACACTGCGAACTTCAGCGGCAGCTTCAGCGATCCTGGATCGGTCGATACTCATACCATCGAGTGGAACTTCGGAGATGGCAGTGCAACCGTGAGTGGCAGTCTGACCCCGAGCCATACCTATGCGGAAGATGGCGTCTATACGGTGACCCTGACGATTACCGATAAGGATGGCGGCGCTAACACTGATATCCTAACCGTCACGGTGAACAACGCCGCACCTATCGTAGAGGCCGGTCCGAACCAGGGCGGCACACCGGGCGATCCCATCGCACTGGTACCTGCAACCTTCACCGATGCCGGTGTAGAGGACACCCACACAGCCACCATCGATTGGGGCGACGGCGCCACTGATGCAGGCACAGTGACCCAGGGTGCAGGCAGCGGCAGCGTGGCAGGCAGTCATGCCTATGCCGCTGACGGCAACTACACTGTAACGGTCATGGTAACCGATGATGACGGCCTCTTCGGCAGCGACAGCTTCCAGGTGAGCCTCACCACCGCCAATGTCGGACCCACCGCCGAGGCGGATGGTCCCTACACTATCTACGAAGGTGAAGGCATCACCCTCGATGGCAGCGGCTCCAATGACCCGGACAACGGCCCGAGCCCACTCAGCTACGCTTGGGATCTGGACAACGACGGCCAGTACGATGACGCCAGCGGCGCACAAGTTACCCTGCCGGTACAGCCAGACAACGCCAGCTTCATTGTTGGACTCGAAGTCAGTGACGGTCTGCTCACGGCCACCGACACTGCCACAGTGACGGTTAACAACGTTGCACCAATAGCTAATGCCGGTCCTGACCAGACGTTCAACGAAGGTGACACCGCGAACTTCAACGGCAGCTTCAGCGATCCTGGATCGGTCGATACTCACACCGTTGAGTGGAACTTCGGTGATGGCAGCGCAACCGTGAGCGGCAGTCTGACCCCGAGCCACACCTACGCCGACAATGGTGTCTACACGGTCACCCTGGCAGTCACAGATAAAGACGGTGGCGTGGGTATAGATATCCTGATCGTGACAGTCAACAACGTCGCACCGAGCGTGGATGCAGGTGCCGATCAGATGTTCAACGAAGGAGATACAGCGAATTTCAGCGGCAGCTTCAGCGATCCTGGATCGGTCGATACTCATACCATCGAGTGGAACTTCGGTGACGGCACCACAGAAAACGGCAGTCTGACCCCAAGTCACACCTATCCGACAGCCGGCGTCTATACAGTGACCCTGACTGTCACGGACAAAGATGGTGGTGTCGGCAGTGACACCCTGACAGTGACTGTGCAGGCTGGAGCGGTGCAGACGATCTTCAACCTGTCGGCCCGTTCCAAGCCGAATGAAGTCTTCTTGACCTGGGCGCCTGTGGCAGGGGCTGATAGCTATAACATCTACCGCAGCACCACGCCCGGTGGCCCTTATGCGCTGATTGCAAGCGGGCATGTCTGCGACTATTGCGCCTACTACAATCCGGGTCTGACCAACGGTGTGACCTACTACTACGTGGTCACTTCGGTCAGTGGCGGTTCTGAGTCGTTGTCTTCGAACGAGGCTGCTGCCACACCGCAAGAAAGAAGATCCAGGAGTCGACGCTGACAGGGTGTTGGTTAGATGAACCGGTTTCTACACAGTTCAATTGTGAAGATGGGCTTGCTACTGCTCAAGGCGTAGGCACGATCAAGCGTAGCGGATCGGGCATGGATGAACGATTGAAGTTGCCGGTTCCGCTACGCTTGAACCAGCCTACATACAATCAACGACAACCACGACAGAATCCGACCTATCCATTGGCACGGCCTCCTTTAACCTTTCTAACACTGCTCCCAAGGCAGTCCACGAAACCGCCATCCACCGATAGAACTGCGATGGTGGTCGTCATCCAGGTCTCCTTCAAACCCCTCGTCAACATGGAAGACGCGGGTGAAGTCTGCCTCCAGCAGGGCCTTGCCCGCTTCCAGCGAACGTTTGCCGCTGCGGCAGATCAATATGACCGGGGCGCAGCCTTCATCGATAGTGCAGATACTGCCGCCCAGCAACAACTTACGAATGTCAGTGACGAAATGGGGATTGATGGTCCAGTCCGGCTCATCGATCCAGGGGATATGCACCGAGCCTTTGGGGTGGCCCACAAAAAGGAACTCCATGCTGGAACGGATATCCACCAATACAGTGCGTGGATCATCCTGCATCATCTGCCATGCCTGCTGGGGTGTCATTCCGTGGGGTAGAGTCTCAGTCATTATTGGTTTCCGTCTTTTGTGAAGTGTGGCGGTTTTCCTTCATGGTAGAGGGTTTTCAGATGAAAACAACAACCACCCCTGGAAAGAGAGTCACTGAATAAATCATTCAGTGTAGAATTCCCGACATGGGTACGAAAATCATCATCGCGTTGTTACGTCTGCTGGCCATCCTGCCGTTACGCAGGGTGCATGGACTTGGCCGACTGCTGGGCCGGCTATTCATCCTGCTGCCCAACCGGGAACGACGAAATGCGGATATCAATCTGCAGCTCTGTTTTCCCGACCTTAGTGAAACGGAGCGTCTGGTCTTGCGGAATCGCTCCCTGGAGGAGACGGGAAAGGTGTTTGCCGAAATGTCACCGCTCTGGTTCTGGCCCAAAGAGCGGGTGCTGGGACTGGTGAAAGAGGTCTCCGGGATGGAATATGTAAAGTGTGAGCCGGGACGGGGTTTGATCGTGCTCACCCCGCACCTGGGTTGCTGGGAGATTTCCGGGCTCTACCTGGCGACCTATGGGCAGGTGACCACGCTTTACCGTCCACCCAGAAATCAGGCGTTGGAGTTACTGATTACGCAGGCCCGCTCACGTACGGGGGCGGAACTGGTGCCGACGACCCCCAATGGGATCAAACGTCTCTATCAGACCCTGAAGGCGGGGAATATTGTCGGCATCCTGCCGGATCAGCAGCCAAAGTCGCTCAAAGGCGCAGCTTTTGCCCCGTTTTTTGGTGTGCCGGCGTTGACTATTTTGCTGGTTTCCCGATTGGCGAGGAAGAGTGGCGCCAACGTGGTTTTGGGTTTTGCCGAACGCCTGCCGAAAGGCGGGGGTTACCACATACATATCATTCCCGTTCCGGAAAGGGTCGATTCGCCGGACCCGGAGACAGCCGTGGCCGCCTTGAATCAAGGCGTCGAAGCTTGTGTGCGGATCAGTCCTGAGCAGTACCTCTGGTCCTACAAACGCTTTGACATGCAGCCGGATGGCAAACCCTCTCCCTATAATCAACCACGTTCGTAGGTGTCGGTGTCAAACCGTCACACCTCATACTGATTGCCCACTATTGCGCCTGGTTTGAGTCCGACCCAGTCCATACGACCAATACGCCTGTTCACCCCAAAGAATTAAAGTGTTAACGGATTCTGCCGCTACTACAGGGAGTAGACAGACTTTCACGGTAAGAGAGAACAGGCATGAAGATGCGAGGTGGCTGGATATTTCCAGTTTTGATACTGGTGGTGTTGGGATTGGGAGCACCACCCACACAGGCAAAACCGGCGACGGGAGAGAAGGCGGATGTCCGTATCCTGATCGATATATCCGGGAGTATGAAGAAAAACGATCCTGGGAATCTGCGTCGTCCCGCCTTGCGGCTACTGGTGGGGTTACTGCCCGCCGACACGCGTGCCGGAGTCTGGACATTCGGCCAGTACGTCAACATGCAGATCCCGCTGGGACAGGTCGATGCGGCGTGGAAGCGGAAGGCGAGGAATGAGTCGAAAAAGATCGGTTCTCCAGGTCAAAGAACCAATATCGAGATGGCCCTGAAACGGGCCAGTGAGGATTGGGAAGGGCCACCCACACTCTATCGTCGCAGCCTGATTCTGCTCACCGACGGCATGGTCGATGTCTCGCGTAACAAGGCGAAGAACAAGGTGTCCCGCAAACAGATTTTGAACAAGATACTTCCACGGCTGAAAAAAATGGGGGTCGCCATCAATACCATCGCGCTCTCTGAAAATGCCGATCATGAACTGATGCGAAAATTGGCAGAGGCCACTGGGGGCTGGTACGAGCAGGTCAATGACGCCAATCAGCTGCAGAGAGTCTTTCTGCGTATCTTCGAGAAGGTGGGCAAGCCGGATGCAGTGCCTCTGAAAGACAACAAATTCACTATCGACGACAGCATCACCGAGGCCACGGTGCTGGTGTTTCACAAGCCAGGCGCCAAGCCCACACAGCTTATCCCTCCGGGCGGCAAGCCCATCGATGCTGAGTCAGCACCGGATTCAGTCAGTTGGCATCGTGATGAAGGTTACGACATGCTGACCATCAGTGATCCCAAATCCGGCGAGTGGCGTATTCGGGCCGAGGTCGATCCGGACAACCGGGTGATGGTGGTCACCGATCTCAAGATGAATACCACGGAGCTGCCCAATCGACTGATTCACGGACAGTCGCTTCCGTTTCTGACGAGCTTTACCGATCATGGTAAACGCATCAGGAAAAAGGCTTTCCTAAATGTGGTCGAGGCGACGGCTCAACAGCGTGATGATAACGGTGAATCGGAGCCAAGGCCTCTGCTTGATGACGGCAAGGGTCCCGATCCCAAGGCAGGTGACGGCTTTTTCTCCATGCGGTTCGGTGGAGAGTCCCTCAGTAGTGGTAACGGTGAATTGATCATCAGCGCCAAAGGCAGAACCTTCGTGCGGGAAAAGCGCATGAGTTATGAAGTGGTTCCGCCAGTGACGCTGGAAGTAAAACCCGGAGAGATTCCCAATCAGCTGTTGTTGACCCTGACACCCGCAGCGGATCTTGTCGACCCTGCCAGCGTGAAGAGCCAAGTCTGGCTTGAAACTGCGGAGGGTGATCAGATGCCTCTCGACCTGCAACAAGATGCAGGGGGTGTCAGCCTGGGAAACCTGGACATCACAACCTTTTCCGGTGCGCGAAAAGTCGTCGTCAGTGTGGATGCCAAAACTGTTGCGGGAGAGTCCATCGAGTATCTCGATGCGCCGGTTGAGGTGGAAGGCATCATGACGCCACCCGCTGTGGTTGAGCCAAAACCCGAACAGATAGCTGAGCCTGCACCCATGCCAGTGGCAGAATCGCCTGCTGAAGCGGTAGAGGAAAAACGTGCAGAAAAACCTGAACCGGTTGTTGAGGAAGAGGATGAGAGCTGGCTGATGACCGCTGTTTGGCTTGGCGGAGGCAACTTGCTCCTGTTGCTGGCCTTGGGTGGAGGTTTTTGGTGGATGCGTCGTCGCAACCAGCAAGGTCTGGTGAGCCTGCTGGATGAGGAGCTGCCGGAAAATCTGCCTGCTGCAGAAGTGAAGGAGGCAGCATGATCGAATTAAGTCATCTGACTGTCCTGTTATTGGGTGAGTTGATGCTGGGGCTGCTTTTGCTCAGTGGCGTCCTCATTGCGTTGGGAATGATCAAAAAGGGGAAGGAGAGAAAGGCCGCACAGATCCTGGTGACTAAGATTCAGACAGATAAAATGATGCGCAAGGAGCGGCTGCAAAAACGGCTCTCAAATGATTTCAGGTATGAAGGAGAGACACTGAATCAGGCGGTGCACGATCTGACTCAAGCGGAGATGAAACTCTATCAGAACATCATCAACGGTTTTCTCAAACGGGACGTGGTGGCATTCGAGCAGATCGACATAGATATGGAGAATCTGGTTGTTGGCTACCAGGCTTTGGAACTGCCGGAGGGTACAGGAACGACGGGTGGCGCAGTTTCAGGAATGGATGGAGCCGAGGAGGGTGAGATAGAACACCTGAAGGCGGAGAATGAACGACTCTCTGATGAGCTTAGGGTGACCATGGACACCATGGGGCGCATGCTCAATGAATACTCATCCATGTATGCCGGTGGTTCGGATAACAATATAGACAAAGGACATATTCTCGGTAAGTTTCAGAGCGAAAGTGTGGAAGAAAAAGAAGAAGACAAAACTGAAGATGAGCGGGATGTTGTTATTGAAGACGAGGTAGAGGAGGAAATATCTGAGGATGAGGTGATTATTGATATAGACGAGTTGGAGCCAGAACCTGGGCCAGAGCTTGAACCCGAGCCCGAACCCGAATCCGAACCCGAATCCGAACCCGAATCCGAACCCGAACCCGAACCCGAACCCGAACCCGAACCCGAACCCGAACCCGAACCCGAACCCGAACCCGAACCCGAACCCGAACCCGAACCCGAACCCGAACCCGAACCCGAAGCCGAACCCGAAGCCGAAGCCGAAGCCGAAGCCGAAGCCGAAGCCGAAGCCGAAGCCGAAGCCGAGTCCGAACTGGAAGATGTATTGGTGCTGGCTGATGATGGTGACGAGGCCCTGGTTGATGGGCTTGACCCAGTTGATATAGAAATCCCGGATGTCACTGATCTGGAGGTTGAAGAGAGTGCCGCCGACGCGGGGTCACTGGAAGATGAGTGGGCAAAGTTGCTTGAAGAAGAGGCGGACGCGGTTTCACTGGATGATGAAAGTGAAGTTGGGACAAAGTGATATTTTCCGCGGAATGTCACTTGGATCAGAGGAAAATCGCCTCAATTAAATTGTAATCTTCAGACGCTATCCCGCACTATTTGCTGTTTGAACGCAGTTCCGCCCTTTTTCCTTTGCGGAATACATGGCCTTATCCGCCGCTTCCAGTAAGTCCTCCCAGGATCGGGCATCGTCCGGAAAGGTGGCAACGCCTATGCTGGCGGTGATATTGATTTCCTGGTCATCCGTTATTGATATAGAGTGACCGGCAATCTGACTACGCAGTCGTTCCGCCAGTTCTTCCGCTTCGGAGAGAGGGGTTTCCGGCAGGACAACGGCAAATTCCTCGCCTCCGTAACGTGCCACATAATCTGTTTTTCGGATTGAACTTTCCAAAATCGATGCGATTTTGCTGAGTACGGTATCCCCGACTTTGTGTCCATAGGTGTCATTGGTCTGTTTGAAATGGTCTATGTCCAGCATGAAGACCGATAGAATATGTTTATACCGGGTGGCCCTGAGTATTTCATCGGTTATCCGTTGCTGCATTACTTTACGGTTGTACAGCCCGGTTAAGGAGTCGTGGGTTGCCAAATATTTCAATCGCTGCCAGCCATGGAGAGCGAAGCGAAGGCTGGTAGTCCCCGGTAGCCGCGAGGCCGCACTGCTTACCCGGCGTGCCTTGCGCCAGAGGGGAAGCAAAGTAGGCATCCGAGCGCGGCGTCCAGTCATCGGGAGCTGGCAACGGAGCGGCAACGAGCTTGCGAGGTTGTCGCGTAGTGCCAGTGACCGGGACGACCGGGGCACAAACAGGCTGTCGAAGGCCGAGTCGATTTT
>JAESPD010000104.1 GCA_016756855.1 gamma proteobacterium endosymbiont of Lamellibrachia anaximandri | reverse complement strand
CTAATCTCAGAACTTCATCAACACCACGATCGGCAGAGAGCTCGGTCACTACACTCCCGCTGAGCGTCACCGGAAACACCATCAAATAGCGTGAACATGACCACATTGATTATCGTGATTACGCTCATATGGCTATACATTCAAAGTGGTCCTGACAAACAAGAACCTTACGGCGGGCAAGGTGGTTGCCTTTCATAACGGTCGTGGCAGCCAGGAAGGGATATTTGCTGAACTCAAATCTCACAATGCGCTGGGCTATGTGCCCACACGCACCTGGCGTGGCAATCAGGTCTATCTGTTGTCCGTTGTACTGGCGCATAACCTTTCACGGGAACTGCAAATGATCACACGGGCATCTTCACGTACAACACAGGAGAAACGGCCTGCGCTGTGGGACTTCGAACAATTGAATACGCTACGGCGACGGGTTATTCAGCGTGCCGGCCGATTAATCCGACCTCAGGGGCGATTGACACTTTCCATGAGCGCAAATCAGGCAGCGCAAAACGAATTGTTGCATTACCTGGATGAGATCGAGAAGGCTGCGTAGTCAGTTTCAGGATAGATTTTATGCAACGTTGGGGTTTACCGGTGCTCACTCCCGGCAGATTGGCAAATTCGAGCAGGCGGATGGCGGAACGCTGTTCCTTGATGAATTAGGTGAATTACCCAAAGAGGCTCAGGTGCGATTCCTTCGTGTACTGGAGGATAAGGAAGTATGGCGACTGAATGCCGAAAAACCGATTAAGGTGGATGTTCGCATTGTAGCGGCAACGAATCGTTCGTTACTTGATGAGGTTGCGGAAGGGCGGTTTCGGGAAGATCTGTTCTACCGACTGGCTGTCGCTGTGCTCAAACTCCCTCCGCTCAGACATCGTGGCGAAGACATCCAATACTTGATACGGCACCTGCTGAACCAAGTCAACCAAGAGAGTCGTGAGGAGCCTAGCTACAAAGATAAGAAAATTTCTCCTGAGGGAGAAAAAATTATGCTTGAGCACTCATGGCCGGGCAATGTGCGAGAATTGCTGAATACATTAAGACGCCTTGCTGTCTGGTCAGATAACCTGATGATCTCTGAAGAGGAAGTACGGGAAGGATTGCTAACGGGACCTGGTGGTTTCAGAAAATCAGGCGATATTCTGGAGCGAGATGTTGGGCAAGGCTTTGATTTAACTGGGTTATTAGAGAAAGTCGAACGACATTACATTGAAAAGGCGTGGTTGGAATCAGGCAAGCGAAAGAAAGAGGCTGCAACGCTTCTCGGGATTTCCCACTACCAGACATTCAGCAAGCGGCTGCAAAAATATGGCCTGGAATAGCAGTTGGCACAGTCTTCGCTATGAAGACTTACACCCTCCGGGTATAAGTTTCGTTTGAGCAGACGAGCTGCTCAACTCAGCTTTACATGGACGCAAATGAAATTATGCAATCTCAAAATTTCGAATATCTGAGGCCGCACTGGCCTGAGCTGGCGTCCCTCTGTGGCTTCGCCGAACAGTATGTACAGGCCGACCCGGAAAGCGCCATGGTCAAGCTGCGGGCCTTTGCTGAACGCTCGGTTACTATTGTCTATGGTGAGGTTGGTCTTCCACGGGCGCCCATGTCCAATTTCATGGAGTTATTGAGCAACCATGCGTTCGAAGGCGTCACTCCCAAAGTCATCATCGACAAACTCCATGCTATCCGTATCCACGGCAATAAAGCCGCACACGGCGACAAAGTCTCTTTAAACAGTGCACTGTGGTTGCTGCGTGAAGCCTGGGATCTCGGTCGTTGGCTCTATGCCACTTACGCCAACGGCGATACCAAAACACTCCCGGAGTTTCAGCAGCCATCACCCCCCCAGTCACCCAAGAACCAATACAAAAAAGAGCGCAAAGCACTGCTTGAGCAATACGCTAAGCAGGAAGCCCAGATGCAGGCACTGCTTGCCGAGCTGGAGAAGGAGCGCGAGAAGCGTGCGCTGCTGGAAAAAACCGCAGAGGAACTGACTGCGGTTCAACAGAAGGCGCAGAGTGTCGCCAAGGCGCTGCATTTCGATGAACAGACGACCCGCCACCGTCTGATCGATACCCAACTGGCGGGACGTGGCTGGGATCTGGGTGCAAATGGAGCCAATACCGAACAGGTTACCCAGGAAGAGAAGATCCTGCACCAGCCCACCAAATCTGGTGAAGGCTATGCCGACTATGTGTTGTGGGATGACAATGGCAGACCCCTGGCGGTTGTAGAAGCCAAGAAAACGTCTGTGGATGCCGAGACGGGCCGCCATCAGGCTCGGCACTATGCCAATGGCCTGGAGAAGATGCACGGCCAGCGCCCGGTGATCTTCTATACAAACGGCTATGACATCTGGATGTGGGATGATCATCCCGCTCAGAACTATCCTCCACGCAAGCTCTATGATTTCTATTCAAAGAGCAGTTTACAGTTCCTGATCCGCAAACGTGCAGAGAGAAAACCCTTTGCCACGGTATCGCCTAAACAAGAAATCCTCACAGATCGCCTCTATCAACACGAAGCGCTCAAACGCATCTGTGAGTGCTATGAAGAGAAGCAGCGCAAGGCGCTGGCGGTTCAGGCAACCGGCACAGGCAAGACTCGCTTGGCCATTGCGCTGTCTGATGTCTGTATGCAGGCGGGTTGGGCGAAGCGTGTCCTGTTTCTGTGTGATCGCCGTGAACTGCGTAAGCAGGCCAAGAACGCCTATTCGGAGTTTCTCAATGCGCCGATAACGGTACTTAACAGCAAGAGTGTGGATGACACCGCCAATCAGGTATTTGTCGCCACCTATCCGGCCATGATCAAAATCTTCGCCAGGTTTGATCCCGGTTTTTTTGACCTGCTTATCGCGGATGAGTCGCACCGGAGTATCTACAACATCTATGGGGATCTGTTCCGTTACTTCGATGCCTTGCAACTGGGGTTGACTGCAACTCCGGTGGAGATGGTCAGCCGTTCAACCTGCCAGCTCTTCGGTTGTGATTTCAAACAACCCACCACCAACTACGACCTGGACCGGGCCATCGAAGAGGGCTATCTGGTGCCCTACGAGGTGGTCAAACACACCACCAAATTTCTCCGGGACGGTATCAAGGGCCATGCCCTGACGCCGGAGCAGGTGGCCGAGCTGGAAGATAAGGGCATCGACCCTAACGCCCTGGATTTTGAAGCCGGTGAGATCGACCGGGCCATTTACAACAAGGACACCAACCGCAAGATTCTGCAGAACTTGATGGAAAACGGCATCCGTCAGGCAGATGGTCAAACTCTGGGCAAGACCATCATCTTTGCCCGCAACCACCGCCACGCCAAACTGCTTGAAGAGCTGTTTGATGAACTCTTCCCACAGTACGCGGGCAAGTTCTGCCAAGTGATCGATAATTACGATCCCCGTGCCGATGAACTGATCGATGATTTCAAAGGGCAGGGCAGCAACGACCAGCTCACCATCGCCGTATCGGTGGATATGCTGGATACCGGTATCGACGTGCCGGAGATCGTCAATCTGGTTTTTGCGCGCCCAGTGAAATCACCTATCAAGTTCTGGCAGATGGTTGGCCGGGGTACCCGATTGTGTAAAGACCTGTTGGGAAAAGGCAAAGACAAAACCCACTTTCAGATATTCGATCATTGGGGCGTGGTTGAATACCACGGTCTGAAGCAACGGGATGTCACCGTCAGTCAATCCAAACCGATGATGCAGCGTCTGTTTGAGACAAGGCTTCAACTGGCAAAAGAGGCGATTAATGCAGCTGAGGTCGATTTTTTCGACACCCTGGCCCAGTGGCTGCACAAAACCATCAACAGCCTGGATGAGAATGCGCTGGCGGTACGCGATAAGTGGAAGATCAAGAAACAGATGAGCGAACTGGAGACGATTCGCCAATTCGCCCCCAATGCGGTCATTCTGCTCGAAACAGAGATTGCCCCGTTGATGCAGTGGCTCGATATTCGTGGCCATGCCGATGCCTACCAGTGGGATCTATTGATAACACGAATAGAGCAGGAAAAGCTCAAAGGCTCAGGCCGCTTTGATGACCTGGTGGGTGATGCCATTGCACAACTGCATCAGCTACAGATGAACCTGAACCAGGTCAAGGCAAAGGCGGATATCATCAAACAGTGCCGAGAGCCCGACTGGTGGCAAGCTGCATCGCTGGAAGAGATGGATGAGGCCAGAACCCAGCTGCGTGGGATTCTCAAATACCGGGACAAGGGTGGGCCAACGGGCCATGAACCCCCGGTTATCGACATCCAGGACGGAAACGAGATAAGCGAACCCCAATCCACCTACCTGACCTCCGTCGATATGCGTGCTTATCGCGTGAAGGTGGAGCAGGCGCTGCAGGAACTGTTCGACAGTGATCCGGTGTTGCAGAAGATTCGCCAGGGCAAAACGGTCACCGAGCAAGAGCTGAAAAATCTCAACGCCCTGATCCACATCCAGCACCCGGATATCGACCTGAACACACTGAAGGGCTTTTACGGCACCGCAGCGCCTATGGAGCAGATTCTGCGCACCATCGTCGGGCTGGACGATGAGGCAGTCAACGCACGCTTTGCCGACTTTGTTCAAATCTATCCCAACCTGAGCGCCAGACAGGTGCAATTTCTCGGCATGCTCAAGCGGCAGATCGGTAAAAGTGGGGCCATCGAACTGGACAGCCTCTACGAGATGCCTTTCTCCACACTGGGCGATCCCGATACGGTGTTCGATAACAATGAGCAGATCGACCGTCTACTGGAGATTGTTGAGAACTTCGGACACCACCCCCAATCAAGCACTGGATCGGAAGACGGTGCAACAAATTAATCCTGACAAGACTGGAACCCCTACATGATTACAGGCGAACTAAAAAATAAAGTGGACAAACTCTGGCTGGAGTTCTGGCAGGGCGGCATCGCCAATCCACTGACGGTGATCGAGCAGATCACCTTTTTGATGTTCTCGCGCCTGCTCGACATCAACGAGAGCCGAGACGAAAAGCGTCAGACTCGCACAGGCAAATCATTCACTCATCGTTTCAACCCGGATCAGCAACAACTGCGCTGGAGCCAGTTCGTGCATGAAGGCGACCCGGACAAGCTCCTGTCTCGGGTGCGTGATGAAGTGTTTAAACACTTCCGCGAACACACCAGCGACATTCGCTTCGGCGACTATATGAAAGACGCCCGTCTGGTGATTGAAAAACCTGCACTGCTGGTCAAAGCGGTGCAGATGATCAATGATCTGCCACTGGAAGCGGGTGATACCAAGGGCGACCTCTACGAATACCTGCTCAGTAAACTCACCACCGCAGGCATCAACGGTCAGTTCCGTACCCCGCGCCATATCATCAAGCTGATGGTGCGCATGCTTGATCCAAAACCGGATGAAACCGTGGCCGACCCCGCCTGTGGCACTGCCGGTTTCCTGGTCAGTGTCATGGAGCATCTGCTGGAGACCTATACCTCAGAAGAGGGCGCCATTGTCGAACAGATAGAGGGGCCGGACGGCAAGCCCCAGAAGGCCATCACCTACACCGGCGATCTGCTCGGCCAGCAGCAGTGGAACCACATCAAAACCCAAATGTTCCACGGTTTCGACTTCGACAACACCATGCTGCGCATTGCCGCCATGAATCTCTACATGCACGGTGCAGAAGACCCGGACATCCACTATCAGGACACCCTGGCCCAGAGCTTCGCCGACCGTTACCCAGATAAGGAGCAGGACGCCTTCAACGTCATCCTCGCCAATCCCCCCTTCAAGGGCAGCCTGGATGCCGACACCGTTAACCCGCCCATACTGCGCATGGTCAAAACCAAAAAGACCGAACTGCTGTTCATGGCGCAGATCCTGCGCATGCTCAAGACCGGCGGACGCAGCGCCACCATCGTGCCCCAGGGGGTGCTGTTCGGTTCCTCCAAGGCGCACCAGGCACTACGAAAACTACTCATCGACGACAACCAGTTGGAGGCGGTGATCAACCTGCCTAGCGGTGTCTTCAAACCCTATGCCGGAGTCGCCACGGCGATCCTGATCTCCACCAAAGGCGGCCAGACCGATCACGTATGGTTCTACGACCTGCAGGACGACGGTTTCTCCCTGGACGACAAGCGGGATGCGCTCTATCAGGATGAGCAGGGCAATCCACTATCGTTTGCCGGTGACCTGCCCAAGGTGCTGGAGGCTTGGCAGCAGCGGGACAAATCCGTGGCGAAGACGGATGAGAACGACCGGGCCGCAGCCAGTTTCTGGGTGAATAAGGATGAGATCGCCGGGAATAAATATGACCTTTCGATCAATCGTTATAAGGAGATTGTTTACGAAGAGGAGGAATATGATCCGCCGAAGGAGATCCTGGCGCGCATGAAGGCGCTGGAGGTGGAGATCATGCGGGAGATGGAAGAGTTGGAGGGGATGTTGTGAGCTGGCCTGTGGTTCAGCTTGGTCGGGTGGCTGAAATAACCCCGCGCTTGCCTAAAAATACCGATGAAACACAACAAGTATCATTTCTTACGATGTCATCCGTTTCCGAGCAAGGAGAGATTCTTAAACAAGAATCGCGTGTTCTATCTGAAACTAAAAAAGGGTTTACCTATTTTAGACGTGACGATGTATTGCTAGCTAAAATAACCCCTTGTTTTGAAAATGGAAAAGCTGCATTAGTTGATAACTTGGAGCATAAGATCGGGTTCGGGTCTACAGAATTTCATGTGCTGCGGCCTATTGACGGCAGACTGGATGAAAAATATTTATTCTATCTCGTTTGGAATGATTGGTTCCGGTTTTTAGGTGAACATGCGATGAAAGGCGCTGCTGGTCAAAAGCGTATTTCATCAGATTTCTTGAAAGAGTTAAAAATACCCCTCCCACCCCTACCCGAACAAAAACGCATCGCCGCCATCCTCGACAAGGCCGATGTCATCCGCCGCAAACGCCAACAAGCCATCGGCCTTGCCGACCAATTCCTCCGTTCGGTGTTTCTGGAAATGTTCGGTGATCCGGTGACGAAAGGCTGGGATGTTGTTGCTGTAGAGCATTTGGCAGAGAGTGAGAAAGGAAGCATCCGAACAGGTCCGTTTGGGAGTCAATTATTACACAGAGAATTTACAGGTGATGGGGTTTCTGTTTTAGGTATAGATAATGTTGTAGCCAATGAGTTTCGTTGGGCAAAGCCTCGTTTCATATCAGATGAAAAATACAATGATAAAACGGTACACCGTCAAGCCGGGAGATCTTTTGATAACAATTATGGGGACTTGTGGGCGGTCTGCAATAGTACCAGATGATTGCCAAACCGCTATTAATACAAAGCATTTGTGCTGTATTACCTTAAATCAAGAAATCTGTACGTCTGAATTTTTACATTCATACTTTTTAATGCATCCAGGATCAAGGGAGTATCTTTCTAGGTCTGCAAAAGGTGCCGTAATGGATGGGTTAAACATGGGAATAATTAAGGCGCTTCCAGTATATCTTCCTCCTATTGATCTACAGAGAAAATATTCAAGAATATATAAGACTATACATCACTAGTGTCCCAACGTTAAATCGAATAAATTCAATTGGTTATCCATGGCGCATTCTTCACTTTTGCAATCGGATTTCATAAGCAACTGATCCAATGGGGTTTTCTCGAAAAGAGTAAG
>JAESPD010000103.1 GCA_016756855.1 gamma proteobacterium endosymbiont of Lamellibrachia anaximandri | reverse complement strand
TAACAATATGGAGGTTTTGTGCGAGCTTCAAAAGCTAACAATCCAATCAACACGGACAGTCCACTGCGTTGTTTGCCTTATGCCTTCGCTTCGCTCATTGTGGCATAAGTCAAACAACGCAGTGGACTGCCCGGTTATTGGGGTCGTTAGCTTCTTAAGGAGATGTTATGAAAGTTCAAGATGAACATATGTATCATGGAGCTGCTTTAGCTCAAATAGCTGAGAATCCTCAGTTTACTGCAATTAATGCCTTAAAGGTTGGCGGGAAAAATTCTAAGAGCACATACAAAGTAAATGACTCAATAGCAGTATATTTAAAGTATGCGTCAAAACCAATTGGTACGTATAAAGAATATAACTTTACTTTTACTACAAGCCATCTTTCGGAGATGAAAAGAATTGTCTCTACAGATCACATGCTCTACATAGCCCTTGTATGTATTAAGGGTAGAGAAGTATGTTGTATATCATATGAAGACCTAATAAATATGATTGATAAACGTAAAGAGGCACACGGAGGGAAAGAATCACAATACACTATACTGTGTACACTAAAACCGAAGCAGGCTTTCCGAGTAAATATGAATCAGCCAGGGAAGAAAAAGACATATTTATTGACTAAATCACTGGTTGTTAAAAGGAATACGTTTCCTTCAGTGTTATTTAATTGAAGCTAACAATTGCTTCAACCTGACGCATTTTTCGTTCGCTGCGCTCACGAAAAACGCGCAGGTTAAGCAAACGTTAAGTTTGTAAAACAAAAAAACAACCTTGCTGTAAAAAATAAAGATTTTAGCTACACATTTTCAATGTTCATAAAGGCCATGCAAGCTCAGAAATCTTTACGCACCTAATCCAATAAGCTAGCCATCGTTCATATTTAATGTTCGTGGTTGTTTCAAGAAAAAATTAGGTGGCCTTGCCCTAGCAAGCTCAATGTAGTGGCTGTTCAAACTTCAGCACGCACTGAAGTGCTTCGCTTTCTGTTTGTCTTGCAAGCCCGTGGCACCAATGATAAAAAGTCTTTGGGTTCATCCTTCGTGGCAAACGAGGGTAATAAAAGAAGATCGCTAGATTTATGGAAAAATCTCAGTTCGGTGCAATGAAAGTGCAAACGTTAATGCCTTGCGAAAACAACTTGGGGGAAAAGCTAAGTCATAAAGCTCTTCCCTTTTTCACTGTGCTTTTCAATATTGTGCGTTGTAGCTTTCCCAAATCATCCACTGTGGATACGCGTAGATATGCACTCCGTATCCACTTAACAAGTAGCTCCAGCGGACTTTTTAAACTGTGCGCCCTTTGTGTATTGGCTTCGCCAATTTTCACACAAAGGTCACTCAGTTTAAAAACCCGCTGAGCATGGCGTTATGCGCAAAAATGCGCAGAGGCTTGCAGGTCTTTCCCGCGCATCCGCGTGGCAATGCTCTGCGGTGATTTGGCCAAGTCGTTCGGATTGGTGGGCGCCTGAAGGCGCGAAGGTTCCCGGGGCTTTTCTCCGGGGATCGCGAAGCATATGAATGGCGGGAAGAAAGTTCGGCGTAGAGGAAATGTTGAGTCCCTTGTTCATCTTCCCGGGGAAGAGCAGGATCGAGGGCAGTTACAAAAAGGGGTTGCCTAATCAGGTAACCAGGGAAGGCAAAGCCAAGCGCAAAGGGGAAAGTGCGTTGTCACAGAAAACGTGTCTACTCAGTTCAATCAAGCAGCCCAAGGCCGTGCGGCGCATAACAAGGAGTTCCAGCGGACCCCAAACTCCGCGCGGCTTTTTGCGCATGCCTACGGCATTATTGCGCAAACGCCGCTCTGCGTTCGGGTCCGCTGAACATTGGCGTTAGGTGCCGAAAGCACGAGCAACGGTGGGTTACCAAAGCCCGCCACGCGCCTTCGCGGAAATAAAAACGTGCAACGCTGCACTGGGGAGTAATAATTGGTGGGCGCTAATCGCGCAGAGGTTCCCGGGGCTTTTCCTTCGTGGATCGCGATGGTAAAGATGGATGTAGCCAAATTCTTCGCGTGGGGAGAGCCCGGGTGTCCTGTTCATCTTCCTGGGGAAGTCGTAGCGCGAGGGTAGTACAAATTGGATCGTGCGGAAAATCAACGCAAGGAAAAGGCATGGCACCGAGGGAGAGGAAAATTAGATCGTGCGTAAAACCACCTCACGGAGAGGGCATGGGACCGCGGCAGAAGAACATGGCCTATTCAGGTTGGGTGTTTCCGGTGGTCATTTTGCCCCTAACAAGTACATCCAGCCGACCCACAACTCCGCGCGGCTTTTTGCGCATGGCTGCGCCATTCTTGCGCAAATGCCGCGCTCCATTGTGGTCGGCTGATGTTGGGCGTTAGGTGTAGTCAGCAGCGCCCTGAAGAAGGTCTATCTGTAGATTTCTGATTTTTCGTAATTTTGGGGCAATCTGACTAAGATCAACATCTAGAGAATCGCCCTTAAACTGAGGATAGAGGGCTGAAAATTTAGAAATGTTATTTTTTAGCGTCGAAAAATAGATATTATCAATTTCGATGCCAATTGAATCATACCCAAGCACGTTACAAGCAGCTATTGTTGAGCCTGACCCACAAAAAGGATCTAGAATTGTTCCTCTATTCATAGGAAGCAGAGAGCGGCAGAGTATACGAAGCAGTTGTTGAGGTTTAAGTGTAGGGTGATTTGAGATTTCTTCTTCTATCTTTGGGGTTTTTCCGCTTTGTAAAGTATCTGGTAGTGGCTGGTTGGTATTAATTCTACGTAACGCACCGGTTCCCCATTTCCGAAGATTTATTGCTACAGTCCGCTCTTCTATAGGTTTCCTAAAAAGCATCCAGGGTTCGTATGTTCCCCGCGGGGTAACGCACAAGTCGGGAAACTCTTTCTCCGCAAGTTTAGGTCGGTCGCCACCTCTAAATCCACGGTAGAGCCTCATAACCGCTCCTCTTACTTCAAATCCAGCATCTGCCATCCCTCTCTGTACTAAATGCTGTAGCATCGGCGTACCTGCAAGAAAAACATGAGCACCGGGTGTTAAAACAGGAAGAAGGCACTTACCAAACTCTTTAAAATAATAGTGAACGTGGGCCAATTCCTTTTCGGTCAAGGTGGTAAATCTGGGCAAAGGAGAACGCTTACTTCCGCCAATAGTTGGCGGAAGTCGCCAGACTCCCCCCTTCCCTTTTCGCATCTTCTCCATCTCGTGAGGGAGGAATTCCACAATCCCAAAGGGTGGGTCTGTGCAAACCCCTTCAATGGAATTTGCTGGTTGTTCCTTTATCCAATCAAAACAGCTTTGTTGGTGTAATTCAATAATAGCCATATTCGAAGTTTCGCCTATAGTTGAAAGACTGTCAACTATTCTGTGAGTAAACTGATGCTCATGGATAGTATACAAAAAATCATCGGTGCCTGCGTCAGAACACTCCGGAAGCAGCAAAAAATTTCCCTTGAAGCCTTAGCAGCTAAAGCAGGCGTCAGTTATCAGTACCTATCAGGTGTTGAAACAGGCAAGGAGAACTTTACAGTTCAAGTTCTAGAATCTCTGGCAAAGTCTTTATCAATTCCTGTTCGAGCACTAGTTGTTGCAGCCTATGATGGTGCTTCAGGTGTTAGCGCACCAAAGCTCGACCCGAAGTATTTTCGTCCACAGGCACCATTGCCCATAGGCTTGAATGCTAGTCATATTGAAGCATCAGCAAATTTAACCCAGTCAATCATCCATCGTATTAACCACAATATGTCCCTAGAAGTGGGGCAAAACCTCCAATCTCTTATACAAGGCAATAATTTTTCTGGGCTGGTCTCAAACATATTTAGCAACTCAATGGATGAGTGCTCCCCTTACAAGCACAACCATGACCAGAAATATCCTGATTTAATTTGCAAAGAATGCAATAACGGAAGAGAAATTGGATTGGAAGTAAAAACAACCATCAACATCGGCAAGGGCGGGGAAAGTCACAATGGTCATAGTGGATGGCATGTTATCGCTTGCTATAACTTTGTCGAGTCTGGCGATATTAGATTTGTTCACATAATGTTTGCTGACATTAATGGGCATCAAACCGAAAGCCCAGATTGGAATTATGTTGGAAGTAAAGTTAATTCAACAACAGGTAGCCGACGAACAGAAACTTATAATACAAATCTAAAGGGTACAACTAAATTAAGGGATGGCTCCGTTTATCTGGATAGTGAAAAAGTTATATTCAAACGGTGGAGGCAAGATAGAGAAGGCTCCATTCCACCTTGGTCAATTTTTGCAAAAAACACCTAACAAAGCCATAAACGCGGGCGTCAAAAAACTACGCTGCGCTTCGTTTTTTGACGCCGGTTATGGCAAGCGTTAGCTGTGAAAATCTTTGAAAACGCACATCGTCGATCTGGTGGAGGTAAAATCGAAGTTAGTGGTATGAATGTTTGGTCAGTTCCACAGAAAGATGGTGTGTGCCAATTTGGTAGTTCAGGCCAACGATGCAGGAATTGTTCAAAGGGTTGAGTGGAAATCACCCGCATCCCATTCGTAATTGCTTTTAGGTGAGTGGTTTCCACAAATAGGCGACAGAAGTACCGGAAAGGTTTTGGTGTGACAGTAACTGGAAAGAGCTTCACGCTGATCAAATGGCGGAAAGCACTCGGATCGGAAGTCAATCAATGGTGCATTCGAAAACAGCTAACAAGAGCATTAACCGGAAATCCAAAAGCGTCGTTGTTTTGTGCATTCCGCTGCGCTCCATTTTGCACAAAATAACGCCACTTTCGGCTCCCGGTTATGCTAAACGTTAGCTGTCAACACAAAGTATGGAGCACAAAATATGGGGCGTCCTCGATATCCAATGCCGAGTCACATAGAGCAAGCTCTACTAGAGCGAGGTCTAATGGAGGAGTACAAGCAACGCCCACCATATCAGCAGAATGACTATATTGGCTGGATTGAACGTGCAAAAAGAGAAGAAACAAAAGACAAAAGACTTTGCCAAATGCTTGAAGAACTTAAAACGGGAGGTGTGTACATGAAAATGAATCACCCACCGTCCCGAAAAAAATAATTGGGCGAGGAAAATTATGGCCAGTAACGTAGAATTTATCAAAATCTAGGAAGAAAAATTAAGATGACAGAAAAAGAACCAATAAGAATCGAGTTCAAGTACCCCTGGACGATGACTTATTTAGAAGATGCTGGAAAGTGGATAGATACTGTAAAGAACTCACTTCAACCATCAGATCCGCTTTTTGAAAAGGAAATATTCGTTTCCGGAAGGCACGAGGTGGAAAAGTTGCTATTAGTGGATAATGATACAGATGGTACTTATGCAATTGTTGGTGTTAAGTATAACTCGAAGAGTCGAAAATCAGTTTGTCATACAGTAGAAGTTATTTTAACAAGTGAAGAATTAGCAAATAGATTAGAGAAAGATCACCATGTTGCAACAAAATAAGATTGCTTCAGTGATTATATGTTAGTTGTGTGCTAGGAAATCAGCTAACAATTCAATAAACGCGGACAATTTACAGCGTTGTTTGGTTTGCGTATTCGCTGCGCTCAATTTTACGCAAACCAAACAACGCCGTAAATTGCCGGTTATTGTGAGCGTTAGGCGAAAAACAAAGAGCTGAGGGGACAATGAGTTCAGAGGTGAAAATTAGAGAAGCGATAACAGAAGACGCTGCAGGCCTTAAAAATTGTATGGCGTCAGCCTACTCGACTTATCAAGAACGAATGGGTGGAAAACGATTGCCACCTATGGATGTTGATTACTTGTCAGAAATCCAGAATTATCCAACCTGGGTGGTAGAGTCAAAGGGAGTAATCCTTGGAGGGTTAATCATGGTGTTCGAGGAAGGCGAAGCTTCAATAGCAAATATTGCCGTAGATCCAAAATCACAGGGAAAAGGAATTGGAAGTTCGCTTATGCGCTTTGCAGAATCAAAAGCAAGGGAAAAGAGCTTCAGGGAATTACATCTCGCAACCCATGTGTTGCTTAACGAAAATATTTCGCTGTATCAGCATCTTGGTTGGAAGGTTTCAGATAGAAACGAAACCAAAGTATTTATGAAGAAAGCGATATGAGGCATAAAGGGATAACCTTTTTCAGATATAACAACTTTTAAACAAGAATCATCAGAACTTTTACTAGAAATGAATCATATAGACACATTTATTGAAAAGATCCGCCCTGAATACTTTGAAGGTGGAAGTCTTGAGATTGGTTCTTACACACATATGGCTTTTGGCTGGGTTACGGGGTTGTTAAATTTAAAGAGTTTCAAATTAAATGATGTGTTTAGTATATGTATGCAATATGCCTAACAATAGCATCCACTCGGACAGTCCTCTGCGTTGGTCGTTTGTGCTATAAAAGCCTAGCACAAGCCTCTCAACGCTCCGGCCTGCCCGGTGATGCTGGGCGTTAGGCATAAAATATCAAAGGATGTGAAATGGAAGGTTCCACCGAAAAAAGAATCCCATTCGGCTTGAAGAATGGCCGGTTAATAGGTGTCGAGGAAGTTACGCCAGGTCTATCGTGTGGTTGTGTTTGTCCAAAATGTAACCAGGCATTACAAGCCAATAAGGGTGAAGTTAGGGCACATTATTTCTCTCACAACCCAAACTCAGAGCAACCTGAATGTGAAGGCGCATTCGAAACAGCAATCCACAAAATGGCAAAACAAATTCTTGCTGAAGAAGGATTCATTTCTTTGCCTTCTCTAAAAGTAAGTCGTTTCTTAGATGACAATACAGGTACTTCACACTCTCAAGAATCATTAGTTACAGAAGAAGAAAATGAAACCTTCTCTAAAGTTGTTTTGGAGCAAAGGGTCAATGATATTCGTCCAGACATAATTGGGTATACAAACAACACACCATTCTTAGTTGAAATAGCAGTAACTCATTTCGCAGACCGAGATAAAAAAACAAAAATTAGAAGTCTAGGATTAGCTTCAATTGAAATTGACTTATCTGACATTGACTACAGGATCACAGAATCAGAACTAAAAGAATTGGTTGTATCTAAACGTGACAATAAAAAATGGTTATCCAATCCTAAAGCGGTTGGTGTCATATCTAAACTTGAATCAACACTTAATGCCAGGGTAAAAGAAATAAATGCAGGCCACAACAAGGCCAAACAATCTCAAGAAAATCGGCTTGCACAAAAACGCGCCGAATTTCGTGCTATTCAACAACAACCAACCGCAGCCACAGTGTCTGCTTCTAGCAAGCAATATGACCCAAGGTGGTTTGTTTGTGAGGCGTGCCGTCATTTGTTTAGAGTACCCTTAACAAAAGCTCCGTACTCTTTACAAACAATTCCCTGTCCAGAGTGTGAATATGATGTTTCTGCTCTTCCACCTCGGGGGTATCATGCCTAACAATAAGCTCCAGCCGACCCACAAAGCTACGCGCCTTTTGTGGCAGTCGCTTCGCTCCATTTTGCCACAAAAGCCACTCCGCTTTGCGGTCGGCTGAGCTTTGGCGTTAGGCTCTTAATACGCCCAGCGTCTAACTTTATTAATCCACAGGGCGTGGAGATTTGAAATATGTTAAATGCAATCATTATTGCTGTTGTCGCTGTATCGGCAGTCTGGGTTTACCTTGATGCCACTAAAAACAAAATCGGTAAAATTCCTGACGGGAAAGGCATGTTCAATATGTCGGCTGGAGCATGGGGCGTCGTCACACTGCTGCTTTGG
>JAESPD010000102.1 GCA_016756855.1 gamma proteobacterium endosymbiont of Lamellibrachia anaximandri | reverse complement strand
CATCGCATTGGATCAACAGCATAGAATCAGCAAGCTATGTTGTCAAGCTTCTATTGGTGCAAGTTTGTTAATCTGGATGGTGGGGGGGTGAGTAGTTACCCTAGCGATATCCAAACACCAAAAACCACGCACTAATAATCCACATCATCAGGTAAACTGCAAGCGCCCAACGTCTATTCACAATATTCTCATTGGTTGCCTCCGTAGGAACCATGCCATCAAGCATCACCCATCCATTTATAAATGCTAAAATCTGCCAAAGTGAAATACCGATGCCAATCAACCAGTAGTAATCTCGTCCTTCATGAAATAAACTCAAGGACACTAATATGATTACTACTGAAATAATCACAGTAAACCAACCAAGTAACTTACTCATTGTGGTAAATACTCACCTTGCACTGCGCTTGCTGCTGTACCAAAACGAGTAGCAGATGATGCACCCCATCCTCCAGCTTGCAAATAGCTTGAAGCCGCCTTACCTGTAAATATTGGAATTATTGCTGTAGCATCCTGTACAATCAGACTCTTCACAATAGAACCAGCATCACCAAGTCGACCAGCGGACCGCCCAACTACGGAAAGTGGAGTTTTTAATACAACCAAAGAAGCAACATTCCCAACCAAACTTGCCAAATCTCTTCCAGTTTCTGCTGCCATAGCATGTGCCCACCCTTGCGACCCAGGATCACTCCAAACTACATTCGCATTACTAGAAGCGCATGTACTATTACAAGCAACATCATACACCGGCACACGGAATACTTTGCCGTTAGCTGTACGTGACTCATATCGAAGTTTTGTTGGCCCATCTCCATTTGAGATATTTCCCAACTCAGCATTAAACAAATGCACCATAGCTCCATGATACGCTCCATCGGAAAAACTACCACCCGTTGCCGCTGATGCAAGCCCTCCGAGCACGGCGGCAGTCATAGTGCGAATTGGCATTGGTACCGCATTGGTCTTTGCCCACCTCGTGGCAGGTGACATAGACGCAACAAACGCCCCTACAAACCCACTTTTAAATTTACCACCACGCATTTCGCTGATCGCGCCTTGAGATACACCATGAGCCAATGCTGTCATTCCATCGCCATCAAATAGCCGCCCTCCCCCATTTCCACCATGCCCAATATACCCAGCAGCCGCACCGCTGATTGCACCAAAAAACGCACCTTTCACAGCACCTTTCAGCGTACCCGTCGTTGCACCACCCACTACGGCGCCTATCGCCGCACCATTCATCGCAGCCAGTGCTATTTGTCCTGCCGCCACCTGAAAACTAGTGCTGCCGACTGTGATGAACGCGCCACTGGCTCCCGATCCTCCTGCCGCAGCGGTAAATAATGCGTCTCCAAAAAATACACCCCCCATCATCGCCATCCCCACAACCATGCCTATCATCCGGATGTAGGGATTGTCGATAAATTGGGAGACGATCATGATGATCGCGCCGATGATGAAGTTGATAAAATGGCCGCTGGGGTCGTTGTACTTCAGCGGGTTGTTCATCACGTAGATGTAGCGGTTGAAGTTCTGCGACAACCCCGGTTCCTGGATGTAGATGTCTGCCGAGAGGAATCGGCCTATCTCCGGATCGTAGAGCCGGGCGTTCATGTGCACCAGACCGATGTTGTCGATCTGTTCGTGGCCGGTGTAGCCCCGGTTGGTCACTTTGCGCTGGAACGACTGGTCGATCTCTTGTCCATTTACTGCCCGGCGCTGGCCGAAAGGGGTGTAACCCATGCGGGCGATGAGCGCGCCGTGGGAGTCGGTGATGGTGTCAACGCTGCCGAGTGCATCTTTATGCAGGTAGCGGGTCTGGTCTGCCTGCTTCAGGCCGTTTTCGATGGTCCTGACCTGGATCGCGATGACTTCACCATCGGCGTAGATGGAGTGTTTTTTACGTTCGATGTGGTTGCCGTCCATATCCACGGCATCGATCAATTCATAGCCTTTGCCGATGTACCAGGTGGTCTCCTGTCCCTCTTTGTCGAGGCTCTGTTTGGTGACACGGTTGTTGTCGGGACCGTATTCAAAACTGACGTCGGCATCTTTGGTCTTTATCCGTGTTGGCTTGTTGAATGAGGTCCATTCGATCTCACGCCCGCTGCCGGATACCATGTTACCGTTGGCATCGTAAGCGTAGTCTTCGTAGGTCCCGTTGTTGCGGTTCAGTGTGAGGATGCGGTTACCCTGATCATACGACATGGATCCTGCGTTGGATTTGTGCAGGATGTTGCCATTGGTATCATAACTGTAGTTAAGGCTATCGCTCACACCGGTAGCAGTATCATAGTAATCGGCCTGTTCCAGCCGGTCGAGGCTGTCGTACAGGTAGCTCTCATTGATGCCGTTGACCCGGTCGTCACGCTGGGTGACGTTGTCGGCGTTGTCGTAGCTGTAGTGCAGGTTGCGGATCGAGTCGTTCTCTTCGACGCCGGTTTTGATCTCCTTGAGGCGACCACTGTAGGGGTCGAAGATGCGTTGTGTCAGGTAGCCATTGCCGGTGAACTCGCCTTTCAGACGACCGGAGGCGTCGCGGCTGGTGGCTGACCAGAGAGTGACATACTCGTCGCTGTTGTTGTGTTCGTCGAGTTGACGTTCGATAGTGTCCATCGAAACCTGATAATCTTCGATCTTATCCATGAATTCTCGAGCAATGCCTGTCTGTTCCCTGGCCTGCAGATAAAGCTCTTTTGCCTGTCTGGCATACAGCTCAGCATCTCGACGGGAGTTCTGCTCAATGGTGCGATAGATTTCAGCCTCTTGGTTTTTTTCGGCGGCCAGTTTTGACAACCTTTCTGATTGGGCTTGAGTGCTCTTCGCATGTTTTGAATAGAGACTCGAGAGCCTGACCTGCTTGGGTGGCCCAGACTCACACCATTTCGCTTCATGGACCTGGACGAGGCCAAACATCTCAGGATCTTTGTTTTGGACCCACCTCGTTCGTGTATTCCCGGTCCGCTTTGCCTCCTGTACCTTTATCTCAAATCGGCTGATTCCGGAGACATTCCACGGATTGTACTCCTTCCAATCACAATCTTGCGGTTTTGGCAGCCAGGATGAACTCACTGTTTCAGTCGTTGATCCATAACTCGCACACTTTCCTTTCCTCCCGTACGCGCTGCAATAGGAGTACTTGTAGTAGGCTTTCCCCCCCGATGATTTCGAATATTTAAAATAGGCATTGCCAAACACGCGCCAGAGTCTGCTGGCCTGCTTGGCATAATAGTCCGATTGGTTTTGGTAATGACTGGCTTTAGCCAATAACTTGCTTGCTGTCGTTTCAAGCCGAACCAAGTCGTTCTCAGCCTGTTTTTCAGCCTCAAGCGCTGCCAACTCAAGCGCTCTGATCATTTTAGATTTTTCGACAAGTACTGCAGCCTGCCGTTGAGAGGAGACCTTGCGCCCTTCAAGCTTATAGATCTCCCTCAAGAAAGTGCTCAGCGACTCTTCAAGCCGAACATAGTCATAATCCCACACCTGCTTTTTCGGCATGCGCACAGTTTTCAGATAGCCGTCCTGGTTGTAGACCCGTTCGATCTCTATACCGTCAGGAAAGGTCTCTTTGACGGGACGGGATTGGGCATCGTAGGCAACCTGCTTGGTAAAACTTTTCTCTCCTATTTTTGTCTTGGTGGAGACAGCGCGGCCAAGGGCGTCGTATTCAAACGAACGACTGTTGTCGGATGATGTGGTTTTGGCAAGTTTACCAATGCCATTTGCCGCTGTGTCGTACTCCCAGGTTGCAACCCCTTCTACGGTCTCTCGTCTGACCATGCGGCCAAGCAGATCGTGGGATTGCTTGACCACCTGCCCCTTGGCATCCTGCTGCCGCATGAGTTCACCATAGGCGTTGTAGCGATACGTCCAATGCCCCATTGAGGGATCATCCATAGAGACCTTGTTGCCACGGTTGTCATAGCGATTGCGGATGATGAATCCATTGGTGTCTGTTGCGATCAGGTTGCCGATGGGGTCGTAGGTGTAGTTGATAGTGGATATGCCTGCCTCGACAACCTGCGAATCTTTATCCAACAGGTTTTTCGTTACCACCCTTGCGCGACCTTCAGGGTCGATCACGGTGGTGGTCAATCCCTGGTAGCTGTAGTAGGTGGGAATATGGCCCGTCTCGGAGGGTTTGTTCTGCACCACCACCCGCCCCATTTCGTCGTACTCACTGGTGACCCAATATGCGTTCGCGCCGGGGAACTCTCCCTCAAAATATGGCAAGGTGGCGGCGATGATCTGTCCCTTTGCGTTGTACTGTTTGTCCTGGTAGACGCTCTTTCCGTTGAATCCACGGGTGACGGTTCTCACCTCACGGTTTAGGGCATCGTAGTAGACGGTCTTGGGTGGTGCGCCGGTGGCGCTCTCTGTAATCCTGTAGACGCTGAAGTCATCAAAGATCACTCCTGCGCTGGCGCCGTCACTCCACTCGTACGCCCAATGGGTCTCTGTACCGTCGGCGCGGCGCTCCGTTGTTTTACGGCAGAGCGTGTCGTAACCCCAGTGGGTGCTGATGCCGTTGGGACCGGTCTGTTTGACCGGCAGACCGCAGCGCGGATCGTATTTGATGGCCTCCTCATGTCCCAGGGCGTTGGCGCCGCGGATGGGAAAACGTCCTGAGCTGTCGTAGGTTGTCGATGATCGGCGCGGTTGCACGCCCTGCCCGTTCAGAACAGTGCCGGTACGGTTGCCATATTCGTCGTATTCAAACTCACTGGGCAGACTGAGACTGCTGCCCGGTTCAATAACCTCACTTCGCAAAACACCGCTTACGTGATCGTAATCAAAACCGGTCGAGCGAGTCAGCGTACCTTCACGGGTGGAGTGGGTGACTTCCACGTTGAGCGGCTTGCCGATCAGCCAGGCAGACTCATCGTTGCGATAGTCGCTATTCGTCTCCTTTCTGACAAAGTCGCCATTTACTCCGTTGATCTCCACCACCATACGTAGCGCATTGCCATATTCATCGTACTCCGCATGATTGGTCTGTTCGGTTTTGATATGGCTGCCATCCAGTTCATAGTGTTCCAGCACTTGGGTATGGGGTTGTACACTGACGACATTGTCGTAGACCATCTGCATTTCGCGGTAGGTCAACCTGTTCCTGAGAATGACTACATCACCGACAAGCTCTTCTATCTCCCGCACCCGGCCACTGAAATCACCAAGCTGATAGTAGCGGGTGATATGCTTTCTGTTGGTAGTGTGGTTATGGCTGCTGACCTCGGCAAACCCAAGACTGCCGTCATCTTTGTGGGTCTTCAGCCCGGCATAGTGGTAACTGATGCGGTTCATACCGCCGATGCCATCGTAGGAGGATATACTTCGCACCACTCTGGTGACACCCTGCATATCGAATACGGGCGCTACTGCATCCTCATAACGCTCGTAGAGATCCTCATCACTCAAGCGGCCATATTCAAATTCCGTGCGTGCACCGTAACCGGTGGTAACCACTGCCAGCAGGTTGGCCATGTTGTCGTTGCCGATGGTACAGTTGATACCCTTGTAACTTCGGTAACATACATCCGGCGATCCATCGTTGTTGATGTCGGTCATACGCAACGGGTTCTCTTTCGGCATGACCTTGGTGCCGTCATACAAAGTCATGACGTCTACACTCGGCTTCAGACTCGCATACTTGCGCATGACATCGAATTCTTCACCATTGTTCAACGCACAACTGAAGGCTTCGCTTCCTGAGCCGCTGCAGACATCTGCCCGTCCATCCACGTTGATATCGAGCAGGTTCAGACTGTTGTCGTTATGATTCTTCTCCAGATCCTCGTCCGTCCCCCACTCATAGGTAACGTCCGCCCATTTTTTTAGTGGCGTAAAGGCATTTCCGGTATTGATGGCGCAGGTGTAGTTGCGCGACTGACGAAAACAGATATCCGAAAGACCATCGGCATTGAGATCGCCATAGCGAAAGGTACCGGCAAAGCCTTTGTTCGCCCACTGGCGGCCAAATTCCGCAGACCAAATCTCTTTCTCGCCAAACAGCGGCATATTATCCGCATCGACACCCAGACCGAGGGCGCAACGAAAACCCTGATCATCTGCACCACAGATATCGATAAGGCTGTCGCCGTTGATGTCAGTAAAGTTCAGGGTGCTGTTCTTGATATCGTCACTGCCGGCGGGCCAGCCACTCTTTGAGAGTGTCACGAGGGGTCCGAACCTTTTGCCATTCCGATTCAGTACACAACTGACGCCATCGTTGCCAAATGAGCAGATATCCACATAGCCGTCACTGTTGATATCGGAAAAACGCAGGGTATCCTTGCGATTGAGGGAGTGGGTCCAGTAGTGACTGTTGTTGAATCCCTGTCCATCACTCAAGCCGCACATGATGCCGGAATTGTCCTGGATGCAGTAATCGGATTTCATGTCGCCGTTGAGATCCAGCAACATCAAAGTCCCGGAGATTTTTGGCTTATGCCAATGTTTTGCATCAAGCCGATCCGCCCATTTCGAGTATCCGGCCGGGTGATTGCCACTACTCAATCCACAGTAGAGTCCATGATCGAGATAACAGAGATCAGTCAGTCCGTCCTGATTCAAGTCGCCCAGGGCATAACTGGAGAAGACATTGCCGGTCAGAATAGAGGGATCGTTGTAAAAGTCGAAACCGGTATTTTCATTCCACTCAAATCGGGTCGCAGGACTGCACTCACTCAGGCCATCGCAAAGCTGGATGGCACTAATACGACTGAAGGGCAGTGTTTCGTCGATTTCGTAACTGAAACGATACTCCCGCAGTTTTTCCCCATTGCTCAGGATATTCAGCGAAGCAAGCCGAAGTCCCAGATCACGTCTTTCTCCAAACTGGTAGGCACTGAGATTATCGGGACGGGATTCGTATTCAAACTCGACCCGATGCACGCTGTATTCGATAGCATCCGGGACACTCAACCCACCATCTTTGCGGTAGTGGTATTGAATCCGGTTGTCAAAACGGTCACGCCGGCTGCTGAGTTTCCAGGCGGCAGGTTCATCCCGCCCGGCTGCAGAGGTTCGCGTATTTGATGAGTCTCCGTACTCAAGGATATATCCCTGCTTGCTCCAAACCACCCAGCGCCCCGGCCCGCTGCCTAGCGACCCATGGGATTCGATTCGTGCATAACTCTCGGCAACAGTGCGGTACTCCGTACCGTCTTCCCCATCCTGACCGGCTATGGCGATCAGCCGCTGTCCGTCGAGACAGTAGCGATCCCTGTTATCAAATCCCACGCCACCCCGTTCGCCGTCGATCTCTTTGTTGGCCGGGCAGCGGGTAATGGCGGACTCACCAGTCAGTTTAAAACCAATACCCAGGACACCATTGGGACTGCGCGGGCTGTAGCTAATCGACAATCCCGGCGCCAGTCCATTCGGACCTTGCGGCAGATCAACCGGCAACGTGTAGTCGAGAGTACCCTGACTGACTTGGGCCTCTCCCTCCAGGGAGCCGACCAGCCCGCTATAGGCTGCAGCGTTTGAAAGAAACATCAATGATGCGCAGAAGACGCCAGAAAACCTGGCCGCAAACCTCATATCCATGAGTTTAATTCCCTTAATTTAGTGTTTTTTATTCGTTATCAGAAACCGCCGGCACGGCGTTCCAATTCGATCATCTCATCATCGAGTTGTTCGAGTTTACTATCCAATTCGATCAATTCAGGATCGGTTGTCTCGGGCTGCATATTTGTCAACGCCGAGATTTCGTCTTGTGTGATATCGTACTTCCGGCTGACCTCCGCAATCAGAAGATCCGCCTCTGCAAGCAGTTGTTCTGTCTCTTTGCTGTAAAGGAGAGTAGACCAAGGGACTCTCACCCTCAGCCTCTCGCAGAACGGTACGTGAACGTCTCCGCTCATACCGCTCCCATCAAGCAAACGCACCTTTCATCCCCTCACGCCAGTGAACAAACAAACCC
>JAESPD010000101.1 GCA_016756855.1 gamma proteobacterium endosymbiont of Lamellibrachia anaximandri | reverse complement strand
CCATAAAGAGACTACCTCTACATTTGATTTTTCCGTGGGTTGATCATGGGGTGAATTTTAACAACCATCGTCATGAATAAGTAGCTAATTCCGGATAGTTATTTTTTTCCGCGGCCCTAAGAGCTCGAAAAATGAAAAAGGAAAGCCTCCTCATCAAGCGATGCGCATTGAACCCTACGAATCTTTTGAACTCAAGGGTGATGCTGAAAGAATCTTGAAAGCCTTGCTTCGCTACTCGATATTCTTGGAGGATCCGCGTGGAAAGAGTCGACGTGGCCAGATTGTGCCTCGGTACTATCTGCGTCGCTATCTGATTCCGAAACTCAATCTTACCCTGAGTGGAAGAGATTCCATTGAGGTCGAGCCTTGGGAGATTGAGCTGCTTTTCACTGATCCAAAGGCGTTTGAGAGTCGACGACGTATGCGTGGTCCAGATGATAAAGGCCCTACTGATGACCTATTTGAGTAATGGTGTGAAGCGATCTGATGATTGAACCCCTGTTACGTATAGATGAAAAGCTGGCTAAATATTCTTGGCCCGAACTTGAAATCGTATCTAAGCCGGTGATCGAATCAGGACAGGTGCTCGTTATTGCCAGCGGCTTTGAAGATCGAGCTTGGGTCTATTTGGATGAAGCACTGAAAAACGGTTGCACCGGCTTTCGCGTGATCGCCATTGAGTATCGGCCATACTATGATGAGAATCGCAAAGAGCAACTAGAAAGCCAATGCCGTTCTGCAGATATCGAGCCTGTTTGGGTGGTCTATGATCGGTGCGATCCTACGGGAATTGGCGAATGTGTATTAGGCCAAATCGATTCAGATGCATCGGTAATGGTAGACATCTCTGGCATGAGTCGATTGCTGATCGTGCAGTTGTTAGTAGCTCTGGGACGGAGGCCCCAAGGATATGAGAACTGCAATCTGATTTACGCTGAGGCTGCGGAATATCCACCATCGCAAGCTGAGTTTGAATCTGACTGCGCTAAGGTTAGAGAAGCAGATCCTGAGCCGGCTTTCATCTCCTGGGGTGTGCAGGCATTGGCAGTAACGCCGGAATTGACTTCACCCTCTATGTCGGGACAGGCAATCCGTTTGATTGCTTTCCCGTCTTTTAATCGGGCTCAGCTTAGGCAGTGTCTCGATGAGCTGCAGCCGACCCATGTTGATATAGTCGATGGGGTGCCGCCTTATGATGCATTTCTTTGGCGTACCGATGCTATCCGGCGCTGGAATTCACAGGCTGCCGAAGCTATTCCAAATCGTGTGGATCACCAAACAAGTACGCTATATTATGGAGAGACGTTACATTTGATCCTTCGAATCTATGCGGCTCATTCGGCGTTCGACAAGCTGGTGGTGAGTCCCACAGGAAGCAAGATGCAAAGCGTTGCAGTCGGTATTGCTGCGGCATACTTGCAGGATATACAAGTGGTTTACCCAACGCCGATGGCATTTACTGATACGGAGCGCCACACTGTGGGAGTCGCTAATTATTTTCAATTATCGTTTGAAGGCGTTCACCTGTAAGAGGTGCGGAATGGAATTCAGTACTTGGCTGGTTGCTACCAACTTGTTTCGGTACAGAAAATCTTGCCGGCTGGTTAATTCTGACTAAAATACCAAATTGCTAACAGGGTGTGATGCCCTGTTTCCAATAAAAGCCAAAATACAATGACATTCTAAGCCAGCAATGGAATATTCAGATTTTCTTCAGAGATACTTCTTAAACGTCCCCGATGTGATAGCCACGGCCATAGCGAATAGTGCCGCAAAAGGCAGTATCACAAAGTTCGGATGCACAGAAACCGGCATGCTGAGATAGATGAACCAAGCCCCCAGCACTATCGGCAGTATGAAACGCTTGGCGTGGTGGTAGACGAATGAACTCTCCCTCCCGCCGCCCCAACGGCGCAGATCCCGCTGCACCAGTCCATCGGTGACTCCCACCAGGCCAAACAGCAGAAACACCGGCATGGCTAGCGTCAATACAGCCATGCGCACCGCAAATACCTGGGTGACTGTCATGGCTGCCAACAGGTACTCGGCGATCGGCAGATAGATCTTGCGCAGGCTGGTGCGCAGCCTGCTGTCCCCAGCATATGGTGGCGCCTGTACCCATGCCATGAAATCCACGAACCCTGTCCACTCGAACCCATATTGATAGAAGGCATCGGCAAAGCGTTTGGCGTACCGGGCAGGGTTGGTTGTCACGATGGAACGTTTGAAGTCCTCATTGAGGTAGGAGAGTTCCGTGGCCAGCATGTCTCGGCTGTGCGTTGGTCCTTCGTCCAGCCAAATGAAGGTCATGCCGGTCCACTCCACCAGGATGGAGAAGATGAGTGCCACCAGCATCAAGGTGATGGCCTGGAAAATGATATGGAAAGTCTGGCCGATGAGTCCCCGTTCAACCGGGTGGCGGGGTGCATTGGCTGAGGCCGCCTGGGCCATCAGTTTCTTCGTCCATGATCGAGATTCAGCCACCAGTGATCGTTGGTGATGTAGTGACGGGCCATCTCGGCTGCCGCTGCCTGCAAGTTCTCGGGCATCTCCGGATCATCCCGGTTGTCCGGCAGCGGTATGCGCAACTTCCAGATCTGCCCGCCCTCAATCAGCGCGAAGGCCTGGCCCTTGGGCAAGGCGATGATGTCTGACGGACCAAACAGCGGGGTTTCGGTGACGCTGATACGGTCCTCGTTGCGGGAGGTGAAATCCACCGATGAGGTGGGATCCGCTGAGTCGTTGGTACCCGAGACCTGCATAAGGGAGTAGATTTCCACCATGGGCAGCTGTGCGGTCAGCATCTCGGCGGTCTCCATCTCCTTCACCCGCAGCATGATCATGGTGTTGAAGTTGCCCGCGACCTGGCCCGCCTTGGCGCGGTTGCCGATACGAGCCTCCACGTCTGACCAGGTCTGAGTGTAGGCGGTGACCTGAAAACCTGCTCCACCGGCCTTGTTCAATAATGGTACGAACTCGTCGCCGATCAGCTCATTGAACTCGTCGGCATGGATCGAGATGGTGGGCATGCCGGGTTCCCGCGTACCCGGCAGTCCCTCGTCGATGCCGTGTTTGTAGATGTGGCCCGCCACCGAGACCAGATCGGCGAACATGGAGTTGCCCACCGCGCTGGCCACGGTGGTATCGCTGAGTGCATCCAGGCCGATATAGATGACCGCCTGCTGGCGGATGATCTGCTGCCAGTCGAAGATGGGCCGGGGATCATCCAGATCGAAATAATCGGGCGAGATCAGCTCCGCGTTTTTTCCTGAGATCAGTTTTTCCATCAGCGGCAGCAGCGAAGCCACGATCTTGTCAAAATAGGTCTTGTCATACTCCACCGCACTGCGCAGGCCATCGGCCACCGGGTCATAGAGGCCGTTATCCTTGATGTAGTTCAGCAGGGCGATGACAAAACGGGAGCGGTTTTTCAGGGCGAAAGGCAGGGTCTTCTCATTGATGTTCTGCTCCCGTGACTGGACCTTGGACTCCCACTCCTTGTCGATGGACGGTAGCCAGTGGCGGCAGTAGTCGATGAACAGGGGTTCGATATTGGTGATCCAGCGGGTGATCTGCAGGTAATCCGGACGGCGCCCCAAAGCGACCAAGGCGCGGGCGATGATGTTGGTGAAACGCCAGGCGAACTCGCGGAAGGCGGCCGAGTTGCCCTCACTGGGGAGCTGGTTGGCGATGCGGGTCGCCACCTCGGTGATGCGGGAGAAATTACCGATTGCGTTGTAACGCGCCGAGATCTCCGGATGGCCCAGGTGGAACATATAGAAGTTGTGCCCGCGTCCGGCACGCTTGGCCTCGGCATAGGCCCGGCGCAACAGATCCGCATCTCCCTTGGGATCGAAGATGATGACCACGTCGCCCCGGCGGATGTCCTGAGTGATCAGCAGCTCCGCCAGACGGGTTTTTCCCACTCGGGTGGTGCCCAGCACCAGGGTATGACCGACCCGTTCACCCAGGTCCATCCAGACATCCTGTTCATCGAGCTCGACGGCGTGCAGCTGGGGTTTGCCACCCACCGGTGGAAGCGGTGCCAGTGGGTTCCACCAGGCGCGTGCCCGGAGAAACCGGGCCAGGTATCTGAGCAGGAAGGTCTGTTCCCACTCCACCTCCCTGCGCCGTGCCCAGCGATGGAGCAGGCCGGGTTCGATATAGGATTGCACCGCCGGGCGGATGGTGTCGCGTAGTCGCTGGGTGTGTTTCTGGGTCCAGCGGAAACCCCGGCCGAGAAAGAGCTTGTGTTGGCTGACCGGGATCTTCTCCGCCGAGAGATGATAGGTCGGCAGTCGACGCAGGTTGCGTTGGTAACGCAAGACCCGTCCGGCCTCGATGGCGCGAAAGGCGGCAGCGGTGAGCAGAACAGCCGCAGTGAGATAGGCCACCGAGGGTGTCATCATCAGTACCCAGGGGGCGAGTAGGGCGGTGATACCTGTTGCCCCGGCAACAAAAGCGGACCACAGCTCGACCGGGGGCCGCAGCAGTACCTCGATGGGGTAACGGTTGCTCACGACGGTTACCTATTGCTCTATCCCGCTCTTCCAGATCAACACTGGGTAGTGTTTGAGTCCCAACTCGTGGGCGATATCTGAGCCGGAGGCGGGCATGATCTGCAAATTAAAACCCTCCGACAAGCGGGCCATGGTCCGCAGATCCTTGATCGAATCCACCTGAACCAACATCCCGGCAGCGTTCAGTTGACTGAGTCGTTCCCGGTTTTGAATGAACCACTGACGGGAAACCCGGTCGGAGCCGATCAGGAACAGGGGGCGGCTCATGAAGGGCTGATCGATGGGACGTAGTGTGACCCGGCCTGGCGACATCTCCGGTGTGGTGATGGGTAGCGTGAAGGGGGCAAAAGTCTGTCCGGCGTTGCCTTGGGTTGGCGTACGCTTATTCCGTTCGGTCTCAGCGCTGGGTTCTTCCTCAAACATCCGCTGGATGTAGGGCGCCAGTGGTTCTCCACCCGCGTCATGGATGACGACCGGGGAGGCCTGGATCAGATGGGAGGACAGTATGCCCAGTGTGAAGAGCAGCAGGGCCAGTATGTCCAGTCTGAACAGTACGCTTGGCTCTGTGACACAGCTGTCCATTTTAGTGCCTCCCCTTTGTGTTTTTTTCACTATGATTTTCATGACGGTCCGTCCTCGATTCGCTGCATCATGGTCAGTACCCGCCGCCGGTAGGCTGTGGCCAATCGCTGCTGCTTGGGGCTGGTGCCTGGGTTGTGATAGCGACCTGCGGCCTCCAGCCAGTCGTTGCTACGGCGGTACTCATCCAGGAGGATCTGCGCGCCGACCCGCAGGTTGTGGTAAGGGTCCAATGCCCGCCAGGGATCGCCCAGCCGCTTGGCGTGATAGCCCCAGTTGATCTGCATCAGCCCGATATCCACCCGGCGCTTACCTTGGTCCAGGAAGGTCCGAAGGGCCTGCCAAGCCGCCTTGCGGGTCGGGAAACGCAGAGACTGGCCCGCCACATTCAGGCTCCAGGGCCAGGGCAGGGCGCGGCCAGGGCTTGTGGCCCAGCGGCTCTCGGTGAGTGCCACAGCGTAGAACAGCCGGGCCGGGATACCATACTCGGTCGCCACTTGGCGGTAGCCCGTGGGGATCTCATCCGCCTGGGCGGGTAAGACGGCGGCTATTGAAAGCAGTCCCACGCTTAGCCACAGAAATGCGGGGAGGGGGTTCAGCGCCGGTGTCACCAGAGTTCACCCAAGCCGATGGGGTGTGTGCCTTCCGGGGATTGCCGCATCAGGTAGGGTGGCTGTCCCTGGTTCTGACTCAGGCGTGCCAAGGTGCCGTTGTCGTGGTTGATGGTGACCGTTTTGCGGCGGACCTGCTCACCCTGTATGCCGTGATCCCGAGCCCATTGGCGTGCGGCCTCATCCCGGTCCTCTGTGCCGAGCAGAAAAATATCCAATCCGACGGGTGAAAAGCCGACCTTTGCGAGCAATGTCGACAACTGGGCATCACACTCGGGGCAATCCAGGTCGGCGAAAAACAGCAACCGGTCACCGGGTTTCAGTGTCGCTTTCTGTTGCCTTCCCGGTAGCAACGAAACGTCGATCAGTGGCTGATCGCCATAGATGTGCGCGTTGGCCTGAATCACGGCCCGCTGGAAGGCCAGGATCTGCTCCGTGTCATCGTGCATCATCTGCGCCCAGCGTTCGGCGTATTTGCGGCGGTCGGTTTCGGACTCGGCATGGATACCAAGCACCTCGATGGGTGAGATCGTGGCTGGGCTGAGGCTGCCCCGAATGCCACGCATCAGGGTCTTGTAGCGCTGCCATTCTGACCCTGTCAGATGCCACTGCCGGGCGCGGTCCCGATCTGTGTATTCCAGAGTGCTTTGTTCGTACTCAGTGCTCTCGGATGAGGACTGGGACAAGACCGGTGTATCTGCATCGGTCTGAAGGATCACACCGGATAGAACGGCCAGCAGACCAAGCGCTTGTGCTTTCATAGCCACTCCTTATCTTTCAGGATGTCGGGTTCCAAGGGCTCAGAAGGTTCAATAGATTTGGTGGTGGTCACCGTCTCCTTACGACAGGGATCGCCAGTGGGGTTCAGGTAATGCCGCTTCTCGAACGGTACAGTCAAGTCCCGCTCCAGGCGCTCACCCCGACGCAGGGGCACGCATTCGATGACTACGATTTTTTCTATCACTATGAGTGCAGGTTCTGGATGCGGTGCCGTGGGTTCCTGGTCTGCAGAGGTCATGGTTACGGCGGCTGCGAACATGAAAACAATAACGATGGCGATCATGGTTCAACCCTTCACATTGAGCTTGCGCTTTATGCCGTTTCGGTAGCGGAAGGTCACCTGTTCAGACGTCAGCGAAATCAGCGTCCATTTGTGCAGGGTCTCACCCGGACTCAGATGCTGGAGGTCACCCTTGTAGCCGAGGACGGCGTAAGGTTTGTAATCCCAGTAATCCACGCTCAGGAGTGAGAAGGGCAGAGCGGGTGCCCAGATGGGCTTTTTCTTCTTCGCGGTTTTTTGGGGCTCCCTGGTTTTTTCCAATGTCGTGAGCCGGGTGTCGACGCTTGCTGTCGTGTCGGCGACAGTGCTTTCCAACTGAGTGATCCGCTCCTCCCATTCGGAAGCGGTACGGGAAGCGATCTGCTCTATGGTGGCATCCAGCTCGATGAGCCTTTGCTGGTTTTGTCGGATCAGATCGGATTGCATATTGAGCTGTTGAGCCAGCATCAAGAGCCGGTTCTCCAGTTCCGGAATGCGGGCGATATCAGTGGTATCAGGAGACTCGGTTTTTACCTCGGTAACAGGGGCTTTGGTCTCTGGATCTGCTGGAGACAACGTTGCCTCCGGGTGTTCGCTCCAGAGAGAAGAGATAAAGAAAACCACAGCAATGAATGTGATGATCGCGATCGCAGCACCGATCATGAAAAACCTGGGTGGCTTGGATTGGGTGTGGTAATCCGTTTCCACTTCGAGGTTGGGCAGTTCGGAGACAGAGCTGTCAGGCGCTTGGCTCATGGTGCTCCCCCGGTACAGTTTTGGTGGTCGATGTTGGAACGGTGTGGGCCGGTTCGAAATCGTCCGGTCGCCGCTCCATGGGCTGGTAAGCCGGTGCCAGATCAAAAGCGATGAGACGGTTCACAGGGTCCACCACGATTTGGTAGGCGGTGCCGGCGAGCGTCGAGAGCAGATTTTGCAGCGTCATCGGCCCCAGATGGCGGTGGACCTTGGGCAGAAGATGATCCAGCAATACCGCCATGGCGGGATCAACTGCCTCGGGCTCGGCCAGGTGATAGCCGCTGTGGCGCAGCAGGTAGCGCACTGCATCACCGACGGTCGTAATATGGGGTTCTGGGAAACGGATTGTCACCATGGTCTGCAATGGATCCACTTGGGCAGCGGTGGCTACCGCTGCCACGACGGTGTAACGCCCGGCCTGCATTGATGCTTCGCCGGCAGTCACCATTGTGGAGGCAAGTGAGATGGCCAAGCCGATCAACCATGAGTTAAAGGCATTTCGTGTCATGTGGAACATGGATTCTCCGAATGTGAATACTCCACCGGCTAAAGCCGGTGGCTTCGGGTTACGGCTAAAAGCCGGATTGATCGGCCATTCGGCCGATTACCGTCATACGACGGTAAAGTCATCATCCGGTTCCGGGGGCTTCTG
>JAESPD010000100.1 GCA_016756855.1 gamma proteobacterium endosymbiont of Lamellibrachia anaximandri | reverse complement strand
ATGAGACCATTCCGGAAATGATGAAGAAACTGCTACTGAATACGCGGGCAGTCTTTGATTATCTGAAAATGACTCGCAACTCTAATACACTATCAATGGGTTAGGCGTTAGCGTAGATTTGCCGTGTTCCTTTCTCCTTTCTCCTTGCACCTCCCTCCCCTCTCTGCCATAATTACGCGCTTTTCGCCCCAGGGTTAACAAATTTAGAGGTTTTGACAATGTCAAAAGTCTGCCAGGTAACCGGCAAGCGCCCGGTCTCAGGGAACAATGTTTCCCACGCGCACAACAAGACCAGACGCCGCTTTCTGCCCAATCTGCACTACCATCGTTTTTGGGTGGAAAGTGAGAGCCGTTGGGTGCGCCTGCGGCTCACTACGAAAGGTATGCGTATCATCGACAAGAAGGGCATCGATGCAGTACTGTCTGACATCCGCGCCCGTGGCGAAAAGGTCTAAGGGAGAACTGAATCATGCGTGACAAGATCAGATTGGTATCCAGCGCCGGCACTGGCCACTTCTATACCACCACCAAGAATAAGCGAAGCAAGCCGGGCAAGATGGCAATCAAAAAATTCGATCCCAAGGCCCGTAAACACGTGATGTACAAGGAAGCCAAGATCAAATAAGGCGCCCGCATCCCTGGGACACCGAAACCCGCCTTTCAGGCGGGTTTTCTTTTGCCACTATTTTTTTGCTGGATACCCTGTAGACTTGGAGAAAATGGACGCTATAGATGGGTGAGGCCGCGGGTGAGATTTCCCGCCATAGCCATTGATCCCAACGGAAGATGCATCATGAAGGACATCTATGTAGGACGACAAGCCATCTTCGACAGGAAGATGCAGGTCTACGCTTATGAACTGCTGTTTCGCCAGGGCACCAACAACAGCAGCAACGTCCAGCAACAGTTTGACGGGGACTCCGCATCCTCCGAAGTCCTGATCAATACCTTCATTGAGATCGGCCTCGAACGGGTCGCCGGTCCCCACCGCGTGTTCATCAATCTTACCCGCAACCTCTTTCTAAACCACCCGGAGATCCCTTTCGACAAAGATCGGGTCGTTATGGAGCTGCTGGAAGACATTCCCGTGGACGATCAGTTGATCGAAGCCGTGACCGAGCTTTCCAAACAGGGATATATTCTGGCACTGGATGATTATATCTTCGACCCTGCCTGGGATCCTTTACTGCCACTGGTTGACATCATCAAGGTGGAGTTTCCTGCCCTCACTCTGAAACAGATTGAGCGGGGACTCCCCAGCCTGCGCCGCCACAACGTAAAACTACTGGCTGAGAAGATCGAAACCGAGGAGGAGTATCAGCAGTGTCTGGCGTTGGGCTTCGACCTTTTTCAAGGCTACCACTTCTCCCGCCCCAAGGTGATCAAGGGCCAACGACTGCAGGAGAACCAACTGGTGGTACTGCGGCTGCTCTCTGCCCTGAATGATCCGGACGCTGAGATCGAAGACCTGGTCAACCTTATCTCCCAGGACGCCAGCCTCAGCTACAAGATCCTGCGCTATATCAACTCCGCAGCCATCGCCATGCCGCGCAAGGTCGAATCGATCCGTCAGGCGATTGTCTTCATGGGACTGGCGCGTATTCGCGCTTGGGCCAGTCTGCTGGCTCTCTCACAGATGGAGAAGAAGCCACAGGAGTATTTCACCACTGCCCTGGTGCGCGCCCACATGTGTGAACAGCTGGTTACCAAGAACGGGGGTTGCGCGCCGGAGATCGCCTTCAGCGTGGGACTGCTTTCGATTCTTGACCTGCTGGTGGATCAGCCGATTGCAGAGATCGTCCAGGAGCTTGCCCTCTCAAATGAGATACAGGATGCCCTGACCGATCAACAAGGTCCCGCAGGCAAAGCGCTGCAATGCAGTAAAGGTTATGAGGTTGGTGACTGGGAGAACGCCGATTACGAAGACCTCGATGTGGCGGAGATCACCGATATCTATCTGCTCGCCAGCGAACACGCCTTTGATGAGCAACAGGCGCTACAGGCGGACTGATAATCAGACAGATGCAGGAAGGATGCCGGTGAGTTTGAGAACCGCATCCTACGGGGACACACCCCTTTCCAGGAGCAGATTGCCCACTGCATCCAGCAAGCAAGACCATCCTGGCGCTATCCAGGTGGTTGAGATGGTCTCGACAATCAGCGCCGGCCCTTCGATCGACTGTCCGGCAAACAGCACCTCCCGTTCATAAATCTGCACAGCTTGCTCCACTCCGAACAGACTCACTTCGGTTTTTGCCCCACCGGATCCCGAAGTGCGGCACTGTTCCAATCTTATATGAGATGCCGCTCCCCGCAGAGCTGCCCGCAGATTAACCAGTTCCACCGCCCCATCCATCCGATGCCCATAGCGCAACTCGTGCAGTTCATGAAACGCGACCTCGGCTTTGGCGCAACTGCTCCAGGTCACATTCAAGGTGTAGGACTGTCCCAGATAGCGCAGGTCCAGTGAATACTCCACTTCGATTTGCGATCGTTCCAATCCCTCCTGAAGCAACGCCTGCACACCGGTTTCACCCAGTCTCTGCAACGCTTTTTGCAGCACAGCATCATCGAGCTCATGTAATAGTCCCAGCCAGGTACGCACCAGTTGGCGGCCCGGCGGAGCAACCAGCATCCCCAAAGCCGATAACACGCCTGCCTGTACCGGCACCAGTGCCGAACGCATGCCCAACGCTTGCGCCAGCGCACAGACATGCAGGCCCCCGGCACCACCGAAAGAGACCAGGGTAAAACCCCTGGGATCCACTCCGCGCTGCACCGAGATCACCCGCAAGGCACGCGCCATGTGCTCATTGGCGATACGGATGATGCCAGCCGCCGCCTCCTCCTCCGTGGATCCCATGACCTCGGCCAACCGGCCCACCGCCATGCGGGCGGCAGAGAGATTCAGCTGCATGCGCCCGCCGAGAAAGGCGTCTGCGCGCAGACGCCCCAGGACCAGATTGGCATCCGTAACCGTGGCATCAAGACCTCCCTGGCCGTAACAGGCCGGTCCCGGTGCGGCCCCGGCCGATTCAGGCCCCACCTGCAGCATGCCGCCACTGTCGAGCCGCCCGATGGAGCCGCCACCCGCGCCGATGGTATGCATCTCCACCATGGGAACGGCCACCGGCCAGGGTCCGATGCGTCCTTCACTCGTGAGACGTGGCGCACCATCGATAAGCGCCACATCAGATGAGGTGCCACCCATATCGAAGGTCAGCAGCTGTCGGCGACCCGCTGTTGCAGCCACATAACGCGCACCTACCAGACCACCGGCAGGCCCTGAAAGCAGCATACGCACCGCCTTAGAAGCAGCCTGCTCCGCAGCTATCGCCTCTCCCGAACTCTGCATCACCGAGACCCTGGCCCCCTGCAGACCCCGGCAGAGCCGTTCGATATAACCTGTCACCAACGGCCCCACCCAGCTGTTTAGCCAGGTGGCGACACCCCGCTCATACTCACCGGTCTCCGGCAACACCTCGGATGAGCGGGAGACGAAACAACCCTCCGGCACCACCGCCTCGATCGCCCGTTCGGCACTGTCGTTCAGGTAGGAGTAGAGCAGATTGATGGCCACTGCCTCCGGCTTCAGCGCTTCCAGTCGCCGGGTAAGCGCCAGCAGATCCTGTTCCGTCAAAGGTTCCAGGGGCGAACCATCCGCCGCCAGTCTGCCGCCGGTCTCCAGACAGAGCTCAAACGGTACCGGGGGTAATTCCGGCGCAGGCTGCAGATTATAGAGTTCGCCACGTGCCTGTCGGCCGATGGTCAACAGATCCCCCAAACCCCGGTTGCCGATATAGACGGTACGCACACCCTTTCTCTCCAGCACCGCGTTGGTCGCCACCGTAGAGCCATGGATCACCCTTACCCCATCGGGGTCGAGTCCCATCTCCTGAATTCCCTGTAAAATCGCCCGCTCCGGCGCATCCGGGGTGGAGAGCACCTTGTGGATGCGCAACACGCCATCCGCGAAGAGCACGAAATCGGTGAAGGTTCCGCCGGTGTCGATGCCGATAATCTTCAAAACAACTCCAAGCTGGATAAATTACGGGGCTTCCCACGACCCAGCCCTGTATGGCGCAAGATAGCGCGAACACCGAGTTTATGGAATCGTGACAGTTCCGTGATTGGCAGCGGAATCCCAACTGCTTGAATAGCTCTCCAACAGCACCGAAAAAAACGGCACTGTTCCAATGAAAACAACCCCCACAGGAGAGACCCCGATGAAAACCCGATTTTCCAGTACACTTAAAGGCCTGGCTTTCGTTGCACTGGCTGCGGCCATGACTGCGAGCGGCGCCGCTCCCATGATGGACGACGACATGTCAATGAAGAAAGACGGCATGATGAAGATGGCCGACGATGACACCATGCAGAAGGATATGAAGATGTCCGGAGAGATGCACGGAAAGATGGACGAGTCGATGGAACCGATGAAAAAAATGAACGATGGCAAAATGAAGGAGTCGATGGATAAGTGATGCCCTGCAGGGTGAGTCGTAGGCCGGTTCAAGCGTAGCGGAACCGGCAACCCCTGGTATTTCAACTAGCCCTGAACGCCCGATCCGCCACGCTTGATCGGGCCTACGACTTTGACAAATTAAAACTAGAGTCTTTTCCATGGCACGTAAAGTCCTGATCATTGAAGACGATCCCGATATCGCCAGGCTGGTGCAGCTACACCTGCGGGATATCGGCTGCGAAGCCGACATCATCAATGACGGGGCGAAGGGTCTGCGCCACTTCCAAAAGGGCGACTACGAACTGCTGGTGCTGGACCTGATGCTGCCGGGGATGGATGGCATGTCGATCTGCCGCGAACTACGCCGTGAAACAGACTATGCGCCGATCCTGATGCTGACCGCCAAAAGCTCGGAACTCGACCGAGTGGTAGGTCTGGAGGTGGGTGCCGACGACTATCTGACCAAGCCCTTCAGCATCCCGGAACTTTTGGCCCGCATCAAAGCCCTGTTCCGTCGTGTGGATGCACTTGGCGGCAACACGAAACAACCTGCCATTGATAAAGCTATCCACTACGAAAAACTCACCATCGACCCGGCGAAACATCAAGTCAGAATCGCAGACCGGGAGGTGGAACTGACCGCCAGGGAGTTCGACCTGCTGCTCCATTTCGCCCGCCATCCGGGACGGGTCTTCAGCCGGGTGCAACTGCTCGACTCAGTCTGGGGGTACAACCATGAGGGCTACGAACACACCGTCAACACCCACATCAACCGCCTGCGAACCAAGATCGAGACCGATCCCGCCAATCCCCACTATATTCTGACGGTCTGGGGCGTGGGTTATAAGTTTGCCGACACCCCAGGAGTCTGATGGGATATGTTAAAAACCCTCTATGCCAGACTCGCCACCGGCCTGGTGCTGTTGCTCGCTGCCATCGGCCTGCTCTACGCCCTGATCAGCACCACCGCCACCCGCCACTATGTGCAGGAGGTGACGCAGCAGTTCAATCGCGATTTGGCGCGCAATCTGGTGGCAGATCGCAATCTGGTGGAAGAGGGGCGCCTCAACAACAGCGCACTGCAAAAAACCTTTCAGCAATATATGGTGATCAACCCCAGTATCGAGATCTACCTGCTCGACCCGGATGGCCGCATCCTCTCCTACTCGGCAGATCCGGGGAAGGTGAAACGCAAGCGGGTCTCACTGGAACCCATCGAGAATTTTCTGCACGGCAGAGGGGGATTCCCCCTGCTCGGCGACGACCCGCGCAGTCACGATCGCCGCAAGGCCTTCTCAGTCACGCCCGTACCCTCCGCCGAGCAGCCGGAGGGCTACCTCTATGTGGTACTGCGGGGCGAAGAGTTCGACTCGGTAGATGATCTGGTGCGCGAAAGTTACTTTCTGCGCCTCAGCGGCTGGGCCATGGCCGCCAGTCTCGTGATCGGCCTGCTGGCGGGGTTGGCGGTTTTCCGCCTGTTGACCCGCAGACTGCATCGCCTCTCCAACCTGATGGACCGGTTCAGGAGAGACAGCTTCAGTCAGTATCAGCCCTATGCCGAAGCACCGGGTGGAGCGGCTGACGAGGTGGACCGGCTGGGTGAAACCTTTGACCGTATGGCGCTGCAGATTCAGGCGCAGATCGACCAACTGAAGGAGAAGGATCATCTACGCCGCCAGCTGGTAGCCCAGGTCTCCCACGACCTGCGCACCCCGCTCTCCTCGATACAGGGCTATCTCGAGTCCCTGACCCTCAAGGCTGACTCACTCGACCCGACGGCGCGTGACGAATACATCGCCATCGCCCTGCGTCAGAGCCGACGCCTCTCGGCCCAAGTGGAAGAACTCTTCGAACTGGCCAGCCTGGATGCCCGGGAGACTATGCCGAAATGTGAGCATTTCCCTCTGGCGGAGCTGTTACAGGATGTGGTGCAAAAGTACCGGCTGCGGGCCGAACAGCAGGAGATCCTGCTCTCCATGGATCCGCCGGAAATCTCACCCTTCGTCTTTGCCGACATTGCACTTACAGAGCGCGGACTGGAGAATCTCATCGAAAACGCCTTTCGCCACACCCCTGCCGACGGCAGTATCACACTTGCCCTGGGTATCGAAGAGACCAAGGTCTCCGCCGTGGTATCCGATAGCGGCAGCGGTATCAGCGAAGAGGATCTGCCCCACCTGTTCGAGCCCTTCTTTCAGTCACGGAAAAATGCCGGCTCAAGTGGTCATGCCGGCTTGGGACTGGCCATCGCCCGCCGCATCGCGGAGTTGCAGGGAGGTGAGATCACCGTCAAGAGCCGTCTCGGCAAAGGCAGTCACTTCGCCCTCTGGCTGCCGCGCACCGAAAACCGCTGATTGATCCAGAATTTATGGATTCGTGATAACTCCGTGAGGCGTCTGTAATGCGGCGTATCCATACTTAATTTCAAGATCTATTTCCACACAAACCACCATGCAGTTTAAGGCATCAACCCACTGCAGAAAGGCTGTCACATCAGCTATATTCCAGAACACGGAGACTGACTATGAAAATCAACCGCACCCTTAAAATGGCCGCCGCTCTGGGTATCAGTGGAGCGATACTTGGCTTGATGGCACAGGCCGCAAATCAGACTACAGAGAGCGAATCGATGAAACAACCGATCGGACAGGCCGCCGAGCCCAGCCAATGGAGCCGCCCCAGCGATGAGCAGATCAAAGCGCGCCTCACCCAGGAACAGTTCAAGGTGACACAGAAGAACGGCACCGAGAGCCCCTTCAGAAACGCCTACTGGGACAACCACGAAGACGGCATCTACGTCGACATCGTCTCCGGTGAGCCACTGTTCAGTTCGCGCACCAAGTTTGACTCCGGCACCGGCTGGCCGAGCTTCAGCGCACCTATCAAAGGCAACAATGTGACAGAGAAAGAAGACTGGGCCTGGGGCATGAGCCGCACCGAAGTCCGCTCCAAATACGGCGACTCCCACCTCGGCCACGTCTTCGACGACGGTCCCGGCCCAAACGGTCAGCGCTACTGCATCAACTCCGCCTCACTGCGATTTATCCCCGTTGCGAATCTGGAGGGAGAAGGTTACGGCGAGTACATGGCGCTCTTTGCAGATAGGGCAGAATAACGATCTCCCGAAAAGCGTAGGCAGGTTCAAGCGCAGCGGAACCGGCAACCCGCCCGACCCGCTACGCTTGATCGGGCCTACGCCGTAATTTAGCGAAAAACTCCAAGCCGGTGCATCGACCAAATTTATCCTGTATCTTGCGGCCATGGATGCGCTTGCCGTCACCAAAAATCTCACCCGTTCCTATAACGGCCGCTGCGCCCTCGATCATCTCGACCTGACCCTCAATCGGGGCGACGTGCTTGGCCTGCTCGGACCCAACGGCGCAGGCAAATCCACCACGCTGCGCCTGCTCAGTGGCGAACTCGCGCCCGATGAGGGAAACATCCACCTCTGCGGTATTGATCTGCAACAGCAACCGGAGCAGGCCAAGCAATGTCTCGGTTATCTGCCCGAGCAGCCACCGCTGCTGCTGGAGCAGCAGGTTGATGAATTTCTCGGTGACTGCGCCAGACTCCATCGAATGCCAAAACCTGAGATTCCCGACGCACTGGATCGAGTCAAGCAGCGGTGTGGTCTGGAACAGGTGGGGCGCCGCCTGATCCGAAATCTCTCCAAAGGTTTTCGGCAACGGGTGGGGATCGCACAAGCCATCATCCACGACCCTGCGGTTGTGATCCTGGACGAACCCACAGACGGCCTCGACCCGGGGCAGATCCGCGAGGTGCGTGATCTGATCCAGGCGTTGGCCAGGGAACGGGGTGGTGTGCCGTAGAGGCACAGATAAGGCCGGTCGTACGCGACTTGGCTTACTGAGCTGTAAGCTCAGAGAGAGATGGTGGTAGGCCCACCGGAGTCTGCCGTCGGTGGTCGGCTTCAAACCCCCTCA
>JAESPD010000010.1 GCA_016756855.1 gamma proteobacterium endosymbiont of Lamellibrachia anaximandri | reverse complement strand
AAAACACGCTGGGTCGCTTTCTTTACCACCGACCTGACACTCTCTGTCGAACAGATCATTGAATACTACGGTGCACGTTGGAAGATCGAATCCGGCTTCAAGGAGATCAAGCAGGAGATCGGCAGTGCCTGCAGCCAAACGCGTAACGCCCATGCCGTGAGCAATCACCTGAATTTCTGTATGATGGCCACCACGATTACCTGGATTTATGCTGATCGCATCAAGGTCGATCCTGAACGGCGTCATATCGTAAAGGGTCGAGCCAGTTTCGCCTTCTCCGATGTGCGAAGACTGATTGCCAATGCCGCGCTGTCAGAGGATTTTCTCAGGCTTTGGCCCAAACCTCGCAATCCCCGGGAAAATACTTTCGTCTCACTCCTCTTACGCATGGTGGCTTGAGTGCCAACTTTCAGGATGGTGAGAATTTCAGTGAAACTTCAGTTATTTCATTGCTCAGGAACATTTGTGTTTCTCCTCTATTGGTTCAGTTTGGCGCCGCTCATGCCGCTTGTTTCGGTACAAATAAAGATATGTGACGGGGTCTTGAGACGCCATTTTTGGAAAGCTCAAATTCATACGCATTCGTCTATAATTGGGCCCATGGATACTTTGGGTGGATTACTGGATGCTCCACGTGCGCGTGGCGCCTTTGCTTTGCGAGCAGTCATGAACTCGCCGTGGTCGCTGAGGGACCTCGCCGGTTCACCGCTGACGCTGATCGCTGGTGTGGCAGGAGAGCTGTGGTTGATAGCCGATGATGGTGATCCTGTTCAGATCGGCCCCGGTGACATTGCTGTCATACGCGCACCGACGCATTACAATCTCGCCGACTCTCCGGCCACGCCCCCGCAGATGATCATTCATCCGGGTCAACGCTGTTGTGACCTGAACGGAAACTCATTGCATGAGGCGATGATGCATGGCGTGAGAACCTGGGGGAACGATGCTGAAGGTTCAAGCGTATTTCTCGTCGGCGCCTATGAGCATCTAAGCGACATCAGCGATCGCCTGTTGCGGGCGTTGCCACCCGTGCTGTCGCTTACCCATGCCGACTGGGAGTCTCCCCTTGTAGCGTTACTCTGTGACGAGGTGATCAAAGATGAACCGGGCCAGGCTGCGGTGCTGGATCGGCTGCTTGACCTGCTGCTGACGGCCGTGCTCAAGGCCTGGTTTGGCAAACACGACAGCAACAGGCCGGAGTGGTGGCGGTACCAGGGAGATCGGATTATCGAACGTGCCCTGCGTATCATGCATGACAAACCGGCCAATCCATGGACGATGGATGCATTGGCGCTGGAAGTCGGCGCCTCGCGGGCATCGCTCGCACGCCGGTTCCAGGAACGGGTTGGCGAATCACCGATGACCTTCCTGAGAAATTGGCGAATGGCCGTGGCAGCCGACCTGTTATGCCAGCCAAACGAGACCGTGAGCACAGTAGCCGAGAAGGTTGGCTATGCAACACCGTTCGCTTTTAGTGCTGCATTCAAGCGCGTAAGAGGCGTGAGCCCACAAGCGCATCGGGCGGCCGCGCTCTGAGGTGTATAAATGCACTAAGTGCAGTCTGATGACACAGTATCCTGAAACAAAAGCGTCCCTGGGCACACATATCCAGAATTCGCTTGGGGAGGCGCCAGCCTCTGGCGTTGGAGGCATACTGACTGGCACGAAGGCAATCAGTTGCGCATACGCCGTTCAATTGCCCTGATACCATGCCAAACTTAATTGTCACTCATGGTATCGATGTTATCTGCCTTGCTACACGCAATAAGTACCATGAAAAATACCATTGATGATGCAGATCATATTATTGATTGGAGTTGACTTATTGTTATATTTCAATATGTTACAAATTCTTCCTACTCCCACTCGATTGTCGCCGGCGGCTTACTCGAAATATCATAAGCCACCCGCGCAATCCCCTGCACCTCGTTGATGATGCGGCGGGAAACCTCTTCCAGGAAATCGTATGGCAGATGGGCAAACTTGGCCGTCATGAAATCCACAGTTTTCACCGCCCGCAGTGAAACCACATACTCATAACGCCGCGTATCACCCACGACGCCGACGGACTTCACCGGAATAAAAACAGTGAACGCCTGACTCACTTCGTCATACAACTTATGCTTGTAGAGCTCTTCAATGTAGATGTGATCTGCCTGGCGCAGCAGGTCCGCATACTCTTTCTTCACTTCGCCAAGGATGCGCACACCGAGCCCCGGCCCGGGGAACGGATGCCGGTAGATCATCTCGTAGGGCAGACCCAGTTCCACACCGATCTTGCGCACCTCGTCCTTGAAGAGTTCACGCAGTGGCTCGATCAGTTCCAGCTTCATATAATCAGGCAATCCACCCACATTGTGGTGGGACTTGATGACATGCGCCTTGCCCGACTTTGCACCGGCGGATTCGATCACATCGGGATAGATGGTTCCCTGGGCGAGGAACTCGACATTATCCAGTTTGCTCGCCTCCTCCTCGAAAATATCGATGAATAGATTGCCGATGATCTTGCGCTTCTGCTCAGGATCGGAGACGCCTTTCAGCGCCTTGAGGAAACGATCCTCCGCATTGACCCGAATCACCTTCACACCCATGTGTTCGGCGAAGGTCGCCATGACCTGATCCCCTTCGTGCAGACGCAGCAGACCGTTATCGACAAAGACACAGGTCAGCTGATCACCTATGGCTTTGTGTAACAGGGCCGCCACCACAGAGGAGTCGACACCGCCGGAGAGTCCCAACACAACCTCTTTGTCACCCACTCGTTCGCGGGCGTGGTTGATGTTCTCCTCGATGATCTGCCCTGATGTCCAGAGTGATTCGCAGCCACAGATCTCGAACAAAAACTTGTCGATGATGCGCTTGCCCTGGTGCGTATGGGTCACTTCCGGATGAAACTGTAGGCCATAGAAACCTCGCTCCTCGTCCGCCATACCGGCCAGCGGTGCATTACCGGTCTCGCAGATGGCATGAAAACCCTTCGGCAGCGTGTCGACCCGGTCGCCGTGACTCATCCATACGTCGAGCAGGCCATAACCCTCTTCGCTGGTGTGGTCCTCGATATCCCGCAACAGTTTGGAGTGCCCCCGTGCACGCACCTGAGCATAACCGTATTCATGTTTATCGGAAGGGGTCACGCTGCCGCCCAGCTGTGCGGCCATGGTCTGCATGCCATAACAGACACCCAATACCGGCACCCCCAGTTCGAATATCTCCTGGGGCGCGCAGGGTGACTCGTCAGCAGTGGTCGTCTCCGGTCCACCGGAGAGGATCACACCCGCGGGCTTCTCCCCGGCAAGTCCCTCATCCGCATTGTCATAGGGATAGATCTCGCAATAGACACCCGCTTCACGTACACGTCGGGCGATGAGTTGGGTGTATTGGGAACCAAAATCGAGGATCAATATTCGATGGGCGTGGATGTCTGTGGTCATGACGATAATCCTGAAAGTGCCGTAGGAGCAGCGCCTCGCCGCACCCCAATCTGTAATCTGGCAATCGCGGCGAGGCGCCGCTCCTGCGGTTTTGCATAAATAGCGTTTAGAGAAACGCCGATCAATCCCGCCGGTAGTTCGGCGCTTCCTTGGTGATGGTGACGTCATGCACGTGAGACTCGGTCATGCCTGCATTGGTCACCCGCACGAACTCCGGCTTGGTGCGCATCTCGTCGATGGTGGCACAACCTGTATAACCCATACTGGAGCGGATACCACCGATAATCTGGTAGATGATGCTCAGGGCGGTTCCCTTGTAAGGCACCCTTCCTTCAATACCCTCAGGCACCAGCTTCTCCTTGTCCTGGGTATCTTCCTGGAAATAGCGATCGCTGGAACCCTGCTTACCCGACATGGCGCCCAGAGAGCCCATGCCGCGGTAGGATTTGTAGGAGCGACCCTGGAAGATCTCCACATCGCCGGGAGACTCATCGGTACCGGCAAACATGCCGCCGATCATCACCGAATAGGCGCCTGCCGCCAGTACCTTGGCAATATCACCGGAGTAGCGCAGACCGCCATCCGCAATCAGCGGTACGCCGGTACCCTCCAGCGCTTTGGCGACGTTAGAGACCGCTGTTACCTGGGGCACGCCCACACCGGCAACGATGCGGGTGGTACAGATCGACCCGGGACCGATTCCCACCTTCACCGCATCCGCACCGGCATCTGCCAGGGCGCGGGCTGCGGTTGCGGTTGCGATATTGCCGCCGATCACCTGAACCTGGGGATAGTGTTTCTTCACCCAGGCCACCCGGTCGAGCACACCCTGGGAGTGGCCGTGGGCGGTATCCACCACGATGACATCGACGCCTGCGGCAGCCAGCTGTTCAACACGCTCCTCGGTGCCGGCACCCACCCCGACCGCAGCACCCACCCGCAGGCGCTCCTGATCGTCACGGCAAGCATTGGGATTGTCTTTCGCTTTCTGGATATCCTTTACGGTGATCATGCCACGGAGTTTGAAATCGCCGTTCACCACCAACACCTTCTCGATGCGGTGTTTGTGCAGCAGGTTGAGTACCTCGTCCCGGTCGGCGCCCTCTTTTACCGTGACGAGATTCTCCTTGCGGGTCATGATATTGCGTACCGGATCATCCATCTTGCGCTCAAAACGCAGATCACGGCTGGTTACTATGCCGACCAGGTCATCGCCATCCACCACCGGCACCCCGGAGATGTTGTTGGCCCGGGTCAACTCCACGACCTCGCCAATACTGATATTCGGCCCGACAGTGATCGGCTCGCGGATCACGCCGCTCTCATACTTCTTAACGCTTGCGACCTCCTGGGCCTGCTGCTCCGGCGTCATGTTTTTATGCACGATACCGATGCCACCCTCCAGCGCCAGCGCAATGGCGAACTTGGCTTCGGTAACCGTGTCCATTGCCGCAGAGACCAGTGGGATGCTGAGCTCGATGTCGCGGGTAAGCATGGTGCGCAGTTCCACATCCTTGGGCAGGATCGTGGAGTGCGCCGGTACCAGCAAAACATCGTCAAAAGTAAGGGCTTCCTCGATAACACGCATAGTTTTTGTATCCGGATGGGGTGAACTTAGCCGGGCATTATAGAATTTGACGCCAGACCGGTAAACTGGATAGCCTGAGGAATGATAAAAATAGCGGAAAAATTCGGCTATCGAATGATTTTTTCCCTGAAATCCGGGATTTTCGGCTGTCAAAACCCCATCCCGGCTCAGTTGGAGAGCGCCGCGAGGTAACAATGCAGCCAGAACGCAATAATCAACGCGACATCTATACCATCTCCCGTCTTGTCCGGGAGACCCGTGCTGTGCTGGAAGGCAGCTTCCCGCTGCTCTGGATCGAGGGTGAAATATCCAACCTCGCAAAACCGGCCTCCGGGCATATCTACTTCTCCCTGAAGGACGAGGCGGCCCAGGTTCGCTGTGCCATGTTCCGCATGAAGCGACAGCGTCTGCGCTTTCAACCGGAGAACGGGCAGCAGGTGCTGATCCGTGCCCGCATCAGCCTCTACGAGGCAAGAGGGGAGTTCCAGCTCATCGCGGAGCATATGGAACCCTCCGGTGAAGGGGCGCTGCGGCTCGCCTTCGACCTACTCAAACAGAAGTTGGCGGATGAGGAACTTTTCGACAGTCGCCACAAACAGCCTCTGCCCAGCCTGCCGGCACAGATCGGTCTCATCACCTCGCCTTCAGGAGCCGCCGTGCGCGATCTGTTGACCGTGCTGCAACGGCGCTTTCCGGCGATACCCGTGGTCATCTACCCGGTGGCTGTACAGGGCAGAGAGGCTCCGGCACAGATCATCCGCAAAATCGAACTCGCCAACCACCGGGCCGAGTGCGACCTGCTGATCCTCAGCCGCGGAGGCGGTTCCCTTGAGGATCTGCAAGCCTTCAACGATGAGCAGGTGGCCCGCGCGGTTTATGCCTCCAGAATTCCACTGGTTACCGGCATCGGCCACGAGATCGACTTCACGATTGCCGACTTCGTTGCTGATCAGCGGGCCGCCACACCTTCGGCTGCCGCCGAACTGATCAGCCCTGATCAAGCGGCCTGGCGACTTCGGCTACAGCGCCTACAGCAGCAGATGACCCTGCGCTGGCAGCAGCAGTTCACTACTCTCCAGGCACAGCTTCGCAGTCTGTCGGGGCGACTGGAGCGTCAGCACATCGGGCAGCGCCTGTTGCAGCGTAGTCAACGCCTGGATGAACTGACTCAACGGCTGCATCAGACTCAAAGACAACTGGTGGAGCGGCAACAGAGCCATCTGCAGAGCCTGCAGACCCGTCTTCTGGCCCAGTCACCTGAGCGTCAGATCGAACGTCTGAAGTTCAACCACAAGACACTGCAGTCACGATTGCGCCAGCAAATTGAAGGGAAGATCGCCGGACAACACAACCGTTTGAGCCAACTAGCAAGGGATCTGCACACCCTGAGTCCATTGAATACCCTGGAACGGGGTTATGCCATCGTCTCCAGCGGGAAGGACGGGCATATCATCCACGCAGCCGATGAGGTGGCAGTGGGTGATACCGTCAAGGCAAGAGTTGCCAAGGGGCAACTGACTTGCCAGGTAACATCCACCGGTTAACCCGGTATCGGAATAAAACCGCTCACTCCCCAACCGTGTGACCAGACAGGGACAACTTCAAGGCAAACCACTCTGCCAGCCGCGCCTGAACCTTGCCGTTGAGTGTCTCCTCTGAATAGATGCCTTGATCGTCCGCCACTCCGGCGGGTAATCCGGTCAGCAACTCCAGCGCCTGCTCCACATGTTTTACCGCGTACACATGGAATTGCCTCGCTTCTGCCGCCTCGACAACGGCGCGCTTCAACATCAGATCACGCACATTCGTCTCAGGAATAATGACCCCCTGTGTACCATCCAGGCCCCGTTTGTCACAGATGTCGAAAAAACCCTCGATCTTCTCGCAAACGCCGCCAATCGGCTGCATCTCGCCATGCTGATTGACGGAGCCGGTGATCGCCAAAGACTGGCGGATGGGAATATCCCCCAGTACGGATAAAAGCGCACAGAGTTCACCGGCGGAGGCGCTGTCTCCCTCCACTTCTCCATAGGTCTGCTCGAATACCAGGGTGGCGGCCACGGAGAGTGGCTGATAACGCGCGTAGCGGCGGTTGAGGTAGGCCGCCAGGATGAAGACACCCTTGCTGTGAATGGGACCACCCTGATCCACTTCACGCTCAATGTCGATGACTTCACCGCTGCCAATTCGCGCAGTGGCGCTGATTCGGTTCGGCAGACCAAACGCGTGATCACCCACCTGAACCACGGCGAGGCCGTTCACCCGCCCCAATTGAATACCGTCAGTATCGATCATGAGGGTGCCATTCAGGATCTCCTGCTGCATCAATTCACAATATTGACTCACCCGGCGCAACTGCTGCTGTATGGCCCATTGCACATGCTCGGCCCCGATCGATTCACTGCCGAGCGCTTCTGCCCTGAAATCAGATTCTTTAAGCAGATCCAGCAGACTGCCGATGTGCAACGACAACTTTTCACCGTTCCCTGCATTTCTGGCAGCCTCTTCGATGAGGCGCTGAACCGCAGCCCTGGTAACGGGATGCAACCCCTCCTGTCGCTGTAACGTCGCAATGAGCCGCGCAAACCTCTCATCGTTACCGTTTTCCCGTGGCAGTGACTCGGAAAAATCAGCCACCACCTTGAAGAGTGTGCCGAAGTCAGAATCGTAGGCCTTCAACAGATGGTATATCTGACGATCACCGATCAACACCACTTTAAGATCAATCGGGATAGGATCGGGTTCCAGGGTGATCGTGCTGAGCATGCTGAGTTGCCGCTCCAGCGGTTCAATACGAACCTCACGAGCGTTCAGTGCGCGCTTCAGGGCATCCCAGGCAAACCCGTTCGACAGCAATTTCTCGGCATCCAGCACCAGAAACCCGTCATTGGCCCGGTGCAGCGCACCAGGTTTGATGAGGGTGAAATCGGTGGCCAGTGTACCCATGCGGGCCTGGTGTTCCACCCTGCCCAATAGATTCTGATAGGTGGGGTTGGGTTCGTAGATGATCGGCACCGCCGGTCCATCCCGATTGTCCACCAACAGATTGATCCTGTAACGCGTAAAACGGGGATTATCTGCCTCAATGAGGTTCCCCGCTTCATCTTCGTTGTTGAGAAAGCGTTCGAGGTTGTCAAGTACGTCCGACCTGACCTGGTCGAGATAGCTGACCAGTTCCGCCTGTTCCACATATTTGCGGGTCAGTTCACCCACCAGCCGATTGACGACCAGTTCGGCCACCTCCTGCTCCAGTGCCTTGTAACGTACGCGCATCTCGCGCTGCCATAGTGGAATCTGTCCCAGGGTATCTCTGAGCTCCCGGTGAAACGCCTCAATTTTGGACTCTATCTCCGCGCGTTCCTCCTCCGGCAGTTCCCGAAACGCCTCGGCACTGAGGATCTTGTCACCCTTCAGCGGCACCAGCGAGTAGCCGTTGGGCGAGTGGAGTAAGGCAATGCCCTGCTCCCGGGTCCTGTCACCAAAATCCGCAGCTATCTTCTTTTCCTGCTCCTGCAACGAAGCGGTGATCTCCTCGGCCCGGTGACGAAACTCTTTGCTCTGCAGTGCCGCCGGAATTGCACCCAACAGGTCGCCCACCAGAATCTCCATATCCTGGCGTAGCATCCTTCCCATACCTGGAGGCAGGCAAAGGGTCTGCGGTTGATTGGGATCATCAAAGTTGGCGACGTAACACCAGTCGAGTGAACTTTTGCCGACAGGCTGACTGAGCCTGTTCAGGGTGTCGGTAACGACCCTGTGACGCCCCACGCCGGTGGAACCCATGACGTAAAGGTTGTAGCCCTCGTGAGAAATGCCCACACCAAAACGGAGTGACTCCAATACCCGCTCCTGCCCGATGATTTCAGGGAGGATCTCAAGGGTTTCAGTGGTGCTGAAATCAAGCCCGCCAAGATCACATGCATGATAGAGAAGGGAAACATCGAGGGACTTGATATCCATCGTCAGAGATATTCGGGCAGATGTTTCCTGATCTGTGCCGGATCCATTGCCGCGAGGTTTTTATCAACCTCGCCGAGAATCATCTGTTTCAGGGAATCACTTTCATGCTTACGCAGCATGCCGAGAAAAGCGGGGGCCGCTAGCAGATAGAGCTTGCGAAATTCACCGGTTTTACGACCCGCTTCAAGAGTGGCGCATACATGCGCGGCAAAACGATCGGCACCGTCCTGCTTGTGTTCATCCGGCTCCCCTTCAGGTTTGTCAGAAATTAGATCACCTTCATGCAGACGTGCCTCAGGGTGGCTTAGCGTCTGGATCTCCTGCAAAGACCCGGCGGACTTTTCTACTGAAAAAATTCTGGCGCGGCTTGCATCTGCTGCAACTACCCAAGTCATCGACATATTGAACTCCCCTGTTATTTTAATTGAGCGACCGCCTACTACCTTCAACCAGACCGTATCAATACGGTCCGATCAAGCTGTCTCTACTTAAAGATTAAACCCGTTTGCATCAACTGGCTATTGCGCGAAATCAGGAATCACTCAGATTTCCGTTGAACGAATCACCATCATCTTCTCCACCTGCATATCCCGCATGGAGTGAGGGATGCCGCCAACCCCCATCCCCGACTGCCGCAGACCCGCAAACGGCATCCAGTCAACGCGAAAGGCAGTGAACTGATTGACCATCACGGCAGAGGCGTTGAGGCGACGGTAGGCCCGCAGCGAGGTCTCAAGGCTTTTGGTGAAGATTGCGGATTGAAAGGCATAGGGTAGCGAATTTGCCCGTTCGAGGGCTTCATCGAGGTCGTCGTAACTGTAGACGCAGATCACGGGAGCAAAGACCTCCAACGTACTGACTTTCGCATCGGCTGGAGGATTGAGCAGCACAGTGGCAGGATAACAGGTCTCTGAGATCGGCTCGCCGCCGCAGAGCAGTTCGGCCCCTCCCTGCACGGCTTCAGTCACCCACTCATGGATGCGTTCCACTTCACGGGGGCGGATCAAAGGCCCTATAGCTGTTGCCTCCTGCGCCGGGTCGCCCACCACCATTGCTGCGCCCTGTTGTGCCAGGCCCTCGGCAAGTTGCCGCGAAATCGACTGATGGGCAAACACGCGCTGGACTGAGACGCAGACCTGGCCGGCATGGTAGAACCCCCCCTTGGCCAGCAGCGGGATGGCATCATCAAGATCCGCATCCGCCGCGACGATTACGGGTGCCGCTCCCCCGTGCTCCAACGCACAGCGAGTGCCGGGATAGAGCTGTGAACGCAGCCACCAGCCCACCTTTGCGCTACCGATAAAGGAGAAGAAATCGACCCGGGGGTCGGTCACCAACTTGGTAGCCACCTTGTGGTCACTTGTCACCATGCCCTGTACCCATCCCTCGGGCAGCCCCGCCTCCAGCAGGATCTCGATGAAGTGCATGCAGGAGAGTGGCGTATCCGCCGCTGGCTTCACTATCACAGGACAGCCAGTGGCCACCGCCGGTCCCACCTGATGCACGATCAGGTTCAACGGGTGGTTGAACGCGCTCAACGCCACCACCACCCCGATCGGTTCACGGCGGGTAAATGCGAGATGTCCCAGGGAAGCAGCGTTCACCCCCATCGGTATCTCCTCACCGCCCTCTGTGCGCAGGGTCTCGATGCAGATCTGTATGCCGTCTATGGCACGGGCCACCTCAACCCTGGAATCCAGCAGTGGCTTGCCGCCTTCCCGCGCCGCCTCCAGAGCCAACTGTTCGGCCCGCTCCTGCATAATCTCACCGGCACGTCTCAGGATGATGATGCGCTCGGCGGCCGTCAGCCAGCCATCCCGATTCTGAAACAGGGAGTGGGCCTTGGCCAGCGCCTGGTCGACCCCCCTTTCATCCAGCGTGTCGATGGTGGCAATAGGTGACTGATCGTAGGGGGCAGTGATCTCCAGGGAACCTGCCGGCTCGATATCACCTGCAATCATGTGGGGAAAGTGAGGTAGCTGATTCACGTAATCTCTCCGTATGTTCTATTTTTGTTCAGGCCGTTTGCGATTCATATATGCGGTCAGCGCTATCGCACCGAAGAGCGCATAGAGCACGGCTTCCTGCTCCTCCGCGCCGAACCAGATGGCACCATAGCCGGCAATTGCTGCCCCCAATCCGCCAAAGGCAAAACCACGCATGACGCGACAGAGAGTACAATTCTTGTAGTTGGTTTTCGCCATTTAACGCTATTGATTGATTATCTGGTTCGGAGCCGAATTTGATGGGTATCTCGGCGCTGAAAGCCCTGTTGCCGCGATGAAGTTTGACTCAGATCCCTCATAAAACGGCTAGATAACAAGGCGTTTGACGCATTCAAGATAGGCCTGCTCATCCGGCATCCGCTTGTTGACCTGCGCCTCCCAAAGCATATGTGCGAGACACTCCATCAATTGGTGTTCCGCCTCGTGGGGATCTCCAATACGTTGGGTCAGCCGCTGGTAGAGTCTGGCGATCCCATTCGGACGATCAGTGGAAAGTTGCTCCTGCAGACTGATGTGCATGCCCATATGCAGAAACGGATTGCTCTCACCGTCTTCCGGCAGAAACTCCCGGTTCAATGCTGCTTCACGGTCGTCCAGCAGTTTATGGTATTCAGGATGTTCAGCCACTACGGCAGCAATCATCTGTTCAAGTGGCTCCAGCGGTTTACCCTGAACCCGCTTCTGCCAGGCATCCACAAAGACCTGCCGGATCTGATTTCTATCGCCGCCAAACACAGAATAGGGATTCCGGATCAGGGCCTGGTCGCCACACGGGCGAACTTGGCCAATATACCGGTCATCTTCTCTTTGACCTTGGGTCGATTCTTGATCACAAAACGGTTGAGCATATAACCCGGACGGGTATAGCTGAGCCAGACATGGCCCTCGGCGTCCTTCCAGACCAACGCTTTGAGCGGCAGATCGATGCCAACCCGCTGATCGCTCTTTATCAGGGGAGTCCCCGCCTTCGGACTGCCGAAGATCAGGAGTTGGGTCGGACGAAGCGTTTTGCCGATTTTCTCCGCCCCTTTGGCGTGGTCGATACGCGCAAAGACCCGCATGCCAGCCGTTTTAACCGTCTTCTCCAGGCGATCCATGGTCTTCTGCACGCCGAATTGACTGCGCACGTTTACCAAGCCGTTTCCAGCTTGAACGCTGGCTGACAGCAAAAAGAAAAAGGCGAAGAGAGAGAGCACAATTCGATGCATTGGTAAAACTCCTAAGAAAGATTTCAACCCCGTAGGTTTACGGCGTCTTCTCCTTGAATTCACAAAGGTCCTCGATCACACAGCTGCCGCAACGTGGTTTTCTGGCGACGCAGGTATAACGCCCATGCAAAATAAGCCAGTGGTGGGCATCCTGCAGGAAGGCTTTCGGCGTCCAGCGCAGCAGTTTTTTCTCCACCTCCAGCGGCGTCTTTCCCGGTGCCAGCCGGGTCCGGTTCCCAACCCTGAAGATATGGGTATCCACTGCCATTGTGGGCTGTCCGAAAGCAGTATTCAACACCACATTCGCAGTCTTTCGGCCAACACCGGGCAGCGCCTCCAGTGCCTGTCGCTCATTCGGCACTTCACTGTCGTGAATATCGATCAGCATACGACAGGTCTGGATGATATTTTTCGCTTTGGAATTGAACAGGCCGATGGTCTTGATGTACACCTTCAAACCCGTTTCCCCAAGTTCGAAGATCGCCTTTGGTGTATTGGCAACAGGAAACAGGCGCGCTGTTGCCTTATTGACGCCCTTATCCGTCGCCTGAGCAGAGAGGATCACCGCCAGCAGCAGTTCAAAGGGGGTTCGATAGTTGAGTTCGGTGGTCGGATTTGGGTTAGCCGCCTGCAGGCGCTCGAAAATGGCCTGTCGTTTTTCTTTGTTCATGAGGCAATGTTAAAGGTTCGAGGTAAAAGGCTAAAGGTTAAAGGTGGCCGTACCAAATAGGCAGATCGAGATTCTTCGTCATTCCTGGCTCTTTTCGCCTATCAGGTTCAGGCTCCAGGTTACAGGTTACAGGTTACAGGTTACAGGTTACAAAAATCTTACAATGACCCAGAAACGCATCAAACCATAATCAGAAAACGGCTGTGAATTCGTCCTTTAACCTTTAACCTTTAGCCTTTTACCTATCCCTTAATTAATCCGCATCAGAAAATCCAACACCCGATGTTCAATCTCATCCCGAACCACGTTGAACTCGTCCGGTGGCAATGTTTTGGGATCCGGAAGATCCCAGTCTTCACGGATTAACGCCGGAATATGGGAACATCGGTCACCGCATCCCATGGTGATAACAAAATCGAACTGCGCATCGGGCAGATCTCTAAACGATTTGGAGTGGTGTATCGTCAGGTCGTAACCCTTCTCCTGCATCGCGGCAATCGCCTTGGGATTGACCTGACCACTGGGATTGGAGCCGGCACTGAATGCCTCCAGATGGTTACTGCCATGCAGTCGCGCAAAGGCCTCAGCCATCTGACTACGATTGGAATTCTCCACGCACACAAATAGAACAGCTTTCATCACTCCCCCTGTTTTATTATTTCCGATCTGACTGCAGTCAGGCTCACGAATGCCACGAAAAACTGGCCGACATACCTATTGCGTATATTGACAAGCCTGTGGCTCGATTGTTCCTATTACCTTGGATTCAGGTCATATCGCCTGACACGCCGCAGAAATTCATCCAGCGCCGCCGCCGAATCCAGATCCACATCCTCAGCCACCGGCAACTCCGGGAACTCGTGCTTAAGCATACCAGCAAACACCCCTGCGCCCAGCAGGCCACTCCCCCTGAATGGGACGCTTTTCAATCCACAACTGGGGGATCGACTTTGCAGAATAAAACCGCTGATCCGCCCTAGATTTCGTACCTTTTTTCGTGAAAAATCGAGCAGCCTGGTGGTGACATCCAGCCCTGAATCTTCGACACCGACAACCCGGAAGCTGCCGGGCGAACCAATCAGTTCCACCGGCGGACGCGGCGCACCCAAGCCAGCTTCTGTCTCAGGACAGAGCGGCACCCAACTCACGACATCCGACAGGGTTTCGACGATTTGTGCAGCGTATTTGTGCCGACCATCGTAACGCACGGCTTCACCCAGGAGACAGGCGCTGATCCCAACCCTCGGCAGTCGTTTTTTCACTTCACAACCGGCACTGCTGCCAGAATCTCGTCGGTTGCCTGTTCGACCAGCGCCGGGGCAGGCAGATTCCAGTAGACATCGTTCAGGTTATAGAATCCATGATTCTCAAAACCCAAAGGGCCATGTCCGGCTCCAGCTGTCTCGCGCACTTTTCAGTTATCCCACAAGGTTTGTTCTGGATATCTGAATATAGCAGGCAGTAGTGTAGTTGTCCCAACGGACGATTCTTCGTCGAACGCCCCTGAACATTACTATCGTGTTGAACAACAAGCCTATGCAATCAATGGTCAGGCAACTATATTTCTTTATCGGGAAAAGCAAAAAAAGGAGATCGACATCATGAGCAAAATCATCATTGGTATTCATGGGCTGGCCAACAAACCGCCGGAAGAGACACTGGCCGAGTGGTGGGAACAAGCCATGTTGGAAGGGCTGCGGAAGAATGCGGGCATCATCCTGGATTCCCTCAATTTTCACTCGGTCTATTGGGCCGATGCCATGTATGCCGAACCTGACCAAGACCCCGATGCATACCACGAAGCCGAAGATGGCGCCCTGAAACGCTACGATGACGGCTGGCTGGACGTTGTAAGAGCCAAGGCATCGTCGATCAACGGTAAAATGTGGGACTCGGCAAAGGCGCTCTTCGGCATCGATAAGATTGCCGATAAAGTACTGGAGAGAAAACTGCAGGATCTACATAAATACTATACGGACAGTGAACTCCGCGAAACGCTCAGGAAACGCCTGAAAACCGTTATTCTCAACAACAGAGGGGATCGCATCATGCTGGTCGCCCACTCCATGGGTACCATCATCGCTTACGATGTCCTGCGGCAACTCGGCAAGGAGGATCCCAATATCAAAATCGACCATTTCGTGACCATCGGCTCGCCCCTTGGCCTGCCCCACGTGAAATATAAAATCAGTGAAGAGAGTCCGCTGGTGCGCACCCCCAGCATCGTGAAAAAATGGACCAACCTTGCAGACCGGCGTGATCCGGTAGCCATCGATACCCATCTCGCAGACGACTACGACTCAAACGAGGATGGGGTCAAGGTGAGGGACGATCTGGTGATCAATGGCTGGGGAATGATCCACCATAAATCATACGGTTATCTTAGAACGCCGGAGTTTACGGACCTGTTGAAAAAAGCAGTGTAAAACGGCTGCCCCGGCCTCATCTATTGAACATTCGTCGGGAAACCCGTATCTAACCACGAAGAACACGAAGAGTGCGAAGGTTAAGAGATTGATTAACAATAATTATTCTTTCGGCAACTGCTCCCTGCGTTGCTCTACCTCCTGCATCCATGCAGTCGCGTGTGCTTCGTGCTCTTCGTGGTAAAAAAACAGTGTTTCTGGTCGTAAGCTATCTAAGGATCGGAATCGGTTAGGCTATCTGGTTTCAGTCGACTGTCGAGTGGTGTAGTCTTCCCACTTGATAAATCCACCTGCAGTCTGCACCCACACTCAGTCAGTTCTGCGAACAACAATCAACACCATGAAATATAAAAACCACTCGGACCTGGCGCCCCCCGGTACAGGCTGCCTCGGCATCTTACTGACCAACCTCGGCACACCGGACAGCCCCACCACCGCTGATGTGCGGCGCTACCTGGCGGAATTCCTCAGCGATCCCCGTGTGGTGGAATTTCCCGGACTGCTCTGGAAGATCATTCTCCATGGCGTCATTTTGCGTATCCGTCCAAAGCGCTCCGCAGAATCCTACCGTACGGTCTGGACAGAGAGTGGTTCACCGCTCCTGGACATCTCCAGGCAACAGACGGACAAACTGCAGGCAGCACTCAGCGAACGGTTTGACAGCAAGGTCAAAGTCATCCTGGCAATGCGCTACGGCAACCCCTCCATAACCGACGGGTTGGAAACCCTGCGCCTTGAAAACGCCGAGCGTATCCTGGTGCTGCCGCTCTATCCCCAGTACTCCGCCACGACCACCGCCTCAACTTTCGATGCGGTGACAAGCGAACTGCAACACTGGCGGCGACTGCCGGAACTGCGCTTCATCAACCACTACGGCCATGAAGCAGACTACATACAGGTGCTGGCGGACGCTATCCGACGCTTCAGGGAGCAGCATGGTGCGGCAGAAAAGCTGCTCTTCTCATTCCACGGCATTCCGGAAGATTATGCCGCCGCCGGCGATCCCTACCCCAGAGAATGCCGTTTCACCGCCGAACAGGTTGCAGAAAGACTCCAACTGAAAGACTCACAGTGGCAACTCTGTTTTCAGTCCCGCTTCGGCAAAAAAGAGTGGATCAAGCCCTATACCGACCAAACCCTTATCTCCTGGGGCAAGGCAAAGGTAGAACACGTCCAGGTGGTCAGTCCTGGATTCTCCGCCGACTGCCTGGAAACACTGGAGGAGATCGCGGTGGAGAACAGGGGTTATTTTCAGAAAGCGGGCGGCGGCACCTATGAATATATTCCCGCCCTCAACGCACAACCCGATCACATCGAAATGCTGTCAGGCCTTGTGGAAAAACACATACAAGGCTGGCCTGAATCAACCACCGGTAAGCACTAATGGAAAAAAAGCCCCGCCCTGTCGGCATCAAGGTGCATCAACAGTCCCGCTTTCTCGATATCGCCTTCGACGATGGCGCCCACTTCTCACTGCCCTGTGAATATCTGCGGGTCTACTCACCATCTGCCGAAACCAGGGGTCATACCCCGGCACAGGCAAAACTGGAGACCGGCAAGGAACTCGTCTCCATTACCGATATCCAGCCCGTGGGCAGTTACGCGGTCAAAATCATCTTCGATGATGGCCATGACACAGGGCTCTACGATTGGAAGTATCTCTACAACCTGGGCAAGTTCCATGACGAACTCTGGCAGGCCTATCTCGAAAAGCTCGCAGCCATTGGTTATACGAGAGAGGAGCCGGAACTGCTGGGGCGGGGGAGTGAAGGTTAAAGGCTAAAGGAGGCCGTGCCATTAGATGGGCCGAACCCTGTAGTTGGATGCCCGATCCGCTACGCTTGATCGGGCCTACATGCTTGGCACAAAAGGCTGGCAAATCTTTGATTTGCCAGCCTTTAACCTATTATTTTTTCCCCGCAGCCACCCGCAAACGCAGCGCATTGAGCTTGATAAAACCTTCCGCATCCTTCTGGTCGTATGCGCCCTCATCGTCCTCAAAAGTGGCGATGGACTCGTCAAACAGGCTGTTGGTGTCGGACTTACGACCAACCACGTAGACGTTGCCCTTGTAGAGCTTCAACCTGACGACACCATTGACCACCTGCTGTGTCTGGTCGATGGCGACCTGCAGCATCTCCCGCTCCGGCGCGAACCAGTAGCCGTTATAGACCAACTTGGCGTAGCGCGGCATCAACTCGTCCTTCAGGTGGGCCGCCTCCCGATCCAGAGTGAGCGACTCCATGGCTCGATGCGCTTTAAGCAGGATGGTGCCACCAGGAGTTTCATAGCAGCCACGGGATTTCATACCGACATAGCGATTCTCCACGATGTCCGCTCGCCCGATGCCGTTGTCGCCGCCCAGTTTGTTCAGCGTCGCCAGAACGGTCGCCGGTGACATAGCCTCGCCATTGATGGCAACCACGTCGCCCTGCTTGAAGGTCAGCTCGATATACATCGGTCTGTCCGGAGCCTGCTCCGGGGAGACCGACCAGCGCCACATTTCTTCCCCCGGTTCTGTCCAGGGATCCTCCAGGTCGTAACCTTCATAGGAGATGTGTAGCAGATTGGCATCCATGGAGTAGGGAGATTTCTTGCCCTCCCGCTTCATCTCAATGGGGATGCCGTGCTCCTCGGCATAGGTCAGCAGCTTTTCACGGGAGTTGAGATCCCATTCACGCCAAGGGGCGATGATATGAATATCGGGACGCAGGGCATAGGCGCCCAGTTCAAAGCGAACCTGATCGTTGCCCTTCCCGGTGGCGCCGTGGGAGATGGCATCCGCCCCGGTCTCGTTGGCAATCTCGATCAGCCGCTTGGCGATCAACGGGCGCGCAATGGAGGTGCCCAGCAGGTACTCGCCCTCGTAGATGGCATTGGCGCGAAACATGGGGAAGACATAGTCCCGCACGAACTCTTCGGTGAGGTCCTCGATGTAGATCTCTTTGATACCGGCCGCCTCCGCCTTGGCGCGTACCGGCTCCACCTCTTCGCCCTGACCGATGTCGGCAGTGAAGGTCACCACCTCACACTTGTATTCGTCCTGCAACCACTTGACGATAATGGAGGTATCCAGACCACCGGAATAGGCCAATACCACTTTCTTGACGCCTTCTGTCGACATCGTTCATCTCCAAATTCTGTAATTCAGTCCGGAATCCCGGGAAACGGGTAAGTATACCGGATTATTCGCCTGTTGTTGCCAACAGAGGATGCGATACAAAACATGGCGGGCTATCATCCCAGGCATGCACTATCTCTTACTCATCACACTTGTTCTCGCCCTGATATATGCCCCTCAATGGTGGGTGCAGCATATCCTCTCGCGTTACAACCGGCGGGATGAGGCTTTCCCCGGCACTGGAGGAGAACTGGCCCGCCATCTGCTTGACCGCTTTGAACTCAAGGATATTCGCGTTGAAGCCACCGAGTCCGGCGACCACTACGACCCTATCAGCAAGACCGTGCGACTCACCAGGGACAAAATTGAGGGTAGAACCCTGACCGCCATCACAACCGCAGCCCACGAGGTCGGACACGCCATCCAGCACGCCAGTGGTTATCGCCCTTTTCGTCTGCGCATGGGACTGGCCAGGATAGCGATAGTCAGCCAAAAGCTGGGATCATTCCTGCTCTTTCTCGCCCCCCTGCTGGCAGGCATTACCCGGGCACCGAGCAGTGGTGCAATTATGCTGTTAGCAGCCGTAACCACCATGGGAACCGGCCTCATCGCCCAGCTTATCACCCTGCCGGTGGAGTGGGATGCCAGCTCCGGCAAGGCGATGCCGATCCTCACTCAGGGAAAATATATCGATGCCTCTCAGGAAAAAAAGGCCAGGCGGATACTTAAGGCCTGCGCACTCACCTATGTCGCCTCATCGTTGGCCGGACTGCTGAATTTTTGGCGCTGGATGCAAGTGTTGAGACGATAACCGTTCTACTTGTAGGAGATGATAGGATAGCCGTTGGGGAATGTCGGTTCATAGAAGAAGCAGACGTATCTGAAACAGGGCCGAGACGCCTGCCACACAATAGCGAACAGCACCATGCAACTCCTAATACATCCGTTACGGTATAGACGGCTTCTCTCTTCTCTCGTGGTGCTCCCTGCAATCTGTTTTCAGATTGGGAACGCCGCCGGATCCGACCCAATCTCCGAAGACTATTTTTTTGGCGAGCTGCCCGTGGTGCTCTCCGCAACCCGTCTCTCCCAATCCCTGGCCGATACCCCCACGGCAATGACGATCATAGACAAAGAGATGATCCGTGCATCCGGCTCCAGAAACATTCCTGACCTGCTGCGACTGGTACCGGGTTTTGCAGTGGGTTTCTATTCCGGTTCCAGAGCCACCGCGACCTATCACGGCATGGCGGACCAGTATGCTCGTGACATGCAGGTGCTGATCGATGGACGATCGGTTTACGATCCAGCTTTTGGTGGTGTTGCATGGGCCGACATGCCCATCGAGGTCGACGAAATAGCACGTATCGAGGTGATCCGAGGACCCAATGCTGCCGCCTATGGTTCCAACTCATTTGCCGGCGTTGTCAACATCATTACTACCGACCACCCGGCTGATCGTCCCGGTGCAATGTTGAAAACCATCATAGGCGAAGGCAATGCGCGCAAGATATATGGACGTTATGCCGACTCGATTGGGGACTTCGCCTATAGAATTTCAGCCAACTATGAGGAATACGACGGTTTTGAGGAACGCGAAGACAGTGCCGACACCCGCTGGTTCAACTTCCACGGAGAACAAACTCTGGATAACGACGACACCGTGGAGTTTCGTGTCGGTTTCAGCCGGGGAAACTACGGCGAAGGCTGGTCGGATATCTTTCAGCAGACCAGGGTATTAAACAATCGTTACAACTTCCAACAGATAGCCTGGACTCATCAGCAATCTCCAAGCAATGAGTTTCGTCTCCAGTTTTATCATAACTACCAGCAGATAGAGGACAGCTACCGTTCACCTATCATCTCAGACATCATCAAAGGGTTGGACGACCTGCAAGGTTTTCCCGAGCCGATACGGCCTGACATCTTCGCCCTTGGGCTCTCTGGTGGGAACTACAATTTCCAGATGTTTCTGGATGAACTGAAACTCACCGACTCGCCTCTGACCCTCTCCTGGCTGGGTTTTGAGTCAGATAGATACGATCTTGAATTTCAGCAGACTTTGCAGACGTCAGATAATCTACGGTTAGTGTGGGGGGCGGGTGCACGGCAGGATCAAGGAAAAAGTGTCTGGATCTTTCATCAGCGCGACTCAATCACAAGAGATCAATTACGCCTCTTTGCCAACGCAGAGTGGCATATCTCTCCCGCGTGGGTTGTCAATGCCGGAGGAATGGTCGAGCGCTTTGAAGATAAGGATCCCTTCTTCTCTCCCCGCCTCGCAATCAATCACCATATGGATCAACACAATACCATCAGGGCAAGCGCTTCTCGCGCCTACCGCATGCCCACACTGCTGGAGGACCACATCAACCTCGTGGTCTTTCTCGATGAACCGCTTAATGACGTGAACACCTGGGTGTTGGCAACCGGAAACCTGGATCCGCAATCCATCGACAGTTTTGAGCTGGGATACCTGGGCAGTTTCCCTGAAGCTGGCCTGACCCTGGATCTCAAACTGTTTCATGAAAAGATCGACAATGTCATTAATGAATTCCGTAATTTCGATATCCCTGACCCGGACCGCGGGCTGACCGACCCCATCGCCCTCGCAACATTGAATAATTTCAGCGACCTGGTTCAGGAGGGCGCGGACACCTACATAAACTCAGGCGAGGCGACCATCAATGGACTTGAGGTGAATCTTGACTTCAGGCCGACCCCCCGCGATCTGATTTTTCTCGGCTACGGCTACGCCAATACTTACGGCCAGGAAGCTTTCCTGATTCTGGATGGCACGGTCCAATCCAGAAATGATATTAGTGATAATGCCGCAAGTCATACCTTCAGCATCCTCGGCAGCCACCGTTTCGATAGTGGCATCCAGATCAGTTCGGCCTACTACTATGTCGGCGAAATGATTTGGGGTAGTGAAGGCGACCTGGTCCCAACCTTCAGGCGCTGGGATGTGAGACTGGGAAAACAGTTCACTCTGCCGGGCATGGATGGAGAAATAGCGTTGATCGGACAAAACCTCAACGGTGGGCATGTGGATTTTTTCAACGCGCCGAATCGTGACTTAGTCAACCGATGGGAAACCCGCTTCTTCCTTCAGGCATCACTGGGTTTCAGATGATAGTTGGTCTATTCAAGATATTTTCAATGGATTGAAAAACCGCTTACCCAAAAAAGCGAAAAGTATAAGGAAACCGGGACTTGTTTACTAACGGCAAATTGACAGCCCTGCAGACAGGTAACACCCTGTCCGTATTGGGGCGTTTCTGCCGTGTTTTATTGTTGCTTTTCCTGGCACAGCATTTTATCGTTGGATATGTCTATTCACAGGACATCGAAAGACAGCAGAACATTCTGATCATAAAAAGCGGAAAAGCAACCGTTTACGATAAGGTGGTCAGTGCCATTGAGCACTATTTTATTCTGTACTGCGGAAATCATCCAGACATCTGCACTGAGACAGACATAACATCATCTATCCCAACTGATCTGAAACCCGAATGGTCCGGACATAACGACCTGATCATCACACTCGGGACAAAGGCCGCAAAATTCACACGGAATCATGGCGTTTCCAAAAAGACCATCCACGCAATGATACCGATGCTGCCGAATAGAAACCCCAACATTAGCGACGGTATTTTTCAGGAAACGGATACGATCTATCTCAATCAGCCACTTGAGCGCAGCCTCAGGCTGGCAAAACTCTCTACAGGCGGAGGGAAACGTATCGGAATATTGGTCCACAAGAATAACGCTCCTTCTGAATCCATCTTGCGAAGGAGCGAAAATAATCTGGGGGTCACAATAACTCTTGCGGAAGTTGAGGATAGCAAAGAACTTGGCAGCAAGCTTGGGAAATTATTGGGGAGGTCAGACGCTCTTCTGGCGCTGCCCGATGCCAACATCCATAACAGAAAGACCATATCCAATATTCTCACATCCACCTACCGCAAACAGGTGCCCGTTGTGGGATTTTCCGCCGCCTATGTAAAGGCCGGTGCTATTTCCGCTGTTCACTCCACCCCTGATGATATTGCCCGACATATTGTCGACCTCTCCACCAGTCATCTCAGCGCAAAAAACGATCTTATAAAAGGGCCGAAATACCCGAAATATTTCTCTGTCAGCGTCAATAGAAAAGTAGCAAGGTCATTGGGGATTAAACTTCCTTCTGAAACCCGCCTCAGAGATCAGATCATTGCAGGTGAAGCACCATGATTCTGAGTCAATTTAGAACCTTCAGAACACAGGCATTGATCGCAGGATTACTGCCTGCAATCGCCTTGGCAGTGCCATTGATCACCTATCTGATCAATACACAATTGGATAATCTCTTCGATGCGTTCAATGAACGTGGACAGGCGATCGCCAATGAAGCCGCCGCATTAAGCACTACTGGATTGTTTACCCGTAACTCGACAACCCTGAAAACCAATCTAAAATCGATCTTTCGTCATAGTGACGTCAGTGAAATTCGGGTGCTCGACGAATCAAATAACACACTCGCCAAAATAAATAGTTATCCCAATAATCCAATAGCAGGGAACATCAACTCCACCGACAACCATATTATTTTTCGTGCGCATGTTGGTGGCGAAATCATGCCGATTGATGTCTCAGACTATCCTGAACAGAATGAGGAACCTGAAACATCCACTTTGTCAGGTTCCGCACCACTAGGCAGTGTTGCCATCACTATCAGCACAAAAAGACTGCTGGCCAACAAAAGCAGAATTATGCGCAACAGTCTTCTTATATTGTGGTTCGGGTTAATTGGAACCATCCTCTTCTCACTTGCACTCAGCAATCGGGTTACGCGGCCGATTTCGCGCCTGACGAAGGCAGTGGTGCAGATGCGAGCCGGTGACTTCTCCACCTTGGTTCCAGAAAAATCTTACCGGGAAATCGCCAGTCTTGAAGAGAGTTTCAACACGATGGCTAGAGAATTGAAACTGTCCCGGGAAACCATGCAACAGCAGATTGATCAGGCAACGTCAGACCTGACTCAAACAATGGAAGCATTGGAAATACAGAATGTCGAACTCGACCTGGCAAGAAAACGTGCGCTCATGGCAAGCCATGTGAAATCAGAATTTCTCGCCAATATGAGCCATGAGATCAGAACACCAATGAATGGCGTTCTGGGTTTTGCGAACTTACTCAAAAAGATGGACCTTGATAAAAAGCAGAAAGATATCGTCAACACTATCACCAAATCTGCTACCAACTTACTGGAGATCATCAACCATATCCTGGACTATTCAAAGCTTGAATACGGCAGACTGGAGCCAGACAGCTCAAGTTTTTCCGTGACCGAGTGTTTTGAAGACCCGGTTGTACTGCTGGCACCATCTGCCCAGGATAAAGACCTGGAACTTGTTCTGATGATCTACTCAGACATTCCTGACAGACTGATCGGCGATTTAACCAGAATCAGGCAAATTCTTGTCAACCTGTTGAGCAATGCGATCAAATTCACTCACTCAGGTGAAGTCATTGTTCGGGTCATGCTTGAGCATGAAACAGATAGCGAGTGTACACTGAGCTTCACTGTAACCGACACAGGCATTGGTATCGACCGTGATGCACAAGCGCATCTTTTTCATGCATTTCAACAAGCTGATACATCTACCAGCAGAATGTATGGCGGCACCGGCCTAGGACTGAGCATTTCCAAAAAGTTAGCCCAATCGATGGGTGGCAGCATCAAGGTGGACAGTGCTCGCGGACAGGGTTCCTGTTTCCGAGTCACGCTGACTCTGAAAAAAGATGCCACTGAAAGCAACAAACCGCAAACAGCACAATTTTATAACAAAAGTTGCCTGATCATTGATCAACATAAACTATCTCGCCTATCCATCAAACATCAATTTCTTAAACGAGGGTTTTTAACCAAAGATTTGGAGACTGTTGACACTGTGGCGCCGATCCTCTCTCAAGTAGATTTGATCGTATGCGGCTTTACAAAAGACGAAATCATCTCAGGTCACGCAGATATAACAGCAAAGGGTTTTCTGACTTCTTTCAATCTTCCTGTCCTGGTACTTCTCAGCACATCAGATCGAAACACCATAGAAAATTTCCACATCGACAATACTGCCTGGTCTCTTTCAAAACCCTTGGGCAGCGAGTCTCTCGACAACCTCCTTAAGGAGATTTTTTCCTCCGGCGAACTTCACACCCACTCAACAATTCCTTCAAACATTGATAGCGACACCTCATTGAAGGGGAAAAAAATCCTCGTCGTGGATGACAATCACATCAACCTGGAACTGATGAACATCCTTCTTTCTGATAAGGGCGCTATTGTTTCAGAAGCGAATACCGGCACAGAAGCCATTGATATGGCAAGAAACAACCAGTTTGACCTGATACTAATGGATGTCCACATGCCGAAACTAAAAGGTACGGACGCCGCAGCAAGAATTCGTGAGAACTGTGCGAATCGTTCCAACTCACCGCCGATCGTCGCACTCACTGCAGACGTGGTACCAGAGACACGAAAGGAGGTAATAGCTGCCGGTATGGATGGTTATCTGCTCAAACCACATACCGAATCTCAACTGCTTAACGTAATACTTCCACTGTTAAGAGGGGAAAAACCTCAACTGGCTCAGGCGATGGCAATCGCAAATGAGTCAGTTGATTCAGACGCTGACCTCCCGATCAGAGATGAAGAAAAAGCGTTAAATATTGCTGGAGGCAATACAAAACTTGTTGCTGAAATGTTCAACCAGTTTTGCAACGAACTGCCGGAACAGGCCGGGGTTATCCGTGGGAATCATGCTGCCCGGCAATGGGACGATCTCAGAGAGAACGTTCACCGCCTGCATGGAGCCACTTCGATCTGCGGGGTTCCTGCATTGAACCTTGCTGTTACACACCTGGAAGCGGCATGCAAATCAAGAGACGAAGCAAAAACTCTGGAAAAACTGCGGCGATTCAATCACGAAGTCAAACGTCTCCTTGAGTTCAGTGACCGGGAGCTGGATGACAGCAATAAATAAGACGCAGGATGCTGGTGACGACTGCATGGATGCAGGAGGTAGAGCGAAGCAGGAAGCCAGAGCCGAGCTTGCGAACCGCATTCTACATATGCGCTTTGCTGATCACCGCCGTGCAGTTTGTTCCACCAAAACCAAACGCATTCACTATAGCAGTACGACTTCTGGACAAAGGCTGAGCCTTGTTTGCCACATAGTTCAAGTCACACTTGGGATCCGGGTTATCCAGGTTAATGGTGGGGATGGCGATGCCCTTGTTGAGGCTCAACAGTGCCGAGATCAGTCCGAAGACCCCCGAAGCACCCAAAGTATGCCCCAGCATCGACTTGCCTGAAGTAATCGGAACATCGGCGGCACGCTCACCAAACACCGCTTTTATGGCGTTGGTTTCTATCACATCGTTGGCCTCAGCTCCCGTGCCATGGGCATGGATGTAGTCAACATCATCAGGGGTAATACCGGCACTTTTCAGCGCGTTCCCCATCACATCGACCTCATGCTCCATACTCGGCCGTGTGATGTGACCATGGCAGGTATTGGAGGCATATCCATCCACAAATCCAAGTATTTCAGCTCCACGGCTACGCGCGTGCCCCTCGCTCTCCAAAATGACGTAGGCTGCGCCCTCCGCCAATACCAAACCACTACGATCACCACTGAACGGGCGCGAGGCGGCTGCGGGATCACCCTCCCAAGACGACATGACCCGCATGCTCTGCCAGGCAGAGTAGAGAGGGCGGGAGAGGGGGGCATCGCTTCCACCCGCCACAATCAGGTCTGCCCGATCATCACGTATAGCGCGGCAGGCTTCTCCCAAGGCCTGCAAGCCGGCAGCACAAGCGGTCGAGACAGTAAGTGACTCGCCGGCAAAACCAAAATGCATTGCGATCTCTGAGGCGCATGCATTATTCATCACCCGCACGATGGCGAGCGGACTGATACGAGGGTCATCAGGCTTGGCAGCATACTTCAAACAGGCGGTTTCATGGGTAGTCACACCACCGATACCCGTACCGGAATAGACGCCATAGCGAGCTCGTTTTTCACTACCCATCTCTATGCCGGCCTGAGCCAGAGCCTGGCTGGCTGCAACCAGCCCCATTGCACTGCAGGGGTCTATCCTGATGTATTTTTTCTTATAGAAAGGACTCTCGGAAAGTCCCTCGACCTGGCCGGCAACCTTACAGCCGAAATTGGCTGACTCAAAACGCTCGATCGGTCGAATACCGCTGACACCGGCGGCCAGATTCTCCCAGAAAGAGTGGATGTCGTTACCAACCGGAGACACCACACCAAGGCCTGTAATCGCTACTCTGTCGCCAGCGCTCATGACGCCGACTTGGCAGCAATAATCAGGTCGGCAATATCGTCAGTGGTTTTGATCTCTTTAAGCTGTTCATCACTAAACCCCCCAGACTTAACATCGAATTTGTCCTCTATCACAAAGATTATTTCAACAAAAGAGAGTGAGTCGATCTCCAATTCGGATAGATTGTCCAGATTGTTCTCGTCGTACTCGACCTCGTCTTCCTCCAACTGCGCCTGGATAATCTCACGCAGCCTGGCCTTGATCTCTTCCCGGTCCAATCGTTGCTCCGGATTCCCCATAAAATAACTCCTGACTATTATCCTCTGATCTATTTTCGCGCCGGATGACGCTCATTCTTTGGGTGTCACTTTCCAAGATGGCTCTGCCCAATCCGGTGTATCATCACCAGTTAGCGCCATTATCCACCCAAAACCCCACTAATTTCCAGAACATATGCGCTGTTCGTAAGGGGCCTCTGATTCGATCAGAGACTCCTTATTAAATAGTTCATAGGATAGGCGACATACACAAATGAGGGTGTCGGCGGCATGCGACCCACATGGATGTGGGAAGGTAGAGCAACGCAGGAGCAGTTGCCGAGACGCCGCCGTCAAGCCTACAGGGACGTATATTCGGCGTCCCTCATTTGGGGATGTCGCCTATCCAACGTTCTCCTTAGTAATCCTCCAAGAGACGTCTGACCGGCCCGAATGAACGACGGTGGATCGGCGTGACACCCAATTCCCTGAGCGCCTCCAGATGCACCTTTGTGGGGTAGCCTTTATGTCTCGCAAGACCATAACCGGGATAGCGCAGATCCATCTCCACCATCTCCCGATCACGGGCAACCTTGGCAAGGATGGAAGCCGCGCCGATCGCTTTGACACTGCTGTCGCCGCCGATGATCGCCTCCACCTCACAGGCCAGGTTTGGGACATGCCTACCATCCACCAGCGCCTTGTGCGGTGACATATGTAACGATTCAACCGCCCGCTTCATAGCCAGCAGACTGGCCTGAAGAATATTGATATCGTCGATCTCCTCGACCTCAGCACGCCCGAGCGCCCACGCCAGGGAACGTTCGCGAATCAAACCGGAGAGAGTTTCACGGCGTTTTTCACTGAGTTTTTTGGAATCTGCCAAGCCCTCTATCGGGTTTGCCGGATTAAGAATCACCGCAGCAGCCACCACGGGGCCCGCCAATGGCCCGCGTCCCACCTCATCCACACCGGCAATGAAAAAGTCCATCTCAGAACTCCTTGATTATTGATCGATAAGCGCCAACACAGCATCCGCAGCACGGTTTGCAGCATCACAACGCAACCCTTCGTGCAACTGCCGATATCTGGCGACGACGTCAGCCCGCCTGGCCGGTGATTCAAGAAAATCAAGCAGCGCCTGCCCAAGCACTTCCGGCCTGACCTCATCCTGCAGAAATTCCGGTGCGAGGCGCTCTTCAGCAATCAGATTGGCCATCGCCATGTGGGGAATCTTCACGAGATCGAAGGTCTTTACCAGCCAGTAGGTCAGGGCTGCCAACCGGTAACCTACGACCATTGGGCGTTTCAATAGAAGTGTTTCCAGCGTCGCAGTGCCCGAGGCAGTCAGCACAACGTCAGCCGCCTGGATCGCCTTGCGCACCTCGCCATCGAGCAGGACGATGGGTAGATCCGGTGCAACCTCACCGATCTGCTCGGCAAAAGCCGTCCGAATCTTCGCGTTCACCATCGGAGCAACGAATTGCAGCTCAGGATGCCGCTGCAAACACCAGTTCGCAGTCTGTAAAAAAGGTGCTGACAGCATGCCGAGTTCGCTCATGCGGCTGCCGGGCAAAATCGCAATAACGGGTCGGTCGGGATCAAGCCCCAGCTCGGACCTAACGCCTTCCGGCACTACAGACTCGAGGGGAATCTCATCCGCCAAAGGGTGCCCCACATAGTTGGCAGTTACACTGTTTCGCTGGAGAAAATCCACTTCAAAAGGAAAAATGCATAACATCAGATCCACTGCCCGGCGCAGTTTTGTTACACGCTTCTGACGCCAGGCCCAGACGGTCGGACTGACAAAGTGGGCAGTCCGGATACCCTCGGCTTTGAGCCGGGTTTCCAGCGCCAGATTGAAATCCGGCGCGTCCACACCAAGAAAGAGATCCGGAGGGTCGGTCTGAAAATGGCGGAAAAGCCTGCGCCGCAGAGCGAGCAGCCCCGGCAGGTGCTTCAGCACCTCCACCAGCCCCATCACCGGATCCATGCGTGCCAGACTCTTGCAGCCTTCGGCCTCCATTGCGGGACCGGTCATGCCCTCAAAACGTAATTCAGGCCGTTTCGCCTTCAGTGCATGGATCAGGGAGGCGGCGAGTTGATCACCGGAGACTTCATTGGCGACTATACCAATTCGATTCATTAGCGGAGGATGCTGCGTCCGCCCTGCGCAATGAAATCCACCATAATGCCGACTTCAGGCGCCTCGCCCGCCATCTCACGAATCGATTCGATCGCCTCATCCAAGCGCAACTGGGACTTGTAGAGCAGCTTGTAGGCGCGCTTGATCTGGCGAATAGCCTGCTCGCTGTATTGCCGGCGCCGCAGCCCCTCGGTGTTGATACCGTAAGGTTTTGCCGGATGCCCTGATACCATCACGTAGGGTGGTAGATCCTTGGAGATCACCGAACCCATGGCGCAAAAGCTATAGGCGCCGATGCGGCAAAATTGATGAACAATGGTAAATCCGCCGAGAATCGTGTGATCGCTGATATGCACATGGCCACCAATAGAAGCGGCGTTGGCCATGATGACATCGTTACCGATCTGGCAGTCGTGAGCCACATGGGTATAGGCCATGAATAGGTTATCACTGCCGATACGGGTTGTTCCCGCATCCTGTTGCGTTCCCCGATTGATGGTGACGAACTCACGAATGACGTTACGGTCGCCGATCTCCAACCAAGTCGGCTCGCCGCCATACTTTTTATCCTGTGGATCCTCGCCGACCGAGGCAAACTGAAAGATACGATTGTCTTCGCCGATCCTGGTCGTTCCGTTGATAACGACATGAGGACCGATGGTGGTGCCACGGCCGATCTTCACATCGGCCCCGATCACCGAGAACGGACCGATAGAGACCCCTTCGCCCAATTCCGCAGAGGGATCGATCACCGCCCGTTGATCGATTTGACTCATGCCTCAGTGGCGTCTCTTGCGGTACAAATGACCTCTGCAGTAGCCGCCACCTTGCCATCCACTCTGGCAACGCCTGAGAAGATGCCCATACCACGCCTCATCGCAGTCTGAGTCACTTCCAGCTCAAGCTGATCACCGGGCACCACCGGGCGTTTGAAACGCGCCTTGTTGATCCCGACAAACAGATAAATGGTATTTTCGTTAGCGGTCTCAGGATGGGACTCACGGGCCAGCAGGCCGGTTGCCTGAGCCATCGCCTCGACGATCAAAACCCCTGGCATCACCGGTTTAATCGGAAAATGTCCGTTGAAGAAGGGTTCGTTGTAGGTCACATTTTTCAATGCCAACAGACGTTTGTCCTTCTCGAACTCCAATACCCGGTCTATCAATAGAAACGGATAGCGGTGTGGTAACAGGCTCAGCACCTTCTCGATGTCCATCACAACCAACGTTCTCTCCCCTTGATCAATGCGTTATCCATCCTGGTCTGTGGAAACTGTTTCCACCTTTTTTTCCAGGCGCAGTAGACGCTTCGCCATCTCATCCAGTTGGCGGATACGCGCCACGGCCTTACGCCACTGCTTGTTGTCCATGGCGGGCAGATTGCCACTGTAGTACCCCGGCTCAGAAAAGGAACGGGTAACCATGCTCGCTCCCGAAAAGTGTACATTATCGCCGATATCCAGGTGGCCGACGAGTCCTACCATACCCCCCAGGGTGCAGTTGCGGCCAATATGGGTCGAACCCGCTACCGCCACTCCGCTCGCCATGGCGGTATTGGCGCCGACAATAACGTTGTGGGCAATCTGGATCAGGTTGTCCAGCTTAACCCCGTCTTCCAGCACCGTATCCTCCAGTGCACCCCTGTCGATGGTGGTGTTGGCACCCACTTCCACATCGTTCCCAAGACGGACCCTGCCTGTCTGGGGCACTTTCTCCCATCGACCATCGTCGTTTGCCAGACCGAAACCATCACTCCCAAGAACGGCACCCGGATGGATCAGGCAGCGCTCTCCCAGATGAGTCCCATGGCAGAGCGTCACATTGGCTACGAGGCGTGATTCATCAGCAACTACACAATCATGCTCAATGATACACCCAGGTCCGATATATACACCTGCCCCGATACGGCTGCCTGCACCCACGACTGCGCAGGGGCCGACAAAGGCTGACGGGTCGATACTGGCTAAGGTATCCACTACTGCAGAAACGTGGCAGCCCGGCTCAAAGGCAGGGACAGGATTGAGTTGACGGGAGACCCTCGCATAAGCGAGGTAAGGGTTGTCACTCAGTAATAGAGCGGTGCTGCAGTATTCGGCATCCTCCGGTCTCAGTATCACCGCAGCTGCAGCCGTCTTTTTCAGATGACTCCGATATTTCGTGTTCGCCAGAAAACTGACCGCATCGGGCCCGGCCTGTTGCAGAGTCGCAACCTTTGAGATCAGAATCTGCGGATCGCCACGCAGTTCAGCCCCTGCAATCTCCGCCAAGACTCCCAGTCGAACCGCCAATACCCAGACTCCTACTTCGCTTGGATCTGTCCCAACTTCTCCAGGACTTTGTCGGAAATATCGATCTTCTCACTGAAATAGACCACACCATCGGAAAGGATCAGGTCGATCTTCTCCTCTTTACCGACCTGCTGAATCACTTCCCGTACCCGTTGCCGCAGTTTCTTGAATTCTTCATTCTGTCTCAGGTTGAGATCCTCGCGAAATTCAGTCTGCGCGTTCTTGAGCTTACGGCGACGGGAGAGGATATCGCGCTCCAGGCGCTTCACTTCTGACTCACTCATCACAGCACCATCACGTTGCAGCTTGTCTTCGAGCTGCTTCAGCTGCTTTTTACTGGAGAGCAGATCTTTCTCACGACGGGAAAACTCTGCCTGCAGACGTTTACGGGCCTCTTTGTACTGCAGCGACTCCTCGAAAACCTTGGTTGCGTTGACAAAGGCAATGCTATAACTCTCCGCCAGAGCATTGCCCGCAAAAAAAGTCAGCAACAGCAGAAAACCACCAATCTTACCCAATCTTTTCACAAAATCACCCCCACTTAATCAATATGTGGTTCCGAAGCTAAACTGCAGCGTCTCCACAGAATCACCGACTTTATCGTTCAAAGGATACCCCAGACTAAAAGCCAAGGCTCCCACCGGTGATAACCAGGAGAGCATGAGACCAGTAGAGTAACGTACCTCATCTAACTCGAAACCACTGCCAAACTTTACATCAAAAACATTACCGACATCCAGAAACGCACCCCAGCGCATCGTGCTTTTAAATGAGTCGACAGGAGGAGGAGCCAGCAACTCTATTTGACCCGTCAATTTCGAATTTGCTCCCAACGCATCACCAAAAGAGTCCTTCGGACCCAGGGTATTTTCCTCAAAGCCGCGTACTGTGCCAATGCCACCTGCAAAAAAGTTACGGTAAAACGGCAGTACCGGGGTATCTGAGTAGCTGTCTCCGTAACCCAGTTCACCGTTGAACCTGAGCGTAAGGGCTTTTGTCAAAGGAAAATAGCGCGTGTGCTTGTAGTGGAGGCGATAATACTGCAGATCACTGCCAGGCACGGTCACCTCCAGCGCGGCCACCTGCTTACCCCCAACAGTGGGAAAGATGGCACGATCCCGGGTATCACGGGTCCAGCTGACGAGCGTCTCCAGATCCCGAAAGTGGTCGCCGTTCACTTCTTCGAATTTCAGCACCTCATCTGATGGAGAGTCACCCAACACGAACATGGTATCCTCAAAGGCGAGACTGAAACGCAGCCTGTCGTATTCCGTGATGGGCAGGCCGAAGTTGACCCCTACTCGACTGACATCCGTCGCATAACTGGAAATATTGAGTTCACCAAAATCAGTGGCGCGGTAGGAAAACTCAAACCCGCGACTAATGCCGTTAATAGTATAGTAGGGGTTGTTATAGGAAATATTGAACTTCTTATTTGCCTTACTGGTGTCGAAACCGGTACTGACCCGCTTACCGGTACCGAGAAAATTGTCTTGGGTGATGCTTGCATTGAACATCAGGCCCTGGGTCTGAGAGAAGCCGATACCCGCCGACAGATTACCGGAAGCCTTCTCCTTCACCTTGAAGTCAACATCCACCTGATCAGTCCGCCCAGGAACAGCGGGGGTCTCGACATTCACCTCTTCGAAATAACCCAGGCGCTGCAGGCGCTCACGGGACAATCGCACCTTCTCTCCCGAAAACCAGGCTGATTCCATCTGCCGCAGCTCCCTACGAAGCACCTCATCCCGCGTCGCTGCGTTACCGCTCATGTCGATATGGCGTACATAGACCCGTTTACCCGGGTCGACAAAATAGGTGATCGCCACTTGGCGGTTTTCACGATCGATATCGGGAATGCTGTTGACGTTGGCGAATGCATAACCGGCATCCGACAGAAGGCTGTTGACTCGCTCCGCGCTGGCGGTGGTCTTTTTACGGGAGAAGACCTCACCCCGCCTGAGGTGAATCAGCGGAAAAAGCTCTTCCAAAGGTACGATCAACTCCCCCGCAAGCTTGATGTCATTGAGGGTGAACACCTCACCTTCAGAGACTACGACCGTGACATAGATATCCTTCTTGTCCGGCGTAATGGAAACCTGGGTGGAGTCTATCTTGAAATCGATAAATCCCCTGTCGAGATAGTAGGAGCGCAGTCTCTCCAGATCACCCGAAAGCGCCTGTTTCGAGTATTTGTCTCTATCGGAGAAAAAGTCGTACCAGCTCGGGATGCCAAGAGCAAACTCATCCAGCAGCTCATCATCTTCAAAAGCCTGATTGCCGATAAGATTTATCTTCTTGATGCGGGCGGTGATGCCCTCTGAAATTTCGATATCCACCGACACCCGATTGCGTTCCAGCGGCGTAACCGTGGATTCGATCCTGACACCATACTTGCCACGGGAGAAATACTGGCGATTCAACTCCTGCTCGACACGTTCCAGCAGCGCGCGCTTGAAGACCCGGCCTTCAGCCAGACCAATATCCTTCAGGCCGGCCTTCAGCCTGTCGGAGTCCAGATCTTTGTTGCCGCTCAGGTTGATCTCTGCAACTGCCGGCCGTTCACGCACGAACACCACCAGCACTTCGTCCTCCCGTTCGAGGCGTACATCCTTAAAAAAGCCCGTTTTGAACAGCGTCCGGATGATGCCCGCCGTATCTCCCGAAGATATCTGCTCTCCCACTCTTACCGGCAGGTAGTTGAACACTGTACCCGCAGAGATACGCTGCAAACCTTCGATCCGTATATCTTCCACGACAAACGACGAAGCGCCCATAACGGAGGCCGTCATCAGCAACAAGACCAGACCGGAAAGGAATCTTTTCAGGACACCCAGCAACGACATAATATTAGATTTTTTATACCTGCGACCATTGCCGCCTGTGGCGATTGTCCCAAACACGAGGGATCAGCGGGAGTGAAGACCGGACTCCACATAAGCGGGGTAGTATAAGTGATATTTTGCCTCTAGCCCAGCAAACGACTGAGATCCACATAGAAGGCAAGACTCATCATTGCCAATAGCAGAATCATCCCGATTTTCTGTCCATGCTCCATAAAGGTTTCCGATAATGGTCCCCCTTTGATTGCCTCAAGCAGAAAAAAGAGGAGGTGCCCACCATCCAGAACCGGGATCGGCAGCAGATTCAGCACGCCGAGACTGATACTCACCACAGCGAGAAATTTAAGGAAATCGACCAGACCGTAACTGGCGGTTTTACCCGCATACTCAGCGATGGAGATCGGCCCACTGAGATTCTTGACCGAGACCTCGCCGATCACCATCTTGCCAAGCATTTTCAGCATCAGCAGAGAGAGATCCCAAGTCTTGTACAAAGACTTGCCAACTGCCTCCAGAGGGCCATAACGAATCTCTGTCTGGTAGTCATCCATCAGGTGAGGCGGCACATGCACGCTGGCACCAATTCGACCGATGCTTTCACCCTCACTTTCAATCGCTGCCGGGGTCAGTTCAAGGCGGATCAGACTCCCTGCACGCTCGACTTCGAGAGCCATACGCTGTTCGGGCCGCGCCCGCACATACTTCACCCACTCGACCCAACTCTCCAGGGATTGACCATCAACGGAAAGCAACAGATCGCCGGTTTTCAACCCATCCCTGTCTGCGGCTTCTCCCGGCAACAGTGTGCCGATAATCGGCGCGACCACGGGGCGTTTTGGCGTAATTCCCAGATTCTGCAGAATCTGGGGCTCCTCAGACATCTCCTGAAGCCGCCCGGCATCGAGCCAGCGAACCGCCTCCCGGCCACTCTCATCTTCTACCCTTACCGCGATCTGCCCGACATTCAGTGACTCCGCCAACAGCATGTAGACAGCTGTCTCCCATGTCGGAGTGGGCTCCTGATTGACGGAGAGTATGAGGTCTCCAGTCTGAAACCCGGCCTGCTCTGCAATGGATTCAGCCTTGACCTCTCCCGCCAGCGGCTTGATGCCGGTATCCCCCGTAACGAAGATCAGCCAGAAGGCGCAGACAGCAAACAACAGATTGAACAGAGGACCCGCCAGTACAATCGCCGTTCTGGAAGCCAACGTCTGTCGGTTGAAGGCCCGATCCAGTTCATCGGAATCGACCGGCGCCTCCCGCTCGTCCAGCATCTTCACATAACCGCCCAGTGGGATGGCGGCAAGGGCATATTCGGTGCCGTCATTCTTGCCGACACGCGTCCAAAGCGGTTTGCCAAAACCGATGGAGAAACGCAGTACCTTCACACCGACCCTGCGGGCCACCCAGAAGTGGCCGAACTCGTGTACGGTTATCAAAATACCCAGGGCGACGATGAAAGCCGCGATTGTAAAAAGAAGGGAGTCCATATTTGAAAAACAGTAGCCTATTCGACGTGAGACAGTGAACTAAAGCGCATGTTCCGCAAACGCACGGGCCTGACGATCGAAATCCAGCAACAGTTCCAGGCTGTCGACCGAATTGACCTCCAGGGCATTCAGCGTTTTTTCCACCAACGTGGGAATACCAAGAAAACCGAGGCGACTATCAAGAAACGCCTGTACCGCCACCTCATTTGCTGCATTCAGCACCGCGGGAGCAGTCCCACCCGCCTCGATCGCCTCATAGGCAAGTCGTAAACAGGAAAAGCGTTCAATATCAGGGGCCTCAAAATCGAATCTGGCGATCTGAAACAGATCCAGACGGTCCACGCCGGAATCTATGCGCTCCGGCCAGGCAAGGGCGTGAGCAATGGGCGTGCGCATATCGGGATTACCCAACTGCGCCAGCACCGAGCCGTCATTGTACTCCACCATCGAGTGGATCACGCTCTGTGGATGCAACACCACCTGAATCTGCTGCGGTGAAGTGTGAAACAGCCAGCAGGCCTCGATCACCTCCAGTCCCTTGTTCATCATGGTGGCGGAATCGACGGAGATCTTGCGCCCCATATCCCAGTTTGGATGGGCGCAGGCCTGCTCGGGGGTAACGGCCTTCAATCCTTCCAGCGGCGTAGTGCGAAAAGGGCCGCCAGATGCAGTCAGCAGAATCTTGCGTACCCCAACCTGTTCCAATCCGCGTTGAAAGTCAGCCGGCATGCATTGAAAGACCGCATTGTGTTCGCTGTCTATGGGCAGAATCTCCGCCGCATGCGCCTCAGCAGCCTCCATGAAGAGGTGCCCGGAAACCACCAACGCCTCTTTATTCGCCAGCAGGATCCGCTTGCCCGCACGCACTGCTGCCATGGCAGGCAACAGACCGGCAGCCCCGACAATCGCCGCCATCACATAATCGGCCTCCGGCATGGCAGCAACCTGCTCAAGACCGGCAACACCGGATAATACCTCAACGTCACTGCCATTTTCGGCCAACCGCTTTGCCAACTCCGCAGCTGATGTTGCATCCGCCATCACAGCGATCTGCGGTTTGAAGCTGAGACACTGAGCGAGCAGCCCTTCCACATCGCGGTTAGCTGTCAATGCAACCACGCGGTAGCGCTCAGGGTGACGGGCCACCACATCCAGGGTGCTGATACCAATAGAACCGGTTGAACCCAGCACGGTAAGCCCCTTCATCCGATCTTCCCCATCAGCATCAACCCCAGCACAAAAACAGGGGCGGCTGCAGTCAGACTGTCGAGGCGATCCAGCATCCCCCCATGACCAGGCAGCAGAGTGCCACTATCCTTCACGTTACGCAGACGTTTGAGTACGCTCTCGAAAAGATCCCCAACCACAGAGAAGATCACGGTTAACACGCAGAGCAACAGCGCCAACGGATACTCCACCGGGGAGAATCCCTGCCACCAGATAAAGAAGACGCCACATACCAGGGAGCCTGCGATGGCGCCGTAGACCCCTTCGCGGGTCTTACCCGGGCTGACCTCGGGCGCAAGTTTGGTACGACCAAAGCGACGACCTGCAAAATAGGCGCCGATATCGGCAGCCCAGATCAGGATCAACAGAAACAACAGCAATTGCGGACCCTGTTCAGGCACCTGATGGAGAGTGACCCAAGCCAGCCACGCCGGCACCAAAACAATGATACCTTCCAGGCTCTGGGTCAGACTAAAACCCTCTGCAACGGCGCCACTGCGAAAGTGTCGTAACCGTATCAACACAACCGACCACCAGAAAACCACCAGCGCAAACAGCCAGAGCAGTAGTGTAGGTGCCTCCAATAGCATCGTTGCTGCAGCCATGAAGAGCCCCAAAACCAGGATATAGCCAAACTGGCCAACAGGGCCGTTTGTGCCGGAGAGGCGCGCCCATTCAAACCCGCAAATAGCCAAAAACAGGGCCAACGCCAGTGCGAGGTAGAGTGTAGGCGACCAGAGAACCCCGGTAATAATCAGAGGAGCCAGAATCAGTGCGGTCAGAACACGCTGTTTTAGCATCAGCGACTCAGGAGGCCTCAGCCTTGTGATCCCCTACCTGCTCACCAGTGCGACCAAAACGGCGCTGGCGTCCCGCAAAATCGGCGAGCGCGTTTTCAAATGCCGCCGTATCGAAATCGGGCCATAGCAGATCAGTGAAGTAGAGTTCGGAATAGGCGGCCTGCCAGAGCAGGAAATTACTTAACCGCTGCTCCCCACCGGTACGAATAAAAAGATCCGGATTCGGCAGATCGGGAAAAGAGAGCGCACCGGCCAACGACGCTTCATCGATATCCTCGGGAGAGAGTTTGCCTGCCGCCGCTGCCCTGGCCAGGGATTTGGCCGCTTGAGTAATATCCCAGCGACCACCGTAGTTGGCAGCGACCTGCAGGGTCAGGCCACGATTTTCAGCCGTCAGCTCCTCGACTTCAAGGATTCTGCGCTGCAGCTTTTCGGAAAAGGCCTCGCGCTCCCCAATAATCTTCAGTCGAACACCATTTCGGTGCAGGCGACGCGCCTCTTTGCCCAGGGCGCGAATGAAAAGATCCATGATCAGGCCGACCTCTTTCTTGGGCCGGCGCCAGTTTTCGCTGCTGAAGGCAAAAAGGGTAAGGACCTGGATCTTTTTCTGCACACAACATTCGACAATATTGCGCACCGCATCCACGCCGACGGGATGGCCCGCGTAGCGGGGCAGACCGCGGCGTTGCGCCCAGCGGCCGTTACCATCCATGATGATTGCGACATGTCCAGGCAGTCGGCTTTCGGTCGCCGGACTATCTGATTGGGTTCCGTTCATCATCACCTTGATTCGCTCTAAACGAACTGTCACCGGGCAACAGTGATAATCAGATCTCCATCAAATCCTTTTCTTTCACCGCCAGCGCCTCATCCACCTCTTTGACGTGCTGATCGGTCAACTTTTGAATGATCTCCTGTCCACGACGCTCATCGTCTTCGGAGATCATCTTCTCCTTCATGTGATCCTTGAGATTATGATTGGCATCACGACGAATATTGCGGATTGCAACCCGCGCATTTTCAGCTTCATGGCGTACCACGCGAATCAGATCCTTGCGTCGCTCCTCCGTCAACGGAGGCATGGGAACCCGGATCACCGCCCCGGCACTCATGGGATTGAGGCCCAGATCAGAGGTTAAAATCGCCTTCTCGACCACTGCGATCATCGGTCGTTCCCAAGGGGTCACTGCAAGGGTACGACCATCTTCCACATTGATATTGGCAACCTGACTCAGCGGCACTTCGGAACCATAATAGTCAACCCGGATATGGTCCAGCAGACTTGGATGGGCTCGCCCGGTACGCACTTTCGCCAACTCGTGGGAGAGCGCCTCAACGCTCTTGCCCATACGGGTGTCAGCATCACTCTTGATATCGTCGATCATGTTACTCGCCCTTTTCTACCAAGGAGCCGATGACTTCTCCGCGCATCAGACGCAAGAGAGCCCCGGAATCATTGATGTTCATAATTCGTAGCGGCATATCGTTATCCCTGCAGAGCACAATCGCAGTTGCATCCATCACCTGCAGGTTCTCCGCCAAAGCCCGATTGTAGGTGAGACGGGGATAGAATTCAGCATCGGGATCCTTCACTGGATCCGCTGAGTAGACGCCGTTTACCTTGGTCGCCTTGATCATCATGTCAGCCTGGATCTCGACTGCACGCAGACTCGCGGCGGAATCGGTGGTGAAATAGGGATTGCCGGTGCCTGCAGCCAGGATGGCCACCCGACCCGCATCCAGGTGTCGCCTGGCATCCCTTGCTGTGAAAGGCTCACAGACATCAGGCATGCTCAGTGCAGAGAGCACTCTGGCCTCAATGCCGATCTTTGTGAGAGCATCCTGCATCGCCAGGGAGTTCATCACAGTGGCAAGCATGCCCATGTGATCGCCGGTCACCCGATCAAGACCACCCTGTGCCAGACCGGCGCCGCGGAAGATATTTCCGCCACCAATCACCAACCCCACCTCTAGACCGGCCTCAACGAGGTCCCGCACCTCACCCGCAGTACGCGCCATCACCTCAGGTGAAATCCCAAAGTCGCCAGAACCCATCAGGGCTTCGCCACTAAGCTTGAGCAGGATACGCCGACAGATCAAATCCGACATGCTGAACCGATTCCTAATTTGAGATTAACCGAATGATAAGACGCAGAGAGGAAATATTCCATTTTCCACGGATATTTCAGCTCCACAAGCCCCGTGTCCACATCCGCCCCCTCTGCACCGGAGCAAACGCTCCGGTGCAGAGGGGACGACAGAAGTTTACATCTTGGCTTGCGCCCGGACCTCTGCGGCGAAATCCTCCTTCTTCTTCTCGATGCCTTCGCCAACCTCAAAGCGGCTGAATTGGGCAGTAGCGGCACCCTTGCTCTTCAACAACTTCTCGATGGTGAAATCCGCATCCTTGACGAAAACCTGGCCCAGCAGAGTATTTTCCGCCAGATATTTGCGCATACGACCATCGACCATCTTCTCGACGATGTTGTCCGGTTTGCCACTCTCCCTGGCCTGCGCGGTAACGATCTCGCGCTCCTTGTCCAGCATATCCTGGGGCATATCGTCAGCGGAGAGGCAGACGGGGTTGGTCGCGGCAATATGCATTGCCAGATCCTTGCCCAGATCGCCCTCATTGCCCTCGACCTCGACCACAACACCGATACGCACACCGTGGCTGTAGCTGACCAGGGTACCCTTGTCGGCCTGCAAACGGGCAAAGCGGCGCACATTCATGTTCTCGCCCAGCTTGGAGATCAGCGCCTCGCGAGCCTGATTGACAGTGGTCTCCTCACCTTCGTGAAGAGATTGCCCCATCAACGTCTCAACATCGTCCGCACCACCGTTGAGCGCCCTCTCTGCCACAGCGCCGGCAAAGGAGGTGAAGTTCTCGTCCTTGGCCACAAAGTCGGTTTCACAGTTAACCTCAACCATCGCCGCCTGGGTGTCGTCAGCATTGAAGCTGATCACAATCACACCTTCCGCTGCGGTACGGCCCGCTTTCTTGGCGGCCTTGGCCTGGCCCGATTTGCGCATCGCCTCGATTGCCGCTTCGATATCGCCATCGGACGCCACCAGAGCCTTCTTGCACTCCATCATGCCTGCGCCGGTACGCTCGCGCAGCTCCTTAACCTGAGAGGCTGTAATCGCCATCTTTCCTACCTCAAAATCGTATCTTCAAATATAGATCGACCGAATCACGCTGCAGGCATGATCCGGCCGTTAATCCAGAAAATCTGTCGACTGCTTCAGGACTTGTCGCCTTTGACCTCGACAAACTCCTCTTCGCTGCCAGCCGCCACATGGGCCGCGCTCGTACGACCTTCAAGGATCGCTGCAGATGCGCCCTGCGTGTAGAGCTGGATCGCCCGGATTGCATCATCATTCCCGGGGATCACGTAATCGATAGCCTCGGGGTTGTTATTGGTATCGACCACACCGATAACAGGGATGCCCAGCTTACGGGCCTCAGAGATTGCGATGTCTTCATGCCCCACATCGATCACGAACATGGCATCGGGCAACTTGCCCATATCTTTGATGCCGCCGAGGCTGCGATCCAGCTTCTCCATCTCGCGGTGGAGATTCAGCGCCTCTTTCTTCTTGAAACGCTGGTCGACACTACCGTCCTCGAACATGGCTTCCAGCTCTTTAAGACGTTTGATCGACTGTTTGATGGTCTTGAAATTGGTCAGCATGCCACCGAGCCAACGATGATTGACGTAGGGCATATTGCAGCGCTCCGCCTCTTCACGCACCGCATCACGGGCTGCACGCTTGGTGCCGACGAACATAATCTTGCCGCCGTTCGCCGCAAGCGAACCGATAAAGTTCATGGCGTCATTAAAGAGAGGGAGGGTCTTCTCAAGATTGACGATATGAATCTTGCTACGATGACCAAAGATGTAGGCCCCCATCTTGGGGTTCCAGTAACGGGTCTGATGCCCGAAGTGTACGCCTGCTTCCAGCATCTGGCGCATGGATACTGCACTCATGAGTGACTCCTGATTGTATTGGGTTAGGCCTCCATACACCCCATGAATCGACCTCCCCGCAAAAGCTGGGAGGCACCCCGAACCATGTGCCGATGTATGTGTGGATTAGTTTTACTCCCGCACGAGGAAAAACCCCGTAAAGTGAGCAGCGCGAACCGTTTGCGATTCAGCGGGGCGTTTTATACCATACCGGGCGGATCGCGACAAATCCCTGGCACCTTGTTCCCAGCTTCCTTTCCCCTAAATTTTCATGACCCTTTAAGAATTATGAGCGTAACGATCAAGACAGCGGACGAGATAGAGAAGATGCGGGTCGCTGGCCGCCTGGCCGCGGAGGTACTGGAGATGATCGAGCCTCATGTCAAACCCGGGGTCACCACGGAGGTGTTGGACAAGATCTGCCACGACTACATCGTCGACGTGCAGCAGGCCATCCCCGCCCCGCTAAACTACCGGGGATTTCCAAAGTCTATCTGTAGTTCGGTCAACCAGCAGGTCTGCCACGGTATTCCCGCTGACAAAAAGCTGAAAAAGGGGGACATCGTCAACCTCGACATCACTGTCATCAAGGATGGCTATCACGGAGACACCAGCAAGATGTTTAGCGTGGGGGAGACCTCCATCCTCGCCAAACGGTTGATAGAGGTCACCCGAAAAGCCCTTTGGGTCGGCATCGACGAGGTTCGTCCCGGCGCCCAGCTTGGTGACATCGGCCACAAGATTCAGGATTTTGTCGAGAGACATCACTACTCCGTGGTGCGCGAATATTGCGGTCACGGTATCGGTAAGGAATTTCATGAAGACCCCCAGGTTCTCCATTATGGCAGCCCGGGTTCTGGTCTGGTGCTCCAACCCGGCATGTGTTTCACCATCGAACCCATGGTCAATGCCGGTAAGCGCCAGATAAAACTCCGTCCCGACGGCTGGACCGTGGTCACCAAAGACCGCAGTCTCTCCGCGCAGTACGAGCACACCCTGCTGGTGACAGAAACCGGCTGTGAGGTGCTGACCCTGCGTGCTGAAGAAGCCGACGCCACTCAATGATCCAGGCAAAAAATACAATGTTCGACTTCTCGGCGATTGACCAGACGCTGGCTAGCGCCTCATCCACCCCGATACCGGTTTTTCGCGACTTCTTGAAGCAGGGCGCTGCAACGATCAGGGAAGGGTTCAATCAGGAACAGCCGATAACCGAACTCGTGGCCGCCCGCGCCCATCTGGTCGATGCCGTCCTGGAGCGCGCCTGGAATCTCCACTTCCAGGATTCCACAAACGCTGCACTGGTCGCAGTGGGTGGATATGGCCGGGGAGAACTCCATCCGGCTTCAGATATCGACCTGCAGATTCTGCTCGACCACGAAGATCACTTCGAACAGTTACAGGAACCCTTGGGCCAGTTTCTTAGCCTGCTCTGGGACATCGGACTGGAAGTTGGCCACAGCGTACGCACCATTGAGGATTGCATCCGGGAAGCATCTAAAGACATCACGGTTGCCACCAACCTGATGGAATCCCGGCTGCTGGTCGGCCCTGAGACCCTCTTCAAGACGATGCGGAAAGCCACCAGCCCCGCTAAGATTTGGGACAGCAAACGCTTTTTTGAAGCGAAATTTGCAGAACAGCAGGCACGGCATCAAAAATTCGAGGACAGCGAAAGCAACCTGGAACCCAATCTGAAGGATAGTCCAGGCGGATTGCGGGATATCCAGATGATCGGATGGGTAGTGAAACGCCACTTCCAGGCCGACACTTTGCGCGACCTGGTGAGTCACGGCTTCCTCAATGAGGATGAATACCAGACACTGATCGAAGGTCAGGATTATCTCTGGCGCATCCGTTTCGCCCTGCATACCCTTACAGGCAGGCACGGCGACATTTTACTCTTCGACTATCAGCGCGCCCTGGCTAACCAGTTTGGCTATGATGACAATACCAGCAATCTGGCGGTAGAGCAGTTTATGCAGCTCTTCTACCGAACAACGCTGGAGCTAAACCGCCTCAACGAAATCCTTCTGCAGCACTTCCAGGAAGCGATCCTGCTGGAGAACAAGCTGGATGCCCCCGTTTCTCACGGCAACCGTTTCCAAAGCCGCAACAGCTTTCTCGAGGTCACCCATCCGGACGTCTTCTCCCGCACCCCCACCGCCCTGCTGGAACTCTTTCTTATCCTGCAGGAGAACCCGGAATTAAAAGGTGTTAGAGCCAGCACCATCCGCCTGCTGCGGGACAATATTCAGCTGATCAACAGCGCCTTCCGCGCAGACATCCGGGCACAGAGCCTGTTCATGGAGATCCTGCGCCAACCCGGGGGCATAACCCGGGAACTGCGCCGCATGAATCGCTATGGCATCCTCGCTGCCTACATTCCGGCCTTTGAAAATATTGTCGGACGCATGCAGTACGACCTGTTTCACGTCTATACCGTGGATGAACACACATTGATGGTGCTGCGTAACCTGCGCCGCCTGTCAGTTCCGGAACTCGCCGAAGAGACCCCCTTCTGCAGCCAGCTGTTCCGCACCCTGCCGAAGAAAGAGCTGATCTATCTGGCCGCCCTCTTCCACGACATTGCCAAAGGACGTGGCGGCAATCACTCCATACTCGGTGAGAAGGACGCGGTGGACTTCTGCCATCAACACCATCTCAGCGAATACGACAGCCGTTTAGTCGGCTGGCTGGTGCGCAACCATCTGGTCATGTCCATGATCGCCCAGCGCAAGGACATCAACGACCCGGACGTCATCCAGACGTTTGCTGAAAACGTCGGGGACACAATGCACCTCGACTATCTCTATCTGCTGACAGTCGCTGACAGCTGGGCTACCAATCCGAAACGCTGGAACTCATGGAAAGAGTCACTGCTGCGGGATCTCTACAAATCCACCCGTCGTGCCCTACAGCGCGGGCTGGACAACCCGCTGGCGCAGGAGGAGTTGATCAGGGAAACAAAATACGAAACGATGGAACTGCTGGCCAAGGCCGGACACGACGAGAGAGAGATTCTCCGCCTCTGGCAATCCTTCAGCCCGGAGTATTTTCTCTCACACTCTCCCAATGCGATCTGCCGGCAGATTCAGGCCATCATCACCACACCACCGGAAGACCTGCCATTGGTCGCGATCCATGAAACCGCCGAACACGGCGGCAGCGACGTACTCTACTACGGACTGGATCGCGACAATCTGTTTGCTGTCATGACCACCCTGCTGGACCAGTTGGGTCTGTCCATCGTCAACTCCCGCATCATGAGCACGACCCAAGGCTTTTCTCTCGACTCATTCCTGGTCATGGAGGAGGATGGCAATCCTGTCCAGCCGGGCCATCGTACCGAAGAGATCATCACCACCCTGAAAGCCGGATTGACCCAGAAAGACGGCCAGCCACTCAAAGTGCATCGCCGCATGCCCCGCCAGCACAAGAGCTTCGACACTCCAACCCGCATCTTCTTCTCCCAGGATCCTGCTTACAACCGCACAGTGATGCGTCTGATCACCCTTGACCGACCGGGACTGTTGTCGGAAGTGGGACAGGCCTTCGTCGCCTGCGACATTCGTCTGCAGCACGCAAAAATCGCGACCATCGGCGCAGAGGTGGAGGATATCTTTTTCATCACCGACCGGAAGAACCGGCCGTTATTGGAGAAACATCAGCTGGAGTGCCTGGAAGCCGCCGTCACCACGCGGCTGCCGAAATAGCATTCAGCAGGGCAGCCCCGGCATGTGGAATCAGCGCTTGCTGCCCAACTTGCCACCACTCCCCTGCAGTGAGAGCAGGTTGGAGTCGAAGACATAGGTCCGCCTGCCCTTCTCCCGAAACCTCTCCAGCGCCAGCTTGATGACACGGGTGGTCAGGGCTGCAAACGAAACGCCACTCGCCTCCCAGAGGTAAAACGCCAGTGATCCGGGGATGGTATTGATCTCGTTGACAAAGACATCACCGCTCTCCTCATCAACAAGAAAGTCGATACGAACCACTCCACTTGCGCCAATCAGGCTGAACGTCTCTTTTGCCAACTGGCGGATCCTGTCCGCCAGTGCCTCGGGTATCTCTGCCGGCAGCACGCGATCGGTGGAGCTGATGCCCTTGGTCTTGCCACCCTGGTACTTGTCGGCAAAATTCAGGATGCCACTGGAACGCAGAGGCTCCTCCAGTGCCGCAACCTCCGACTCATCCCGGTTACCCAGCACCGAGGCATTGATCTCCTTGAGTTGGGTCACCATACGTTCCACCAGGATCGAAGGATCATACAGACCGGCGTTTTCGATCGCCTCCTCCAACTCCGTTTCCGAGGCAGCGACACTGATGCCGATGCTCGACCCAAGATTCGCTGGTTTGACCACTACCGGGTAACCCAATTTTGACTGGATCCTGTCGATAATCCCCCGCCTGTCCTGATACCAGGCTTCCATTCGACAACTCTCCGACTCCACCACCGGGATGCCGTTACCCCGCAACAGGGTCTTGGTCAGTAGCTTGTCCATACCGATGACCGACGCAGTGACGTCACAGCCTGCATAGGGAACACCTGCCATCTCAAGTAGCCCCTGAAGGGTGCCGTCCTCGCCATTGGTGCCGTGAATAACGGGAAAGACGATATCAAGCTTTTCGATGAGGTTGTTTTTAAGACGGGCAGGAGGAACACGGTAGAGTTCAAGCTGCCCACCATCTCCGTGAGGCATAACTTCTGTACTTTCGGAGAGCAGGGTTTCCAGCTGCTTGAAGTTGTCGATCTCAGACAGCTTATCACCGATGTACCACCCACCCATTTTACTGATGTAAACCGGCGTCACGCGGTATAGATCGGCATCGATTGCATGGACGACCTGCAGACCGGAAATGATGGAGACCTCATGCTCTACCGAGCGGCCACCAAAAAAGACGCCAACATTGGGTTTCATCGACTACACCTTCAACTCACGCAAATTCGAAATACTGCTTTCACCACGAAGAGCACAATGGCTTGAGATCTCCCTACGGTCGAGACAACAATAATGCAATTAGTCAAATCCTCCCTGACGAAACATTTTCTTCGTGTCCTTCGTGTTCTTCGTGGTTAATTATGTTTTTTCAATCGGGCACTAATTATAAGTATCCGGCAGATCATTTTCATAGAGCACTACATCACCCTCCCGCGAGATCTTCGCAAAATGGTCATTGGCCTCATTCAGATGAGCCGCAATATAGATCTGGTTCTCCGGATAACCTACCGAAACCAACCCCTCATGGATCGGTTTGGCCTGATCTATACCCACCAGAATGACATAGTCACACCGACTTGCCGCATAAGCGCCAAAAAGACGATTCTCCTCCGCCTCCGTTTCGCCAAGCTCAACCATACCCGGAGTGATCAACACCTTTCTGTTGCCCTCGATCTCCCGCAGCACATCCAGGGCGGCTCGCGCGCCCATTGGATTGGAGCTGAAGGCATCGTCAACGATAGTGATGCCCGCGGCGCTCTGTTTCACGTTCAATCGGTGCGGCGCCGGCTGCAGCGAGCGCACCGCTGCCTTGATCCGGTTTTGCGGCACACCCAGCTCCATCGCCACTGCGACTGCAGAGACGATATTGTAGATATTGTTTTTTCCCAGCAGACGGGTCTCCAGCAGCAGCGTCTCCCCGCTCGGTAAAGAGAGAGTGAGCGCGGTCAGGCCATTGGCCAGATATTTTATCTCGCGCGCCGCATAATCCGCTCCGGGAGAGTCAACGCCAAAACTGACAACCTTCGCCTGAGTCCTGCCTCGCACTTCAGCAAAACTCTCATCATCCGCATTGAGAAACGCGATGCCGTCGGATGGCAGGAATTCGACCAACTCCGATTTGGTTTTCACGATATTGGCAAGACTCTTGAACATCTCCAGATGCTGTTTGCCGATGGTGGTGATCAAACCGTACCTGGGGTGCACCAGTTCGCAGATCTCCCGGATATCTCCCGGCTGTTTGGCCCCCATCTCCACCAGGAAGAGGTCATGAATCGGCTTGAGCTTCTCCCTGATAATACGAGTCACCCCAAGCAGGGTATTGAAACTGCCCGGCGTCATCAATGCATTGTATTTGGACAGCAACAGTTCATTCAGGATGAATTTGGTACTGGTCTTGCCATAACTCCCAGTGATACCGACCACCTGAAGCCCCGGCATGCCGTTGATGATCTTCCCCGCATCGCCGATGTACCACCTGGCGATGGCCGACTCCACCGGCACCGCCAACAGGTTGGCCACGACCAGCAGCCAGGGCAGCAACAGCAGGAGCAGGCCCAGCATGAGAAAGAGAGAGAAATAGGGGATCGGAGACAATCCCGTCACGCCGAGAAATAACGCCAGCAGCGATGCCCCCAACCAGATCAGGAAGGTTGCCGCCATCAGGCGTTTGACCCGTCCTGTCACCACCAGCGGTTTTTTTACCGGCACTTTGGGGCGTTTCAGACTGAGCAGCAGGAATCCCCCGATCCAGATGCCGAAAAACAGCCCGCTGTTCCAGTAAAACAGAAGCGCCGCAAGCGGTAGCAGTGAGACCGGGCCAATACGTTTAAGCAGATCCTCGTTCAGCCAACGCAGATAACGTTCATTGCGATAGGAGTTGAGCTGCAGCATGTGCAGGTAGTGCAGAACGGCACGCACGGCAATAACAGCGTAGAGCGTCAGAGCAAGCAGCACAGCAAGCGTCTGGAACAGGGCAGCCCCCATGAATCAGGTTTCCATTTTCAGAAAATAGTCGACGATGATCTGGAACTCGCCAGGCCTCTCCAGATAGGAGAAGTGTCCCGCTCCCTTGATGAGGGCCAGGCCACAATCGGGTATCTGCGCCTCCATCACCTTTGCCTGATAGAGTGGCGTATCCAGATCGTTCTCTCCCCAGACCAGCAGGGTGGGCGCTTTGACCCCGGACAGCAGGGGCGTCAGATCTTCATTCACCACCTTTACCAGGGTCTGTCGCATGACGGGGGAGGCATTGCGGTAATCTTCGGAACCGGCGCGTCCGCGCATCTTTTCCAGTAGTGGTGGATAGAGCCGGCCCAGGACATTTTTCATCAGCTTGTATGAATAGACCTTGAGATAGTAGTTCAGGCTGCGGCGGGGTTTGACCCCGGCGCTGTCCACCAGGATCAATTTTCTCACCGGCATCTTCGTCGCCAGCCGGATCGCCAGCCGACCACCGAAGGAGTGGCCGATGATCGCAGGATTTTCGATCCCCATCTCAACGATAAAACGCTCCACCAAGGCCGCATATTCCGTCGTTCCCCATGGGGATTCCGGCGCCGGGCTTTCACCGAAACCGGGAAGATCCAAAGCGTAGACACAATATTTTTTCGCCAGATGCTGTCTGACAGACGCGAAACTGCCGAGATCGCTGCCCCAGCCGTGCAGAATAAGCACACGACTCCCACTGCCCATAACATCATAGTGGAGACGAATATTGTGGATAGTAGTGTAAATCGTTATCTCCCGGCCAGACAGTGAGGTTGCCTGTTCCGCTGCGCTTGGACCGGCCTGCTACTGAATTTGTAGGCCTGATCAAGCGTAGCGGATCAGGCAATACGCTGGGTCAACTAAGCGGGGGTACCCGCAGGCCGCAGGGGGTCCGCACCAATAGTGCCGACCAGACTGCGCAGATAGTCATCACTCCGCACTGCCGCAAGTCGCGCATCGGCCGCCTCGAGTCGCGACGCTATACCCATCTTTTCAGCCACATCGGCATAACCTGGCCGGTTGAGGAAATCCTGCAGATAATCGACATGACGTTGCCAGAGCGTTATTTCCCGTGCCTGTTTCACCCGCAGACGCTCCTGGTACCAATCCGACGCCAACAGGTAGTCGCTGGTGAACATGGCGCGAATCTCAGGATCATGCACTGCCTTACCTTCGTACTCACCCTTCGCCATGATATGCAGCACAGCTTTCAAGGGCGGACAGGCATCCTCAACACTGCCGTCATCCAGATACTGCTGAGCAACTCTCTGTTGTGCCTCTACGATATTGTCTATGCCATCCGCAAAGACATCCAGGCTCTGCAGTTCCGGTTTCAGGATACTTTCGGTCAGCACCGTGTTGGCATTATCGAAAATCTTGCCGAGGAAGCCGTGTACAAAACGATCCGTAATACGATAACCCAACCGACTCGCCAAAACCCGATGACCGTTATGCTCAAAGTCTTCCAACGGTTCAAGGTAGCCGTTCTCGATAAGATAGGCCGGGTCACGTTCATGTTCGTCCAGCCGTGCCCAGACCTCTGGGATCAACAGGCTGATATCGTGGGCAACCCGTACGTTCGGACCGACATACCCGGCAGAACTGGAAAAACCCGGATAACCCGTAAGAATGAACGATACCAGCGCATTGTTAAGATCTGCAGTGGCGCGCAGGGCATTGAAAGGCCCCTTGGTCAGCGCACCCTCACTCCCCGCCCCGGTGGTGGAGGGGGACTTACCGGTGAGACTGCAGACAAAGTCCATGAACAGCTCGGGCAGTTCCTGATAATGGATCGGGTTATAGACCGCCAGGGAGCGAATACCTTGTTCAGGCGGATTATTGCGGCGTCCGGCCAGCACCGCATCGACCGGATGACAAACCTTCTTTCCCAACGGCAGCTTACGATGGAATCGAGCGCCAATCTCGGCCACGTAGGCACGTATCGGCTCCACCAGATCCTGTCGGGTCTGCAGATAGCGGGGATTCTTGCTCGGCTTTCCGTCCACCAGCCGCGGATGGGCAGATGAGACCACGTATCCGCTCTGCGCTTCGTGGGCACCCGTAAGCAACTCTCGCATGGGCTGGGTGAAGTTGCAGAGATTCAGCACATCCTCCACCACCTCAGTCAATTTCTCTCCGTTCAGCGGTTCAAAATTGGCAAGAAAATTCCCAGGCTGGGACATATCGAATTCGGTCTGCTTGTCGAAGCCGGGGATGACGGCATCATCCGGACGCTGGAACAGACGATATTCGCAGTTGCCGGTCAACTTGACGCTGCGGTCATTGTCATATCCACAACGGCAGTCATCAAGGGATTTCGCTCTGACCACCACCGAAGTGGTGATGTCGTCTTCCATCTGAATCTTCTCAGCTGCGATGAAGTCCTGTCGTACCTTGAAGATGCGCCACTCACCGCGCTCATCGAAACCGACGCGCAGATAGGAGGCGATGATGCGGCGATCCAGCAACTTCAGTTCATGGCCTGCCGCACCGTCAATCTCATCCACTGAAATATATTTGCGCCAGTTAGTGCCCCAGAATGGCCGGTAGAAGCGTTTGATGACAAAGGCCAGCGCCAGGATGCGCGGCGGAATCGACTCCAGCCAGGCATTGTACTCATCAGTGTAACTGGGAGAGGGGGTCATCAATTTGATGAAGGAGCCCAGGCTGCGCTCCATACTCAGCGGCTTACGGCTGGGGTCCCGGTCCACACTCTCAAAACTGGACTTCAAACGATCACTATAATCCCGGTCGTAGATCTCCTGCACACGGTCGAGATCGACCTGCAACTCATCGACGAAGAGGGGGCCGTAGATCACCGCATCGTCAAGAGACTTGGAAATCTCCGATTTGCCGCCACCGGAGACGGTGCTGGGCTTATGACAAAAAGTCCCCTCGGGATCGGTGCCGATCAGACGCCACGAGGGGGCGTCCGGATGCTTTTGCATCTCTATTTTATATCCATTGGGCTGGACATAGATCTTGCCTGGCTGCAGACGGATAACATGGGACTCTCCATCCCGCAGGAAGGCGATGCTCTGCTCCTGCAGATCCATGCGCAGATCCTGGGGCACATAGATCACATCGGGGAAGCGCTTGTCGATGCCGTGCCCCTCAGACTGCAGATTCATGATATCGCCGTAGCGCTCCTGCACATCCTGAAAATTGTAACCCGGCTCCCGGGTCGTGGAGTCGACACCATATTCGATACCGTGGTTACGGCGTGGGAAGGCCAGTGCTCCACCGGCATGCTCCTCTTCCGCCAGGCCAAAAAGATTGGCGGCGAAGCCAATCTGGGTCTTGACCTCTTTCTTGCAATAGCCGTAGTAGTTATCCGCAAGAATGGTGACGATCACGCCGCTCTCATCACGGGCAGTGATCTTAAAGGCCTGACCATCGTTGTAGCGTTCGTCTTCCGACTGCCAGCACATGCCTTCCGCCCGTTGACGCTCACTGGCATCGTCGAAGTGGGGCAGCCCTACAGACTTTTTGGTGAGTTGGGTGAGATGGGGCGCGAGAATGACGCAACCGGTCTGTCCGGTCCAGTGGTCCACATCCAGGGCGGAATCAAACTCCGGTAGCAGAGGGCTGCCGCCGTTGCCGAAGATGCTCTCGACAAAATCGAGGTTACTGACCAGGTTACCCGGCGCGAAGAAGCGGATCTCCATGCTCTTCTCGCTATCCTGGCCGGGGATCTCCGGACAGACCGTGGGGCGCAACAGCAGGGAGACAAACATCTTCGCCTGCTCTTCCAACGCTGAGGTAAAAGGTATCTGCAGCAGTTCATCCGGCGGATTCATTGCGGCTGTCAGCATGAAGGCAAAACAGCGCTTCGGCACCACCTTCTTGTCACCGGGAACCGGCAGCCCGCCATCGGCAATATGGAAAGAACCCTTGGTGGTCCGGCGATCGCTGGCGGGATTGTGCAGCACACCCTGCTTCGCCCGGAAACTGTTGACGATATCGGAGTGGAACTCGTCCTCGCCCAACGGCAGGGAGAGCTCCCGGGCTACGCCATGCCTGTCAAGGATGAAGGTCATGGCGGGTAGCTTGGGCATCTCCCCTTCAGGAAGACCCTCAAGGTAACGTTCCAAAAATGACTGGATACGTTGATCAGCAGGACAGAGGTAATCGGTGAGCAACCGGTTCTTCTCCCGGTAACTCTTGAGCAGATCCTGGGCGGTGGAAAGAAACCCCTCATCTCCGCCGGCAACTGTGGGCTGACCCGAAGACGCCAGTTTCAGGTTGATATAGAGCTGTAGCTTTTTGCTCTCTTCTTCCGGATCTACCGGAACATCTTTAAGACCGAGGGAACGCTCGAAGTCCATGACTTCTCCAAATCTGTTAACCGCGCGCATCCTGCCCGAAGCGGCGCCCAGATTCAAGTCTGTCACCTCTCAAACCGGACCGACACACATCCTGAAAATAGGCTTTTTTATATTAAAAAACAATATGTTAAAGAAATATCACCTAGGTTTTCCAGGCATTCATAAAGTCTGTGAAATCTTTCATCATCTGAGGCGAACAAGAGGAAACCGGGCAGAAATACCTACCAAGTGATGTCTTTACTTAGCCGCCGATTGCATACAGCTGTCCATCTCGGTACTACTGGCACTCTTCCCCAGACAGCCTTTTATCGCCTCGCTCCGCTTGATCGACATGTTCAGGTCTTTCACCATCTGAGCCTTCATTTCCGGACTCCACTCGATATCCTTCGGGTCTGGCGCGAACGATGATTTGCCGTGAGAACTCTCCTTGCCTCCGCCCACGGAGCGCATGGCCTGCTCTCTGGCCTCAGTCATAATGGCAACACACTTCATCAGATCATCCTTGCTGGATGTCCCCTCCAGACAGGTCAGGGTCTTTTTCATCGCAGGTATGCTCGTCTCCATCACGGGAAGCATCCTCTGCTTTGCCATCTTGAACATCTGTTCCCTGTCGATCTGTCCCTGTGGAGACTGTGCAAAGACCATCGCCGGCAGCAGCAAGATCGGTAACAGATATTTCATTGGCTTCTCCTGGGGATTATTGGGACGGCCATACTACCCTATTCTGCAACGGGAGGCTTTTGTGCAGTGTCTCCACTGCCCGGCGACCCGGCCACACTGGAGGGCCTTTTCCCGACTGAGCGCAGATCGACCAATTTGTTGAGCAGGTCAAACCAGAAGGGTGCACCCATGGAGATCGCAAGGATAGTGATCAACAGACCGGTTATCTTGACCAACACCGCCCAAAGTCGGCTCTCTCTGCCTCCTTTTGCATCTTCCCGATTCTGCCAGAATTTTCTTACCGACTCACTATCCCAGCCCAAGGGCAGTGATAGACCTTCAATTTTCTTAACAACCTCCTTGTAATCCTGATCCCTTGTCAGGACATCTTCATCACTCTTTGCAAGCTGCTCTGCCTGCGCCACCAGGGCCGTACGCACACCGGAATCATGCCACAGCGCATGGGCGATATGGATAGTGTCGATGTTCATCGAGGTGACCACTACGGCGGCGACAAGGAGGATAATCATCTGCGACTGGCGTCGATACCATCCCGACGCCCGATCCATCGAGGTATCAAACCACGCCTCGATATTGGACTGAATCTTCTCCAGATCATCTCCCGCGTTATCGAGCAATGGCAGGAGGGAGCGTTTGAGGTGTTCGTTCTCCTCCTTGTTGATCAGGCTTCGGATCGACGAAACCGTTTTCATCTTGCCATCCATGCCCCTGGCCCCGATGGTATCGAGCAGGGTAACGGCAAAGGCATGAGGCGGGATATAGTTCGGTACCTTCTCATCCCTCTGCTTACCGAAAAAGCGTACCGGAGGCTGTTTCAGGGCACTGATGAAGGGATGTGACGTGACCTTGCTGATCAGAATGGCAGCCGCTGAATCTTCGGCAGGCTTTGCCTCATTCGTCAACAATTGATTGAGCGCTGTCAGCAGGTTCTTGGAGCGCAGATTGAAAAAACCGGCGATCATCTCATTGAGCGAGGAGCAGAGCAGGCTCAGCAAAACATAGATAAATGCCAAGCCAATGGCGACCTCAAGCATGACTGATCCAAACATAGCCCCATCCTCCTGGAGTAACGAGCGTGGACAATTTTGAATGGTTTTGTAAGTTTAACGGTTCCTCACCTGATAATCCTTAAAATCCCATCTCACGCGGTCAGCCCCGATCCTCTGCCGCGCTGTCGAGCAACATAGCGGATATCCCATCGGCGCCACCCAGATAGGGGGCAATCCTGATCCTGACCCCGGGATGCTTGCGTTGCGTAGCCTCCACTTCCTGCGGAATGTCGAGGCTCACATGCCGGCCTGCGGAGAGAAAATAGGGCAGTACGACCACCTCCTCTGCACCCCCGTCAATGCACTGCTCGATCCCTGCTGGAATGGAGGGATCGGCAAGTTCCAGGTAGGCACAACTCACCGATTGGTAGCTATCTCCCGCCTCTGCTCTCACCCGTTCCGTCAGCCGCCGGATCTCTTCGTTGGAGGCCTCCCGGCGGCTGCCGTGCGCCACAATCAGCAGCGCCCGGCTCACTTGACCTCCAGGCTCTTGGAGGCGATCTCGAAGAGATCCCGTGAGATATCCGGCGTAGAGAGCACCCGTCGAAATTCGCGCTTCATCAAGGTCTGACGCACCTCGTCATAACGCTGCCAGCGGGCCATGATGCGCATCATGCGGGCCGCAACCTGGGGGTTGAGCCGGTCCAGCTCCAGAACCCTGTCGCTCAGAAAACGGTAGCCGGAGCCATCCACTGCATGAAACCCGGTGATATTGCCGCTGCAAAAGGCGCCGATAAGACTGCGCACCTTATTGGGGTTCTGCATGGAGAAGGCCGGATGCTTCATCAACTCCTTCACCACATCCAACGTGGCGGGTAATCGGGAGAGCGCCTGTACTGTGAACCATTTGTCCATCACCAGCGCATCGTCCTGCCAGCGGTTCTCGAATGCCGCAAGTGCGACCTCTCTCTCCGGCGACTCGGTATTGGCCAGCGTAGAGAGCGCCGCTATGACATCGGTCATGTTGTGCGACGCCTCAAACTGGGCCATGCAGAGGTCACGGGGCGCCTGCTCATCGAGCAGCATGAGATACCCGAGGCAGACATTCTTCAGACTGCGCCGGGCGATGGCGGCAGAGTCGATAGTGTAGGCGCCCGTCTCTGTATTGGCACGGTAGATCTCAAGCAGTGAGGTTTTCAGCGCCACGGCAAGTTGTCGCTTCACCGCCTCCCGCGCTAGGTGAATTCCATCGACATCCACCTCCGCCATCTGGTCTCCCAACTGGGATTCAGAAGGGAGGAGCAGCACCTCGGCCAGCAACGCCTTGTCTGCCTGCTGGTCGGTCAGTGCCTTATGAAAGGCATCGATAAATCCTTGCGGCACCTCCAGTCGATCCCCCGCCCGATGCGCATCCAGCAGTTGCAGAATGATGCGCTGGGCCAGTGTCTGGGCGGCATCCCAACGGTTGAAGTCATCGTTGTCGTGGGCCATCAGAAACGTCAGTTCCGCATCGCTGTAACCATAATCGATCTTCACCGGTGCAGAGAGTCCCCGCAGCAGTGAAGGCACCGGTCTGGACGGCACATTGACGAAATGAAAAGTCTCCACCGCCTGGCGCAACTCAACGACCCGTGTCCCTCCAGCTGGCGCCGCCTCGCCCTTCAACTGCAGCGGAATATCCTCTCCCGTCTCATCGAGTAGTCCCAGAGCCAGGGGGATGTGAAACGGTGGTTTGCTCTTCTGTCCACGCGTGTCTGAACAGCGCTGGGTGACCTGCAGACTGTAGACCTGTGCTGAGACATCGTAATCCACCTTCACCTGCAGTTCGGGGGTACCGGCAAGACTGTACCAGTGCTTGAATTGAGAGAGATCCCGTCCGCCGGCATCCTCCATGCATCGTACAAAATCCTCCGTGGTGACCGCCTGGCCGTCATGTCGTTCAAAATAGAGGTCGGTGGCCTTGCGGTAGCCGGCTTCGCCCAGCAGATTGTGCTGCATGCGCACCACTTCGGCACCCTTCTCATAGACAGTCACGGTGTAGAAATTGTTGATCTCCATATAGGCATCGGGACGAATCGGATGGGCCATTGGACCGGCATCCTCGGCAAACTGATGGGCGCGCAGCAAGCGCACGTCCTCGATGCGCTTGACGCCACGGGAGCCCATATCTGCCGAGAACTCCTGATCCCGAAACACCGTCAGCCCCTCTTTCAGACTAAGCTGAAACCAATCTCTACAGGTGATGCGATTGCCGGTCCAGTTATGGAAATATTCGTGGGCGATGACCCCTTCGATACCCTGGAAATCACGGTCGGTGGCACTGTCTGGGCGGGCCAGCACGAACTTGGAATTGAAGACATTGAGGCCTTTGTTCTCCATCGCCCCCATGTTGAAATCGTTGACCGCCACGATCATGTAGATATCCAGGTCGTACTCACGACCATAGTGCTGCTCATCCCAGGCCATGGCGTGTTTCAGGGATTGCATGGCGTGATCGCACTTCTCGATATTTTCCGCTTCCACGTAGATGCGCAGATCCACATCGCGTCCCGAAATCGTGGTATAGCTGTCTTGAATAAAACGCAGATCCCCCGCCACCAGGGCAAAGAGATAACAGGGCTTGGGAAAGGGGTCTTCCCAGCGAACCCGGTGGCGACCCTGATCGAGTTCCTCTTCCTGAACCCTGTTGCCGTTGGAGAGCAGTATTGGATAGCGCTTTCTGTCTGCGCTAATGGTGGTGCTAAAGCGGGCCATGACATCGGGCCGGTCAGGAAAATAGGTGATGCGGCGAAACCCTTCGGCCTCGCATTGAGTACAGAACATGCCACCGGAGCGATAGAGCCCTTCCAGTGCAGTATTCTCCTGGGGGCGTATCAACACTCGGGTTTTCAGTTCAAACTGTTCAGTTGGATTATGGATGGTCAGGGATGTGTCATCCAGCCGATAGGCATCGACTCCCAGCACCGCATCATCGAGCTGCACGGATTCCAGCTCCAACAGCTCGCCATTCAACAGGAAAGCGCGTGCGTCACCTTCGAAGGCTGGGTTACGCCGTACCTTCAGGCGACTCTCAGCGCGAACGTAGTCCTCGTGGAGATCAAAATTCAGGTCGATCTGATCCACCAGATAAGCCGGTGGCAAATAGTCCTTCAAATGGATGGTGACAGGGGTATCGGAGCGCATGTGTAGTCCCGGAAAACATTCAAGGCGCTACATGTTATAGCCAAACCGGAGAATCTTAAAATCCACTGCCGGTAAAGTTCTTCTGTGCTTCCGCCTAAAACCATTCTCATGTCATGGTGTTCGTGGAACTCTGCTGATGTGGCTGTTAATATTGAGATATTAAACGAAACAGTGCTTTTTCGATGATTTACTGAAGACTCAAAGAGTTACATAACAATTGCTGGAAATCATCTCCGCCCCGTCGCCCTTTCCACCAGGGTCCGGAGCCTTGCTGATCATTTTTTACCAAGAGGAATTTACCCCATGCCTAAAGTGGTGATGTATACCACGGCGGTCTGCCCCTATTGCGTACGCGCCAAGTTCATGCTGAAAAACAAGCAGGTGGACTACGAGGAGATCCGCATCGATACCGACCACCAAGCGATGCAGGTCATGATGCAACGCAGTCGGCGCAACACAGTGCCGCAGATCTTCATCGACGAATACCATGTCGGCGGTTATGACGATATGGCCGCCCTTGAAATGGCGGGTCGCCTGGACGAACTACTCGGTCTGGCGGAAAGCTGATCCACATGAATGAAACGGCAGGCAAGGTCCGACTCGACAAGTGGCTGTGGGCAGCTCGCTTTTTCAAGACTCGTCAAATCGCCTGCGAAGCAATCAATGGCGGCAAAGTACATCTCAATGGCCAGCGCACAAAACCTGGCCGTGAGGTCAAGGTCGGTTCACATCTGCAGATCCATAAGGGCTCACTTGAATGGGATGTGGAGGTACGGGTACTGGCCTCAAAACGACGTCCCGCCAGGGAGGCTCTTGAATTCTACGAAGAGTCGGCAGAGAGTGAACAGCTGCGACAGAAGATTACCGAAGAGCAGCGCTTGCAGCGCGCCATGGAACCTCGACCCGTTCGTGGCAAAATGAACAAGAAAGATCGCCGTATGATCCACCGTTTTACCAACAAGGGAACCTGAAGCCAGTATGGATCAGGACGCATACCATCGCACATACCGGGAGATCAACGACCGTTACTGCCCCTTCGAACGGAGCATTCTGAACGATAAATGCAGCTGCGGTGAGTCAAAGCGATTCTACTTGGCGGAACGTGTCGGGGTGCATTGCGAATCAGACCAGGGACAGGCCCAGTGCATGGAACTGCTCGAACTGCTCCGGCATCACGCCCGCTTTGCACTGAAATCCAATGACAGGAACGCAACACTGCCTCATGGCCAGGCGATGCGCCTGCAGGTCGGTGGAGTACGAGGACTGTTTTCCGAGATCTATCCGGAAGAACCGGTACCTGAACCGGTCGGCGACATATTCACGTTGGTCAGCGGCGCCATCGAAAAATTCAATTCACTGGATGAATTACCGTTCCAACCCATCATCCAGCAGGTTGCCGCCTATCGAGGCCGCCAGCGAGCAAAACCCGATAAATAATGCAACTCTTCAAGATGCAGGCCCGATCCGCTATGCTTGAACAGGCCTACTACTCATAGGTTCCCGTCCCCTTCAGCACGCGAAGATATGCCATCAATGGTGTCAATACCGGTTCCAACTTACGGCGCATCAAAGAACCGATCGCGTCAGAATGACTGAATACAGGACGCACGACGCCATACCCCATGCCGGAAAAAATACGCATCGCCTTTAACTCTCCCGCCAACTCAGGCGCAGCATCCAGGCAACTCTCAAAAACGTGACAAGCGGCCTTTCCGGCAAGCAGCTGTTCCGCTTCCTCTTCCAGCGCTTCAAGGGTCAGATCAGGGTTTCCTTCAGGCCTCAGTGGCGCGAAATAGTCTCGCAGGACATCAAGTAGCAGGGTAACCACATCCTGATTTGCAGGTTTGACCATCACCCGCCCGACTGTATCGATAAAACTTTGGCCCGGGGCAGAGAGTATCTTCAACACTATTTCAGCATAAGGGTTTCCGACCTCTGCAAGCGTAACGAGCGAGCCTGCGTGGCTGTCCCGATCTCCGCGCGGTTGCGCCTGTTCCGGCAACTGGTCCGGTATGCTGGCAAGAAACCCGAGATAGTAGACAGATTTGCGACTGCAACGTTTCCATAACTTCTGTCTGACTTCATTCGAAACCAGTCCCGGTTGAAGTACGAGTTTCAGGCTTTCCACCATCATCTCCGGTTCAGTCTCAAAGGGGAGGTATTCGATCAGAAACTCCGCCAACTCAGCACCCATCTCTCCGGCAACGACAGCTGGATTGGCAAGCATACGCCGGGCATTCTCCGGCTCCTGACTGGACCACCAGGCCAGGCGCGCAAGATCATCGGTCAGTCCGTCGGCACAGGTGACGGCGACAACCGCTTCCGGTTCACCAAGCAAGAGTAGTTGCTCAAGATTTTCGCACCGGGTCTGACCCATTCGGGTCCAGCGCTTGAGAAAAAGCGGGTAGCCACCGGGTGATCCCGTCGCATGACCGGACAGTAGTTCCCGCACCCGGCCGAGATATTGGTCGTCTCGGCAGTTGGGATTGAGCTGAATCCTGGCCTCACCCTTGTCGGAGAGACCGTAAAGCGTCATTGAAGACTCATTGATTCTGATGGCGCGGGGTTTAGTGGCAAGCAGCACATTCAGACGCAGGGCGTCTTCATTGGATAGATCCATCAGAAGGTGGCTCCGGGAGGGGGTTGAGTGCTTTTATCCTTAAAGGGGGCGGACAGGCTGTTTGGTCTGGGCAGTGCCGCTACTCGGTGATTGGAGAATCACTCCCCTTGGTCGGTGTTCTCTTCTACAGGAGGAACGTAATTGGCGTCTTTTGGATTGATGAAGATGAATTGCTTCTCGCCATCTTCAGTCTCCACGTAATCCATGGTCGTTTCACTTAGCATCGGAACATAATCGGGTTCCATGACCAGGTCGATACCCTCCGAGACAAAGGTTATATCGTCATCCTTCACCTCGTCGAATCCCATCAGATAATCAAACGCCCCATCTTCCTTCATACGGGTTGCAAAACGCAGCACCATACCCTCTGTTCCGCCCTGCTCTGCTGCCTGGGCAATCTGTTTAGCCGCCCTTTTGGTCAATTTAAACATCGTTATTGCTACCTTGATTTCCCATTTTCACTGCTTTTATCGTCCTGACATGCGACAAAAAGCGTTCTACCCAGTGACATCCACCCACATTTCGCATGTGGGTGTAGTTGGCAAGCAGGTTTTTGTAGATATAACCATCATACCTGCTGTCGATTCCTGTGCCTCGGACCACTTTATAGGCAAAATCGCTACTTTCAGCATCCAATCCCTCGAGAGCCGAGTAGTGGAACTCATGGGCGCTGATGATGCCATCGCCAGCTTTTTCCGCGACTTCTCCCCAGCGGGAGTTGCCTGATTCCGTGAGACGAACGTAACCCCGACCCTGTGGTCTTTCATGCATGACCGCATCAGCAGGAATTATACCGACCATTCTACATTTTTTGCCTTGCCAGGTCAGGCTTCTGCAAAGGTACATCAACCCTCCACATTCTGCGTAAACCGCCCCACCCTGCTCGATGTAGTCTCTGATTGCCCCTCGGATCGAAGTATTTGCCTCAAGCGCATCCATCGACGCCTCGGGAAACCCCCCACCGATAAAGAGCCCATCGACCTCAGGCAGTCGTTCATCGTTCAGGGTGTCGAAAGGAACCAGTTCAGCCCCATGATGCCGCAAAGCCTCCAGGTCATCGGGGTAGTAGAAGCCAAAGGCCATATCTTTCGGGTAACCTATGCGCAATGTTCCCTCTTGAGGCGAAGTCTCCTCCACCATCTCCAATGGGGGAACACTGCGGGCCTCTCCGGCGATCTCTATCAGCCTGTCGAGATTGACACAGTCGGTTACCGTCTTTGCCAGGTAGTCGATGACCTCTTCCGCCTGCAAGCGCTCATTATTGGGCACCAATCCCAAGTGGCGTTCATCAATTCCCAGTAACGGATCATTGGCGACAGCCCCCAGCACGGGAATGTCTGTATAGTGCTCTACGACATTTATCAGCTTCGATTCGTGGCGACTGCCACCGACTTGATTGAGGATGACACCTGAGATGGAGATGTTGTGGTCAAAAGCCTGGTATCCCAGCAGCAGAGGAGCAATTCCACGGGTCATGCCCTTTGTGTTGATAACCAGAACAACAGGAACATCCAGCAGGGCTGCCAAAGCGGCATTGCTGTTGCTGCCTTCAATATCCAAGCCATCGTAGAGTCCCTTGTTACCCTCGATGAGGCCAATGTCTGCCCCCTGCATTCGACGGCGATAGAGCGCTTCGATCTCTTTCCGATGCATGGTGTAGAAATCGAGATTGTAACAGCCACGCCCAGTTGCTGAGTGCAACCAAAGCGGGTCAATGTAGTCGGGACCTTTTTTGAAGGACTGGACCGTCAGGCCGCGATTGGCCAAAGCACGTCCCAACCCGATAGATAGGGTGGTCTTCCCGGAGGACTTATGCGCAGCAGAGATATAGATAGAGGCCACAGGCTTTTTCTTTCATGCAAAAAAATACCCACCGTCAGCACATGCTGACGGTGGGTATTCTTATTGTCTTACAGCTAGATTACAAGCTGTAAATCAGGCACCCTCCCCTGGATCTTCCAGGGATTCAGGGAACACCTTGAACATACGGGCGCCGACAGCAACCATCGTCATGGCGATGGCGATGCCACCAATACCAAGCAGCATTTCCGGAAGGCTGGGCGCATAGGCATTCACGGTCCCATCATAGAAACTGCTCTCAAGCACTTCCTTACCCGGAAAAATTGACATCGGGAAGGCCTGTCCACCTATTACGATCACATAGATCTGGAAGAAACCGCCGATCAACACCATCACTGAAGCTGCAGCAATAGCCCAGCGGGCTTTATCAAACGCCGGAGAGTAGATCAGGAACAGCGGAACAATACCGCCAATCAACACCTGACCAAGCCAGAACATTGCGGTATACACCCCGCCATTGAGCAGAATAAAACTCTCGACGCCGTGGTGCTGAGTCACATATAGATTCGTGAGATTGAAGACAAGTGCAAAGTAGAGCACCGCACCGACAAATACTCCCAACAAGTTCTTCAGGCGCGCCAGACGCAAATCACCCAATTCACGATCACCCCACATATAAGCTGCAATCAGCGTGATGATGAAGAATGCCAAGCCATAACTAAAGGACATGATAATGAACATCGGTGCCATGATCGCGGCATCATAGGCCTCGCGAGCGACCAGAAAACCGAAGATAGAACCGGTACCGGTGGTCAGTGCAAGACGCCAAAAGAATGCTGCGAAACCAATCGGACGGTAGTAGCGGTTGGCCTTTCTGTCCATCATGGCCCAAAGATAGAGGCCCACGATAGCGAAGAAACCGGAATAGAGAATAATATTCCAGGCGAAGATCGACTTGAAATTATAGTAGGTCATGGCGATGATCAGACGGTCGGGGCGTCCTAGATCCAGCAGCAGCACTGCCAAGCCCCCTGCCAGTAAACCAATCGCCAACAGACTTGAAAAACGCCCGAGAGGCTTGTACATCGGTCCGCCGAACACCGAACCAATCGATGCCACATTCAAGGCACCGGACGCAGCAACAATCAGGAAGATTGCAAAGACATGCGGTAATCCCCAAACAACCTGATTGGACATTCCGGTCACCCAGTGACCATTATGCTCCATATAGAAGGCTGCCCCCATGGCGATTGCTACAATCGTGCCGAGCAATGCCATCCCCGCCCAATAGCGGACTGGTGTTCCGCAGTAGAGCTCACGATAATACATCTTACTCATATTCTATACGCCCCCTGCTATCACAGATTCGAATACCGGACACCGGTATTCAGTTTGAGATCAGCACGAAGCTGCCGACTATTCTGTGATTTAAGTGCTTGACTGATTTCGCTATCGGGATCTTTCAGGTCGCCAAAGAGAATCGCTCCATGTCCGTCCTTGTGACAGGCTTCCTGACAGGCAGTCATCGTCTCACCACGATCAATACGGTGTACGCACATCGTGCAGCCCTCAACACACCCCTTACCTCGAGGAGCGTTAATGGATTGATCCTTGAGGTCTTCATGCACGAAGGAACGTGCCTTATAGGGACAGGCCATCATACAGTAGCGGCAGCCGATACAGATATGACGGTCGACCAACACAATGCCATCTGTTCGCTTGAAAGAGGCGCCTGTCGGGCAGACATCCACACAAGGCGGATGTTCACAGTGCTGACACATCATTACCAGGCGGTTGATATGCCCGGTATTGAGATCCTTCAGTTTGACGGCGCGAATCCACTGGGCATCCGTCGCCGGTCGATCATGTCCGATCAAGCCGTGTTCACTGTTGCAGGCATCGACACAGGCACTGCAGCCCTCTGCGCATTTATTCGCATCGATCAACATCCCCCAACGATGCTTGGCAGACGCGCCTTGGGATTCAGAATCAGCGCCGGCCACTGTATGCAGGAGCACACCAGGAGCGACGACAACCGCTCCCGCCGCTGCAACTGTCGTTCCGACAAATTTGCGGCGGTTCATATCCGGCTGGTCATTTTTAACACTCACGATCAGTCTCTCCGCATATTACCTGGCAGACTCGCTGCCGGCATGGATAACAGGATGCCATTCTTTCAACGATGAGGCGTTGAGGCTCTGGAACTTCATCTGTTCGAGATCCACTGCTCCAAGAGAACCCTTACCCTGCATAGGTGTCGTCCGGTGACACTGGAAACAGGCAGGACTCACAGCCACATAGGCATGACAAGCCTGGCAGAACTGGCCTTCATCAGTCACCGGAACCGCATTGCCATCATCATCTTTGGATGCATGGCACTCAATACAGTCAATAAGACTGAACTTAGCTCCACGAATACCGCCACGCACGGTCTCAACCCGCTGGTGCTTGAGGTAATCCATGTGGTTTCGACGAATATCACTCGTCTCCGCCACACAGCTCTCCATCGAAGCCGCCTTCGAGCCCTTGATTACGGCGGTATCACCTGTAGCCTGTAGGCTGGTCACTGCAAAAGCAGCACCTGCCAACAGGTAGGTGAAACGCCTGATGCTGTTGAAAGAACTTCGCATCACAGCTCCTATTTATTCGCCGAGACCCATCTGAATGTAGCCTGTAGGACAAACATCGGTGCAAACGTGGCAGCCAATGCACTTGGAATAGTCGGTATCTACATAACGACCGGTGGTTGATTCGCCACGTTTGACGCGGAAAACCGCATCCTGGGGACAGAAAATCACGCAGTTGTCACACTCGAAGCACATGCCGCAACTCATGCAACGCTTCGCTTCTGCCTGAACCTGTTCCGTATTCAGAGGAATCAGACGCTCTTTGAAGTGACCAAGCACGTCGTCCGAACTGGGGACTTCTTCATTACGGATATTGCGGGCCGTCGGCTCGAAGTAACCCAGAAAGAGTTGATCGGAGGGGATGATCTCCTGCTTGGAACGATCCTCAAAGTTATGCACCGCATATTTGGCAGAATTGGTGCCTCGCATGTCACCTTCAGTTTTGTCGAAGTGCTCGGGTTCCATGTGCGCCTCTTTCAGCTTCTCCAGGAGGCTGAAATGGTGAACATCGACCTTCGGACGCTTGCCCTGCTCTTCGTGCTTGAGGAAGTGATCGATACTTTCAGAGGCGATGGAAGCCTGACCAATCGCAGTCGTCAGCAGATGCGGGCGGATGATATCACCAGCCACGAAGTGACCCGGTTTGCCGGGAATCTGATAAAGCTTGTCGGAGTCGATGAGACCACGACCATTATCGAAATCCTCAAGGCCGGTCATGTCACCACCCTGACCAATCGCAGCTACGATGAGATCCGCTTCGAGAACACGCTCTGTGCCCTCTGTGGGGATAGGCGTCATACCATCCATGGTGCAGTCGCACACTCTCAGTGCCTTTGCACGGCCATCTTCACCCTTGATCACTTCCAGGGGCATCACGCCGTCGAGGATGGTAACACCCTCTGTCGTCGCATCACTGATCTCGTGTTCTGCGGCCATCATCTCAGCTTTAACGAAGAGAGAGGTCAGTGTTACATCAGAACCCTGCGCTGCAGCAGCGCTTGCGGCATCATGAGCAACGAAGCCATCCTTCACAACCAGCTCAGGGCGGTCAGTCGGATTGGTATGTTCGATGTGACCAAGACGGCGGGCAACGGACACCACGTCGATAGAGGTATCACCACCACCGATACAGATCACCTTGTCGGCGGTCACTTTCATGCGGCCTTCGTTAAAGGCCTTCAGGAAGGCAACACCACTGACGCAGTTGTCAGTACCTTCCCAACCGGGAATAGGCAGGCCCCGGCCACTCTGACATCCCAGTGCCCAGAGAAGCGCGTCATACTCTTTCTCGACATCTGCAACCGACACATCTTTACCAACTCGTGTCTCCATGCGCAATTCAACGCCCATGTCGACAATACGCTGAAGTTCAGCGCCAAGCTTGTCACGGGGAATACGATAACCGGGGATACCATAGCGCATCATGCCGCCAAGTTCCTTGTTCTCGTCGAACAGGGTGACGGCATGGCCCATGCGGCGCAGCTGGAAGGCTGCCGCCATACCGGCAGGACCACCACCGATGACCGCTACCTTCTTGCCGGTATCTTCACCTGCGGTAAACGAGTAACCCTGCTCGATGGCGTTGTCGCCGATGAACTGTTCAACAGAATTGATGCCGACGAAGTCTTCGACCTCGTTACGGTTACAGCCATCCTGACATGGGGCGGGGCAGACACGTCCCATCATCGAAGGGAAAGGATTGGAGCCGGTGGCACGCTCGAACGCATACTGCTGCCACTCTTCACCCTCTACCGGCTTCTCCTGTTCGCGAACGATCGCCAACCAGCCTCGGATGTCGTGTCCGGAAGGACAGCTACCCTGGCACGGTGGGGTGCGATGGATATAGGTAGGACATTTATGGGAGGTGTCCTGGGCAAAGATCATGTCTGTCCAGTCATCCCACTGATTGTCGCCCTCTTCATACCGACGCCAGGTGATATCTTTTTTCATCTCTTCACTAGGAGTAGCCATTTTTGTCTCCTTAAACCTATATCTAATTTTTTGAATCATCGGCCAGCATCACTACTTACCGATGAATATTTAACCGCTAGTCTAAACCTTAGTCGTCGTCATCTTCGCCGTAACCGGGTGCCTCTTCCGGTGGGGTTTTTCTGTTCAGCACGATGGCGTCGCTTACTAACTGGTGAACACTGACAATCTGATACATGTCCATGCCGTAGTAGGGCAGAACCTTGGTAAACTGACTCTTGCAGATGGCACAGATCGCCGCCATGTGGGTAACACCCTTCTCGTTCATGACGTTCTGAAGCGCCGTCATGCGTGGCAGTGCACCCTTGACCCGAATTTCCATCAAGTCATCAGTCAGCAGACCACCACCGCCACCGCAGCAGAAGGTTCGTTCGTGGATCGTATCCCACTCCATGTCATGGTAGTTGTTGCAAACTGCCTTGATGACATTCCGAGGGATATCGAACTGGCCACCCGGCGTATCGCCCATGCGGGTGGCACGCGCCACGTTGCAGGAGTCGTGGAACGTGAGCGTCTTGTCATCGTTCTCGGACTTATCCAGCTCCAGGGTACCCTGCTGGATCTCATTCCAGGTAAATTCGCAGATATGCTGCGGCACCGGGTAGTCAGGATCCAGGAAGTCGAATGGGCCAGCCAAGGTGTTCAGGAAGCTGTAGGCCACGCGCCAGGCGTGTCCACACTCGCCAAACACGATGCGCTTGACACCCAACTCCAGTGCGGCCTCACGCACTCGCAGGGAGATGCGTCGCATGTTTTCGTAGGAACCGATAAACATGCCGAAGTTGGCCGCCTCTGACGCCGTGGTGCTCAGTGTCCAGCTAACGCCCGCTTCGTGAAATACCTTTCCGTAGCCGATCAGGCCGTCAACATGGGGCTCTGCGAAGAAGTCAGCAGAGGGGGTAACCAGAAGGATATCCGCGCCCTTGACATCCAGAGGATACTTGACGGCCACTTCATCTTCGTCGTAAACATCCTCCTCAAGACCTTCCAGCGTATCGGCCAACGCGGGACCCGGCAGACCCAGATTGTTCCCGATCTTGTATACCTTGGCGATGATCTCGTTACAGTATTTCTGACCAACACCCACGCTTGCCAGGATCTCACGGGCAGCCATGGATATTTCTGCGGTATCGATACCGTAGGGACAGAAGACCGAACAACGACGACACTGGGAACACTGATGGAAATAGCTATACCAGTCGTCAAGCACTTCTTCCGTCAGGTCTGCCGCACCAACCAGTTTTGGGAAGTATTTACCCGCAAAAGTAAAGTAGCGGCGATAGACCTTGCGCAACAGATCCTGGCGCCCAACAGGCATGTTCTTGGGATCCTTGGTGCCCAGAAAGTAGTGACACTTATCCGTGCAGGAACCACATTTCACACAGGAGTCGAGGTAGACCCGAAACGAGCGGTAGCGACTCAGCAGGTCACCCATCTTCTCGATGGCCTTGTCATGCCAATCCTCCACCCTCTCACCTGGAAAGTTCAGTGGCTCCTGGTGCTCAGGTTTGGCCACGAAGCACGTGGAGTGCGCCATAGCCCCATCTTCGATATTCGGAACATCAACAAATTCTGAAAGTTCCGGTGTTTCAAATTTCGCCTTAGCCATCTGCAGCCCTCTTAGGCCAAGTTGATATTCTTAGGATTCTTCGAGCTTTTTCGCCCAGGGAGCCAAGTGTCGTTTCTCGCGTGGATTATCGACCTGGTTTCTGGACGGACTGAAGAATATGCCAGGGATATGCAGCAATTTGCTGAAGGGCAAAATGATCATCAGCACAACGACAAGTGTCAGATGCATGATCAGCGCAAAATCCATCGGCAGTTCACCACCACTGAAGGTAAACAGTCCATCGAAGAACTGTTTGACCATAACGACATCAGTGTGGATAAGGAATGCCATCATCAGGCCGCTAAAGCCGATGAAGATGAGCAGTAGCAACATCAGGTAATCTGAAGGTGCTGAAATATAACGTACACGATCAACGAAAATACGACGCAGGAAGAGACCGCCGAGTCCGGCAACCATGGCAAATCCTGCATAGATGCCAAAAGGCTGGATCAGTGCAATCGGAAGCGGAACGGGATCGACAAAATAACGAACATGCCGCGCCAACACCACAAACAACCCCATGTGGAACATCCAGGAAAAGATCCAGGTCCACTTGGTGCTTTTGAAAAGGCTTTCAAAGAAAACCACTTCACGGAACATACGCATTACTACACCGGCCTGGGTCACAGGAGCCGGGGTAGTGGGAATCTTTAATGGTGCAGGTGTCTTGGCGTACTGCACGATTTTCCGTGCCAGACCAAGTACCAGAACGATGGTCGCTACGATAAACAGCAACGCGTAGACAGTTGACATGTTCCTGCGTTCCTCAGAAGGATTGGTATGACCGGGAGGAAAAAACTCCTCCCGGACTTCAGCTACTGCTTATTAGATGCAGCCAGTAGGCTTGGGCAGACCGGCAAAGCGGCAAGCCTGCTTACCAGGACCGTAAGGGAACAGACCGTACAGGTACTTGCTGTTACCCTTCTCTTTGCCCAGTTTCTTACCAACAGCCTTGGTCAGAACGCGGACAGCAGGAGCGATCTGGTACTCTTCGTAGTACTCACGCAGGAAGTTGATGATATCCCAGTGCTCATCAGTCAGCTCAAGATCATCTTCCTTCGCCATCTCTTCTGCAACTACGGGCTCCCAATCAGCCAGAGTTACCAGGTAACCCTCTTCGTCAGTCTCAAAAACTTTACCGTTAGCTTCGATAGCCATAGTATTTCTCCAAATTAGAGTTAAATTATTCAGTTGGGATTTATCAAACCCAGGCCGAAACTTTATCGTTTTCGACAGCCAGGCTGACAAAACCCGCGTAATCCACAACTTCAATGCCTTCAGCAAGCTTCTCTTGCGAGATGCCGCGGGCCTTCAGGTCAGGGCCAAGAGCATAAAACTTGACGCCCGTTGCTGCAGCCACCTTCTCAGCAACGGTGCTACCCTTCATTGCCCCATAAACGCCATCTTCATACATCAGAACGGCGCTACCCTCTTTTGCATAACCCAGGCAATCTGCCAGTGAGTTCTTCTCAAAAGGGGATTTGTTAACAGTATGCAAAGTACTCATGCGATCTCTCCGCCTTTAGAAGCTATAGATAATATCCTGGTCATCCAGAACGTCTGCCAATTCAGCGCGACTGACGAGACGGATGGAATCCTTCTCTGCCCAATCATCATCTTCGTCTTCCCAGGTGAGAGGCATCAGGTCATCAAGGGTCAGACCCCGCTCTTCCAGAGACTCTTTCTCCACATAGAGCTTGGTAACATCATAATCACCCAGCGCCTTGTAAGTGGTGGAGAAGTTCTTCATATCGGACTCAGAGGTATCCTGACCTTCGAGCAGCTGATATACCCCATCTCCGATAAACGCCAGACTGACATCCTGATCGAATGCAGCGCCGATCAGCACAACCTCCAGTGACTCCCACGCATAGATAGTGCCATAGGGGGCACGGCGGTTGAGATACATGAATTTCTTGATAGTTTCAGACATCGTTCAACCTCTATGCTCAATCACCAAAAACCATGAGACGTTCGGACTGTATACCCGCCTCGATCAACTGACCAAGACCGGAGATCCGGAATCCGTCAGCGATATTCTGGGCATCTTTACCGTTACGCTGCATCTCGCCCTCATCTACGATACCGCGACGCTGTGCGGCTGCCACACAGACAACCATATCGAGATCGTGTGCCTTACCCAGTTCTGACCAGCGGTTGACGATATTCCGGTCGTCCTGGGGAGGAGTGGTGAGATTGGTACCGTTGTTCACGCCATCGTGATAGAAGAAGACACGCATAATCTCGTGCCCTGCATCCAACGCGGCTTTGGCGAACTGGTAGGCCGAATCAGTCGCTTGATGCTGATAGGGCCCTTCGTTTACCTGAATCGCAAATTTCATCAGTTATAACCTTTCTGTTGAAAGTCTTGAGCTTCGATCCGAATCAGAAGCGGATATGAGCAGAAGCGTTCAGGTTGGCACGACCGCCACGCCAGCTATCGATATGATACTTGGTGAAAGGCAGTCCGGTCTTCTCGAAGAAGCTCGGCCATCCGATACGATCAGCCCATTCGCCGATACGCTCGTAGTCTTTTGCGTCTGCCTTGTAGGCAGCCAGAATCTGCTTGACGATCTTGGAGACCTCAGGCCAGCGCGGAGGATTGTTCGGAATACCAGACGCAACCAACTTGTGGAAGGTAGGCTTGGAGCGCGCGTTGGAGTGTTTGCCACCAACCCAGACTGCAAAATTGGAGTGCTCTGGATCATTGATCTGCATCGGAGGACATGGCGGAAAGCATGCGCCGCAGCAGATACACTTCTTCTCATCAACTTCGAGAGAAGGTTTGCCGTTAACCATTGCAGGACGAATAGCCGCTACCGGGCAACGCGCCACAACTGTAGGACGCTCACAGACGTTACCTACCTGGGAGTGATCAATCTTCGGCGGCTTGGTGTGCTGAATGTTGATCGCGATATCACCCTGACCACCGCAGTTGATCTGGCAGCAGGAAGAGGTCAGACGAACACGGTTCGGCATCTCTTCGTGGGTGAACTCATCGATAATCTCATCCATCAGCGCTTTAACAGCACCGGATGCATCCGTACCCGGGATATCGCAGTGCAACCAACCCTGAGTATGGGAGACTGTGGAAACAGAGTTGCCGGTACCACCAATCGGGTTACCGTGAGCCGTCAGTGCATCGATCAGCGGCTGAACCTTGGATTCCTCGCTGACCATAAACTCCATGTTGGAGCGAATGGTAAAGCGGATATAGCCTTCCGCAAAATCATCAGCGATATCCATCAATTCGCGAATCTGATGAATATCCATCTGACGGGACGTGGCCGCACGGACAGTCCAGATCTCGTCACCACTATGAGCCACGTGGTGCAAAACACCAGGACGCGGACGATCATGATACTTCCAGTTGCCGTAATTTTTCTTCATCACAGGATGCAAAAACTCCTGTATATCACGTACGCCTATCTCATCTGGCATGCGAGGTGCGTCAGCCATGCTAACCTCCAAATTTCAAAAATCGAATTCTATTCTACGCAATAGCGTTGATATGTGGTTGACATGAGACAAGTCACCGGGAAATACCCGGTGACTTGCTCCATCAGCTTACTGAGCTTTGCGCTCTTCCCACTTGGCTGCCTCTTCATCCCATTCGTCCATACGGACGTAAGGGTTGGTGCGAGGCTGGGCGATCATATTCGGATCGATCTCTATACCGATACCTTCCAGGAAGTTGGTCAGACCAATACGCTCGATCATCTCACCGGTACGTTCGTGCTCCAGTGCGTTCTCCGCAAAGAAGTCCAGAACTTCGGTACCCAGCTCTTCCAACCACTCAAAATCCTCATCGGTTTCCATCTTGTGGAAAGGCACGATTACGGTACCCATCAGATCGCCGATCTTCAGGGTGCGCTTACCGCCAATCAGGACGCTGACGCCACCATCATCGCCCGGAGAGAGGGCCTTGTTCATGACGTTCAGGCAGTGCATGCAACGCACGCAGTTACCGTTATCAACAGCCAGGGTATCGTCGTCGTTCAGTGAGAGTGCCTGGGTCGGGCAGCGGGTGATGACATTGTCGATCACATACTTGCGGCCTTTGTTCTCCACGAAAGCCTTGACCTCAGCCTGGTCAACCTTCATGTCGTCGCGCCATGTACCGATGACAGCAAAATCAGAACGATGAATGGCGTTCATGCAGTCGTTCGCGCAGCCGGAAACCTTATACTTCATCTTGTAAGGCAGAGCCGGACGATGCAGATCGTCAAGCGCATTGTTCACCAGGGTGCGCATTGCCCGGCCTTCGTCAAAGTTGGACTGCTCGCAGCGGGCAGCACCGACGCAGGACATGGAGGTACGCACGGCGGGACCCGCGCCACCCATGTCAAAACCCATCTCATTGATTTCATTAAAGAAGGGCTGAACGTTCGCAGAGGAGCAACCCTGGAACATGATATCACCGGACTGGCCGATACCGCAGATCAGGCCGGAACCATACTTCTCCCAGATATCGCACATGTTGCGCAGTGTCTTGGTATCGAAGTGAGAGCCTGGAGGCGGCATGATACGGATGGTATGGAACTCAGCCGCATCGGGGAACTTAGGGGTTCCGTCCTCGTTCTTCAGCTCGGTAAAGCGGGGAATGACACCACCACCGTAGCCTACAACACCAACGGTGCCGCCCTTCCAGTAACCCTTCTTGGTCTCGTAGGAGGTCTCCAGCTGGCCCAGCAGGTCAACTGCAATGTCGTTATCTTTCGCAAGGCGCTTGATACCGCTGATAAAGCTCGGCCAGGGGCCGCTCTCCAGCTGATCAAGCATGGGGGTGTCATGCATCTGTTTTGCCATCACTCTTTCTCCCAATGGTCGTTTGTGTAGGGTGTTTGGCCGGTTAATATCCTGTTTTAGTTAGCCCGGCCATAACACCGAGCGCAGGAACAGGCCTTTCCCCTGCAATACAATACCGTTGCAGGTGAAGACCTGCTCCTACTGGCGGCCAATTTTAGGAGTTCCTAATGCAGCACCATATCCTTCCGATGGGGGGGGGATCTGGCATTCTTCTATCCCATATGGGATAGACATCACTCGCTCCGCGCCCTATTGCTCACCTATCAGCTCGCTAAATACCTAACAATTACAATTAGTAAGAAAATATAATTGAGTTTTCAGACATATAAAGCAGCGTAAATCCTAATTAAGCTATATCCCCATTAATACAATACGATTGATTCAACAACTTGAACCTTGGACTCCAAATACCTCACGAATAGTTGAGTAAATTACTATGTAATTATTCTCTCCAATTCGTTATAATCTCACCCTGAAACAATTTTGACCCAACGTGGCCTAAACAATGCTCTATTTAAGTGAAGTAATGATCCAGAATCCTGACTTCGAAACCTTTGAACAGCTTCAGACCGCCGTCAAAAAGCACTCAAAAACAGAGATGTTTTTCCGTATTGACGTAAAGCCGCCCTATCCAGACACACCGGAGAATTGGGAAGACCGGCTTGAAGCCAGCTTTACCTAACACTTGTCACACAACGAGAAGTACCCGTGAAATATCTCGAATCAGAAACCTTCATCGGTGATGCGGAATGTTCAGATGATGCCGTCAAACCGACCCAGCAGCTTGAGGAACGACTCAAAAAGCTGCTTGGAGAGATCAGCGCACTCCCAAACGACGTCTCTATCAAGCAACGCCTCAAGCCCCTTCTTGAAAGCGGTTATATCATGCTCGATCTTGACCGCTTGGACGCAGCCTGGGAGATCATCCGCCCCGCACTTGACCAGGCCATCTCAGCTGGACTGTGGCTGCAGGCGGTCGAAGCCTGCGACATTCTCTACCAGACCGGCAATGACGAAGCCCTCAGAGCGCTGGCCCACGGCATCTGGCTCGGCGTCACCTTCCCCATCGAACCTGAGCTGAGCGTCGCCATGCTGCAACACCTCATCGACGAAACACCGGACAATTCCGATGGCGCGGCTGTTGCCGCCGCCACTGCCGGCTATATCGTCGACATGCGTTCCGAAGGGCCGGACAGGAAGGAGTTGAAGTTTTTCACCAACCAGTTGATGGGCCAGGTTGCCCGTCGCCACAGTCAGGTCGAGGAGCAGGAGATCTTCGACTTCTGGGTGGAGCGCATGGAACTGGATGACCCCTCCAAGTTTTTACCCCGACTGGCCCAGGTGCTGGACATCGTCAACGAGAACGGCTGGTGGTTCGATCGCGATGAACTGAGAGACAGGATCCCAACGGATCAGTAATTCAAGAGATATCCATCATGCACTGGCAAGAAGAAATCGATGAAACGGCCTACACCGTACCCGACAATGTAATGGACCTTGCCTACCAGATAAAATGCCGAACACTGCCGGTCGACCACGCCTGGCCGCTGGCTGCAGCGATACATCAGGCACTGCCCTGGTTTGCAGAAGAGCCGTTGGCTGGATTACATCTCATATATGGCGCCGACTCCGGCAATGGCTGGGAGCGCCCCCGGGATGCCGCTGATATCCTCTATCTCTCACGCCGCACCCGTCTTGTCCTGCGTCTGCCCAAACATCGCCTCCCCGACGCCGAGGCCCTCACAGGCCAGAGACTGGATGTAGCGGATAACCTGCTGGAGATCGGCAAGGGCACACCCCGGCTGCTCGGCATGACCACCACCCTCTACTCCCGCTTCGTCGTGGATGAAACGGATGGCGACGAGGATCAGTTCATTTCTGCTGCAGTCGAAGGCCTGCGCAGCCTCAATCTGCGCTTCAAGAAAGTACTCAGCGGCAGGCGTTTCGCCTTCTCCACACCGGAGGGTGAGATTTCGACACGGAGCTTGATGGTAGCCGGTCTGTCCCTCGATGACGCGGTGAAGTTACAGGAGAAGGGTCTCGGCCCCCTCCGAAATCGCGGATTCGGCTTGTTCGTTCCGCAAAAGTCTGTTTAATATATAGCGTTTTAATGATTTTCTTGATTGACGGGTGTCTGCAAATCATCCGTCACAAATGCACACGAAGGAGAAATCAATGTCGTACGAAGTTAATGGCGCAACCGTCGAGGCCGACGATCACGGCTACCTGGTCAACACAGCCGATTGGAACGAGGATGTCGCCAAAGCCATCGCTGCTGCCGAAGGTGTCGAGCTGTCCGAGAAGGGCTGGGATATCGTCAACTACCTGCGTGATGAGTTCCTCAACAACAACGGCAACCAGCCCAATGAACGCCACATGGTCAAGCACTTCAAGAAAGTCTGGACCGATCTCCCAAAGGTGGACACCAAGGCGCTCTACAATGAGTTCCCCACCGGCCCCGCAAAGCAGGGTGGAAAAATCGCCGGCACGCCCGAGACCAAACGTAAAGGCGGATATTGATCCAGGCGAAAGGCAGAAGGCTAAAGATGGCCGCCCCCGATGGAAAGGCCGAACTCTGTCGTTACCATCGTTGGTGGCTGTTGGCCGGTTCAAGCGTAGCGGAACCGGCAACCTATATCGTCCTGCCATAGCTTGGATGCCCGATCCGCTACGCTTGATCGGGCCTACATGCTTGGCACACGATTCAGGCAAATCTTCGATTTGCCAGCCTTTAGCCTTTAGCCCTTAACCTTCAATAAATTAGCTCCCCGTCACAATATCTCCAACAACGCCTCCACATCCGACTCCCAAACAGGAAAGGCACAGACCCCAGACAGGGGATAGCGCTGCTGTACCTTGTCGAGCCGGTATTGGTGGCTGGGGTCGTATAGGACGATCACCCGGCTATCGGGACTGTATTTCTGCAGGGTCGCCATCAGTGACTCAAGATTACTCATCCTGTCACGAAATTCTGCATCAAAGTTGAATTCAGAGACGACCACTGCAGGTTTGTGCGTTTTCAGCCAAGCCTGCGCCTTTCGCACCGAATTGACCGTTTCAACCCGGAAACCATGACGCTGATAGAGCGGAGTGAAATTGGGATAACCACCAAACTCCACCACTGCAAGTAATTCCCGATCTTTCATGTGCTTGATTTTGTCCTCTTGCGAAACGAAGATTCATACTGCATTTTAACCGTTAGGACGAGATTGTTCATGTTACTGAATCTGATTATTAGTGAATATTCCATGGATATGGAGATCCAGGAAAACTACCTGGAGACGATGACCGACTCCTTCGACAAAATGGATCAGGACATGCGCCAGGGTGTGCAACTCGGTAAGCAGTGGGTGGAAAAACCCTCTCAGCTCCAGCGCTGCCAGGTCGCAGCGGACAAACTGCTGGCTGCAATTGAAAACCACAATGAAACACTGGCGATGTTGACGGGGGGGTATATCGCTTCACACCTATCCGGCATCAAGCAGATCAAGATCAACACCGACGGCGAACCGGAGGAGACTGAATTCCACTAAAATCAGAACTCACAATCCGTAGGCCTGATCAAGCGCAGCGGACCAGGCAATGGGTTCGGAGCAACTATTGAGGTTCGCCGGTTCCGCCAGGCTTGAACCGACCTACATCACTGTTGCCAGTGCTTGCGGACTGCTCTTTCAAAGCCGATTCTGCTCAACCAGTGCCGCAATCGGCTGAGCCGATTTGTTGCCGTACTTGTCGAAAAGATTGAGCAGACGTCTTCCCAGATGCGCCCAGTGCTGTTCCCCACTGGCGGCTATACGCGTCAATCTTGATAGATCCCCGGTTGCGACCCATCGATCATAGGCTTCGATCAAGGTGGGAAAGATGGTCTTGCGCATCCCCCCGAGGCTGCCAACATAGAAGTGCAGTGAGGCAGCATCCGTCTTTTTCACAAGTGCCGGGAGGGTCACAAGACAGTCGGCCCAGTGATCTCTCACGGCACGGGCCATAAGCTCCGCCGGAGTATGAACCACCGACATCACCATCTCATTCCAGACGTCACCAACCTCCTTGCCGACCCAATACTCACCCTGCTCATGCAGCAGCACAGCGTTCAACTCATTCTCGACCATTGCATCGAGTGAAACATCCAGATCACCATCGAAATCGTAACAGGCAAAGGCCCGTCCCAATGCATTTTCTGGCCGACTCCAGCGCCAGCTCTCCAGCTTTTCCCACAACAGGCGCCGGAAAGACTCCCGGCGGATATAGATTCTGTCGCCCTGAGTCATGGCCGCCGGTGCCGCCAGATCGCGGGCCAGCTCCCGGCCCGCTACCAATACAGAGACCGTCCCCGGCGCCTCCCTGCGTTCCAGATGACCAAGAAAAAACAGCGGCTTGTTTTTAACCCCGTAGCCGGCACTGTAAATCAATCCCAGAGGTTCCAGCTCCCGATTGATCTCCTCCACCGCGAAAGGGTCAAAAACCTGCCCACCCAGAGACAGATCGGCGAAAGCCATATCATCGAGTTCACCCCAGAGGGCCTCCCGCTCGCTCAGCCAATCTCCAACCTCGGTTTTCGGCAGCTGGACATCGTAGGCCAGCCCTTTCTCCCAACGGTAAAATTCGCGCATCTTCATCAGATAGGTACAGAGACCATACTCCGCACCATGACGGGCATCGGAGATGTGGCAGTTGTGCTGCACCGCAGCAGTAAACTGTTGCAGAGAATCACGCATAAACATGGCCGTTGAATTTCACTATTTTCCCAGTAAAATAGTTGGGTATTCGTTGAAGGTAGCACGCCCACCGAACGCATCCAAGTCGGAATATCCCGCGAAAAAGTGCCTGAACTCACTGTCATTCAGGCGGTGGGATGTGGACGCGTGCAGTTACAGGAGAGATCACTTTGGGCATCCGCATCAAAAGCCACTGGCACCGCGAGGAGGCCAATCGTTCTCCCAAAGAGATCGGTGGCGCCATCGCCTTTATCGCCTGGAGGATCGCCCTCGATAAAGCGATCACCCTCCACGGTGAAGACTATGTTTATCATAATGACCAACAGCGCCTCGGCGTCATCGCAGAGTACCTGGCATTTGAGACACAGATCGCCGACCGCATCGTTTACGAACAGATGAAACCGGAGGAGCGCCAGGAACTGGTAACCGAACTGGTACTGAAACTGGCAAATCACTATCAGGACAATGCCAGGGAGATGGTAGGTCCAGGCGATCACGCCGAGCAGTTCATCAAGCTGTTCAACCGGCGTTCCGGCGAATATTCCGAGTTCAAGCTCACCGACGACGGCCCCAGCTATCCCTTCTACCGCCATCTCGGCTTCGAGATCCAACAGGTTATGGGTGGGGAACAGGAGAATCACTGGGTCATAGATCAGGTGATGGATAGAGACGCGCCTGACGTCTACAAGCAGCTCTCCCGTGCAGTCAAAAACCTCTTTTACTAGGATTCAAAATGCGTCCCACACAGTTGTTGACCATTCTTGAGCAGGAGTTCACCAGCACCCGCTTCGGGCACCACACCCCGGTCATGCTCTGGGGACCACCCGGCGTCGGCAAGTCCGATATGGTGCGGCAGGTGGGCGAAAGCCACGCTGTACCGGTGATCGATATCCGCCTCTCCCAGATGGAACCCAGCGACCTGCGCGGCATCCCTTTTCGGGTGGACGGCCGGGTCGATTGGGCGATCCCCTCGATCCTGCCGGATGCAGCGCGTCACGGGGAAGCGGGCATTCTCTTCCTGGACGAGATCACTTCCGCACCACCCACCGTCTCCGCCGCCGCCTACCAATTGATCCTCGACCGCCGGTTGGGGGAGTACCAGGTGCCCGATGGCTGGGCCATCTTCGCTGCCGGCAACCGCCAGGGCGACCGGGGCGTCACCTACAGCATGCCTGCACCGCTGGCCAACCGCTTCTCTCACTTCGAAGTGGAGGTAAACCTGGACGACTGGGTAGCCTGGGCCTATCGCAACAACATCGATGAACGGGTCATCGCCTTCCTGCGCTTTCGTCCGGAACTGTTGTTCGACTTCGACCCGGCCCATAATCCGGTAGCTTTCCCCTCCCCCCGTTCCTGGGAGTTCGCCCACCGGGGACTGCACAAATTCGACAACCACCCCAGCTTGCTGCAGGGGGCGTTGCAGGCTTGTATCGGTCCCGCTGCGGGCATAGAGTTGAAGGCATTCGTGGACAGTCTCGACAAGATGCCCGACCTCGATGCAATCCTTGCCGGCGAGGATCTCCCGGTACCCACCGAGATCGACCTGCAGTACGCCGTCGCAGCCGCCTTGGTGGGACGCGCCATCCGCGCCCAAGAGGGAGACGACCGCAAGGAGATTCATGGCTGCATTCTCGACTACGCCGGGCGTTTTCCACAGCGAGAGATGGGAGTGATGCTGGTCTCAGACATGCATCGCGCCATCGGCAACGAACTCTTCGAGGTGCCCCAATTTTCAACCTGGGCGCAGGCAATCTCTGATGTGATGTTGTTTGAATGAGTCCGTTAATGGACGCTGATAAACAATGGACATAGAACATATCGAAACCAAGCTGGCCGCAGCCCGCACCAAGCTGATCCTGGACAAGCCGTTCCTAGGTGCACTGGTCTTGCGCCTGCCCATGGAAGAGGCCGATGAAGCCTGGTGCCCCACCACCGCCACAGATGCGCGCAAGTTCTACTACAACCCTGAATACATCGACCGGCTGACCCTGGACGAAACCCAGTTCATGCTGGCACACGAGGCACTGCACTGCGCCCTCTCCCACTTCGCCCGCCGCCAACATCGCCACAAACTGCACTGGGATATGGCCTGTGACTATGCCATCAATCCGCTGCTGATCGGCGAAGATCTGAAACCACCGCCAGGCTCTCTCATCATGCCCATGTTCAAGGACATGACCGCCGAAGAGATCTACCCCTGCCTGGACGAGAAGGACGACGACGTGCCGCTGGACAACCACGTCTACGACAAAGAGAACACCAAGGGTTCCGGCAGCAGCAAGACCGAAAGGGATCTCTCCTCCCGCGAGCCGGATAGAGAAACCTCGGAATCGGGAGATGGCGGCCAGGACGACGGAGACGGCAGCGGCGGTGCCTCCCAGCCTCCGCCCCTGTCGGCAGAGGAACAGGAGACCCTCAACATCCAGTGGCAGCAGCGTTTGGCGGGAGCCGCCCAGCAAGCGATGCAGGCCGGCAAACTGGATGGCGCCATGGCCCGCATGGTGGACCATCTGCTACAGCCCCAACTTCCCTGGCGGGTTCTGCTGGCCCACTACATGACCGCCGCCGCACGGGACGACTTCAGCTACATGCGCCCCTCCCGCCGCGAGGGAGAGTTCATCCTGCCCAGCCTGCGCAGCAACCAGGTGGAACTGGTGGTGGCACTGGACACCAGCGGCTCCATTCAGGAGCGGGAGATGGGAGAGTTTCTGGCCGAGATCAACGCCCTCAAAGGACAGATACGCGCCCGGGTCACCCTGCTCGCCTGCGACTCGCAACTGGCGGAGGAGTCACCCTGGATCTACGAAACCTGGGATGAGTTCGAGCTGCCGGAGGCCATCTCCGGCGGTGGCGGCACCAGTTTCAGGCCAGTGTTCGAGTGGGTAAACAAGCAGGGACTGCACCCCGATCTGCTGGTTTACTTTACCGATGCAGAGGGAGCCTTCCCTGAACACGAGCCGCCCTATCCCGTAATCTGGCTGATCAAAGGCAAGGAGAAAACCCCTTGGGGGCAGCGCATTCAGCTGAACTAGGAACAACAGCCCAACGTACCACGCTGGCGCCACCGACAAACAGTCGATATTATATAAGGGAACTCCAGCCGCCAAATACAATCCATTATGGGTATGGATAGACGCAGTAGCACCCGGTTTTTTCCGCTATTCGCCCTCCTCATCTCCCTCTGCATTGGCTTCACCGCTACCACATTCGGTGCAGTGCCTGTCAATGGGACAAACGAAGAGGAGATCCGCCTGCCGGAACTGGGATCACCATCAGATCAATATCTGACGCCAGCCGACGAGGCCCGTCTCGGGCGCGCCTTCATGCAAAGCATCCTGGAAACGCAGCCGGTCCTGGACGACCCACTGATCACGGAATATATCCAGGCGTTGGGCAACCGGCTGCTCAATAAAAGTGAAGCTGCTGGTCAGGAATACCGCTTTTTTGTCATCGAAGAGCCGATGATCAATGCATTCGCCGGGCCCGGTGGGCATATCGGGATCTACACCGGTCTCATCCTGGCCACCCAGAGTGAAAGTGAGCTGGCTTCTGTCATCGCCCACGAAATCGCCCATGTCACGCAGAAACATCTACTGCGCGCCTTCGATGCAGCCAACCGCATGAGCGGCAAAACTGCAGTGCTCATGCTGGCTGCCATCCTGGTGGGCATCGCCGGTTCCTCCGATGCCGGTATCGCCTTGGCCTCAGGCGTTCAGGCTGGAGCACTGCAGGAGCAGATCAATTTCACCCGCAGCAACGAGCAGGAGGCTGATCACGTCGGCATCAAGATCCTGGCAGATGCCGAACTGGATCCCCGTTCCATGCCGGTCTTCTTCGAGCGCCTGACCCATGCCAACCGGCTCTTCGACAGCGGCATCCCGGAGATGCTGCGCACCCATCCGGTCACCACCAATCGTATTGCGGACGCCCTGGGACGCGCTGAAACCTATTCCTACAAGCAGTACAGCAGCGACCTGCGCTACTTTCTCACCCGTGAGACCCTGCGCATGCGTCAGTTCAAAAAGTCTGACGAGGCTGTGGAGCATTTTCGTAGTGGTCTCAAAGAGGGACGTTATCTGAACAAGGAGGCACACCAGTTTGGTTATGCCTTGGCACTTGCCAGGGATCGCAACTTCCCGGCTGCAAATAAACTGATCACCGAACTGCTGAAAAAACGCCCTGACCAGGTCGAATATATCCTTGCGGAAGCTAATATCGCCAAGGAGAACGGGGGGCGTCAGAAGACCCTGAGATCCCTCGAAACGGCCCACACGCTGCTTCCCGACAGCTACCCCGTCACAGTCGCCTACAGTGAAACCCTCCTGGAGGCAGGCGAAGCGGAAGAGGCGAAAAAGACCATCGATCAGGCCCGTATATTTCGCCCGAATGACCCCCGTCTCTTTCGCCTGCTTGCAAAAGCGGAGGAAAACCTGAAAAACAGCGCCCAATCACACCGGCTGCTTGCGGAAGCCTACGTCGCTGAAGGCAAGCTGGGTGCCGCAATTCAGCAACTGGATATCGCCCTGAAACAGAAGAAGACGCAGGATTTTTATCAGGCTTCGCAAATTGAGGCCAGGCTCAGGGAACTCAAAACACTGAAAAAGCTCGAAGATACAAAGCAGAAGAAGTGACGACATTTAACCTGGCAAAAAACAGGGATTACGGTTTACCCCAAGGAGAGATCAACTAAACCCAAGCTATTCACACAAGGAAACCCAAGCAGCGCTAGGAAAAATAGCGCCAGAAACATTATAAATCGCTAATAGATAGGCAATTTTTGCTTGCCATAGCCCGGCTTTTCGGTATTCTAACGGCCTACCTGTTACAGGGTACGAGTAAGCGCACCGATATAGACATTATAATGAGCGCTGCTTGTGTGGAACCAGGAGGATCGAATGCGGGCAACCGCAGCTCAAGCAGCCTTTGCTGTCTCCTCCTTTGTATTGCTTAGCGGATTTACTGCAATTTCATCTGTCCATGCAACGGATATTTCAAATATTGCCGAAGGCAAGAGGATTGCCTTCGACAGAGAGCGAAGTAACTGTCTTGCCTGCCATATGATCGATGATGGGTTCAGCCCGGGTGACATAGGTCCCCTCTGATCGCCATCAAAGGCCGCTGACCCGGATAAAAAAGAGCTTCGAGTTCAGATCTGGGATGCAACAAAAAAATAAACCCGACAGTCGGATGCCGCCGTTAGGCAGACTCAGGATTCTGTCGGAAAGTGATATCGATAAAGTAATCGATTTTCTTTACACCCTTTGAAACAACCTATTCTCAATCTGGAGAGTATTTGATGAGTACTGACATGAAACGCAGGATCTTCCTTAAAGGATCTTTGGCCGCTAGCGCGGTCGGTGTTGCTGCAGGCGCCGGTCTGCTGATGCCCCAGCAGGTGCTGGCTGCATGGCCTAAAGCCGCTTTCGAAGCAAAATCGATTCCCGATGCCCTAAATGCACTGATGGGTTCTGGCGATACCACCACTTCCGACAAAATCAAGATAAAGGCCCCGGATATCGCGGAAAACGGCGCCGTTGTACCGATCACCGTCGAGTCTTCCATGGAAGGCATCGAATCCATGGCCATCATCGCCTCTGCCAATCCGGTTCCCCTGATTGCTTCTTTCAACCTGTCAGGTAGCGCGATGGGCTTCGTCTCCACCCGTATCAAGATGGGCAAGACCGGTGATGTTGTCGGTGTCGTCAAGGCTGGTGGCAAACTCTACAGTGCCAGTAAGGGCGTAAAAGTCACCATCGGCGGTTGCGGCGGTTAATCAACCCCCCGGACAACAACGACCCGAATATTCTAGAGGTAAACTGAACATGGCAAAATCTAGCATTAAGATCCGCGCCAAGACCAAGAAAGGCGTCACCACCGTAAAGGCACTGATGACCCATCCTATGGAGACTGGCGGCCGCAAGGACAAGAAAACCGGCAAGCTGATCCCCGCCCACTACATCCAGGAAGTCGTCTGCAAGCACAACGGTACGACTGTACTGACGGCTAACTGGAGCGGCGGTGTTTCCAAAAACCCCTATGTGTCATTCAAGCTCGCAGGTGGCGCCAAGGGTGACTCCATCGAGATATCCTGGAGTGACAACAAGGGTGGTAGCGGCACTCAGACTGCAAAGATCAAATAAGGCACGTCTGAAAGGCGCTCTATCAAACCTGCTTTGATGAAGTGCCGATCCGGGACACCTTGCGGTGTCCCGGATCCCAACACCACAGATCTCCCCTGTGGAAACTCCTGTTATCCTCCCTGGCCCTTTCGATGCTGGCCAGTTCCCACACTGCTGCGGCAAGCTCCCCTCTCGCCCTATTAACGCGCAAGCAACCCGGATCCCACTATGCAGCTGGAACAATTGATCGCACTGGATCGCGAGATCGTCTGGCACCCCTACAGCGCCATCGGCGCCGACCTGCCTATCTATGCCGTCGAATCGGCTCAGGGTGTACGACTGCGGCTGTGCGACGGCCGGGAACTGATCGACGGCATGTCATCCTGGTGGTGCGCCATCCACGGTTACAACCACCCGAAGATGAACGCCGCACTGCAGCGACAGATGGCATCCATGTCCCATGTCATGTTCGGCGGCCTTACTCACCAGCCTGCGGTCGAACTGGCTGAAACACTGGTGGCAATCACGCCCGAGCCGCTGCAATCGGTCTTCTTCGCCGATTCGGGTTCCGTCTCCGTCGAAGTCGCCATGAAGATGGCAATCCAGTACTGGCACGCCAAAGGTAAGAGAGAAAAACAGCATTTTCTGGCCCTGCGCCGCGGCTATCACGGTGACACTTTTGGCGCCATGTCGGTCTGCGATCCGATTACCGGCATGCACAGCCTCTTCAGTGAAACACTGACACAGCAGTTTTTCGTGGAGAGCCCGGCATGTCATTTTGGCAAACCCTGCACAGCGAAGGATATCGCACCACTGGCCGACAGTCTCAAGCAAAATCATGAGAAGATCGCAGCGCTGATTTTGGAGCCGATCGTGCAGGGCGCCGGTGGTATGCGTTTCTACTCGGCGGACTACCTGCGTCAGGCAAGGGCATTGTGTGACCAATATGGCGTACTGCTCATCCTCGATGAGATCGCCACCGGTTTCGGGCGCACCGGCAAGCTGTTCGCCTGTGAGCATGCGGGCATCTCGCCGGATATCCTCTGTCTCGGCAAATCACTGACCGGTGGGTATATGACACTGGCGGCGACCCTGGCCAGCAGGGAAATCAGCGGCACCATCAGCCAGGGAGACCCCGGACTCTTTATGCACGGCCCGACCTTCATGGCCAACCCCCTTGCCTGCTCCGCCGCGCTCGCCAGTCTGCAACTGCTGCACGAATCTCCCTGGCAAAAAAACATTGCCCGATTACAACAAGGTCTGGAACAGGGACTGGCGCCCTGTCGTCACTTCAAGCATGTCGCCGAAGTCAGGGTACTGGGTGCAATTGGCGTTGTCGAAATGAAGGAGTCGGTAGATATGAAAGATATCCAGCCCAGGTTTGTGGAGGCCGGTGTCTGGGCTCGCCCCTTCGGAAAACTCGTCTATCTGATGCCACCCTTTGTGATGGAATCCGAAGACTTGGAGATACTGACCAAAGCCGTGGTTGAAGTGGTGAACAGCATATCCCCATCATGAGGGTGGGCATGTACTGAGAAGCATTGCCTGGCAACAAACAACTAAGAGTTGACTTTCAAGTAAGTGAGTCTTCGACCTCGTGAAAGATTTTGGGAGGAGAGTAGACCAAGGGACTCTCACCCTCAGCCTCTCGCAGAACGGTACGTGAACGTCTCCGCTCATACCGCTCCCATCAAGCAAAC
>JAESPD010000001.1 GCA_016756855.1 gamma proteobacterium endosymbiont of Lamellibrachia anaximandri | reverse complement strand
TTTCCTGGCGGAGGTTTTTTTCTTCGCCGTTGCCTTCTTCTTGCTGGAGACCTTCTTCTTTGCAGCACCCTTTTTCCTGGCGGAGGCCTTCTTCTTCGCCTTCACCTTTTTCCTGGTGGACACCCTCTTCTTTGCGGCCACCTTTTTCTTGGCGGAGGCCTTCTTTTTCGCCTTCACCTTTTTCCTGGTGGACACCCTCTTCTTCGCAGCCACCTTTTTCTTGGCGGAGGCCTTCTTCTTCGCCTTCACCTTCTTCTTGCTGGAGACCTTCTTCTTCGCAGCCACCTTTTTCTTGGCGGAGGCCTTCTTTTTGCTGGACACCTTCTTCTTGGCAGCCACCTTTTTCTTGGCTGGCGCCTTCTTCTTCGCCTTCACCTTCTTCTTGCTGGAGACCTTCTTCTTCGCAGCCACCTTTTTCTTGGCTGGCGCCTTCTTCTTCGCCTTCACCTTCTTCTTGCTGGAGACCTTCTTCTTCGCAGCCACCTTTTTCTTGGCGGAGGCCTTCTTTTTGCTGGACACCTTCTTCTTGGCAGCCACCTTTTTCTTGGCTGGCGCCTTCTTCCTCGTAACAATCTTCTCTTCCGCCACCGTGATTATCTCAGGCACTTTCTCTTCAACCGCCTCCATCACTGCAACCGGCTCTGACTCGACCACGGCAACAACCTCAGGTTCAGACTCCGGCTCGGGTGGTGCAATCTGTTCCGGTTCCATCACTTCATCATCCTTTTCCGGCAGCGGCGTCTCCACCTCAACTACAGGGGATGCAGCAACCCCATCCAGAATCTGACAAACGCTAGCAAAGATCTCTTCGATCTCCCCTGCGCCTTCGATCCGACGTAGCTTGCCCTGTTCATCATAATGCTCGATCAGTGGCACGGTCAGGTTGTCATAGACATGCAGCCGATGGCTGATGGTCTCTTCGTTATCATCCACCCGCTGGTGCAGCTTGCCGCCGCACTTGTCGCACACACCTTCGACGATAGTGGGGCTGCTGTAGATGTTGTACATCTGGCCACAGGACTCACAATTGCGCCGTCCGACCAGCCGCTCCATCAGCGCATCGGTTTCCACATGGATGAGTATCGCGAGATCCAAAGGCTGACCCAGCTCACTGAGCATGGCGTCGAGGGTCTCGGACTGGGTTAGATTGCGCGGGAAACCGTCGAGAATGTATCCCTCCTTCACATCCTGGGCCTGCAGCCGCTCCCGGATCATGGCCAGGACAATATCGTCGGAAACCAAGTGCCCCGACTCCATTGCCTCCTTGGCCTGTCTACCCAGTTCAGACTCCGCCGCCACAGCGGCCCGCAGCAGATCCCCGGTGGAGATCTGGGGAATCCCGTATTTCCCCACAATCTTTTTGGCCTGGGTTCCCTTACCCGATCCTGGCGCTCCAAGCAGAACGATTCTCATCGCCACTCCCCTTTTGTTAAGTGGTATTTTATGTGTGGCCAACCCGCAGCCAAATCTGCATAAACACCCATGTCCCAAACGCTGCAGGAAGCAAAAAAACGCTGTCCCATGCCCTACACCATCAGCTAATTAGGAAATTCCATGACTGTATCTAAGTTTTGGATTGGCCGCCGTTGATCAGCTTGGGTAAGCTAATATCAGAATACCCCTAAAGTCAACGAAGTTTGTGTACTCATCCGGGGCAATCGATTATGCTTCGACCCCCGTGGCCCGGCGACTCTGGGCTTGATTTAATTGACGGACTTGCAGACCTTCCCCTCCATGCCGGAAATTTCAGATATTACCGACTCAGAGCGCTGGATCATCGAGACCACCCTCAAAGAGCGCTACGACCGCGATGTGCCCCTGCAGCTCGCAGACGCTGAGATACGTCTCATGCTCTCTGACAGAGAGCTCACAAGCTGCCCTGTCGTCTACTGGAACGAGGACGACTGCAACTTCGTGCTGTTCAAGACGGGTGACCGCAGATACCGCTGCCAATTTTTCTACCGGGGATACCAGCAGTACGGCACCGGCGTCCATGAGTATGACGATTTGACTGAATGTATTGTTTCCCTGCTACAAACCCAGGCCGACTATGAGGCTAAAGAGCGGGGCGACCTGAAATAACAGTTCCAGACAATATCCTTTTTTCCGCTATAAAATTAGGGAGTTAGCCAGACATGACAGCAAAGAATGCCTTTTACGCCCAGTCCGGTGGTGTGACCGCAGTCATCAACTCATCTGCCTGTGGCGTCATCGAGACCTGCCGCAAGCACAGCGACAAGATCGCCAACGTCTACGCAGGCCGCAACGGCATCATCGGCGCACTGACCGAAGATCTGATCGACACCTCCCAGGAGTCCGCTGAAGATATCGCTGCACTGAAGACCACCCCTTCCGGCGGTTTCGGTTCCTGCCGCTTCAAGCTGAAGGGGCTGGAGGAGAGCAAGCGTGAATATGAGCGTTTGATCGAGATCTTCAAGGCCCACAACATCGGCTACTTTTTCTATAATGGCGGCGGCGACTCTGCCGACACCTGCTACAAGGTCTCCCAGCTCTCCGAAAAAATGGGCTACCCGGTTCAGGCAATCCATGTGCCGAAGACCGTGGACAACGACCTGCCGATCACCGACAACTGCCCTGGTTTCGGTTCCGTGGCCAAGTATATCGCCGTTTCCACCCTGGAGGCCTCCTACGACGTGCGCTCCATGGCTGCCACCTCCACCAAGATCTTCGTGATTGAGGTGATGGGTCGTCACGCAGGCTGGATCGCCGCCGCCGGCGCGCTGGTCGAGGACTACGGCATTCCGGTTGTCACCCTGTTCCCTGAGATCGAGTTCGACAAGGAGAAATTCATCGCGGCTGTCGATGCCAAGGTGAAAGAGCACGGCTACTGCACCATCTGCGTCTCTGAAGGCGCCCACTACCCTGATGGCACTTTCCTGGCCGAGCAAGGCACACGTGACTCCTTCGGCCACGCCCAGCTGGGTGGTGCTGCGCCAGTCGTCGCCAACATGATCAAGGACGCCCTGGACCTCAAGTTCCACTGGGCTGTAGCTGATTATCTGCAACGCGCAGCACGTCATCTGGCCTCTGAGTCTGACGTCGAGCAGGCCTATGCCCTGGGTCAGGCCGCTGTGGAAAAGGCACTGGAAGGCAAGAATTCCATCATGCCGACCGTGGTTCGCGAATCTTCCAATCCCTACAAATGGAGCATCGGTGAAGCCCCGCTGAGCGAGGTCGCCAATGTCGAGAAGATGATGCCGACGGATTTCATCTCTGAAGATGGCTTCGGCATCACCGACAAGTGTAAGGAGTACCTCTACCCGCTGATCAAGGGCGAGGCCTACCCCGAGTATGATGACAATGGAATGCCAAAGTACGTCACCATGAAGGGCGTGGCCGTGCCGCAAAAGCTGGAAAAATTCGAAATCTAAGGCCAAACAAAGTGGGGGCTGTTTCAGTGCCCCCTCTTTTTTCGCCTGATTTGATTCGAGTCAAAGATTTGGCATTTAGGAATATTAGAAAGTAGTAGGTCTGCGCGTGGGGAAGCGCGGCCAGCGACCGAAGTAATATCGACCAAAAAACCGTTATCCGATCTATTAATACGTTGAGGAGGGTTCCTACGTGAGTAACGAACTAATTTTTAGTCTGGTCTGTGCCGCTGCTGCACTGGCTTATGGAGTTGTATCCATCAAATGGATACTGGCACAGCCGGAAGGCAACGATCGAATGAAAGAGATCGCCGCTGCCATACAGGAGGGCGCCACCGCCTACCTTAACCGCCAGTACACCGCAATAGGTATTGTCGGCGCTGTCATGTTCGTGGTCCTTTTTGCCGCCTTGGGCGTGCCCACTGCAATCGGCTTCGCTATCGGTGCCATCCTGTCCGGCGCCACCGGTTACATCGGCATGAACATCTCGGTACGTTCCAACCTGCGCACCGCAGAAGCCGCCAACCACGGCATCAACGCTGCTCTGCAGATCGCCTTCCGCGGCGGCGCCATCACCGGCATGCTGGTGGTTGGGCTGGGCCTGCTGGGTGTGGCCGGTTACTACGCCATCCTCCATCAGATGGGCGTCTCCGACAGCGAAGCACTGCACGCGTTGGTCGGCCTCGCCTTCGGCGGCTCATTGATCTCCATCTTCGCTCGTCTTGGCGGCGGCATCTTCACCAAGGGTGCGGATGTAGGTGCGGACATCGTCGGTAAGGTTGAAGCGGGCATCCCCGAGGATGACCCACGCAACCCTGCGGTTATCGCTGACAACGTGGGCGACAATGTGGGCGACTGCGCCGGCATGGCGGCCGATCTGTTCGAGACCTACGCGGTAACCGTGGTCGCCACCATGCTGCTGGGCAGCCTGCTGGTCTCCGGTGGCGCAGCAATCACCTACCCGTTGGTACTCGGCGGCGTATCCATCATAGCCTCTGTGATCGGCACCTATTTCGTCAAGGCGAATGAGGGCGATACCAAGATCATGATCGCGCTCTACAAGGGACTGGCGGTTGCCGGCGTCATCGCCGCAGTGGCCTTCTACTTCGTCACCGACTACATGATGGCTGACGTGGTTATCGAGGGCGTCACCAACCCGGTCATGGCGCTGTTTGGCTCCGCCATGATCGGCCTGGTGCTGACTGCGGCAATGGTTGTGATCACCGAGTACTACACCGCCACTGAGTTTGCCCCAGTGAGACACATCGCTGAGGCATCCACTACCGGTGACGGCACCAACGTGATCGCCGGCCTCGGCCTCTCCATGAAGTCTACCGCTGCACCGGTACTCGCTGTCTGCGCCTCCATCTGGGGCGCTCACGACCTGGCCGGTCTCTACGGTATCGCCATCGCTGCAACCGCCATGCTCTCCATGACCGGCATCATCGTCGCCCTGGACGCCTACGGACCCATCACCGACAACGCCGGTGGTATTGCCGAGATGGCCGAGCTCGACGAGAAGATCCGCAACATCACCGATCCGCTGGATGCCGTGGGTAACACCACCAAGGCAGTGACCAAAGGCTACGCCATCGGTTCCGCCGGTCTGGCCGCGCTGGTGCTGTTCGCTGACTTCACCCACAGCCTGGACTCTGCCGGTAAGATGGTCAGCTTTGACCTCTCCAACCACATGGTCATCATCGGCCTGTTCATCGGTGGTCTGGTGCCTTACCTGTTCGGCGCCATGGCAATGGAGGCCGTGGGCCGCGCTGCCGGCGGCATCGTCAACGAGGTTCGCCGCCAGTTCCGCGAGATGCCCGGCATCATGGATCACAGCCAGAAGCCTGACTACTCCAAGGCTGTGGACATGCTGACCAAATCGGCCATCAAGGAGATGATCATCCCTTCACTGCTGCCGATTGCGGTACCGGTGGTCGTAGGTCTGACCCTCGGCGCGCAGGCACTGGGCGGTTTGTTGATCGGCACCATCGTCACCGGCCTCTTCGTGGCCATCTCCATGACCACCGGTGGTGGCGCATGGGATAACGCCAAGAAGTACATCGAGGACGGCAATTTCGGCGGCAAAGGCTCCGATGCACATAAAGCGGCCGTCACTGGCGACACCGTAGGCGACCCCTACAAAGACACCGCCGGTCCTGCCGTCAACCCGCTGATCAAGATCATCAACATCGTTGCGCTGCTGATCGTACCGCTGCTGTAATTTCAGACCTCTGGTTTGATTGAAAAAGGGGGGCTTCGGCCCCCCTTTTTTGTTGGGTTCATTTGTGACCCACAACCAGATATCTCAACAAAAAAATTCCCGCTCCATGAAAAAGGGAAATACTCAACAAACTGGACACCCGCCGCACATACCCTTAATCTAGCCCAAAATTGCATGGCAGTAGATCGATCATTCGGGTCGGCATCGCCAATCAACAAAATAAGTTTTACACACAGAGGCCGACATCTATTCGGCCTTTTGCGCCCATAAAGGTAGCAATTTATGAATCTGGACAGAGTCAGTTCCGGTAACAACGTACCCAATGAAATCAATGTCATCATTGAGATTCCAGCTCATTCAGATCCCGTCAAATATGAGTTGGATAAGGAAACCGGCGCAATGTTCGTCGACCGTTTCATGTCCACAGCGATGCACTACCCCTGCAACTACGGTTATGTGCCCCATACGCTCTCACCAGACGGCGACCCGGTCGATGTGCTGGTGCTTACGCCCTATCCATTGATCCCAGGGTCGGTCATCTCCTGCCGCCCGGTCGGCGTACTAAAGATGAAGGATGAGTCCGGCGATGACGCCAAGATTCTCGCTGTGCCGATCGACAAGTCCTGCAAATCCTACCGCCATGTGCAGAGCTTCCGGGATTTGCCCGGTGACGTACTCAACCGCATCTCCCACTTCTTCGAACACTACAAAGACCTCGACGAAGGGAAATGGGTTCGCGTCGACGGCTGGTACGGAATCGATGAAGCGAAGGAGGAGATTCTATCGAGCGTCAAGATGTACCAGGACGCCCCGGAAAAACCCAATTTCTAACGGGGCGACTGGAGGCTTGAACAGGCTATAATAGTTTGCCCCTCCCCAAAGCAACCAAAATCCATGAAGATCTGCATTTTATCCGACAGCCATGACCATATCCCCCTGCTCGACGCTGCGGTTGCCGAGGCCAAGTCGCTGGGTGCCGAAGCAGTGCTGCATTGTGGCGATGTCGTCGCGCCCAGCACACTGAAATGCCTGAATAAGCACCGTTTGCCGGTACACGTCATACATGGCAACAATACCGGCGACCTCTATACTCTGGGGCGTCTCACCAATCATGAAGACAGCGTGATTGAATATCACGGTATGGATGCTGGGGTGAAACTGGCGGGAAAACGCATCTTTCTGGTGCACTACCCCCATTATGCGCGTGCGATCGCCGCAACCGGCAACTGGGATCTGGTCTGCTGCGGCCACAGCCATAAAGTCAAATTTGAAGATCTGCCCAACATCAAGGGCGGCAAGACCCCGCTGGTCAACCCCGGTACTATCGGTGGCGTCGGAAAATCCGCAGCCACCTACGTCATGGCCGATCTTGAAAGCATGCAGTTTGAGGTCCGCGAGATCTCGAAGAAGATAGAACACGAGGACGATGAGTAGCAAACATGTCTGAACTCACCCACTTCAACGCTATCGGCGAGGCTCATATGGTCGATGTGGGTGATAAAACCGTTACCCACCGCGTAGCCGTCACTGAAGGATACATCCAAATGGAGCCTGATACCCTCCAACTGATCATGCAGGGAGGGCATAAAAAGGGTGATGTGCTCGGTATCGCCAGGGTAGCCGGCATCATGGCTGCCAAAAAGACCGCGGATCTGGTGCCCCTATGCCACCCACTGGCACTGACCAAGGTCAATATCGATCTTATCCCTGAGCCAGACCGCAACAGTGTCTACTGCCAAAGCAGGGTGGAGACCCGTGGTCAGACTGGCGTCGAGATGGAAGCGCTCTGTGCAACCCAGGTCGCGCTATTGACCATCTATGATATGTGTAAGGCTGTCGATCGCGGCATGACTATCAATCAGGTGCGGCTATTGGAAAAAGCCGGCGGCAAATCGGGGCACTGGAAGCGTTCTGAGTAACTACGATCATATTAACAAATGCAAAATAATGTAAAATAGCATGAGTGTTCTTCATATTTCTTACATGCATCTTTTGAACGATATGCCAACCCGAGGAGATACGCCATGGGTGCCTTTGTAGAGTGGTCAGATTCGCTAAGCGTTGGAATCGAAGAGATCGACGAACAGCACAAAATTCTGGTGAATCTGATAAACCGCATGCATCAGGCAATCCACGAGCGCCATGGCAGTGATGCCGTCAAAGGCATTCTCGCAGAACTCGCGGACTACACCCGTATACACTTTGCCGTGGAAGAGAGTCTGATGCGTATTCTCAACTACCCTGGCTATGAAGAACACAAAGAGATCCATGAAGAGCTGCTCAACCACGTAATCGAACTCGTACAAAAGGTCGAGTCGGGCAAAACCGCCATCGGTTTCGAATTGCTGCATTTCCTCAAGACCTGGCTCACCAAGCACATTATGGAAGAGGACATGCAGTATACCGGCTTCTTTCTTGCCGCAGGCGCGAACCCGAAACTGAGCAAAAAATCCTGGATCCAGCGCCTTTGGGGCAGTTGATCAACCTGTACTTGGCCGCATGAATCCCTTCTACCACCGCGCGCAGTTCCTCACCAGCGCAGCCAAACTCTCTCAAAGTCCCGCTGACACAGGTATCGAAGTGGCATTTGCCGGTCGCTCCAACGCGGGAAAATCCAGCGCCATCAATGCGCTATGCCAGCAAAAAAGCCTGGCGCGTACCAGCAAAACCCCAGGACGAACCCAACTGCTCAACTTCTTTTCACTGGATGAAAACAGGCGTCTGGTCGACCTGCCGGGATACGGCTACGCTAAAGTGGCGGAGGCGGTAAAACGCCAGTGGCAGGGAGCACTCGCAGACTACCTGGCACAGCGGGAGTCTCTGCGCGGCCTGATATTATTAATGGATGTTCGCCACCCGTTAAAGGATTTTGACCGGCAGATGCTGGAATGGAACTCCCACCAGGGCCTTCCCACTCACATCCTGCTGACAAAAGCTGACAAGCTGAAACGGGGAGCAGCCAGCAGCACACTCTTGAAGGTCAGAGAAACGCTGAAAGAGTACCCTGAGATTACGGTGCAGCTTTTTTCATCCCCAAAACGCCAGGGTATTGCCGAGGTGCATCACCTGCTCGACATCTGGTTTGACCTGGACCTGGATCTGGACGAAGCGAAACAAGCCCAAAGAAGTTCGTGACAGGAAATCAACAGGGCAAAAAAAGAAGACCCCGAGCACCTAAAGGGGAAAGGTGTCCGGGGTCGATCTTCCCGGATGGGGTCACCGGGAAGGGCGGGCCGCCAAGGGAGGGAAGCAGCCCTATCAGTCGTCGCGACTTGTAAAATAAGACCGGTATCTTCAAAGATAGTTCAAAACTGATGAAAAAATAGTCTTCATCGGCTCACAAAAACCTCAACCATTTGTTTTTACTGGAAATAAATACCAGCAACATCCTGGGTCGCAGAACAAGAGCCAAACCCCCTAAAACGGTTTTAACCCACGCTATTTGCGCCAGAAGGCGGGGGTCAACAGCACCAGCAGAGTAAAAATCTCCAGCCGTCCAAGAAGCATTGCGAAGCAGAGGATCAGTTTTGCCGTGTCATTTAGACTCGCATAGTTGGCGCCGACACCGGCAAGTCCCGGACCCAGGTTATTGATACTCGCCCCCACCGCAGAGAAGGCGGTCATCAGATCCAACCCGGTGAATGCCAATGCCATGTACATGACGGTAAAGCTGGCCACATAGAGGGCGAAAAAGCCCCACACCGCCTCAACAACCCGCCTGGGGATGGTCTTGTCTCCGACCCGGATGGGAATCTGGGCACTGGGATGGATCAGGCGATTGATCTCTCGCATCCCCTGCTTGATCAGCAGCAGAAAGCGAATCACCTTGATACCCCCGCCAGTGGAGCCGGCACAGCCGCCAATAAAGCTGGTAAAGAGCAGCAGAATCGAAATCACGCCGGGCCAGAGAGAGTAGTCAGTTGTGGTAAATCCGGTGGTCGTGCCGATGGAGACCGCCTGAAACAGCCCCTGGGTAAACGCTTCACTCCAGTCGGAGTAGATACCCATGCCATAGAGTGCAACTACCACCATCAGGGTGACTACTCCAAGCGTTGCGATATAGAGTCGGAATTCGGAATCCCCCAGATAGATACCCAGCGACCTGCGCCGAACGACGAGAAAATGGAGGGCAAAATTAACCCCGGAGAGCACCATGAAAACGACTGCAATCATCTCTATCAGGGTACTGTCAAAATACCCTATGCTTGCGTCATGGGTTGAAAAACCGCCAATCGCCACTGTCGAAAAAGCATGACCCAGCGCATCAAAAGGCGTCATGCCTGCCCCCCAATAGGCCAGGGCACAACTGACCGTGAGTCCAAGATAGATATACCAGAGCGCCTTTGCCGTCTCGGTGATGCGTGGCGTCAGCTTACTATCCTTCATCGGCCCCGGCGTCTCCGCGCGATAGAGCTGCATGCCGCCAATACCCAGCATCGGCAATACTGCCACCGCCAGGACGATGATACCCATGCCGCCAAGCCACTGCAGTTGCTGCCGGTAATAGAGGATCGACGGAGGCAGATAATCGATCCCGATGATCACCGTTGCCCCAGTAGTGGTAAGCCCGGAGACCGACTCAAATATCGCATCGGTTATCGTCATGTCCGCGCTTTCTGAAAGCATAAACGGCAAGGCACCAGTCAAACCCAATACGGTCCAGAACATCACCGCCACCAGGAAACCGTCCCTGACCCGCAACTCCTGATGCCGACTGCGTACCGGCGCCCAAATTGCCAACCCCAGTCCCAAGGTCAGGATAAAGCCATCGGTGAAGCCAATCAGCTCTCCATCTCCAAACCAGAGCGACGCCAGCATCGGCGGTAGCATGGCCAGGCTAAAGAGCATGAGCAGGACACCGAGAATGCGTTGGACGACGGAGAAATGCATAACGAATAGGTTAAAGGTTAAAGGTTAAAGGAAAACCGCCTTGAGCAAGCCTCTGAACAGGATGCTTGTCACCGGGCTTTAAAAAAATCTCCACTGTTTTTGTCCTTTGACCTTTTACCATTAACCTTTTCTCTAAAGAAAAGTAACCCCAACCTGGAACAGCTTCTCCACATCCCTGATTTGCCGCTTATCAACCAGAAAGAGGATCACGTGGTCACCGCTCTCGATGGTGGTGTCGTGGTGGGCGATCAGCACTTCTTCGCCCCGCACCACTGCGCCGATGCTGGCCCCTTTGGGCAATTTGATCTCATCGATAGTGCGCCCCACCACCTTGGAGGAACCCCGGTCACCGTGCGCCACCGCCTCTATAGCCTCGGCAGCGCCCCTCCGCAGGGAGTGTACTACCACAACATCACCCCGCCGCACATGGGTCAGGAGACTGCCGATTGTGGCCAGTTCCGGTGAGATGGCGATATCGATGGGACCACTCTGCACCAGATCCACATAGGCTGCCCGATTGATCAGCGCCATCACCTTGCCGGCGCCGAGCCGCTTGGCCAGCATCGCCGAAAGGATATTGGCCTCATCGTCGTTGGTGACGGCGCAGAAAACATCGGTATTCTCAATGTTCTCCTCCAGCAGCAGATCCTCGTCCGCCGCATCGCCGTGCAGTACGATTGTCTTGTCGAGGCGCTCCGCGATCTCCCGCGCCCGATCCAGGTCGGAGTCGATGAGTTTTACCCGGTATTTCGACTCCAGGGACTGTGCCAGCCGCCTGCCGATATTTCCGGCACCAGCGAAGATCAGCCGTTTGTATCGCTTCTCCTGCTTGCGCAACTCACTCATCACCGCACGAATATTCTCTGTGGCGGCGATGAAAAAAACCTCGTCATCCGCTTCGATCACCGTATCGCCCAACGGCTGTATGACCTCACCTTCCCGGTAGATCGCCGCCACACGGGCATCAGTGTTCGGGATATGCTCATAGAGAGTGCACAGCTTATGCCCGACCAAAGGGCCTCCATAGTAGGCCTTGACCGCCACCAGGCGAACGCGTCCCCTCGCGAAATCGAGCACCTGCAGGGCGCCGGGGTACTCCACCAGGCGCAGAATATATTCTGTGACCAGCTGCTCTGGACTGATCAGCTCATCAACCGGAAAGGCCTCATGGGCAAAGATCTCAGGATAGTCGAGATAAGCCTGCGACCGGACCCTGGCGATCTTCATGGGAGTGTGGAACAGGGTGTAGGCAACCTGGCAGGCAACCATATTTGTCTCATCACTGTTGGTCACCGCCAGGATCATATCGGCATCCTCAGCCCCGGCACGACGCAATACTTCCGGCTGCCCGGCATGACCCTGCACAATGCCAAGATCCAGCCGGTCCTGCAACTCCAGCAGCAGGTCGTTATTCTGATCCACCACCGTAATGTCGTTGTCCTCATGCACCAGGGCATTGGCAACTGAACGCCCCACCTGTCCGGCACCAAGGATGATGATTTTCATTATTTTGATTCCAACAGTGAAAAAGGTTAGCGCCGATCCTTTATCTCGATTTCCAGTGAACGCAACTTACGATAGAGATGGGTGCGCTCCATCCCCACATCCTTTGCCATGCGGGAAATATTGCCTTCGTGCTTCTGCAACTGGTATTCCAGATAGGCCTTTTCAAACTGCTCCCTGGCCTGCCTCAACGGCAGATCGAAGGAGACCACGTCGCCATCGCCGCTTCTGAGTTCCGGCGCTCCCAGCGCCGCCTCGACTTCATCCTGCGAGACCTCGTCTCCCGCACCGAGAATCAGCAGTCGCTGCACCAGATTTTTAAGCTCTCGTACATTGCCGTACCAAGGGTGGTTGCGCAGAAAATTCTGAGCCCCCACATTGAAACGCCGGTAGGGCAGCTTTTCATGTGCGACAAAATGATCGACGTAGAAGTTAAGCAAGTCAGGCACATCTTCCGGGTGCTCCCGCAGGGGGGGCACACGCAGGGGCACTACGTTCAGATGATAGAACAGGTCTTCCCGAAAATCCCCGCTCTGCACCGACTCTTCGAGGTTTTTATGGGTTGCGGCGATGATGCGCACATCGATGCTCACGGGATCAGTACCACCCACCCGCAGAAAGGCGCCGGTATCCAGCGCGCCCAACAGCTGGGACTGCGCCTCCAGATCCATATCCGCCACCTCGTCGAGAAACAGCGTGCCACCTGCAGCCTGCTCCAGACGACCATAGTGGATACGCCCCCCCTCCTCGCTGCCGAACAACTCCCTGGCAGAATTTTCGCTGGCGATGGAACTCACCGCCACATCGACAAAAGGACGGTCCCGGCGCACACTCTGCATATGGAGATAGCGGGCCAGGGTCTCCCTGCCGCTGCCGGGTTCACCGGTGATCAGCACCCAGGTGTCGTGCTGAGCGATCCGCTTCACCTGCTCCTTCAGACGCTGCATCATCGGGCTCTTGCCGGTCGGCTCATGTACCGGCATGGAGTGGCGGCGCAGTCCCACATTCTCCTGCTTCAGCTGCTCGGCCTCGAGGGAGCGCTCCACCGTCAACAGCAGCTTGGCAAGGGAGAGGGGTTTCTCCAGAAAATCGTAGGCCCCAAGACGGGTTGCCTCCACCGCCGTCTCCACCGTTCCATGACCCGACATCATAATAATCGGGCAGGGCAGGCCCTCGTCCTCACCCCACTCTTTCAGCAGGGTGATGCCGTCCACGTCCGGCATCCAGATGTCGAGCAGCACAAGGTCTGGGCGACGATCCCGCAGGGCCTGACGGGCAGTTGCTCCGTTCTCTGCGACCACCACCTCGTGACCTTCATCCTCCAGGATCTCTTTGACGAGATTGCGGATATCCGGCTCGTCATCCACCACCAGGATATGGGATGCACTCATTATTCTTCTTCCTCCGTACCACATAGCACGGGCAGCTGTAGGGTCAGACAGGCGCCGTCTGAACAGTTCTCGGCCCAGATGATACCGCCATGCTCTTCCACAATCTTCTTTACGATCGCCAGCCCCAAACCTGTACCCTTTGGTTTTGAGGTTACATAGGGTTCAAACAGATGTTGCAGCATCTCTTCACTGAAACCGGGACCGTTATCCTGCACCCGCATCTCAAAAAAGGCATGGTCGGCCCGCTCAATGACCTGAGTGGAAACCGACACGCAGCCGTTGCCCTGGCTGGCAACCGCCTCTTGAGCATTTTTCACCAGATTATGCACCACCTGGCGCAGCCGCAGGGAATCCGCTTCAACCTGAGTGGTGCCAGCCTGCATAGAAACATCAAGACAGACCTCCTTATCGACCCCCCTGTAGAGGTCCACCACCTCGCTGATCAGCCTATCGGCCTGCAAGGGTTTGGCCTGCATCTGGGGGGGGCGCGCATATTCAGAGAAATCATTGACCATCTCTTTCATCGCCTCCACCTGCTGCACGATGGTGTGGGTTGCACGATCCAGTACCCTGGCATCCTGCTCCGGCATGGTATGGAGATATTTGTGCCGCAGGCGTTCCGCCGAGAGCTGGATCGGCGTCAACGGGTTCTTGATCTCATGGGCGAGGCGACGCGCCACTTCACCCCAGGCCGCATCCCGCTGGGCGCGGATCAGGGCGGTAACATCATCAAACAGGATGATATGCCCGTTGCGCCCATTGGGCTGCGCAAAGGGTGTGCTCCTGCAGATCAATACCTTTCTCCCCTCACCGCCGAAGAGCGTCACCTCTCCCTTCCACTCTTCGTTCGGATTCAATAGCGGTGTCTGCAAGATCTCCACAAACTGGCGCAGTACAGGGGATCCCAGTGCCAACTCCTGCAACTGCTCCCCAATCAGGCTACCAAGATCGCGCCCAAGGATCTTTCCCGCAGCCGGGTTGGCCGTCTGTAGATTACGCGTAGCATCAAAGGTCAGCACACCGGAAGAGAGGCTGCCTAGCACGGTTTCCAGGTAGGCACGCTGCCCCTCCACCTCGCGCTGACTGCGATCCGCCTGATCCCTGGCCTGGGCGATGCGCCGGGTCATGGCATTGAACGAGGCAACCAGAAAGGCCAGCTCGTCCGCCCGGCGCGGCACCGGCAGCTGACGATCATAGTCACCTTCCGCTACCGCCCGGGTTCCCGCCGCAATATTAGCGATAGGCGCCACCATGCGACGCGCGGTGAAGAAGGCGGCCCAGATAGCTGACAAAACACCGAACAGCAGCACCAGCGACAGGGTCAGAGAGAAGTTCCACTTCAGCGACTGACGCAGGAACCCCAGCTCCTTGTACCGGTTATAGGCCAACTCCAGTTTCTCCGAAAGCCCACTGATGCGACTGGACGTCGGATAGAGTCCCTGCAGGATAAATGGCCGGCTCAACGGATCCCGCACCGCCACCCGAATCATCAGATCATCCTTACCATGCTCCAAACCCACATAATCATTACCCGTACGCAACTGCTGGCGGATCTCACTGTCAGGGACACCCGGCGCAAGCACAGTCGGGTCCACATTGGCGTAGGCGATGATCTGTCCACCCGGATCGGTGAGCGCCAGCTCCACTGCCCCTGACTGCTGCCGCAGCTCGGCAATCGCCAGGGAGAGAGCCGACTCCGACTGGTCATCGATGCTGCTCAACAACTGCTCGGTGTATTTGAGCAGCAGCCGCTGATTCAGGCCCAACGCGGACTGGCCCAACTCGCGGGCATCCTCCATCGCCCGGTCGATATCCACATCGAACCAGCTGTCGATGCCCGCCTGTAGAAAACCAAAAGAGTAGTAGTAGACCACTCCGACAGGGGCCAGTGAGATCACGCTGAACAGCACCACCATGCGCAGGATCAGGCGGGATCCCGGCCGCTGCCGCGCATACTGTCTTATCAGGCGGATGCTGTTGTAGATAATCAGTCCGAGCAGGATGAACATGCCGGTGATGGAGACCACCAGCAGAGGCACGAAATAGCGGCTCAGTTCAGCGGAATTCTGTACCGCACTGCTCATCAGATGCAGCGACGTCAACAGCAGCGTCAGCAGCAGCGCCACTGACAGGCCGCCCATACGCATGGATTTCAGGGTTGTAGAGGCCATTGGATCCACCCGGTTGTCAGTTTCCAGCCTATGCCGAGATAGGCCAGTGGGCGCAGCGGCAGCGGCAAGGATTCGATATCCAACCCTGCCCGCAGCCGCAGCTGATAGCGTTCACCGTATATCAACTCTGCCTGCGCCACCAGCACCAGCTCATCGATCTCCCCCAGCGCCCGCAGTGCCGCTTCACGGGTGACGAAACTCTGCTCCTCACCACTCTGCAGATCCATCACCCGGTAGAGTCCGGTCAACGCCAAAAAACGGATCTGGTAGCGCAGATAACCTTCATAGGGCAGTGGCTCCCAAAACCTGTGCCAGGTCTTCTCTACGATGAGATGCACCTCCAGCGTCAAGGGCACCCCGTTACTCAGCGCCTCCAGCGCCTGCTCGCTCAATTGATAATCGATGTGGGCACTCAACTGGTAATGCTGATCCTGCAACTCGATCTGTACCTCCTTGACCGTAAAGTCGGCAGACCAGGCTGATGCCCCCAAAGTAAGCAGGAGGAGAAGCAAGAGACGGCGTGCTCCGCTCATTTCTCCCTCTTCTCCAGACAGGCGTAGTAGAAACCATCCATGGAGGCGTCGCCCGGTCTGATCTGGCGCCCCGAGGCACAGGCTTCACCCCATGACGCATCAATCCCCCACTCTCTGGCGCTCCCCTCTGCCGCCAGAAAAACGGCAACCTGCTGCTCATTCTCCTCCGGCAGGATCGAGCAGGTCGCATAGAGCAGACGCCCGCCCGGTTTGAGCAGTGGCCAGATAGCCGTCAGGATAGACCGCTGCAACTCTACCAATGGCGCAATATCCTCCTCCCGGCGCAGAAACTTGATATCGGGATGACGGCGAATGACGCCGGTGGCGGAACAGGGCACATCGAGCAGGATTCGGTCGTAGCTCTGCGCTGACCAGTCTCCGCACGGCGCCGCCGCGTCACCCTCGGCCAGGGTGGCGGAGAGTCCCAGCCGCTCAAGATTTTCCTGCACCCTCAGCAGACGTCGCCCATCCACATCGAGAGCAGTCAGATGCAACCCCTGCGCCAATTCGAGCAGATGACCGCTCTTGCCGCCGGGTGCGGAGCAGGCATCGAGCACCATCTCTCCGGGTTTGGGATCCAGCAGTTCCGCCGCCAACTGGGCACCGCCATCCTGCACCGAAACCAGGCCATCGTCGAAACCGGGCAAACTGCCCACATCGAGCGGCTGATCAAGCACAATTCCTGAGCGGGTGGCTGCGATAATCTGAGCCCCGATCCCGCTATTCGCAAGTCTCTGCAGATAGTCGCTACGGCTACCAAGCTGCTGATTAACCCGCAGGCTCATGGGCGGCCGACTGTTGAGGGCCTCAACGGCCTCCTGCCAGTTCTGCGGCCAGCGCTGTTGAATACGCTGCAGCAACCACGCCGGCATGCGGTAACGCACTGCGGGATCAGCATCGACCTTTGACAGCAACGTCTCTTGTTGCCGCTGAAAAGCCCGCAGCACACCGTTGACCAGGCCTACGGCCCAGCGCTTGCCCAGGCGTTCCGCTGCACCGGCACTCTCATGCACCGCCGCATGATCCGCCACACGCGGATAGAGCAACTGGTAGAGGCCGATGAAAAGCAGTGCCTGAATGTCGAGATCCTTCGGTTTCAGAGGTTTCTTCAATAACTGCCGGGTCAGCGCTTCGAATTGAGGATGCCAGCGCATCACCCCATAGCAGAGCTCCTGGGCCAGGCCCCGATCCTTGGCATCCTCCAGTTGCGGCAGCAGGCGTGCGCTTGCCTCCGACAGGGAGTGCCCCCCCAGCACCTCCTTGAGGATTCTGGCGGCGACCGCCCGTGAATCGTGTTTTTTTGCCATTCTTAGCCCAACACCACGCCATCCACCTGATGCGCATTGAGAAAGTCAGCTGCATTCATGGCTCGCTTGCCCGGCATCTGAAGTTTTTTAATACGTAGTAGGCCCTTCCCTGTGGCGACATCGAAACCCTCCCGCCCACTGGCGACGATGGTTCCCGGCTCAGCCTGGGTATCACCATCCAGAGGCTCGCACTCCCAGATCCGCATCACCTTGCCGTTGAAGTCGGCTTGGGCAACCGGCCAGGGATTGAAGGCCCGCACCTGCCGATCGATCTCTCTCCCGGACTGCTTCCAGTCGATGCGCGCCTCCTGCTTGTCGAGTTTTTTTGCATAGTTCGACTGGCTGTCATCCTGAGGTTCTGCCGCAACACTCCCGTCGGCAAGTCCAGGCAGCACCGCAAGCAGCGCTTCCGCGCCCAAACCTGCCAGCCGGTCGTGCAAGGTTCCGCCAATATCTCTCTCCGTAATCGGACAACGCAGGATATGCAGCATGGGCCCTGTGTCGAGTCCAGCCTCCATCTGCATGATGGTGACCCCCGACTCGCTGTCGCCAGCCAAAATAGCGCGCTGAATCGGTGCCGCACCCCGCCAGCGCGGCAGCAGGGAGGCGTGGATGTTGATACAACCGAGTCGTGGCGCATCCAGCACCGCCTGGGGTAACAGCAGGCCATAGGCCACCACGACCATCAGATCCGCTTGCAGAGCAGCCAGTTCAGCCTGCTCTGTTTCGCCCTTGAGACTCTTGGGCTGGCGCACCTCGATCCCATGTTCAAGGGCCAGTTGTTTTACCGGGCTTGCCATCAGCTTGCGCCCGCGCCCCGCCGGCCGATCGGGCTGAGTGTAGACTGCCACGACCTGGTGCTCGGTCTGCAACAATGCCTGCAGCGCCTCGGCTGCAAACTCCGGGGTGCCTGCAAAAATGATCTTCAACCTATCTGTCATCATTTTGTTCCTGAATTTTCTCCTGTCGCCAGACAACCGGCCACTTTGAGAACAGCGTCTCAGCAGTCGGGATGATGGCGAACGAGTATTATCTGACCCAACGGGCAGAAGTTCAGATCACCTGATGCGAACCGTCTACATCCACCGCCTTTTGGCGGCTCTCCTTCTCAAGCCGTTTGCGGATGCGCTGACGCTTGAGACTGGAGAGGTAATCGACAAACAGCTTGCCTTCCAGATGATCTATCTCGTGCTGAATGCAGACCGCCAACAGATCATCCGCATCCATCTCGAAGGCTTCGCCGTCGCGGTTCAAGGCCCTGACGTGCACCCAGGAGGCGCGAGTGACCGGTTCGTAGATACCAGGCACCGAGAGGCAACCCTCTTCCATCTTTTCCTCCCCTTCACGCGCCACTATTTCCGGGTTGATCAGACAGAGCGGCTCATTCTTCTCTTCCGAGATGTCGATCACCACCACCCGTTTTGCCGCATTGACCTGGGTGGCCGCCAAACCGATTCCCGGGGCTTCATACATGGTTTCAAACATGTCATCCACCAGGCGGCGGACGGAGTCATCCACTTCCGGCACGGGCTTGGCCTTATTGCGCAGTCGGGGATCGGGGAAGCGGAGTATGTCGAGAATGGCCATCGGTTTTCCAGAATCTGTCGGGATCATGCCCGGTGTAAAAAGTTATTCAGTCGCTTACAGACACAGGCCGACAAACATGGCACTGTGTGATTATCAAGTTTCCATCTTACCGGCCGAAACCCCTTATTGGAGCAGTTTTTCGAGACCTAGTTATAGAACAGTTGCAGGAAATTGCGCTAACATTATGATCATATTGGAATCTGTGGGCAATTTCCGGCAACAAATAACCTTTTTCAGTCTACCGGATTCGGATCTCAGCCAAAGGAATCATCATGCCTTATTTTAGCCACAAACTGCTGGGAGTCATCCTCGGCCTTCTCATCTCCGGCCAGGTATTGACCGTTGCGGCCGTGGAGTTAAACCCAGCGCACCCGGAAAGTTATGAAGTGGTGAAGGGCGATACCCTGTGGGATATTTCAGCCCGTTTTCTGCGCGAGCCCTGGCTGTGGCCGGACGTGTGGTACGTCAATCCCCAGATCGCCAACCCCCACCTGATCTATCCTGGCGACCGGATTGTCCTCACTTACAGGGATGGGCGGCCGATACTGAGCCTACAGCGGGGCTCGCAGCATCTCAAACTCTCCCCCAGGGTTCGCTCCACCGCACTGGATACGGCGATCCCGATGATCCCCATCGACGCCATCGCCCAGTTCCTGACCCGCCCCTATGTGATGGAGAAAGAGGCGATGGAACTGGCGCCCTATGTGGTCCACTTCCTCGATGATCATATCGTCGGCGGCGCCGGCACCCGGTTCTACGTCCGCTCCATCGAGTCTGAAAATCCACTCAAATACGAGGTCATCCGCCCTGGCAAAGCATACATGGATCCGGATACGGACGAACTGCTCGGCTACGAAGCCGCCTACATCGGTGCCGCAGACCTGCAGCGCACCGGCGACCCGGCCAAATTTGAGCTGGTCTCCACCACCATGGAGTCGGTGATCGGCGACCGACTGTTGCCAATCACCAAGGGCGTACCACTCAACAGCTTTCAGCCCAGGGCAGCCGAGGCGAATCTGGAGGGACGAATCATCTCAGTACTCAACGGCGTCTCCCAGATTGGCCAATATAATGTGGTCGTGCTCAACAAAGGAGATCGCGACGGCCTGGAGCCGGGGCATGTCATGAAGATCTTCCAAGGCGGAGAGATGATCCGTGATGTGGTCGCTGGCGGCGGCAAGACCGTCAAGCTGCCGCTGGAAGAGGCCGGCTTGCTGATGGTCTTCCGGATCTTCGAGCGCGTCAGCTTCGCCTTGATCATGCATGCCACCCAGCCCCTTCATGTGCTGGACTGGGTGCGTTCGCCTGAAGGCTGATATCGACTCAGTCACCACCGAGGAAAAGGATTGTCATGGATGACAGCGCAAGCAGCCCACGAGCTGACCCGATCCCCTGGCTGCTGATCCATCAGACGCCGGGGATCGGCTGTCGCACCTATCTCAAACTGTTACACCATTTTGGCTCGCCTGAAAAAGTCCTTGCTGCGACTCGCACCGAGCTGCGGGATACCGGCCTGCAGCAAAAGAGTATTGACCACCTCTTTGCCGAAAATCTCAATGGCATACAGCCATCCCTGGAGTGGCTGGATCAGCCGGATAACCGCCTGCTGACAGTGACGGAGACAGGCTATCCACCGCTGCTGGCTGCAATCGCGGATCCACCGCCTCTGCTGTTTGTGCATGGCGATCCAGCACACCTCTGCCAACCGCAACTCGCTATTGTCGGCAGCAGGAACCCCTCTCCCGCCGGTCTCAGCAACGCCCGCAACTTTGCTGCCTATCTTGCCGCTGCAGGCATCACGATCACCAGCGGCCTGGCGGTGGGAATTGATGCCGCTGCTCATGAGGGCGCTCTGCGGAAGGGCACCACTATCGCAGTCACCGGCACGGGGCTTGACCGTGTCTACCCGGCCAGACACCGTGACCTGGCGCACAAAATCGCCGAAAAGGGGGTTCTTGTCTCCGAATTCCCGCCAGGCACCGCGCCCAGACCGGAGAACTTCCCCCGCCGCAACCGGATTATCAGCGGCCTCTCTGTAGGCACTCTGGTGGTAGAGGCAGCTCTACAGAGCGGCTCCCTGATCACCGCCCGCCTCGCCGTGGAACAGGATCGTGAGGTTTTCGCCATCCCCGGCTCTATCCACAACCCTCAGGCCCGCGGCTGCCATGCCCTGATTCGCCAGGGTGCAAAGCTGGTGGAGACCGGCCAGGATATCGTTGATGAGTTATCCTCACTGCTTGGCACGATGGAGACACCCGCGCCGACCCACACACCGGAGAGTGAGAACCCCGGCTTTCAGCTCGACCCTGACTACCATAAACTATTGGATTCCATGGGCTATGACCCCATCTCCGCCGACGCCCTGATCGCTACGACGGGTTTGACCCCGGAAGCAGTTTCGTCCATGCTGCTATTGCTCGAACTGGAAGAATATGTATCATCCGCACCCGGCGGATACTATTGCCGCACCGAAAAATCGTAATTCCCGCAACTGTGGGAGAGAGAGCGCATGAACGAGAACGTGGTCGACATCCTGATCTACCTCTACGAGAACTACATGGACGGGGAACAGGCTCCCCCTGCAGATCATAATGAGCTGCGCGACGAGCTTGCCCAGGCCGGATTTCCCTCCGGCGAGGTGGAAAAGGCCTTCAGCTGGCTGGACGAGCTTGCCGATAGTTATGAGACACCGGCTGGCAGCGTCTCCGGGGATCACTCTCTGCGCATCTTCACCGATGAGGAGTACACCCGCCTCGACGCAGACTCCCGCGGCCCGCTGATGTTTCTGGAGCAGAACTCCATCCTCACCCAGACTGCACGTGAACTGGTTATCGATCGGGCGCTGGCGCTGGACACCCCCTTCATCTCTGAAGAGGAGTTGAAGTGGATCGTTTTACTGGTTCTGATGAATCAGCCGGGCCAGGAAGCTGCCTTCGCCCGCATGGAAGACATGGTCTACAACGAAGCCCCTGTCTACCTGCACTAAACCTGAACTGAACAATCCATACGCGGGGCGGCTGCTGTCCCGCGTTTTTTTATTGAAGCCAATATAGCCCCATGAATCTGGTCATAGTCGAATCACCGGCAAAATCCAAAACCATCGAAAAATACCTGGGAAAGGATTTTGAAGTTCTCGCCTCCTGCGGTCACGTCAGGGATCTGATCCCCAAGGAGGGCGCTGTCGATACCGATCACAACTTCGATATGAAGTACCAAGTGATCGAGAGAAATGAACGCCACGTCCAGGCGATCTCCAAGGCATTGAAGAAGGCCGACACTCTATATCTCGCAACCGATCCGGACCGCGAGGGTGAAGCCATCTCCTGGCACCTTGTGGAACTGCTCAAGGCCAAGGGCAAGCTGAAGAACAAGGCGGTACGCCGGGTGGTCTTCAATGAGATCACGAAGAAGGCAGTCAACGACGCCATCGCCAATCCACGGGAACTCTCCCACGACCTGATCGATGCCCAGCAGGCGCGCCGCGCACTCGATTATCTGGTGGGCTTCAACCTCTCCCCGCTGCTGTGGAAAAAGGTACGCCGGGGCCTCTCCGCCGGCCGGGTGCAGAGCCCGGCCCTGCGCATGATCGTGGAACGGGAACTGGAGATAGAGGCCTTCAAGGCGGAAGAGTTCTGGACCATCGAGGCCGATACCGAAAAGGACAATCAGCCCTTCAGCGCCAAGCTTACCCATTTCCAGAACGAGAAACTGGATAAATTCAGCATCACCAACGAAGGTGATGCAAGCAAGACAGAACAGGTTCTACAGGCAGCGGGCAAGAACGGCCTGCTGATTGCCAAGGTCGAAAAGAAGCAGCGGCGCCGCAATCCGGCACCGCCATTCACCACTTCCACCCTGCAGCAGGAGGCGGCCCGCAAGCTCGGGTTCACCACCCAGCGCACCATGCGCGTCGCCCAACAGCTCTATGAAGGTGTCGACGTGGGGGAAGGCACCGTCGGCCTGATCACCTACATGCGTACCGACTCGGTAAACCTGGCGAACGAAGCACTGGAGGATTTCCGCGCCTTTATCGCCGAACGCTACGGCAATGACCAGCTACCCAAAGAGGCCCGCCATTTCAAGACCAAGGCAAAGAACGCCCAGGAGGCCCACGAGGCCATACGTCCCACTGCGGTCGAACGTGTCCCTCAAGAGATCAAAAACCACCTGAGCAAAGATCAGGCACGACTCTACGAGTTGATCTGGAAGCGGGCAGTGGCCTGCCAGATGATCCACGCAACCATTCACACCGTCGCGGCGGATCTGCAGTGTGGTGAAGGCAATATCTTTCGCGCCACCGGCTCCACCATTGCCAAACCCGGCTTTATGGCGGTCTACCTTGAAGGTAAAGACGACGCCGCCAAGGGTGCCGGGGACGAAAAGATGCTGCCGCCCCTTAACGAGGGTGAGACCTTGCCACTCAAAGCGATCCGTCCTGAGCAGCATTTTACCGAACCGCCTCCAAGATACAGCGAGGCAAGCCTGGTAAAGGCCCTGGAAGAGCATGGCATCGGCCGCCCCTCCACCTATGCTTCGATCATCTCCACGCTGCAGGATCGCGAATACGTCACCCTGGAGAAGAAGCGCTTCCAGCCAACCGATGTCGGTCGGGTGGTCAACAAGTTCCTGACCGACTACTTCACACGCTACGTGGACTACGATTTCACCGCGAAACTTGAAGACGAACTCGACGCCGTATCCCGAGGCGAAGAGGATTGGGTGCCGCTGCTGCAGAAATTTTGGGGGCCTTTCAAGGAGCGTATCGACCATACCCAGGAGAACGTCAAACGCAGCGACGTTACCCATGAGGCTCTTGACGAGAAGTGTCCGAAGTGTGGAGAACAACTCTCGATCCGTCTCGGCCGCCACGGTCGATTCATCGGCTGCACCAACTATCCAACCTGCGACTACACCCGCGACCTTAACGGCAACGCGGAAGAGCGTGAGGAACCGGAAATCGTGGAGGGGCGCCAGTGTCCCGAATGCAGCTCGGACCTGGTCATCAAAAAAGGCCGCTACGGCAAGTTCATCGGCTGCTCAGGCTATCCCAAGTGTCGCTATATCGAACCGCTGGAGAAACCGGAAGACACCGGCGTCAGTTGTCCCAAGTGCCACAAGGGCACCCTGCTGAAGCGCAAATCACGGCGCGGCAAGATTTTCTACTCCTGCTCCACTTACCCCGACTGCGACTACGCAATCTGGAACCAGCCGGTGGAGGAACCCTGTCCCAAGTGCGGCTGGCCGGTACTGACCATCAAAACCACCAAACGCAATGGCACGGAAAAGGTCTGTCCACAGAGGGAGTGCTCCTTTGCGGAGCCGTACGATCCGCCGTCGGATGCCTAAAGACTGTAGGCAGGTTCAAGCGTAGCGGAACCGGCGGCACAGCTTTGCCTCAACCTCGGATCGCCCGATCCGCTACGCTTGATCGGGCCTACGTCAGCGCAATCTTTCATAAATCCCAGCAACGATCTTCACCGCCTCATCCATGTATTCGAAGGCGTGGCTGCCGCCGTCGAACAGCTCCACCCGGCCAATCCCCGCATAGATCGATTCGGCGATTCGGTAGTCGATCAGCTCATCTCCTTTATCGAGCAGGAGCGTGGTGGCGATCCCGTCATCCACGCCTTCCAGCGCAAACTGCCGGGTCGATTCGATATCCTGCGCAGAGAGAATATAGCGCTCATCCAACGCCTCGTTGTATTGCCAGCCGGCAACCTGGGGCAGCAGATCCCAGGGACGCAACGCCGGGTTGATCATCACCAGGTGATCAAGCGGAAAATGCCTCGCCAGGTGCTGTCCATAAAACCCTCCCATGGAACTGCCCACCAGCAGTAGCGGCTCCTGCAGGGGGAGAAGCCTCTCAAACACCCCTGAGAGGTACCTGACCGCCAATGCCGGTCGATGCGCGGGGTAGGTGGGACTCAACACATCGACAGGCTCCATCCCCGACCGGAATACCGTCGCCTTACCGGAACTGCCCGCGCTGTTGAGTCCATGAAGATAGAGAATCACCTTGTCACTGCCCATCAATTTCCGCTTACAGGCTGGTCGAAAGAAGGTCAATCTTATCTTGATTTGCCCGGCCAGAGCCGGTAGTTTACCACCCCCTGCAAGGTACCCGATGTGATGCATCGGGATAATCGGGAAGCCGGTGAAGACCCGGCACTGCCCCCGCAACGGTAAACAGACGCAAGGTTTCAACAAGCCACTGTGCCACGACTGTGTGCATGGGAAGGCGTTGTAACCAGGATAGCCTCCCGTCTGTGAGTCCGGAGACCGGCCTGCAGACAATAAACAGTGTGGCGGAGGGCGACACCAGCCGGTTTTCCAGGCCAGCCGATCCAGCGGCCTGTCTCCCGCTGCCTTCTCCTCCCCACCCCCCTAAATCCAGCATCTAACGGCGCGGGTGTGCGCCAATGGGAGAAGAAAATGAACAAGACCCCCGTCAATCTGCTGCTTGCAGGGTTTACCGCCCTGTGCAGTATTCCCGGTCAGGCCGAACTGGTTCTGCCCACTCTCGTCGTAAGCGCCTCGCGCAGCGAACAGCCCACCATCACCACGCCAGCCAGCATCACCATCATCACACGGCAGGAGATCCAGAAATACCATGCCAGGGATCTCTCTGAGATCCTGCGGGGCCGAGGCGGGATCCAGATAGATGACCTGAGTGGCAGCGGCCGCAACGCAACCATCGACATGCGCGGATTTGGTCCCACCGCAGGCGCCAACACCCTGATACTGCTCAATGGACGCCGTCTGAACAACAGCAGCGACAGGGCCAACCCCGATCTCAACAGCATCGACCTGCAGCAGGTCGAGCGCATCGAGATCATCCAGGGCAGCGCCGGCATCCTCTTCGGTAATCAGGCCGTGGGTGGCGTTATCAACATCATCACGCAGCAATCCGAAGGTTTCCAGGCAGACGTGCTCGCCGGCGCCGGTAATTATCATGGATATAATATCCGCGCCGGAATAGGTGACCGGCTGGAAAACGGGCTCAGTTATCAGATCTCCGCAGACAAGCAGCATAACGATAACTACAGGGACAACAACGAGACCGATCGCAAAGCGCTGAACCTGCGTTTGGATTACGGCTATCAAAGCGGCAACATATTTTTTGAGCAGCAATTTCTCCATGATGAAGAGCAACTGCCCGGCTCCCTTTTCCAGGCCGAGCTTGAGCAGGATCGTCGACAATCCGCCGCTGCCTATAAGGGGGATTTCAGCGACAGCCGGACACGCGTCAGCCGCATCGGACTGCGCCATGAGATCGACCCTTCCTGGCGCTTCGAAGGTGAATTTACCTACCGCCGCAATGACCGGGACTTTCAGACCAGCTTCCGCGCCTTTCCCGGTTCACTGTCGACCCAGGACCGTACCGTACGGGGGCTGAATCCCCGTTTCATCGGCACCTTCCCTCTCAGCGGGAGCGATCTGCTGATCACCGCCGGGGCCGACTACGAGCGCACCGACTATGAGTTGATCACCACATTCGGTCCACAGATACTCGATCAGGAGGTGGATGCCTACTACGTTCAGGTTGTGATGCCCTTCAGTTCTGCCTGGTCTGCCACGGCCGGAGTGCGCCATGCGGCGGTGGAAAACGCCATCAGCACCGGTGGGGATCCGGACAACCTGGATGACAGCATCAATGTCGGCTCCCTGGGCCTGGTTTATCAGCCCACTCCGGCATGGCGGCTGTTTGCCCGCGCCGATCAGAACTACCGATTTGCCACCGTCGACGAGCACACCAACGTGGTTTTCGGTCAACCCGTGGGGATAAAGAACCAGACCGGCACCTCCTATGAAGCAGGTGTTGAATGGAACACACCGGGACTGCGCGCCAAACTGCTGGCCTATCGCCTGGATCTGGACGATGAGATCAGCTTCGATACCGGCGGATTCGTCAATACCAACCTGGACAAGACCCGCAGGGAAGGCCTGATCCTTGAAGGTGAATGGGCCTTGAACAGCAGCCTCACCCTTGGCGGCAGCTTCACCTACACCAACCCGGAGATCACCGCCGGTGCCTTCGAGGGCAACCGCATTCCGCTGGTCTCAACCAATAGCGCCCGTCTCTTCTCCGATTGGGGTTTTGTCCCCCACTGGTCACTGCTCGCGGAGGCCCTGTTTGCCGATGAACGCGTACTGGGGGGCGATTTCGCTAATGACTTCCCCACCCTCGGTGGCTATGCTGTGGTCAACAGCGTCCTGAGTTACGCCGCCGATCACTGGCATGCCACACTAAGGGCTAACAATCTTCTGGACAAAGCCTATTCCAGCTCAGGCGCGGTAGGATTCGATGAAACATTTACTTCCAGGGACGCCTACTTCCCGGCACCGGAGAGAAACTTCTGGCTTACCCTGGCCTATCATTTCCAATGAGGATCGACGAGACACCGGTTGAATCCCCATTCAGTCGGCCCAAGAGATAGATGCCCGGAATACGCGGATTTATACTCATCTGGCTCATGCTGGCTGCCGGCCTGTCATGGGGTGACGGGAGACCACCCTCCAGGGTGGTCTCCATCAATCTCTGCACCGACCAGTTGCTGTTGATGCTGGCCGATGCGGATCAGATCGCCTCGGTCAGCTACCTTTCTCTGCAACCAGAGAGTTCATTTGTTGCCGGGGAGGCAATACGATACCCGACCAATCACGCCCGCCCCGAGGAGTTGCTGGCCCTCGACCCCGACCTGATCCTCACCGTTGAATTCACCGACCGGCGACTGCTCGGACTGCTTGACAAGCTTGGCTACCGGGTAGCCCGGCTTCCCATGCCCACCAGTATCAGCGCTATCGAAAGCAATATCCGACAGTTGGCTGAATTGTTGGGACAGCCTGCCCGCGGGACGGCCCTCATCCATAAGATGCGATCAGCGCTGTCGCAAATACCCCCCCAACCCGCCAACCAGAGACCAAAGGCCCTCTTCTACCAGCCGCGAGGATACACCAGTGGTAGCGGCACCTTGCAGAATGAAGCCCTGGCACTGGCAGGCTGGTCCAACCTGGCCGCCGAAAAGGGTATCCACGGCTACAACAGCATCGACCTGGAGAGTCTGCTGCTCGGACAGCCCGATCAAATTTTTTCCTCGACCTACACCGGAGAGACCCGCTCACTGGCCCAGCGGCAACTTCGACACCCTGCGCTGCACCACATCACCCATAACCGTCCCATCATCGAAATCCCCTTCAAATACTGGATATGTGGCGGCCCCATGATCACCGATGCGGTAGCTGAACTGCACGCCGCGCTGCCGAATAAGCCGTAATGTTGGGGGAGATAAGACAAGCCCGGCTGCTCGGACTGCTTTGTGTGATCGCGGGTAGCCTGTTTCTAGCCTCACTGCTCTTTGGCAGTCAAACGATCCCGGTTTTCCAGGCATTACAGGAGACGTTTGCTGACACCAGCAGCGTACTGGCACTGATCCTGACCGAAGTGCGCCTGCCCCGCGCGTTGATCGCGCTTTTCGCCGGAGCCACCCTGGGGCTTTGCGGCGCCGCCATGCAGGCCATGCTGCGCAATCCCCTGGCAAGCCCCGGGCTCATCGGCAGTGCCAGCGGTGCCGCCCTTGGGGCGGTGATCGCACTCTACTTCGGCAGTGCCGCTCTCTCCCAGTTCAGCCTGCCTCTCGGTGGCATCCTGGGATCACTCGGCGCCACCCTGCTGGTCTATCTGCTGGCGGGACGCAATGCCTGCACCCTCACCCTGATTCTGGCCGGCGTGGCGATAAACTCACTGAGCCTGGCCCTCATCTCCCTGCTGCTCAATCTCGCCCCCAGCCCCTATGCGGTGCAGGAGATCGTGCTTTGGATGATGGGCTCACTGAACAACAGCAGCATGGATAATTTCTGGATCATGCTGCCCGGCACCCTGCTGGGCTGGATTCTGCTGTTGCGTGTCGGCCGGGCGCTGGATGCCCTGACGCTTGGCGAGGAGACGGCCCAATCCATGGGTGTGGATCTGCCCCGCCTGCGCTGGCGCATCTTTCTCGCCGTGGCACTGGCGGTGGGCTCTGCGGTTTCAGTGACCGGCGCGATCGGTTTTATCGGCCTGGTGGTGCCCCACATGCTGCGCCCGTTCGTCGGCTATCAACCCGGCAGACTGCTTGCCGCCAGCGCCTTGGGGGGCGCCATCCTGCTGCTTGCGGCCGATATCCTGGTACGCCTGCTACCGGCGCAGACAGAGATCAAGGTGGGCGTCGTCACCGCTCTGGTGGGGGCGCCCTTTTTTCTCTATCTCATCATCAAAAGCAGGCGGTATAACCAATGAGCCTGCTTCGCGGAACCGCACTCTCTCTTGCTTTCGATGATCACGCGATTCTGGAGGCTGTGGATATCGAGCTGAAGAGGGGCGAGATGCTCGGCCTGATCGGCCCCAACGGGGCGGGAAAGAGCAGCCTGTTGCGCTGTCTTGCCGGATCGACCCAGACAGATAGCGGAGTGCTTCAGCTTGGCGAACAGCGCATCGAAGACATTCCACGCAATGAACAGGCCAGACGTATCGCCTATCTGCCCCAGCAGACAGAGGTCCACTGGCCGCTCTCGGTGGAACGCATTATCGAATTGGGCCGCATTCCCCACCTCGAACCCTGGGGAAAACTTTCCGAACGGGATCAACAGATGATCGAACAGGTCATCTCAGGTGCTGACCTGCTGCCATTTCGTCACCGTCCCTTCAACACGCTCTCCGGCGGAGAACGCGCCAGGGTACTGCTGGCCCGTGCGCTTGCTTCAGAACCGGAGATCCTGCTCGCCGACGAACCCGTGGCCGCGCTCGATCCGGCGCATCAACTCGATGTTATGGCAATGCTTGCAGAGCACTGCTCGCGAGGCAACGCTGTGATCGTGGTATTACACGATTTACGGCTCGCCGCCCACTTCTGCCAGCGGCTGCAGCTCCTGCATCAGGGACGCACACTTGCCGTTGGAAAACCAGGAGAGGTACTCACCCCTGACAATTTAGAGAACGCCTACCAGATTCATCTGCCCGATTCTCAAAGCGCCATCGACACCCTGCTCAATATCACCTGGAAGCGAATCCCCAAATAGGCTATTTCATCGCTGCCTGAATAGCGCCCGTGCGACAAAAAAGGTCAGTGCACTGGCGAAGACCATTGCCATGAGTAACAGAGGCCAGATGGCCGGAACCAACTCCCATCCCGTCGCCATCATAATCCACTGACCCTCACCGGCACTCTCGGAAAGGGCGAACTGTTCCACCACAGAATCGCTGTAGATCAGCAAAAGGGCAATCAGGGAAAAATAGATGGCGTAACACATGGGCGGGCTCCTGCTAGGTTCTGTCCACATAATCCAGCAAACAGGCTCAACATCCGATGATTTTCATCAATCCGGCATATTTAGCACCCATCGTGGCTAGGGCCATTGGTTTCATCACAGACACCAGGTAGTTTCCATCCGGAAACCCACATCTAACCACAAAGGACACGAAGAGCACGAAGGTAAAATTAACCCTGAATTTTCTTCGTGTTCTTCGTGCGCTTCGTGGTGAATACAGTGTTTCCTGACGGGCACCAGGTAGGCGCCGCGCATGCGAGGATAACCCGCCTATTTAAATAGATCCTCTGCGGCGCTCATCATGTCATCTTCAGAAGTTGCTGCAACGCCGCCATAAGCCGCTTCCCAAGGCTCAAAATAGTCGCAGAAATTGGGCCGCTCCTTGTCGGTCACCCGCTCGGCAACAGGTTCCCGACAATCATTGGCCAAACCGGGCTTGTAGTAGCGGCAGTTTTTACAGGCATGGGTCGCCTTGCTGCAATCCGGACAACGCTCTTCACGGCTGAAATCTGCCCCCTGAAGGATTTGTCCACAATTCCAGCAACGACCCTGCCAGTTCTCTCTTGTCATGAAGCACTCCCTGCCTGGAGATCACTCAGGCGATTTCTCATCGTGGCATAGTAGACCACGGGGATCACGATCAGGGTCAATACCGTCGAAACGAACAAGCCAAAGATCAAGGATACCGCCAGACCGCTGAATATCGGATCATCGAGGATGAAAAATCCACCAGCCATAGCCGCCAGCGCAGTCAACGCGATAGGTTTTGCACGCACTGCGGCGGCACTGACAACCGCCTCCTCAAAGCCCAAACCTTCCCGCACCTGTTGATTGATAAAGTCCACCAGCAGGATGGAGTTGCGCACGATGATACCCGCCAGGGCAATCATGCCGATCAGGGAGGTGGCAGTGAACTGGGCACCCATCAGCGCATGTCCCGGCAGGATGCCGATGATGGTCAGCGGGATCGGCGCCATGATCACCAGGGGCACCAGGTAGGAACGGAACTGCGCCACCACCAGCAGATAGATCATCAACAGACCCACCGAGTAGGCGATGCCCATATCACGGAAGGTCTCGTAGGTAATCTGCCATTCACCGTCCCATTTGAGACTGTACTCATACGGATTTTCCGGCTGGGAGAGAAACCACTGCTCCACACCCCCGTCGCCATTGAGCTGGTCGGAAATCCCAAACAGACCGTAGAGCGGGCTATCGGTCTCACCCGCCATGTCACCCGTAACATAGACCACCGGCATCAGATCCTTGTGGTGGATAGAGTATTCCCGCACACGCGGCACCACCTGGACAATCTCCGAGAGCGGCACCAGCGTGCCACTCTGTGCGCGCACCCGCAGAGAGAGCACCTGCTCCAGATCCGCCTTGTCCGCATCCGAGTATTCCAGGCGAATAGGTACGGCATACTTCAGGTTCTCACCGTGAAGGAAACTAACGTCTTCACCGCCCAATACCGTGGCCAGCGCCTCAGCAACCGTGCTTTGGGCCACACCCAGACGCGCCGCCTTGGCGCGATCGACCTGGACGACAAACTTCACTGATGGATACTCGACGCTGTCATCCACATCGATGATGTCTGGGGTATTTTCAAAGATCTTGCGCGTCTCCCACGCCACCTCTGTCTGCCCCTGATAGTCGAGACCATAAATCTCAGCCACCAGCGGCGACATCACCGGCGGACCGGGAGAGACTTCGACAATCTTGGCGTTACCGTTATACTCACGGGCGATTTTCTGCAGCGGGGCTCGCACCGAAAGTGCGATTTCGTGACTCTTACGCTCACGCAGATGCTTGTCCACCAGGTTGACCTGGATGTCGCCCAGGTGAGCCCCTTCCCGCAGGTAGTACTGGCGCACCAGGCCGTTGAAGCCGATCGGCGACGCTGTGCCTGAATAGACCTGATAGTCGGTCACCTCGTCCACGCTGGCAAGATAGTCACCCATCTCGTCGAGTACACGGGTGGTCTGCTCCAGACTGGTTCCCTCCGGCATATCGAGCATCACCTGGAATTCCGACTTGTTGTCGAAGGGCAGCATCTTCAATACCACTGATTGGTTGACCACCAATGAGACCGAGATGGCCATGAGAATCAGGATGCCGCCCAGCAGCACCCAGCGCATCAGATTACCGCGAGACCCCAGCAGAAACGGGCGCATGACGCTATCGAAGAAACGACTGAGTCCGGTCTCGGCCTGTTCATCGTGGGCATGGGCCGCAATCTTCTCCACATGATTGGCCAACACAAGGTTGGTCAGCCAGGGGGTAAAGATGAAGGCCACCAGCAGGGAGATCAGCATGCCGGTACTGGCATTGATCGGGATCGGACTCATGTAGGGTCCCATCAAACCGGTGACGAAGGCCATCGGCAGCAGCGCGGCGATGACGGTAAAGGTCGCCAGAATGGTGGGACCGCCCACCTCGTCCACCGCCTTCGGGATCGCCTCCCGTAAATTTTTCGCGCCCATCTGCAGATGACGGTGGATGTTCTCCACCACCACGATGGCATCATCGACCAGGATGCCGATGGAGAAGATAAGGGCAAACAGCGACACCCGGTTGAGGGTGAAACCCCAGACCCATGAGGCAAACAGGGTGATCGCCAGGGTCACCACCACAGCGGCGCCGACGATGAAGGCCTCACGCCAGCCGATGGCCAGAAAGACCAGTACGATCACCGAAAGGGTTGCAAACGCCAGTTTGGTGATCAGCTTGTTCGCCTTGGCTTCCGCCGTCTCACCATAGTTGCGGGTGATGGTGACGTTAACCCCATCGGGAATGAAGGTGCCCTGCAGTTGTTCGAAACGCTCGATCACCGCCTTTGAGATGTCCACCGCATTGGTACCCGCTTTTTTCGCCACCGCTATGGTGACTGCCGGATATTTTCCATTTGGCTGCACACCCTTGAGCTCACCCTGTTCACCACCGCCCATCCAGACATACTGGCTCGGCAAATCAGGTTCATGGCTCACTCTGGCCACATCCCGCAGGTAGATCGCCCTGCCCTCCTGGACACCGACCACCAGGGAGTCGATCTCCTCGGCAGAGGTGAGGAAGGTACCCGCCTGCACCAACACTTCATGATTTTGTGCCGTTATCGTAATGTTGTCACGAATCCGGTTGCCCGCCTGCAGCGCATTGCGCAGGTCACTCAGGTCGATGTTGTGACCCGCCAGGGCCTGGGGGTCCAGCTCCACATGCACCACGCGGTCGGGGTTACCGATGGTGTAGATATCCCGCGTCCCAGGCACCCGTTTCAGCTCAGACTCAATGGCATGCGCTACCTGCCCCAACTCATAGGCCCCTTTCTCTGGATCTTCAGTCCACAAGGTCGCGGTAACGATCGGCACATCATCGATGCCCTTCGGTTTGATGATCGGCAGTCCCACCCCCAGATTTTGCGGTAGCCAGTCCTGATTGGAGTAGACCTTACTGAAGAGACGCACGATGGCATCTTCCCGGTTTTCACCAACCACGAATCTCACCGTCAACACTGCCATGCCGGGACGGGAGGTGGAGTAGACGTGCTTTACACCATCGATCTCCGACAACACCTGCTCCGCAGGCGTTGCCACCAGACTCTCCACCTCTTTCGCGGTCGCACCGGGAAATGGGATGAAGACGTTGGCAAAGGTAACATTGATCTGCGGCTCCTCCTCACGGGGAGTAACAAGCACCGCAAAAACCCCCAGCAACAGCCCCACCAGGGCCAGCAGGGGAGTAATCTCCGTGAGCATGAAACGCTCCGCGATGCGTCCCGATATCGCCAGCTTACTCATTCCCGGCCTCCGCCATCTGCTGCTTCAACAGGGCACCTGCCGCAATCGGATCGATCGCCAGCCGGTCGCCCGCCGAAAGACCGGCTATTACCGCCATCTTTCCGTCTTCCGACCGATGACCCGCACGAATATGGCGAAAGCGGACACGCCCACTCTCCTCCACCACATAGACAGCGGTGACTTCAGAGCGGTAGACCACCGACTCAGCCGGCACAACCAGCTCCCGCTTGGTACCGGTGACGAAGGCTGTCTTCACGAACATGCCGGGGAACAGGTCAGGAATACCCTCCGGCAGGTCGAGCCGCACCTTGAAAGTATTGCTGCCATGATGAGCAAAAGGAAAAATAGTAAGCTTGGTCGCTTCCACGAACACACTATCCGGCTGCTGTATACGTGCCTTGCCGGTCTTGCGAATGATGGGGATAAGACTCTGGGGCACGTCCACCAACACCCGTAGCTGATCCAGCGAGGTGCCACTCATCAGCTTTTGTCCCGGTTGGGCAATCTCACCCACCTCGATAAGACGATGGGTCACTATGCCGCTATAGGGCGCGCGTATTTTTGTGTACTCCAGCTGCTCACTGGCCTGTATCAGACCCGCACTGGCAGCATCGTGTCGTGCACGGGCCGATTTCAGGCTTGCATTCGCCTTATCCAGCTGCGACTGAGAGACCAGCTTTTTGCCAGACAGCTCCCTGGTCCGCACATATTCATCTTTCGCCTCCTGCAATCGCGCCAGGGCCTCCTTCAGGTCGGCTTCGGCTTGCTGCAGGCGCGCCTTCTGCTCGGTATCTTTCAGGGTAATGAGTAACTGTCCATTTTCGACATAGTCATCTACATCGAAGAGTATCTCCTGCACCTGACCCTGGGTCTGGGCAGAGACCGTAGTCTGATTGATCGCTTCCACCACACCATCGAGACGAAACTCCCTTGGAGTCTCACGGAAATCTGCCTCCACTGTGGTCAATTCAGCAGATGCTAACAGCGGGAACAGGCTGAGCATGACAAAATGCCACTGCCGCCAAACTTGCTTATTTAATTTCATGGGATTATCCCGATTGATATATTAGATTTTGCTTATATTAGACCTAAATCAGGATAATTCAAGTTTCTTATGCCCCATAAAATAAATTTTGGTCACAAAATACCGCTCAACCCACCCGCTCTGGTAAGGTTTGCGATCAAACAATGGAGATAGCTATATAACCCATGCAATACCAGGATCTGCGCGACTTTATCCGGCAACTTGAATCCCGTGGCGAACTGAAACGCATTCAGCTGGAGGTTGACCCCAACCTCGAAATCACCGAAATCTGCGACCGCACCCTGCGGGCTGGTGGGCCTGCTCTGCTGTTCGAAAATGTAAAAGGCTCGCGCCATCCGCTGCTGGGAAACCTTTTCGGCACCCCGCACCGGGTCGCCATGGGCATGGGCGAAGATGATGTTGAGGCGCTACGGGAGGTCGGCAAACTGTTGGCTTTTCTGAAAGAGCCCGACCCGCCAAAAGGGATGAAGGACGCTTGGCAGAAACTGCCAATCTTCCGGAAGGTATTGGATATGGCACCGAAGGAGCAGCGCAATGCCCCCTGCCAGGCGCAGGTCATTGAAGGCGACGCCGTCGACCTGGCTGACCTGCCGGTGCAGACCTGCTGGCCTGGTGACGTCGGCCCGCTGATCACCTGGGGACTGGTGGTGACCCGTGGGCCCAACAAGTCACGCCAGAACCTCGGCATCTACCGGATGCAGGTCATCGGGCGCAACCGGGTCATCATGCGCTGGCTGGCCCACCGCGGCGGCGCCCTGGATTTTCGGGAGTGGCAGGAGCGTCATTCGGGAGAACCTTTCCCTATTGCCGTGGCACTGGGCGCAGATCCTGCCACCATTCTGGCTGCGGTAACGCCGGTGCCCGACACACTTTCAGAATACGCCTTCGCCGGGCTACTGCGGGGCAGCCGCACAGATGTGGTGAAGTGTATCGGCTCCGACCTGCAGGTACCCGCCTCGGCAGAGTTTGTGCTGGAAGGTCATATCCATCCGGACGATATGGCGTCCGAAGGGCCTTTCGGCGATCACACCGGTTACTACAATGAGGTGGAAAGCTTTCCGGTCTTCACCATCGAGCGTATTACCCACCGTGAGGACCCCATCTATCACAGCACCTATACCGGGCGGCCACCGGATGAACCGGCAATCCTCGGGGTGGCGCTGAACGAGGTCTTCGTGCCGATCCTGCAGAAACAGTTCCCGGAGATCATCGACTTCTACCTGCCGCCGGAGGGCTGCTCCTACCGCATGGCAGTGGTGAGCATGAAAAAGCAGTATCCGGGGCACGCCAAGCGGGTGATGATGGGGGTCTGGTCCTTCCTGCGCCAGTTCATGTACACCAAGTTCGTCATCGTGGTGGACGATGACATCAACACCCGCGACTGGAACGACGTCATCTGGGCCATGACCACCCGTATGGATCCCGTGCGGGACACCACGCTGATCGAAAACACCCCTATCGACTATCTCGATTTCGCTTCGCCGGTCTCTGGACTGGGTTCAAAGATCGGTTTCGATGCCACCAATAAATGGCCTGGAGAGACAAACCGGGAGTGGGGCACGCCAATTCTCATGAACGAAGCGATCAAGCAGCGGGTCGACGACATCTGGGGCGAACTCGGCATCGACTCACCCTGACTGCCGACCTTCCCAGGATTAGCAAGTGTTCGTCCAGAAACACTGTTTTAACCACGAAGCACACACGACTGCATGGATGCAGGAGGTAGAGCAACGCAAGGAGCAGTTGCCGAAAGATAATTTATTGTTAATCAATTTGTTACCTTCATGCTCTTCGTGATCTTTGTGGTTAGATATGGGTTTCTGGACAGACACTAGCTACAATTCGAAGTGGTAATCCGTCCAACGACCATTAGGAAACTCGCCATGCGCACCGTCATGCTGATGAATGCCAAGGGTGGATGTGGCAAAACCACACTGGCCACCAATCTCGCCACTTGGTACGCCGACGAAGGCCTCAAGGTGGCGCTAGCCGATTTCGATCCCCAGAGATCCTCCCTGGACTGGCTGGAGGCGCGTCAGGACTATGAGGGCATCCCTGATATCCAGGCGATCGATGCCACCGGCGAACCCATCAGGACAAAGAAAGGAACCGACCTGCTGATCATGGACGCCCCGGCCGGCACCCATGGCAAGGCGATCAACAAGATGTTGAAGCGAGTGGATACCCTGGTCCTGCCGGTACTGCCCTCACCCATCGACATCCGGGCCTGCAGCCGCTTTCTGGAAGAACTCCTGAGCAGCGGTCGTGTCTCCCGGCATCAGACCCGAATCGGTATCGTCGCCAACCGGGTACATGAAAAGACCATCATCTACCATGAATTGGAAAAATTTCTCGGCCACCTCAAAGTGCCGGTGATCACCCATCTGCGAGAGAGCAAAAATTACATCCAGTCGGCTGAGCGGGGTTTGGGCATTTTCGAACTGGCGCCCTCACAGGTCTATCAGGATGTCATCCTGTGGGATGATTTGCTCGACTGGCTCGATATCGAGATCTGATATAGAACCGCCCCGAAGCTACAGCCATCGGGGCGGCAATACCGGCTCTCGCTAACCAGCGCTCATCCAAACAGAAAAAACGGGTTATTTAGTGTCCGTCCGGAAAACAGATGAATAATTGTAGCCCGGCTGAAGCGCAGCGGAATCCGGGGAGATAAGTGGCTAATTCATCGTCTGTTCCCGGATTACGCAAGCTCCATCCGGGCTACGGTTATTGGTTTCCGGATAGACACTATTTAGCCTTCTCTGCCTGGCTCTGCAGTAAGGCTCTGTGTAATAGCAGCTGATCAGGCACGCCGGTCTCATCCAGCCCGATTGTCTTCTGGAACTTGATGATCGCATCCCGCATCTTGTTTCCGTATGCGCCATCAATGGCCCCATCGTAGTATTTGTTCTCTTTCAGCCAGGTCTGCAACCTCTCCAAAACCTCTTTATAAAGATAAGCCTTGTGCTCACCATTCTTTGCCTCCACCACCGGTGACAGGGAGACGATGCGATTACTCTGCATGGCTCTGGCCAGACTGGCTACCGCCACATAGAAACGCTGCTCCGGATTGGCTTTGCAATGCACTGCCAGCATCGTGCCAAGATAGACGGCATTGCCCCAGGGAACGACATCGTAGGTATCTTTGGCATATTGGCTGGTCGCCGTCAGATATCCCTCCATCCAACCCAAAAATGCAGCGTATTTACCCTCGGCTTTGGCCTTCTCCTCTACATATTGACTGCAGGTAGCCAAACCCATACTTCTGACAGAAAACTTCCCTTCACTATCAGCCGCCCATGCCTGGGACTGGACCATCCCCATAAGCAACACGCCGGTGGCGATCCACTTGTTTAACATCGCGTTTCTACTCCTAACGAATAATCGGACAAAAAAAAAGCTATACGGAAACCGTATAGCTGTAGTTTACTACGTAGATCCCGTCCTCCGACGGATTATTATTTTTTCAAGCACAATTCCAATTCAAACCATCTGAAACGGCGGGTCGGCGGCCTAATGCTTTCCGTCACTTCATTTGGATAACGATTCAGATTGTCTATCCAAACTCGGCTAAAAGCCTTGACATAACTATCAGCAAGCACCATGCCATATAATTATTTTCTTTTTTATTCAAACGGTTATGGATTTCAGCACTGGACTGGCAAGCAAACGTGTAAAAGAATCCGACAGTTTTTTCGGGGGAAACCATAGAGAAGGCTTGAGGGCTTTCTACGGAAAAAAACATCAAGTCCTTGTTTATTAATACGTTAGAGCAATGACAGGTAAACTCAGGGGGTTCGAACGACTGTAAAGTATCCTGACAACGTTTTTCAGCCCTGATTATTACCAGCTTCCTTGTCATCCAGCGAGGCAGGCAACCCCTCTGCCAGAGTGGGGTAGCGCAGGCTGACATCCAACTCCTCGACCATTTTGCGATTACTCAGCCGTCGGGACTCTGCCAGATAGGAGAGCATGCCAGGGGACAACCGCCGCTTCGCCTCTGCCAGAGAGATAGTCGGAGGGCGGGCAAGCCCAAGAAAGTCCGCCACTTGGTTAAAGTAGGCAGCCATAGTGCCGGGGTGACCATCACTGACATTGTAGACCTCACCAGAACGTCCCCGCGCCATTGCCGCCAGGCAGACAGCCACCAGATCCAGGGAATGGATGTGGTTGGTTATGGGCGAGTCAGTTTCCGCCACCATCGGCGCCCCTGACTGCAACCGCTTTAGCGGCAGTTTGCCCGAACCGTAGATCCCGGCCACCCGGAGAATCACCAGTTCGCCACCACTCGATAGACTCCATTCACGCCAGCGCCGTTCAGCATCCAGTCGACGCCAGGCCCGCTCGGCCCTGGGTGAGGGGGGGCGCTGTTCATCCACCCACTCCCCATCACAGTCACCATAAACGCCTGAGGTGCTCAGGTAGACCACCCGTTGTGGATGCCCGCTATCAGTCAGTGCCCGAATCAGCGCCGCCACCCGCATATCTTCGACACCGCTACCCGGCGGAGGGGCAAAATAGAAAAGTGAATGGCCCGCAACGACAGGAAGGGAAATCGCAGGATCATCCAGATCAACTGCCACGGAAGCCAACCCCAACCCCTGAAGCTTCCGGGCACTGGCACGGCTCCTCACCCAACAGGAGAGACTCGACCCCTGCACCGGCAAACGAAGCGCAACCCGGTGACCAATGTCTCCGCAACCCACAATTGTGACTTTCTGCATTACCCAATCAACTCTCAGGTTTAATTCCTGACTAAAATAGGCGAGAATTATTTGTTCACTGTTTTCTTGCCTGAATTCGTAGATTCAGGCTCTACTCAATACCAAGGAATCCCATGAGTTTCAAAGTTCACGTCGAGCCCAGCGGTCACGAATTCAGCGTGGATGCTGACGAAAGCATCCTGGACGCAGCCGTAAGACAGGGGGTCAACCTCACATACGGCTGCCGTAACGGTTTTTGCGGAGAGTGCAAAAGTACGCTGCTCGAAGGTGACGTGAGCTATGCAGACGGCACCCCGCCGGCACTGGAGGAACTGCCTGAAAACAGCTGCCTGACCTGCAAGGCGATACCTTCCACTGATATCCGTCTGGAGTCAAAAGAGATCGTCGAGGCGGCGGATATCGAAATTCGCGAGTTTCCCTGCCGAGTGGATAAGATCGAGCATCTGAACGATGACGTGATCCGTCTCTACCTTAAACTTCCGGAAGGCGAGCGACTGCAGTTTCTGGCCGGACAATATCTCAATTTCATTCTTGAAGATGGTAGCAAACGGGCGTTCTCCATCGCCAATGCACCGCACAACGACGACTATATCGAACTGCACATTCGCCATATTGCTGGTGGCTCTTTCACCGATTTCCTCTTCGACGGCATGGAGGAGAAGACCATTTTGCGGCTGGAGGCCCCCCTGGGCAGTTACTTTCTGCGCGAGGAGTCATCCCGACCCATTATCTTCATGGGGGGTGGTACCGGCTTTGCGCCGTTGAAAGGCATTATCGAACACGCCTTCGAGATCGGCATCGATCGACCCATGCACCTCTACTGGGGGGTTCGCGCCAAACAGGATCTCTATCTGCCTGAGATGCCGGAAGCCTGGGCGCGGGAGCATGCCAACTTCAGCTACACACCGGTCCTCTCTGAACCCGATACGGATTGGGAAGGAAAAAACGGCTGGGTACATGACCAGGTAATCAGGGACACCCCGGATCTGAGCGGCCACGAACTCTACATGAGCGGTCCACCACCCATGATCCAGGCGGGAAAGGAGACCTTCCTCGCACACGGACTGAGTGAAGAGCACCTCTTTTCAGACTCTTTCGAGTATGGCGCCGCAGCAAAAAAACGGCGGTTGGAAAAGGGTTAAGAGGCGCGATCCTGAGAGGGCTGTCGGGTTTCAAGGGACCTGATAGCCTGCCTGCTGTAGCGCCTTGCCGTAGTCACCGATCAACGCCTTCAGTTGATCCAGTTGATCATCCTGCTGCACATCTTCATGCATGCATTCGATAAAAATCGAATTCTTGTCTCGCAGATAAGCGAAATCCCGCAACAACAGGTAGAGGAGCTCAACGTCCTGTTTTGTCTCAGCATTATAGATTTCCGTGGCAAGCACCCTGTACCCATATTTCTGAAAGACACGGGAGAGATGCTTGTCAGCCACGGTAATCCAGTCCACACAGGTGGCTGTCTTTATCGAAAAACAGTAAGTGTAGACCGCAAGCTTTTCGATCAATCGCCATTTCTGAGCGGTGGAAAACTCATCATCCGCAGTCACCGCTAACCTGGAGGTTGAGCTGGACTTCAGCATAAGTTCCGCAGGTGGCAGGGGCAATTCCAAGCGGCGAAACAGGCTCGTCAGGGTACAACCCGAATGGAGCATGAACACCGGTTGGCTGTAAGCCGTATTTCTCAGGGAGGCAAGGGGCCGATCACCCCGATAACTGGCAAAATTAATCGACACGGCATCCAGATCGTCTGTCAGGATCTTCGCTTCATGGTCTGCCCCCAGAACATCTATCCCCTTAAAACTGACCAATGATTCGTATCTCAACCTGAAGATCTCCTGCAGTTTGCCGTGATCAGCCACCACCATCTCATAACTGTTCATTCTCTGAGCCTGAACGGGTTGCTGCCTTGCCATCTCCGCTGCGGATCCATTAGAAAGAGAGAATAGGGTATTTGCCACATCCTCCAGCTTCCGGTAGGCGGTTTCCGAAAAAAGCCCCGATACCACTGCAACAAAGAAATAAAAATTCATGTTGGTGATCTGATCCTTCTGGCTTTCGGCACCCGCCAAAGTTAGCAGTCCGGCCCGTATCCCGATAAAGAAAAAACCGGCGAGAAACATTCCCATGAAGGGGGAAAGGTAGTACCAGGATGCCGTGCGGCTCATATGACTGGTCTTGGTAAATTCTATGGTTGCAGTGACCACACTGCCCAAGGCGCCAAAAAGCACAACGCCCAGTACGGCACTCATCATTCTTGTATTTTCGCTATCTTTACCCTGGTCTGTAACAACACTCCCCTGATTCTTGGCCTGATCGGATACCACTACCTGGGCAACCGGTGTGTCGGCCATTTTGCTCACAAAGGCGCCACCCGCATACATCACTCCAAACACGCAGGCGGCGATATACCAGGAGACCAGATAGAGTCCGATGACGATTCGAGTATGAGAGTGACTGAATGATCCACCCATAACCAACAGACTCCTTGTGACGAGCGGGAAAAAGGCGTGAATGACTTTCCTGTAGGTTAAGTGTAGACAGGAAATTCAAGGCGTCCACACCTGGCAAGTATATAGTGACTCCTGCGTTTCATAGCGGATAATAGTGGACGGAATCCGGCCTTGCCGGCTATGGAGGAGAAACCTCATGCAATCCGATCCGGAAAAACTGCTCAAGCGGCACGCAAAGCTCGTTCACTCCGATATGCTCAAGGTGGTCTCTCATGTGCAGCGGGACGAGGGTGAGTGGATTATCAACACGCTGATGGTGGAGGGACATGAGGTTCCCTTCAGCTACAAACGCAAACGGAGATACAAGAACATCGCCGGCCAACAGGTCAACCTGACCTACTACCCGGGAATCAAGATAGTTGCCGGAATAGAGCTTGAAGTGATGAATGTGGTAAGGATCAAGGTCGCCTGAGGAGAGATTGGGTCACTCCGCCAATACCCTGCCGACTAGCCATGAATCAGCCTGACCCGAAACGAACGTCCCTTCAATTTTCCTTCGCCTAATTTTTTCAGTGCCGGTTGAACAACGTCCTGACTAACGGCCACATATGCCCAGTTATCAAAAATTTGAATCTTCCCGACCTGTTTCCCTGCAATGCCGTTTTTTCCGGTTAAAGCACCCAGAATATCCCCAGGCCGCACTTTTTGCTTTTTACCGCCGTCAATTTGCAGGGTAGCCATAGAGGGTTTCATTGCCGGTTCTTCCAACAAACTGAGCGGCGGCAAAGATTCACTATCTAAAATCGGGTCTACATTTGCATCCAGCGAAGCGACCTTGTAACTCTCTTTTTCACTGTACAAAGAGTACGCAGTTCCTTTGCTTCCAGCTCGACCCGTGCGACCAATACGGTGAACATGACCTTCAGACTCGTGAGCTATGTGGTAATTAATTACAGCATCCAGCGCATCAATATCCAGACCACGGGCAGCGACATCGGTAGCGACAAGAATCGAGACGCTTTTGTTGGCAAACCGCACCAGTGTTTGATCACGATCTCTCTGTTCAAGATCGCCATGCAAGGCGAGCGCGCTAAAACCAAAATGAAGTAACTCATCAGCCACTTCCTGGGTCTCCCGTTTGGTATTGCAAAATACCAAGGTGGATTCAGGGCGATGTTGCAAAAGCAGCAGACACAGAGCGGTCAAACGGTGCTCATTATTGTCCACCTTGAAAAAATGCTGCTGGATACTGGCATTATCGTGCGAGGAGGCCACTTGCACCATAACGGGTTTAACCATGATGCGCTTGGCGACAGACTGGATTTGATCTGGAAAAGTTGCGCTGAATAACAGGGTTTGGCGTTGATCGGGAGTCTGATCAATGATGGCATCCAGCGCTGCCTGAAACCCCATATCAAGCATGCGATCGGCTTCATCGAGGATGAGCATATTCACATTATTCAGCTTCAGAGTACCTTTGTTCAAATGACCCTCTATGCGTCCGGGGGTCCCAACAATGATGTGGGCGCCGTGTTCCAGTGAGCCAATCTGAGGACCGATCGACACACCGCCGCATAGCGCCAAGACCTTGATGTTGTGGATAGCCCGGGCCAGTCTTCGAATCTCTTTTGCAACCTGATCGGCAAGTTCACGGGTCGGACAAAGCACCAGTGATTGCACACGAAAACGCTTTACATCGAGCTTTTCCAGCAGGCCAAGACCGAACGCTGCGGTTTTTCCCGAGCCGGTTTTCCCCTGTGCAATGACATCTTTTCCCAGCAGAATATGCGGCAGGCTCTTTGCTTGTATGGGTGTCATCTCCTCATAACCAAGGGAGGATAAGTTTTTAAGCAGTGCGGCATGCAGCTTAAGCGTTGAGAATGCTGTTTGGCTCAATGTATTTTTCCTGTGTTGCTGCTGGGGCGACTATGCCGACTGTTTAGCTTTAAACAGCTTAATCCTGTTTCGGCGTTTTGAGTGGCTTCCATACAGACGCGGTTTCCTGTTCAGCGCCAGGACGGTATAAAAGCTGCAGCCCTTTTAGAAAATTACGCAAGACCTGGTCTTTGCAATCACGATAGTGTTTATGACCTGGTTTACGAAAAAACGCGCTTAATTCATGTTTACTGATACGCACCCCAGTCCGCCCCAAAATTTCCAATACATCTTCGTTTTTCATGTTTAAGGCGATTTTTAATTTTCTAAAAATGATGTTGTTGGTTAAACGCTGCTCCGGTTCAGGTTGTGCCCCCTCTTTTTTCCCCCGTTTGTCGTTGATCAAACCATTCAGAAAAATCGCCAATTGAGAATCGCTGCATTTCTGCTGCGCAGGATCATCCTCTTTTTTTAACCAATCGCTAATCTGCCCCCGCGTTACCTGACAATCGGCCAAGCCAAATAGAGCAATCATTTTTGAATCGTTAAAGTCGAAGGTATAGCGGATACGGCGCAAGATATCGTTATTGGTCACAAGTATTCTCTATCAGGAAGTAACAAGGGGGACAAATCGGATCTGGGAGGAATGGCACTGGCTTAAGGAAACAATATTCGTGTTATCAATGACCTGACCTAAACCCATAAACAGTAGATCGTGTTAGCGTAGCGTAACACGACAAGAGTGGTGCATATTGTTGAGTTACGGCCAAAATGACGGCCTAACCCAACCTACCCGTGCGGACTCTCTTCAATAATCGGGGCAGGCAAAGTGTCCTTCCCGCCTAAGAACTCTCCACGCCCAGGAGTAATTCTGACGGCTGTTTAGTATCCGTCGCTGCTGAGGCCGGTAATTGTTTGGCTGTATCCTGTAACGTCGCCGGGCCTGCCGATAACGATAATCCGGAGCGATAGCAGTCCATCGCAGCCTCTGATTCGTCCATCTGCTCCAGCAATGCCCCGAGTTCCCGGTAGGCCTCAGGTGACGGCGCCAGTCCGATTCTGGCTTCGAGATAACTCCTCGCCTTACCCCAAAGTTTGCAGCGAAGACAGAGGCGGGCAAGCGTCAACAACAGCACAGGATCATCAGCATGGGCTGGCAGCCAGCTTTCGGACAGTACAAGACGCTGGACCGGATCGCCCCCCTCGATCGCAGCGAACAGCGTCACAAGTCGGTCACTCCAAGTGTGTCTGAGGTAGTCAATGATGATCCTTTCGGCCTGTTCACCCGTACCCCGCTCTATCTGCAGTTCGCAGTAGGCCTCCACCAACACTTGGTTACCACGCAGTGAACGGGGCAGATGATTCCATATTCTCAGCAGTACGAGTTGATCACTCTCTCCGGCAGCCTTGCGCAGCCGCTCCAGGTAGACCCGGCTCTCCAACTCAAGCTGCTCATCCTGAGTAATGACCTTGCGGCGACGCAACTCGGGCAGCAAGCCCTCCAGTTTGTCCCACTCACCCAAGTCCTCATAGAGCTTCTTCAACAACTTCAGGACATAGGCGTGTTTCGGCGCCAGGGTGCGCACATGCATGAGCGTTGCCAACGCCTGCTCATATTGCTGATGGGCAAGCTGCAACTCCGCCTGGGTGAGACCGACCGCAACGTCTGCCGCCGGCATGCTTTCGTGGGCCAGGTTCAGGTAGTGGTCCCGGCGCTCATGAGCCCCCTGCAACTGTGCCGCCCTGGCTGCGGCCAAGTAGTTGAGCAACGGGGTCTCAGACTGGGCGGCGTAACGCAGCAGATGCTTCTCCGCCGGTTCCCAGCGCCCTTCGGAGAGCTCCACCAACCCCTGGGTCAGAGCCTGCTGAGCCTTGCGTGTCCGGCGCTGTCTCCGCCAATCATGTACCTGTCCCGGAAATGCCCAGAGCCGGGAGAGAGATCTCAGCAACAGGTAGAAGAGCAGAAACAACAGCGCTCCGGCCAGGACGAAGAGCGCCAGACTGCCCTCTATCGTCCAATGTCCATAGCCGATGAGCACATAACCGTTGTCCTCTTTCACCCAGAGGGTCAAAGTGGCGGCGAACAGCAGGGCAACAAAACCGGCGATGAGGGACTTCACGGCCGCTCTCCCTGTTTCTCAAGCATCTCGCGGCGCGCATGCAAGGTGCGCAGGGAACCGGAAATATCCGGCAGGTCAGGCAGCAGCACCTCCCGGCCCAAACCTTGCAGTTGCGCCATAAACGCCTGCACTTCTCCCGCCTGCATCTCAAAATTGCCCTCGATCCATTCGGCCGCAGTTGTCAGACTGTCGCGGTAGAGTCCCGCGTCTCGCGCCAGCAGAGCCACCTTCGCCCCTTCAAGTTTCAACTGCAGATTCTGATAGAGAAAATAGCGCTGTTTGGGCGGCAACATAGCGGCAATGGGACGGTCATGATGCCGCACCACCATCATCGATTTAAACCCCTCCCAGAGGTCATCGAGAATCTTCCGCAGGTTGAAGCCCTCTGCGGTCAATGGCTCAGCACTCTCAGATGCCTGCACCGGGCGTGGCGCCAAACCGCCCTGATCCCGCAACGGCAGTTGATCCACCTGCTTGATCAACCCTCCAATACGGGCACTCAGGCCAGCCATGTCTACAATGGGCGCTATCTTCAAGGCAGCAATCTCGCGAGCCACCTCTTCCCGCACGCTGTTCCAAGCCGGGTCGAGCGTAGCGCGCAGGCGTGAATCTGCGGCCTCCAGCGCGGTGATACTGGTGGCCACATCACCCTCCAGGGTGAGACGGTAGTTCGCCACCCGCATCAGGTATTCCGCCTCAGATATACGCCACTGCCCCTGATCGCTGCCGAGCCTGCGTTGCATATCCGAAAGGGAGTCGGCCATCTGGACGCGTTGTGCCTGCATGGCAGCGTGAGACTGCTGCAGTTGCTGGTGTTGATCCGCCAGTGCCTGGCGCTGGGATTCAATCTGCTGCTGCTGCAGTTCAAAGACGCGACGGGTCTCTTCCAGGCCGGCGGTAAAGGTCGACTGCTCTTGCGCCCTCCGGGACAGATCTGTATCAATCCGCTGCAACGACTGCTGCATCTCCTGCCAATTGTTGTGACCAATATATAGCCCGACACAGACAGCCAACAGCGCAATCACTGCCAGCACAACCGCCAGTTTTGTGATATTGCCAGACGATTGGCGCGATCCCAAGCCTGTTGACTGTGCTCCACTATCGGCCTCGGCAACCGGCTCGATGGACGCATCGACCCGCTTCTGCTCAGTTGCCGTTTTCTCCTGTTCTGTCATGACTCAGTGATACCGTTTGTTATGCGGCCATAGGCCACTTGTCAATGCTGTTTCTCTATCTTTTGCCGGATCCGCTACGCTTGATCCAGCCTACGAATATTACTCTGGATGCAGACTAGTGAGTCCCCACCTGCCACTCACAGAGCCGCCGGACAATCGACTCGTCATCCGCGCCATCGGCAAGCACTATCTGTTCAAATCCCATCCGCTGCGCCTCTTCCACCATACGAGGACTGATCACCAACAGCGGGGTTGCACGTAACCTCTGCTGACCGGCATCTCCCAGCAACGCCGTCAGACTGGCGAGAATATCGTTGCTCGTGGCCGTCACCACCTGAACCCGCCAGGACCAACCGGCCAGCAAGGGGGCAACATCCACCACCGGCCGCTGCCTCCGATAGACCTCGGCATAGCTCACCTCAGCCCCCCGCTGCTTCAGGGTCTCACCCAGCAGAGCCCGGCCACCCACGCCCCGCACAATGACAACCCGCTTGCCAACGACCTGTTGCAGCTCCGGGGTTGCCAGCAGCCCTTCACTGTCGAAGCGCGCCGGGGGAACCACATCAGGTGGATAACCTGCCTGCATCAGCACCTGTGCCGTTCCCTTGCCGACCGATGCCAACCGGATCCCATCGGGCAACCGCGCCCCATCCAACAACTGCAGCCCGAAGGTGACCGCATTGGGACTGACGAAGATCAGGGTATCCCCAGCCTCCATGCCCAGCAACAACCGGGCGGCGTCCGCATCTTCTGTCGGGTCTATCCTGATCGCCGGGAAAGGAAGCGCCATTCCGCCACTCGCCTCGATCCGTTCGCACAGCCCCCCCGCCTGACGCTCAGGCCGGGTGACCAGCACCCCGATGCCTCGCAGGTCGCAACTCACATTCAGTCAGTCTTCATAGAGGGTGGCCAGAATCTCATCAGCCCCCCAGTCAAGCAATTTTTCCGCCAGCCCAAACCCCATCTGTTCCGCTTCGGCGGTGGTGCCCTCCACTTCTCCCCGGAGAATACGACTGCCGTCCGGCTCTCCCACCAGACCGCGCAACCAGAGAACCCCATTCTCAAGCATCGCGTACCCCGCAATGGGCACTTGGCAGCCGCCCATCAGGCGTTGGTTCATCGCCCTTTCCGCAGTAACGCAATAGGCGGTCTCCTGATGGTGCAGGGGCGCAAGCAGGGTGTTGATCCGCTCATCGTCGCTGCGGCACTCGATCCCGACCGCCCCTTGACCGATCGCCGGAAGACTCTGCTCCGGACCGATGGTGGCGGTGATGCGATCCTCGAAACCGAGACGAATCAATCCCGCCGAGGCGAGGATGATGGCATCGTATTCCCCTTCGTCGAGTTTCCGCAGGCGGGTGTTGACGTTGCCCCGTAATGGCTTGATCACCAGATCCGGCCGCAACTCGGCGAGCTGGCACTGACGGCGCAGGCTGGAGGTACCGACGCAACTGCCTTCCGGCAGTTCATCGAAGCTCTTGAAGTTATTGGAGACGAAGGCGTCCCGGGGATCCTCGCGCTGCATGATGACCGGCAGATGCAGTCCTTCCGGCAGCTCCACCGGTACATCCTTCATGGAGTGGACCGCAATATCGGCCCGGTCTTCCAGCATGCCCTGCTCCAACTCCTTGACGAATAACCCCTTGCCGCCGATCTTGGCCAGGGGAGTGTCCAGTATCTTGTCACCCTGGGTCTTCATACCCACCAGTTCAACCTCGATGCCGGGATGCGCTTTTCCAAGCTCTGCGGCCACATGTTCTGCCTGCCACATGGCAAGCGGGGAGACTCGGGTGGCGATACGGATGGTTTTCTGGGGCATGTAAAGGGGCCTCGATATTAAAAATGCCGGTATTATTGTTTTCTGAAGGTCTGATCCCGGAGGGGCTTAGAGCCAAATCCAGCCCAGACAGCGCCTATGCTAAAGCCTGCCCTGCCTGCAAGCAATTTATTATGTAATCATCCCAACCTAAGCATCATAACCACAACAGGGTTCAGTGTTGCCTTGCGTAGTAGTTGACCAGCGCTTCGAGACTCTCGACGCCCTGTTTTCGCATCATTTGGGTGAACTTTTCCGACATGCCCCGTTCCGCACGGTTGACGCCAACCAGATAGTCCTTCAAGGTCCAGCGCAGATAGAGTTTCCACTGGCCGGCAAGCCTTCCGGCATCATCTTCCGGATCGCTGCCTGCCTCTCCATGACACTCTTCACAATAGCGGCGATGCAACTTCTCTCCTCTGTCCGCCAGCCGCCAGTCGGTCTTTTGCTCCGGCGGACGCTGTTCCCTGGAGGAGAAGTAACCAGCCATCCGGCGTACCTCATCCGGCGTGTATCCCGGCAGGATTCTGCCCATTACCGTACTGAACCGATCTCCCCGGCGATAGGCCTCCATCACTGCGGTGAAATAGCCTTCGGAGAGCCCCGCAATCGACGGGGTGGCCGGACCAAGACTGCGGCCCTCGAAGCCATGACAGCCAAAGCAGCCTCCGGCGAGGGTTTCGCCATCGGCCCCGTCCATCAGATCAGGAGCGGTTTCGGTGTGCCCTTGCGGTTCAGCAGGCAACGGCTTTTGCGCTTCTTTGGGGGGCACGCTACAAGCAGTCAGCAGCAACAGTGCAGCGATAACGGCACACAGACGAAATGTCATCCGTCAGGCACCCTTTTCAACCAACGCCGCACCTCCGGCAGATGGCGGCGACTCACCTCCAGACGTTCCTCGCATCCGTTCAAGACCACCTGCATCTTCCCATCCGCCCCCCTCTCCAGCCCTTTCAGACGCCGCCTTACAACCAATGCATTTCGATGGATGCGCAACAGCCAATCTGCGTACCGCTCCTCCAGGGACTTCAGGGTATCCTCCAACAACGCCTCTCCCTCACCATGCCGCACGGCAATATATTTACTGTCGGCCCGCAGGTAGATCACTTCATCGAGGGAGAGACTCAACACGCCGCCACGATAGGTTACACTTAGCAGCGGCATCTCCTCTCGCCCCACCTGACCCAGCGTTTCGCGTTGTGGCCGGGTGATGCGGCGGGATCGCTCCAGCGCCTTGCGCAGACGCTCCCGGCGCACCGGTTTCAACAGATAGTCCTGCGCCTCCCGTTCAAAGGCCTCCAGCGCATGTTCTTCGTAGGCGGTGGTGAAGATCACGGCAGGGGGCGTTTCAAATCCGGCAAGAAGGCCCGCAGCTTCCAGCCCATCCATGCCCGGCATGCGGATATCCATCAATACCAGATCGACACCCTGTTCTGTGCAGAACTTCAGGGAATCCTCTCCATTGACGGCCTCTCCCACCACCCGGTAGGGTGCGCCCAACTCGGCTATGAGCCCAGCCAGCCGCTCCCTGGCCAGCGCTTCGTCATCCACCAGCAGAATCCTCACTCCAGCCTCCAGGGATGGGGAAAAAACAGCCGTACCTGGTGCTCCCCCTCCACCTTGGACTCGCTCAGACCCGCCTCGGTATCGAATAGCCCGGAGAGTCGCTGGCGGACATTTTCCAGCGCCAGACTGTTACCCTTGCGTTGGGATGTGGCGGTCGACGGTGGCAGGGTATTGCGGATGCTGAGATTAACCCGTCGCCGCCGGTAGCGACCGACGATGCGCACCACCCCCCCCTCTGCTGCAGGTTCGATCCCATGATAGACCGCGTTCTCCAGCAGGGGCTGCAGAATCAAAGACGGCAGCATCGCACGCTCCGGCAGCGCTTCCAGATCCCACTCCACGCGCAAGCGCGCTCCAAGTCGCTGACGCTCCACGTTCAGGTATTGGCGGGCCAACTCCAGCTCTCTGCCGAGGGTGGAGAGGCGACGCACATCCCCCAACGAGGCCCGGAACAGATCGGCCAGATCCTCCACCACCTCCTCGGCCAGCCTGGGATTACTGCGGGTAAGACTGGCGATGGTGTTCATGCTGTTGAAAAGGAAATGGGGACGGATGCGGGACTGCAGCGCCTGCAGCCGGGCAGCGTTTTCCGCCTCCACCTGCTGTCGCCAGAGGTATTGCAGATAGAGATAACGCAGCACCACCACCCCGACGATGGCGCTGATGCCCAGGCCTTTGGCCAGCAACTCCAGATGACGCTCCGACGACAGCACCTGGCCGGAAAACAGCTGGCTCAACTCGATCACCACCACCGTGGCGCAGAGCAACAGCCCCCAGGCCAACAGCCCGGCCCACCGATTTCCCAGACCCGGCAAGCGGCGTCGCAACAGACAGAGCATCCCCGCCGTACCCAAGGCGATCCACTGCAGCAGCAGAGAGTTGACGCTGAGCGTCTGCCAGAACAACGTCAGCGGGCGCTCGTCGGCCAGGGTGAGCACCATCGCCAACAACTCTGTCGTCACCACCACGGCAAAGACCGCACGGATACTGCAAAAGCCGGGCAGAAAGATCTCCTGTCTGCCCCCATCGCCGATCTCCGTCCGTTCCTTTCCCGCCTGATGCATCTCTCGATCGCCTGCTATAATCCGCGTTTTTCCGCTTTCATCTTCAGGATAGCCCTTCATGAGCGAAAACAACGCGTCTGCGAAACTTTCATCCGCCCGCCTGAACGCGCCCACCGACGCCTTTGTGGAGGCCTTCACCGCCTCTGTCGAGTTTGACCAACGACTCTACCAGCATGACATCCAGGGCTCCATTGCCCATGCCACCATGCTGGAGAAACAGGGCATACTCACTGCAACGGAGCGGGACGACATCATCCGCGGGCTGGAGACGATAGGCGAAACTATCGCACAGGGCGACTTCGAGTGGTCAATCGCCCAGGAGGATGTCCACATGAACCTGGAGGCCGCCCTGACCGAGAGCATCGGTGATGCCGGCAAGAAGCTGCACACCGGCCGCTCCCGTAACGACCAGGTGGCCACCGACATCCGCCTCTGGCTGCGCGACGAGATCGAAGTGGTCCGTGAAGGCATTTTACGCCTGCAGCAGGCCCTGCTCGACCTCGCCGAACGGGAGGCCGACACCATCCTGCCAGGCTTCACCCACCTGCAGACCGCCCAGCCGATCACCTTCGGCCACCACATGATGGCCTGGTTCGAGATGCTGGTGCGGGACCGGGAGCGTTTCGCCGACTGCAACCGGCGGCTCAACGTATTGCCCCTGGGAGCCGCTGCCCTGGCCGGTACCACCTACCCCATCGATCGCCACTACACCGCCGAACTGCTCGGCTTCGACCGCCCCAGCGAGAACTCGCTGGATTCGGTCTCGGATCGGGACTTCGCCATCGAATTCGCCGCCGACGCCAGCATCCTGATGATGCACCTGTCGCGCTTCTCCGAGGAGCTGATCATCTGGTCCTCCGCCCAGTTCGGATTTATCGAACTCTCCGACAGCTTCTGCACCGGCTCATCCATCATGCCGCAGAAGAAAAATCCTGACGTGCCGGAGCTGATCCGCGGAAAAACGGGACGCATCTTCGGTCACCTGATCGGCCTGCTGACCCTGATGAAGGGCCAGCCCCTGGCCTACAACAAGGACAATCAGGAGGACAAAGAGCCCCTGTTCGACACCATCGACAACCTGCAAGGATCGCTCAAGGTCTTCGCCGAGATGATGCCGGGCGTCACCTGCCGCAAGGAGAATATGCGCAACGCAGCGATGAAGGGTTTTGCCACCGCCACCGACCTGGCGGACTATCTGGTGGGCAGGGGAATGCCTTTTCGTGACGCCCACGACGTGGTGGGACGGGCCGTGGCCTTCGGCGTTGCCGAGGCGCGGGATCTCTCGGCCATGAGCCTGGAGGAGTTGCAAGGCTTCTCAGAAATCATTGAGGCCGACGTCTTCGAGGTACTGACACTGGAGGGCTCGGTAGCCGCCCGGGATCACATCGGCGGCACGGCCCCCAGTCAGGTGCAGGCGGCCATCACACGGGCAAGAGAGCTGCTACAGGTCTGATCGATCGTAATGGATGAGGCCCAGCTCCTCCGCCACAAGCTTCGCAATGCGCTGCAATCGCTATTACTGGTGGTCACACTGGGCGGACTCTGCGGCTGGCTCGTCTGGTAGAACTGGCGAAGAACGGACGGCTGCGGCCCGTCATCTCGCTGCAAGCAGCCACACCCCACCGGCATCTGCTGGCACAGAGGCCAATACGACCCCGATGGCACCGAAACAGGATGTGGTACTGACAGGCGAATCAAGTATGTGCTCGGTGACGCCCAATGCAGGTACCTTTCCCAGCTTGGGCAGTCACATCAAGCTCCGGCCTATCTTGTGGCACCCCCTTTAGCAAAACCGAGGTACGTCTCTGTTATTCACAGGTCCATGTGGTCAAACAGACCATCGGAGACCCGGCCTTCCTTGATCATGCCCGGCCAGGTGGCGATGTAACTGACGCGCACGCCACCCTCCCAAGTGGTGCCTTTTGCGCCACGCCTTCTCCGACTTTCGCCGGAATGACAGTTCCAGAATTAATCAGTCGTTCCTTTGCGTTTAAGGCGTTACTTTACTTGTTGCTGCTTCTTGAGCTCTTCCCAGATCTGATACTGCTTGCTGGTCAAAATTTTCTGCACTTGTTGTTTTGCGTTGCTCTGGATCCTCTTCAGGATTTTTGCAACCTTGATCTTCTGCCTCATGCGCAGGCGCTTTCCCGCGTGTTCCCAGGCGGTTTTCATGAATCCCTGCATGCTTTCAGCCATGACAGGCGCCAATTGTTCCAGCTGCTCATCTGAAAATCCAATCTCCGGCTGGATATCAAGCAGTTTGATTTCAGCGAGATCCTTCAGCATATCCATGATGGCTGACTCTTTCAGCGCGTTGTAGCTTTCCAGTTGCTTAGAGTCCAGGATTCCTTTCAGCTTCTTCTGGTAGTCAGCCTGCGCCTGTTTAACGCCTTTGATGAATTCGGTGGGATCATCTTTTTTCTTGGCGGTCTCCTGTTTGCTGATCAATGCATCAAGATTTTCGCCGAGTTCCGCTAGGGCCGCAGTTAGGCCCTTGACCTGTTGATCATTCAGGGAAAGCTTGGATTTCAGTTCAGCAACGACTTCATCCGGTGAAAATTCCGCTTTTGCATCCGCGCTGAACGAAACAGGACTACCCAGCAATATCAACAGAAACAATACAACACTGAATATCACGGAAAATGAACTTGCAGAAGTTAATCGTTTCATCTGGTATTTACTCCTGAGTTAATAAAAACAGAGTATCCACAGTCTGTGGCTGCCTCAAATTAATCGACCATTGCGCTCACCTGTTATGTGCTGTTATCCCGCTACGGTAACAATTAAATGTCAATTCAGGAGAAAGTTCGCAGATTTACCACGCACCAGATAGACATAAGCGCGTGGAGCGCGATCACAGGCCACAATACAACTCCTATCATCGATGTCATTGATCCCGCCCATGCGAGCACAACGCAAACACCTACGTTGTAAATAAACATCGCCCATAATAGACCGTACTGAGAATGACTACCGCTGTCGCCGATCGAGATCCAGCACCCGGTACCGATTGCCAGCAGCGCAATTCCAGCGATTCGACCCACAAGAAGAGCCTCAGGTGAAGGTTCTTGTATTCCAAACAGCAGCCACATAACAAAAGTAGGCGCAATCTCTAGAACCACACCAGTAGTACTTTCAATGACTGCAGCCGTAAATAAAAATATCTTTCGTGATTGCATCGATTACTCTTCATCCATATATCCTTCTACGGGTAGTCTGAAGATGCTGGCTGCCAAAGCGTAAGTCGCCGTGGTTCTTGTGGCACCCATACCCCCTCCCATAAAGGTAGTTACCGCCTTTCGTCGTCAAGCCCTGTCAGAGTGGATGCAATCCTATGCCGGATATCGGATCAGCACCGATTCCGGCCCCTGCGGACCGGAATCGGCGTAGTTCACATATTATCTGCCTTATCCTGCAGAATCACGGCAGCAATATTTAAGAGCCATCAATCATTCTGGGCATTCGCCGCGGCCTCCGCCATGGTCCGCATCTTTGCCACCACTTCCTTGGGCAGGGTCCCACCGGCGGGTCCGCCGAGCAGATAGTTGTTCAGCTTCACCCCGCGCGGGGCTTGCGGATAGTGCAGGAAGCTCAGTTTGTTGCGCATTGACAGTTCGATCATAGGCGCAACGACCCAAGTTCTTGTAGTATGCAACCGCTCTTTGGGATCCGAGTAAAGATTGAAATACCATCCGATATCTGAACTTGTTTCAGACTTGGAAGCATTCATCAGACCGCCAGAGGTAGAAGGCCCGGGATTCATGCCAATGGTCATGAAGCGCTCCATACGCTTGTATTCGTTCCATCGTACGCCGTAAAAATCCTGGCCATACCAGTAAAAAACGGCCTCGCGGTTCGATTCATGGCCATCGTCCTTGTCGGTCAACAGCCAATCGGTTTGATCGATACCGTCGATATATCGGTCGGAGGGGATCTTGTCAGCGACGCCGCCCATGCGCGCCAGAGTATTGTACAGGTCCATATGATCGAACAACCCGTCGGAGACCCGCCCTTTCTTGATCATTCCCGGCCAACTGGTTATAAAGCTGACGCGCACGCCGCCTTCCCAGGTAGTGCCTTTTGCACCACGCCAAGGCTGGTGACCCGCATCAGAGGTATTGATGCCACCGGCATGAACATCATCCTCGGCACCATTGTCGGACGTGAAGACAATCAGTGTGTTCTCCTCCTGCCCTAACGCTCTGATAGTCTCGACCAGTTCCCCTACAATCGAGTCGACCTCCACTATGCTGTCTTTATACGGTGTTTTTGCCAGTGACTTTCCCCGGAATTTCGGATTGGGATAGTTCTTGGTGTGTACCCGGTTCATGGCGTGGTAGAGCAGGAATGGCTTTTTTGCCTTGGTGGCACGTTCCATGAAATCCTTGGACCAGGCCAGGTACCTCTCCTCCAAAAGCGGCTCGGTTTCCAGGTTGATTTCCTCTCCGAACTCCCTCTTCCCGCCCTTGGCCGATTTGACGGTGGTCCTTATAAACTGCACTTTCTTCATGGCTTCCGTACGTGCAGGGTCGTAGACCATTTCCGGGCTGAAATTAGGATCACGCCAGTCGTGATAGATGGTGTTGACACCCAGATTGCCGTAGTACTCGTCGAAGCCCACGTCGGTGGGCCACTGCCCTTCCGCCTCGCCCAAGTGCCACTTGCCGGTCATGCCGGTCACATAACCCTCGTTGCTGAGCAGTTTGGCGATGGTGACCTCAGCACCCATGCCGCCGCTCTCCTCACCGGCCGCGGTCGGCCGCGTGAGCCCCGAGCGCTGGGGCAGGCGCCCGGTCTGCCATGCCGCCCGGGTCGGAGTACAGGCAGGCTGGGAGTAGGCCGAGGTCATCATCAGGCCATCGTGGGCCAGGCTGTCGATGTTCGGCGTAGGCGCACCGATGGCGGCGCCACCACCATACACGCCTGGATCACCCCAGCCCATATCGTCGACGTAGATCACCAGAAAATTGGGCTTTTGGCCGGCCTTGGCCTCAAGCGCCTTGAGCTTGGCGCCGGCCCCCTTTTCCCGTGCGGGGTGTGGAATCGCCGGCTCCAGATGGGGTTGCTCCTGCACCCCCTTTAGAAAGGGTGATTTTGCTTTCCAGAGTTTACTATCCTCTGCATTGGTCACTCCAGCAAAAGCAAGCAGGCCAGCCATACAAAGAAACACAGGGATTTTCCTATTCATCAGATCCTCTTTCAAATTCTTCAAGGTACTTTTTTCAAGCCGACAAAGACACATTATTTTATTCATGCCAATGTAGGCTATTTATAAATTTGTCAATATCAAAAACGGCCAGTTTGTGCCGTCACGGAGATGAAGAGAGACAATTTTCCACAACTGGTATTTGCAGGATGATCGTGTCCGCGTTCCGCAGCGAGCATCCTGAGTAATAGGCTGGCGCCAGGCATTGAGCCGCTGATCAATAGGGAATTCGGATGAATTGTCATTAACCCTGCAGAAAAGCGATATTGACGATAAGAATCAGAATGAAGCATAGAAAAAAGCGGTTGGACCACTGAAATCATAGGAGAAGCCGCCCTTTAAATCATCCCTGTCAGCATCCAGGTCATATCCATAATATGCATAACCGACACCTATTCCCAGGTTCTCAAACAGATCATATTCCAGCATTCCTGACGCATTGATCATGCTTCCGTCATAGTTGTCGTATTTCAATGAGAAGAATTGTCCCCAGCCGCGTACGCGAAAGTTGGGTGTAAAGGCATAGGTGCCGTGCAGGCCAACTACCGGTAGTGGAACGGTAAACCCGCTGTCATAACTGCGCTCGCCCTCTCCTTCCACCACAATTTCATTGCCCGTGTCTGGATCAACAGCGACAAGGCTTCCTCTGCCTGAAAGGCCCACATTAAAGCGGGTGACGTGCAATCCCAGCAACACGCCAAACTCCTTCTTTCCGTCATTAATAAAAGAATATCCATAAGCGAGGCGATAGACTTCGCTCTCAAAACGACTCTGCATTTCAGTTCCGACCGACCATTGAATATCATCGGTTGTCGTGCCACCTTTCGTGAAGGTGGTCGCCCCGTTACGCCCGAGATCAACATAGGAGAAATCCAGCATATGACGGGGATTGAAGCGATAGGTAATATCCAAGAGCGGGAGGATTTCACGATCGGACAGATTCAAGTCATCTTCGAACGAAAGTGTCTCGCCAATCACCCCGCCCGCAGAGTCAACCCGGATCTCTGTGCTTGTCGTTGCCATAAAGCCTGAGAGGCGTATGTTGAATGATTTGTTAAAACCGGTGCCGAAAAAGCCGTCATCTGCCAAGGCAAGGGTAGAGCCAAGAAAAAGCGCGCTTCCCAGAAAAGTCGAAGTCAACCGATGACAGTATGTTCTTTGCATGATCCACCACTCTAAAAATATACGGTTAATGTTTTTTTCGCTTTGGTACTCTACGGCTTGGCAATGCTTTAATTCGTTATCCTGCCTTCGGCAAAAATGACGACGCGGCGATTTTCTGAGCGACCTTCCGGCGTTTCATTCGAGGCTACCGGATTAGACTCACCCATGCCGGCAATTTCAATCTCAGACGTATTGACGTTGTAGCTGTTGCTCAAAATATAGTCCGCTACTGCTTGTGCCCGACGCTCGGATAGCTTCTGGTTGTAAATCTCTGGTCCTGTGCTATCAGTATGTCCCTCGATACGCATAATGGAGGTCAGCTTGGCCGCGCCGCCCAGGCTTTCGATTCGCTCGTCAATTACGGCTTTCGCGTCGCCGGAAAGGTTCGCGCTGTCGAACTCAAATAACATCTCAGCTGCAATACTGATTTCCTCTGCGACTATGGCAGTAATCGTTGCTGCTGTAGGTGCAACGACAAGCTCAACCATTCCAGCCTCAACTTTTTCAGTCTCCACCGCAACCGCCATCGGCTTCGGCTTCTCATAACCGCACGCCTCAAGCTTCTCCGTCGTGTCCCTGAATGGAGTACGCACACAGTTTCCAAAACTGTCGGTGATAACAGATTTGCCAGCTGATATGACGTAACCGCTCACCATATCGTCTGCCAACAGGGGCGCAGTTGAAATCATTAACCCGGTGAGTAGCGTGGCCCGTAGTAGCATGTGTAAGTTCATTGGGTGAATCCTGTATGGGATGGTTGTTGTAAAGTACGCATGTTCATTTTTATAGTGACAAGCGGATTGATTGCGCCGCCAATACCGAGCGATAACGCCGGGATGAACTGAATGAACGGACAGATCTCATTGTGTTTTTTCTACGGATTCGGCGTGAATTCCACTGATACCCGCTAGTATTTTCGTACAGCATCGCCTATCCTGAAAAATCGTAACATCAAAAAACGGACAGTTTGACTCGCCATAAGCATGAACGAAGACAATTCACCTCATTTACTATTGTCTAAACAATTTACGAGCTTTGAAGAGCTCGTGGAGATGGCTGTCGCCTGGGATCTCGACATCCGTCAAGTCAGTAAAAACCACTCTGCCACCACCTTAGAGCAGATCCAGGCAGGCAACCTCCTGTTTTCACACATTTCCTGCGGTTGTTTCTCGACACATGCAGGAGAAACCCCAAAAAACAGATACACTTTCTGCCTGCCGGACGCAGGATGTCCTGATTTCCGTGCATTTGGCCATCTAATCGATCGGCCAGAGCTGATCGCTTCCCCGGCAGCCCAAGAGTTCGATCTCATTGCGAGACCCGGATATGGGTTGTCGACCTTCAGCATCTCGGACGTGGTTTTAAATGAGTACTGCGAAACTGAATTTGGCCGCCCTGCCGAGAATATACTGGAGTCCTGGGACCGGATTATTTCCATGCCTCCGGAAATAACCGCAAATTTGAGAGCTCTGGCACAACAGTTGTCGTCCATGGCTCAGCTCCCTGACAATTGGCGTGGCCGGTTCAATCCTGTTCAATCCTTCGAATCTGCAGTGCTGAAGAATCTGTTTGACGCGCTCCTGCAGGAAGCACAGATGCAGGAAGAGCCCAGCGCGGCAGCGCGTAACCGTATGCTCAAGCGTGCACTGGATTTCATCGGCGATCACGATCAAGAACCCCTGAATGTCAGGGATCTGTCTGCTGCCATAGCCACTTCGGAACGCACGCTTCGGCGGCTGTTTGTCCGTGAGTTCGGTATAACGCCAAAAAAGTATCTGCTCGGCCAAAGAATGTATGGCGTCCACCGGCAACTCTGGCAGTCAAACCCATTCGAGACGCAAATTATCGACGTGGCAAATACATGGGGATTTTGGCACATGGGCCAATTCGCCAAGGACTATCGCTGCATTTTCGGCGAGTTGCCTTCCGAAACCCTGTACAGATCCGGCACAATCCGCTTCGCCTGATTACTCCTTACCCTGGAACCACACAGGTCTGTCTTCAGCAAATGCATGATATCTTCACGAAAGCAATATGTTCCTTCTGCCTGTTTGTCTGGACAGCCATAGCCCTGCCCGAGGCCGTTGCAGAACAGGAGACACCAGGTTACACGACCTCAGCTTCATGCAAAGCCTGTCACGAGGCTGCTTACGCAGCCTGGTCAGATTCCCACCACAGCTGGGCATGGAGAGCGCCTACAGGGGCGAATGTTCTGGGCGATTTCGATAATGCCGAGTTCGAACACCAGGGCGAGCAGTTCCGATTTGAAACCGAAGAAAGCGGCTACTCTGTCAACATTACAGGGCCAGGAAACAGATCCACGCAGTATCCGGTCCATTCCACCGTCGGCGTTACCCCGCTGCAGCAGTATCTTGTTGAGGTGGAACCCGGTCGGACGCAGGCACTGGATGTCGCCTGGGACACGGAAAAACAGCGCTGGTATCACCTCTATCCAGACGCAGACACTTCAGTCGGCAACGGTCTGCACTGGAGCGACCGCTATAAGAACTGGAACTCCCACTGTGCAGAATGCCACGCTACCGCTTATGAAAAACATTACGACCCGCTGAAGGATGAATACCACAGCACCCAGGCCGAGATCGGCGTGGGTTGCGAGGCCTGCCATGGTCCTGGTGAGGCTCATGTCGAATGGGCTGCAACACCGGATTCCTTCAATCCCTCAAGGTGGCGCAATGCGGGCAAACTGGGACTGCTCCACACGTTTGCCGAAGGCCAGGTGAATCTCTGCGCCCCTTGCCATTCCCGACGCGAACCGCTGGGTGCCGATAGCCCACCACCCGGCGCAGACTTCGACGACCACTATCGGCTGGCCCTGCTGAGCGACAATCTCTATTTCCCGGACGGCCAGATCCGGGACGAGGTCTATGTCTATGGCTCCTTCCTGCAATCCAGGATGCATGCACGCGGTGTCGTATGCTCGAACTGTCATGAGCCACACGGCGTGAAGCTGAAAATACAGGGAAACGCACTTTGCACCCAGTGCCATAATCCAGCAGGGAATCCGGCCTTTCCCACATTGATCAAGCGAAATTTCGATCATCCTGACCACCATTTCCACAAGCCAGGCAGCGATGGCGCAGATTGCCGGAACTGCCATATGCCGGAAAAGAATTACATGGTGGTTGACGGCCGCCGCGACCACAGCTTTCGCATACCACGACCGTCTCTCTCTGCGAAAACCGCCTCTCCGGACCCCTGTACCCAGTGCCACGTGGACAAGACCGCGGCGTGGGCGGACGGGGAAATCGGCGCCCGTTTTCCACAGGGGAGGTCGCGTGAGCCCCATTTCGCCGAGTTGCTCACATCAACAGGCACCCTTGATACCAAGAAACTGGACGAACTGGCCACTGATGAAGAGATCCCGGCAATCGTGCGTGCAAGTGCCATGCAGCGATTGGCGGCCGTTTCTACCGATATCGCCGATGATGCTCTTACCGGCCTGAGCAGGGACCAAAGCGCCCTGGTACGGGCCGAGTCTGTTGCTCTGCACCGGACCATGCCCACGGCACGGCGGGCACAGCATCTCGCCCCGCTTTTGAACGACCCTGCACAGAGCGTTCGCATCCAAGCCGCAAAGGAATTCCTTGGGATCAACCCCCATCAGGTCCCGGAGGATGCCCGCATTCCGCTGCGCAGGGCGATGAGTGAATTGCAACGCTCCCTGCTGGCCAAGGCCGACTTCCCGGAAACTCAAATGGTAATCGGTGGTGTAGCCTTGACCCAGCGCAACCTGGAAGCCGCTTACACTGCGTTCAGCCGTGCGGTTGAAATGGATCCACAGTTGATCCCCGCCTGGCGGATGCTGGCCAAAATCCAGGCGGTTCGAAGCGATCAGAGTGCCGTAGCGGCTACCTTGAGGGAGGCGATCCGTCATAACTCCGGCAATGTCGAACTGGAGCTAAGCCTGCGCCGAATACTCGGTGCCGGAAGCCAATAGATTTTCTCTTGGCTTCAAGGCTCTGCATCGCACCTCGCTCTCAAGTAACGACAACATCCGCCTCTCCATTGGCTCAAACCCCTATTGCCTATAACCTAACTGCTCTTAAAAATATTTCGAGACTTCGCCTCATGCCCAAAGACTCTCTCCAAGATCTCAACATCCGTCTCAAGGATTTTGCAGTCACCCGCAACTGGGAGCAGTTCCACGACCCCAAGAATCTGTCGATGGCTCTGATCGCCGAGTGCGCGGAGCTGGTAGAGCATTTCCAGTGGCTGACGCCGGAGCAGAGCATGAATCTGCCGCCGGAGAAACACGACGAGGTGGCACTGGAGATGGCCGACATCCTGATCTACCTGATCCGCTGTGCCGAGCGCCTCGACATCAACCTGGTCGACGCTGCTTACCGCAAGATCGGGATCAATGAAGCGCGCTACCCCACCGATAAAGTCTACGGCGACGCCCGCCGGGCATCTGAGTACGATAAAGATTAAAGATTCTTCTTCCCCTGCCGTTAAGGTTTTTGCGGGTTCCTCTCTCCATCCGTCAGAGGAACAAACAAAGACCGGTCTGAAGAGAAATACATTGGGCCGCCATCATTGAGTGGGGAATCAGAATGACTGATGGAATCAGTTTCAACCAAGCGCTGTTGGAGGCCTGCCCGACAGGCGTTTTGGCAGTGGACCAGGATATTCGCATCCGCTGGATCAACCCAGCTCTTGAATCCATGTTGGATCTGTCCGCCAACGAGCTGGTAGGCAAGGATCAGCAAACACTCCCGGATGGGTTGCACGCACTATTCGAAACCACGGAGATCCTCCACCTCTCCGTCGACGGTACAGATGAACGCTGGCTGCGGCGGGATGTACGTGAGGTCAATGATGGTGTAGAGACACCTCTCAAACTCCATTTCTACCAGGACATCAGCGGACAGGTGGCTGCACAGATGGAACGCGAGGCCCTGCAGAAGCAGGTGGATGAGTTGACCATAACCGACCCATTGACCGGACTTGCGAACCAACGCGCAACCTTGCAGGCACTGGCGGCGCAGGTGACGCGCAGCCGCCGCTACAACAATCCGCTCACCCTTGCCGTGGTCCGCATCAGCGATCAGAACGATCCATCCGCTCCCCTGGATAGTGACAGGATTGTCACCGTCGCCCAATATCTCCGTGACCGGCTTCGCTGGGCCGATACCATTGGCCATTACGAAGAGAATCTGTTCATGTTGGTGCTGCCCGAGACCAGTGAGTCCGATGCCCGCAACCTGCTGGAACAGATCCAGCAGGAGTGCCAGGATGGCAGCCTGACCTTACTGGGAGATAAAACCGCACCCCATATTGGGATCGGCGTTGTCACTTGGGAAAGAGGTAATGACCCGCATCTGCTGATTCGCCACGCCATGGAGGCATTGGAGTCATCATCCGGGAGTCGTTAGTGCCCGCAGCCCAGCAAATCAATTTTGAGGAGGGCATCAGCCGCAAAGATCTGAAGACCATCCGACGGCGCTTCATGAATCTGCACCGGGAGCGACTGCGGCGCATCCTCGGAGAACTCAGACCCAGCCAGCAGGAGTTCATCACTCTGCTGCCGCTGCTGTTTCATATCAACCATCCGATGCTGCCGGGTTTCGTCAACAGCGAATCCCCGGCCGGCATTCCCGATTTTGGCCCCTCGCAGAAGGCCCTCACCATTGCGCGCAAACTCAGCCGCAGTTTCAGCTATAAGAAGCGGGCACACCGTACCTTTTTGCTGGAGGGCCTCTATCTGATGGGCAGTACCGGCACCATCGGCCAGTCTGCCGGCAGTGATTTCGACGTCTGGCTCTGCCACGCCCCATCCCTCTCCGGCGATCAACGCAGAACCCTGCAGGAGAAGGCTGAACGGATCGAAAAGGCGGCGGACGAACTGGATCTGGAACTGCACATCTTCCTTATCGACCCGAAACATTTCAGGGCCGGCAAAAAGGCCGCCCTCTCCCGCGAGAGCAGCGGCACCACCCAACACAGCCTGCTGCTGGAGGAGTTCTATCGCAGCGCCGTGTTGCTGGCCGGACGCTATCCACTCTGGTGGCTGGTGCCCCCTGACCGCGAACTGGACTATAGGAACTACGCCAACAACCTGATCAATCACCGCTTCGTCAACAAGGCGGAACTACTCGACTTCGGCGGACTGGATCAGACACCTGCGGACGAATTCTTCGGCGCGGCGCTGTGGCAGCTCTACAAAGGCATCGACTCGCCCTACAAGTCGATCCTCAAGATTTTTCTCATGGAGGCCTACAGTCGCGACTTCCCCCATCCTCTTTGGCTGGCGCAGCAGGCCAAGGCCGCCATCTATGCCGGAGAAGACGACCTCAACAAACTCGACGCCTATATTCTGCTCTACCGCCGGGTTGAAGAGTATCTCATCAAACTCAAGGATGAAGACCGCCTCGAACTGGCGCGGCGCTGCTTCTACTTCAAGGTCGGCGAGACTCTGAGCCGGGACAGCAACCTGCAGCACTGGCGCGCCGCCGAGCTGTTCAAGCTGACGCGGGAGTGGGGTTGGAGCCAGACCCAGTTGCAGGTACTCGACACCCGTGCAGACTGGAAGATCGACCAGGTAATCAGGGAGCGCAATGTGCTGGTGGGTGTACTCTCCCGCAGTTACCGTCTGCTCACCGACTTCGCCCGCGCACAGGGAGAGCATAGCCGCATCGATCCCATGGAACTCAACCTGCTGGGGCGCAAGCTCTATGCCGCGCTGGATCATCACCCCGGCAAGGTCGACAGCATCAATCCCGGCATCTCCAAGGATCTCTCCGAACCCCACCTCTCGCTGTATCACCGGCGTTCACGGGATGGCAGCCTCGCCTGGATGCTCTACCGTGGCACCGTTGATGAAGAGGAGGTTCTGGAGTTCAAACCGATAAAGATCACCCTGAACCTCATTGAGATTCTGCTTTGGAGCCACATCAATCAAGTGTGGGACAAGGACACCATCATCAACCTCTATCCTGCAGAAGACCACGTCAACAGAGATGAACTGCTCGCCCTGCACAAGAGTCTGCGTAATCTCTTCCCCAGCGGGAAACCGGCATCCGCCTCAATGAAAACTCTGTCGCGCGCCGCTTATGCGCGCTCCCTGACACTCTTCATCAATCTCGGCACGGACCCGCTGCAACACCTTGCGAAAGAGGGCAAACAGCTAACCAGCGACCGTCATGACCCCCTCAGTTTTGGCGCCGCCCGCAACAACCTGGTACTCAATCTCGAAGAGCTGGTGGAGACAAGCTGGGGTGAACTGCTGATCACCCGCCGCGAGGGGGCGGAGGGCCTGCTCGATGCCCTCTGTCAAAGTCTCAACCTCCAGGGGCAGGCCAAAACAACCCCCAGCAGGATATCCAGTTACAGCTTCTCCTCCATTCGTGGCAGCCAGATCGCCTCACGGGTCACCGAACTCTTCCAACATATCATCGGCCACTTTCAGCAGTCCGAAAACCACGAGGGGCGTTTCGCATTCCGTCTGGGACACGAGTTTTACATGGTGCAGCAGAACGACAAAGACTTTGCGTGGCGCAGTCTGGAGTCCTTCGAGAGCCTGCTGGAGGAGTTGGAACAACCTCAACAGACGTTCCGCCCCCTGACGTTCGACCCGAGGATTCTTACCAATACCCCCTATCCGACGCTCTTCCAGCACAGCAGAAGAGACTTTATCCAGATCTTCTACCAGGCAGGTATACAGCAGACGCATATCTATCTGCTCGACGAGCAGGGCGCACTCTTTCAACAGACCCTGCCCGCTGACAGCCCCAGATTTCTCATGCGGCAGCAACGGCGTTTCCTCAACAGCCTGCAACAACTGCGCAGTCTGATGCCCGGCGGGGAGGTCAATCTCTTCGAAGAGCCTCGGTTTTATGAGCTGAAACAGGCGTCAAACGGCGACTGGCGGGTCGAACCTCGCCGTGTGCCCCTGACCCGGCCTGACGACTATATGGAACTCTCCCTGGTCACCGACTCCCTCGATGCCTCTGCCCGCCCCCAATCCCTGATCTGTGGTGATCAGGAGTTCAGCCGCCTGGAATATGGTGAAGAGATCTATACTGCCACTGCCATCCATCTACAGGGCCTGCGTGAGGGCAATCAACGCTACCCTATCTATCTCACCTCCCTACGACTTGCCGGGATGCAGACGATCGAACAGCCCCGCACTGTGGAGCTGCTGCAGCTGAAAAAGCGTGTCGAACAGCGCCTTAACCGCGTGCTTGATCTTGCCCCCTGACTCGCCGAAGCCTAAACGCTATAATTCCCGCTCTCTCTTCTCTTTGACCTTCAATTGTCGAGCACCACTATGACCTGTTGGCCGAAAGCTCTCCTGTGGCTGGTAATCGCTGTGCTCGGCAGCGGCAGCCTGCTCAGCGCCTGTGGCCAGAAAGGCCCCCTCTATCTGCCACCGGCTGAAGAGGTGGTGGACCAGCAGGACAAAGAGAAGAAGCGATAAGCCAGCTCTCATGCAATTCACGTTCACCAAAATGCACGGCCTCGGCAACGACTTCGTGGTGATCGATGCCATCAGTCAGCAGCTCGAACTCACGCAGCAGCAACTACGCTTCATCGCCGACCGGCGCTTCGGCATCGGCTGCGACCAGATTCTGCTGGTGGAATCCCCCCGGGACGAGGCGACCGATTTCCACTATCGCATCTTCAATCCCGACGGATCAGAGGTGGAACAGTGCGGCAATGGCGCCCGCTGTTTCGCCCACTTCGTCCGAGACAAAGGACTCAGTAGCAAGAAAGAGATCCCTGTCGGCACCGCTGCAGGGCAGATTCTGCTCAAACATCTGCCCGATGGGATGGTGCAGGTGAACATGGGGCGGCCGCGATTGAAACCTGCTGATATCCCATTCCAGGCACAGAGACAGGACGCCACCTACGACCTCGAAGTCGGGGCGGAGAGACTCACCATCTCAGCCGTCTCCATGGGAAACCCCCATGCGGTGGTTCAGGTCGATTCAGTGGCGCAGGCCCCGGTTCAAAGGCTCGGCCCCCTGATCGAGCACCATGCCCGCTTCCCCAACCGCGTCAATGCCGGTTTCATGGAGATCGTTGATCAGGACCACGTCAAGCTGCGGGTTTTTGAGCGGGGTACAGGCGAAACCCTGGCCTGCGGCACCGGCGCCTGTGCCGCAGTGGTGGCCGGACGTATACAGGGATTGCTGAATCCGCAGGTACAGGTCAGCCTCCCCGGCGGCGATCTTGTGGTAGAGTGGCGGAAAGAGAGTGAACCGGTACTGATGAGCGGGCCGGCGGCCACGGTTTTCGAAGGTAGAATCGAACTATGAGTCAACAAGCTTCAGAGTCAGACAATACCAGCCTGGAGGAGCGAGAGGCGCAGATCGCCCGCTACCTGACCGATCAACCCGACTTCTTCGAGCGCCATCCAGCACTGCTGCGCAACCTGCAGATCCCCCACGAAAGCGGCGCTGCAGTCTCTCTCATCGAGCGCCAGGTGGAGAGCCTGCGGGAACAGGTGCATCACTACCAGTCACATCTGGAGGAGCTGGTGGACGTGGCCAGGGAGAACGAGGCGCTGCAGGAGCGAATGCATCGCCTCACGCTGGCACTCATCGACGCCGCCTCTTTCGATGAGGTCATGAACGCCCTGGAGGATGAACTGCACGATGACTTCAAGGCAGATGCCATGGAACTGAGGCTCTTCTCCAACAATCATCTCGAAGACCATCTGCTCGACGACAAACCTGAACACATCGCCACCTTCGAGCAGTTTTTCGCCGAAAGCGTGCCTGTCTGCGGCCCCCTGCAACCCGCCCAGCTCAATTTCATCTTCGGCACCGAAGGGGATGAGATCGCCTCCACTGCGCTGATTCCACTGAAAAATGATAGCGTATTGGGTCTGCTCGCCATCGGCAGCCGGGATCCCAAACGGTTCGCAGCCCACCAAGGCACACAGTTCCTGATGCGGCTCGGAGAGGTCATCGGCCGCACCCTGCAAGCGGTCTCGCTGCCTGGTATCTAACCCGCAATAAAACAGGGTGTAGGATGTGGTGAAGTATGAACCGCATCAATCGCGACAGGTCACGGAATGTCTCACATGCCACCACCCGATGATCCGCAGGAGTGGGTAGAGCGTTTTCTCGGTCATCTGCGTCTCGAACGCCGCCTCTCCCCCCGCACCCTGGAGAGCTACGCCCGGGATCTCAACCAAGCCACCCACTGGCTGGAAACAGAAAAGATCACTGCCTGGCAACAGCTTGGCCAGCACCAGATCAGAAGTTACATCGCCCAACGCCACCGCCGGGGGCTGGATCCCAAGAGCCTGCAGCGGGAGCTCTCCAGTCTGCGCAGCCTGTTCCGTTACCTATTGCGGGAAGGTGTTGCCGAGGCCAACCCGGCGCTGGGTGTCCGCGCCCCCAAGGTTCGGCGCAAAATGCCGGTCACCCTTGATGCGGACCAGATCAGCCATCTGCTCGATATCCGGGACGACGACCCCGTTGCCATCCGGGACTTGGCTATCATGGAGCTCTTCTACTCCTCCGGCCTGCGTCTGGCAGAGTTGATCAGCCTCAATCTCGGCGATATCGATATCGCCGACGCCATGGTGGAGGTCACCGGCAAGGGCGCCAAGACCCGCCGGGTTCCCGTCGGGCGAAAAGCGCTGGCGGCGCTCGGCCGCTGGCTCAGGGTACGAAGCCAACTTGCCGGTGCCGGAGAGTGTGCCCTGTTCGTCGGGGTACGGGGCAAACGCATCAGCCGCTCCACCATCCAGCAACGTCTGCGGCACTGGTCCATCGAACAGGGGGTACCCAGAAACGTCCACCCCCATCTGCTGCGCCACTCCTTCGCCAGCCACCTGCTGGAATCCTCCGGCGACCTGAGGGCGGTGCAGGAACTGCTGGGTCACGCCGACATCGGCACTACCCAAATCTACACCCATCTCGACTTCCAGCGCCTGGCGGAGGTCTATGACAAGGCCCACCCCCGCGCCCGCAAGAAATGACTATCTCAATCATCAATTTCTAACAACGCCTCCGCTCAGGTACAATCGCCCCTTTGTAGTAATAGTGCGGATCTCCGTAACAATGTTTAAAGGCACAACAATCCTCTCAGTACGCCGTAACGGTAAGGTGGTGATCGGCGGAGACGGCCAAGTCTCCCTCGGCAACACAGTGATGAAGGGCAACGCCCGCAAGGTGCGCCGCCTCTACAAAGGCGGCGTGATTGCCGGCTTTGCAGGCGCCACGGCTGACGCATTCACCCTCTTTGAGCGCTTCGAGGGCAAGCTGGAGAAACATCATGGAAACCTGACCCGGGCGGCCGTTGAACTGGCAAAAGACTGGCGCACCGAACGCTCTCTGCGGCGTCTGGAAGCGCTGCTTTGTGTCGCTGACGCCAAGGCATCCCTGATCATCTCCGGCACCGGCGATGTAATCGAGCCGGAAAACAGCCTGATGGCGATCGGCTCCGGCGGCGCTTTTGCGCAGGCTGCTGCCCGCGCCCTGCTGGAGAATACCGAGCTAAGCGCTGCAGAGGTGGTCAACAAAGGCCTCTCCATCGCGGCAGACATCTGCATCTATACCAACCACAACATCGTTCTTGAAGAACTCGACTGCGAGCAATAACCGTTATCATGTCGGAAATCACTCCCCAGCAGATCGTCGCTGAACTCGACAAACACATCATCGGTCAGGCGGAAGCCAAGCGGGCCGTGGCCATTGCCCTGCGTAACCGCTGGCGGCGATCCCAGGTGCCCGAGGAACTGCGTAACGAGATCACGCCGAAAAACATCCTCATGATCGGCCCCACCGGCGTGGGCAAGACCGAGATCGCCCGCCGTCTGGCGAAACTGGCAAACGCCCCCTTCATGAAGGTCGAGGCGACAAAATTCACTGAAGTTGGCTACGTTGGACGCGAAGTCGACTCCATCATTCGCGATCTTGCCGATTCCGCTGTGAAAATGGTGCGCGAAACCGAGATGGAAAAAGAGGCGGACGCCGCCCACCATGCCGCAGAAGAGCGCATTCTCGACGCCCTGCTGCCTGCCCCCAAAGCGAGTGACTGGGGTGATGACAGCGGCTCCGACAGCGGCGTCTCCAGCTCCACCCGTGAACGATTCCGGGAGAAGATCCGCAGCGGTGAAATGGATAACAAGGAGATAGAGATCGAGGTCAGCGCCTCGCCCATGGGTGTTGAGATCATGGCTCCACCCGGCATGGAGGAGATGACCAATCAGCTGCAGGGCATGTTCTCCAACATGGGCTCCGGCCGCACCCGGCGGCGCAAACTGCGCATCAAGGACGCTTTCAAGATATTGCAGGACGAAGAGGCGCAGAAGCGGATCAACGAAGAGGATCTAAAACTGCGCGCCCTCGACATGGTGGAACAACAGGGCATCGTCTTTCTCGATGAACTGGACAAGGTGGCAAGCCGTTCCGACCATGGCGGCCCCGATGTCTCCCGCGAAGGGGTACAGCGCGATCTGCTGCCACTGGTGGAAGGCTGCACCGTCTCCACCAAGCACGGCATGGTTAAGACCGACCATATCCTCTTCATCGCCTCGGGCGCCTTCCACCTCTCCAAGCCATCCGATCTGATCCCGGAGCTACAGGGACGTCTGCCGATTCGCGTGGAACTGGGAGCCCTGAGTACCGAAGACTTCACCCGCATACTGACCGAACCGGACGCCTCACTGACCGAGCAATACCAGGCACTGATGGCCACCGAGCAGGTAAAACTGGAATTTACCCCGGATGGTATACGACGCATCGCCGAGACCGCCTGGCAGGTCAATGAGCGCACCGAAAACATCGGCGCAAGGCGCCTGCACACGGTAATGGAGCGTCTGCTGGAGACGGTCTCCTTCGAAGCGACCGAACATACCGGCGAGAGCTTTACGGTCGACTCCGCCTATGTGGACGATCATCTGGCGGAGCTTGCAGCGGACGAGGATCTGAGTCAGTACATTCTTTAATATCCCATGTTGAATTTCGACACGAAACAGTGTGTAGACCCGATCAAGCGTAGCGGACGGGCTTCCCTGATTTGACGAAGATGATAGGTTGCCGGTTCCGCTACGCTTGAACCGGCCTACTCCGACACAGTAACCAAGCAAATAACTGATTTTACTCAATGGATGCACCAACCCGTCTTGCTACCGGGTTTCTGCCGCCGGGCAAGTGCTTAAAATTGCATCTTTGAATCAAGTTTGAGAGAGAGAAGAGAGATGTCACACCCCAATCCCACCGAGATCCATCTGCACCGTCAATCCAAGGTACTCGAGATCACCTTCGACGATGGCAACAAATTTACCTATCCGGCAGAGTACCTGCGGGTATTCTCCCCTTCCGCCGAAGTACAGGGACACGGCCCGGGTCAGGAGGTATTGCAGACCGGCAAGGAAGAGGTGAACATTCTCCATATCGATCCTGTGGGAAATTACGCCATCTGCCTCCATTTCGATGACGAACACAACACCGGCATCTACTCTTGGGAGACCCTCTACAAACTGGGGGCCAATCTGAACGCCAACTGGAAGGGCTACCTGGCACGGCTCGAAGCCGCCGGATATAAACGTAAAGAGCTGGCGAACTGAGAAGAACCACGATGCAGGATGAAGTGAGATACGAACCGCATCGATCGTGAATGATGCGGTTCGCAAGCTCACCGGCACCCTACACTGCAGGCAGACGAAACATGAGTGACGACAAGACCACGCATTTCGGTTATGAACAGGTTAACGTCGGGGAGAAGGCAGGGCGGGTACGCGCCGTCTTCGACTCGGTCGCCAATAAATACGACCTGATGAACGACCTGATGTCGTTCGGCGTCCATCGCCTGTGGAAGCGCCACACCATCGAGATCTCCGGCGTACGTCGTGGCCAGCGGGTACTCGATCTGGCAGCGGGCACCGGCGACCTCTCCGCCCGCTTCAGCGGACTGGTGGGACCTGATGGACAGGTGGTCTTTACCGACATCAATGCCGCCATGCTGGAGCAGGGCCGTGAACGCATGCTGGACGAAGGGCGTGTCGGCAATCTGCAATACGCCCAGGTCGATGCCCAGTATCTGCCCTTCCCCGACAACTATTTCGACTGCGTCACCATCGCTTTCGGTCTACGCAACGTCACCGACAAACAGCGAGCGCTGGACGCCATCTTCCGCGTTGTCCGCCCCGGCGGTCGCATGCTGGTGCTTGAGTTCTCCAAGCCGACCATCAAACCGCTGGAGAAGATCTACGACTTCTACTCCTTCTCCCTGCTGCCCAAGATCGGCAAGCTGGTAACCAACGACGAGGATAGCTACCGCTATCTGGCGGAGTCGATTCGCATGCACCCCGACCAGGAGACCCTGAAAGGGATGATGGAACATGCCGGTTTCGAGCGTTGCGACTACTTCAACGAAACCGGTGGCGTGGTAGCAATCCATCGGGGTTATAAACTTTGATCAAACATGACTGTTAGCGCGGCTGCCTTCGCCACCCTTGAACAGCTGATCAACCAAGCCATCCGGCTCGACCCGGAGGCGCCGGCGCGCCTGGCGCCCATGTATGGACGGGTCATCCGGCTCGACCTGCTGGGATTTGGCCTATCGCTCTACCTGATCCCGGAGCCCGGTGGCATACAACTGCTGAGTGACTTCGAGGGAGAACCTGACTGCGCCCTGCGCGGCGCCCCCCTCGACCTGGCCGCCATGCGCGGTAAGCGTAAAAGCGCCGACCAGCTCTTCAGCGGTGCCGTGGAGATCGAGGGCGATTCTGCCCTGGCCCACCGTTTCGGCGACTTCCTCTCAGCACTCGATATCGACTGGGAGGAGCAGCTATCCCGTCTCACCGGCGATCTCATCGCCCATGAAGTGGGCAATGCCGCCCGCAGTTTGTTTGGCTGGGGGAAGAAGTTGCGCCGAACCTCAGGACAGAACCTGCAGGAGTATCTGCAAGAGGAGCTGCGCCTGCTGCCCAGCCGCTACGAAATCGAGCCGTTCCTGGCAGGCATCGACGCCCTGCGCGATGATGTGGAACGCCTGGCAGCCAGGCTGCAGCGCCTGCGCGACAAGGCGGCTTCATGATCCGCCCCTCCCAGGCGCTCCGGCTTGCACATATCAACCTGGTGCTGTTGCGCCATGGTCTCGACGAGGTGGTGCTGGCCACCCACCTTTTTCGCCCGCTCCGCTTCCTCATCTATCTATCGCCCTGGTACTGGCTTCGGCGCGATCGAGGCACCTATCCCGAGCGCATCAGACGCACACTGGAGGATCTCGGCCCCATCTTCATCAAGTTCGGGCAGATACTCTCCACCCGGCGTGACCTGCTACCGGACGATCTTGCCAATGAGTTGGCAAAATTGCAGGATCGCGTGCCGCCATTTCCCGGAGACCAGGCCCGGGCCATCATCGAGAAGGCTTACGGCCAGCCCGTTGGCGAACTGCTCGACGTCTTCGATGAACAACCACTCGCCTCCGCCTCCGTCGCCCAGGTCCATACTGCGCAGCTGAAAAACGGCACGCCAGTGGTGGTGAAGGTGCTGCGTCCCGGGATCGAGAAGATCATCCGCCGCGACGTGGACCTGCTCTTCACCATCGCCCGCCTGGCGGAGAAATACTGGAAAGAGGGGCATCGCCTGCGACCGGTGGAAGTAATCGCGGAGTATGAGAAGACCATCTTCGATGAACTCGACCTGATGCGTGAGGCCGCCAACGCCTCCCAGCTCCGGCGCAATTTTCTCGACAGCAAGGTGCTCTACGTGCCCGAGATCTACTGGGATCTCGCACGTCAGAATGTACTGGTCATGGAACGCATCCACGGCACACCAGTGGGTGACGTGGAGGAACTTCGGCGTCAGGGCATCAGCATGAAACTGCTGGGAGAGCGCGGGGTCGAGATCTTTTTTACCCAGGTTTTCCAGTACAACTTTTTTCATGCCGACATGCATCCCGGCAACATCTTCGTAGAACCCAACGGCCGCTATATCGCTGTCGATTTCGGCATCATGGGCACCCTAACCGAGGCCGACAAACGCTACCTTGCAGAGAATCTTCTGGCCTTCTTCAACCGTGACTACAAGCGTGTTGCCGAACTACATGTTCAGTCCGGCTGGGTGCCGAAGAGCACCCGGGTTGAGGAGTTCGAGGCGGCAATCCGCACCGTCTGCGAACCGATCTTCGAGAGACCCCTGAGCGAAATCTCTTTCGGCCACTTCCTGCTGCGCCTGTTTCAGACCGCGCGCCGCTTCGACATGGAGGTGCAACCCCAGCTGGTACTGCTGCAAAAGACCCTGCTCAATATCGAAGGTCTTGGGCGCATGCTCTACCCACAGCTCGACCTGTGGACCACCGCCAAGCCCTTTCTCGAACGCTGGATGAGCGAGCAGATCGGCCACCGCGCGCTGCTGCGCAAGATGAAGGAAAACCTGCCGTTTATCGTCGAGCATCTGCCCGACCTGCCTGTGCAGATCAACAAAATAGTGGAAGATGCCGCCGCCGGCCGCCTGGAAATAAAATGGAAATCGGATGAGCTCGTACAGATGCAGCAGATGCTGCGACAGAACCATCGCAGCACTCTCTCCGTAATCTCAGGCAGCGCCATGCTGCTCAGCGGCTCGCTGCTGCTGGTATTCGGCAGCGGCGCACTCATTCCCGCCACGGCAACCCTGCTTATCGGCAGCGGCCTGGGGGCAGGAGGTGCCCTGGTCATCCTGCGCGGCTGGTTGAAATCCATCGACTGAACTCCTATTAACAAGGCACACCAATGCAATTTATTGATCTCAAAGCCCAGTACCGATTTATCCAAGAGGATGTGAACCGGCGTATCCAGACGGTGCTCGAGCATGGCCGTTACATCATGGGGCCTGAGGTGACGGAACTCGAGGAGGCGCTTGCCGCCTACGTCGGCGTCAATCACTGTATCGGCGTATCCAGCGGCACCGATGCCCTGCTGATGGCAATGATGGCACTCAATATCCTACCTGGCGACGAGGTCATCACCACACCTTTCACCTTTATCGCAACTGGAGAGACCATCGCCCTGCTTGGCGCCACACCGGTCTTTGTTGATATCGATCCAGCCACCTACAACATCGATCCGGATCTTATCGAGGAGGCGATCACACCTAAAACCCGGGCCATCATGCCTGTCAGCCTTTATGGGCAATGCGCCAACATGGACGCGATCAACGACATTGCCCACCGCCACGGACTACCGGTAATCGAAGACGGCGCACAGAGCTTTGGCGCCACCTATAAAGGCAAGCACTCATGCGGCCTGTCCACCATCGGCTGCACCAGCTTCTTCCCCTCCAAACCCCTGGGGGGCTACGGGGATGGCGGCGCACTCTTCACCAACGATGAAGCATTGGCCAAGACCCTCAGGGAGATCCGTGATCACGGCCAAGACCGTCGCTACCATCACCCGCGACTGGGCATCAACGGGCGACTGGACAGCCTGCAGGCGGCAGTATTGCTGGCAAAACTGGAACAATTCTATAAAGAGGTTGAACTTAGACAGACCATCGGGGACAGATATACAACCCTCATCAACGAGCACTGCAGCAACATCATCACCCCGACAGTCTCGAAGGGGAATAGCAGTGTCTATGCACAGTACACGATTCAGGTGAAAAACCGGGAAAAGGTCCAGTCGATGCTGTCGAATTCAGAGATACCAACGGCAATTCACTATCCCGTACCGCTCAATGCACAACCGATATTCTCCGCGCACTGCAATCCAGCAGACACACCTGTCAGCCAGGCCGTCGCTGCTCGCGTGATCAGTCTGCCAATGCATCCTTATCTTGAGGCTGAAGACCAGAAAAAAATCGCTCTGACACTAAAAGAGATAGAGAACCGATTGGAATAAACCGCACAAATGAGTCCCCGAACACTTGAATGCTACCTCTTAACACCTCGAATTTTTCTATTCGTTTTTCTCGCTTCTTCTTTGATTGTTATACCAAGCAGGGTGACAACGGGCACTTTTGCTGATACCTAAAAAAATGCCAGGGTTAAAACAAGCATCCATAGTGCTGGTTGTACTCAGCATCATGAACTCGATTGCAGGCTATCTGCGCGAGATCGTTGTGGCTGCATCATTTGGCGCGGGATCTGTTACTGACGCTTTTTTCAGCAGCTACGCATTTGTCATGACTGTCAATGATCTCCTGATCACCGCCGCCCTGACAGCTGCCATCATCCCGTCACTCGGACACTTTGGGGAACAACTCAAAAAGCAGGGTCAACTTCTCTCCACAGCATTGACTATCGTAGTCTCTGCCTCCACCCTTCTCGCACTGCTGCTAAGCACTCTCTTCCCTCTAATCATTGCAAAACTTGTCCCGGGACTGGGGGAAGCAGAACTTACCAGTGCAACATTTCATGGCCGCTGGCTAGTCTGGCTACTGCCTGCTTACAGTTTGTATTTTCTCTTCAGTCTCACGCTCAATGCCGGACATCGCTTTATCGCACCTGGACTTGCCTGGCTGGGCATTAATGTAATATTCACCATTGTTGTCGTTTCAACTGCCGATCAACTGGGAGATAAATCTCTGCTGGTTGGCGTTATGACCGGGCCCATGCTTATGGCAGCACTGTTGGGCATAGCTGTTATGCGACAGATAGGTATTACGCCTTCTCTGGTAAGCCTTTCCGCAGCACCCGTTCAGCATGCCTGGAAACTTGCGCGACCTGTCATTATGTCATTGGGGGTTGGCAGCAGCCTTGGCCTTCTGATGATCTCCCACTTGGCCGTACGGGGATACGGCTCTTTCAACGGCACCGGCTCCGTCTCGGCCCTGACCTATGCCTTCCGCATCTATGAAGTCCCTTTGACATTGGCTGCCCATGTGGCCGGCACACTCATATTACCCGTCATGGTCAAATACTACGCCGAAAAAAATTGGGTCCAGATCGCCCTGCTATCGCGCCAACTCGTTTTCTGGGGCGCCATGCTGCTGATCCCGGCCAGCATGCTGATCTTTTTTGAAGCCGATATTCTCGTGCGCCTGCTTCTTGAGAGAAAAAACTTTACCGCAGAGGATTCAGCATTGACCGCCAGCGCCCTGCGCGGCTTTGCTCCCGCGATTGTTTTTGAAGCCGTATTTGTCGTCTATTACAGAATATTCTATGCGCTTCACAGACCCCAAATACCCATCATCATCAGCCTGATCTCATTGACCATTCTATTTGCTGCCTTGCAGATCCAAGGCGCCAATAGCACGGTGGAAAGTACCTCTCTCACTCTGTCCATCAGCTTCTTTGCCGCCAGTGTCGCTGTCTTTTTCTTTATCCATCGTATTGCTGAAGCTGATGTTCTGCCTGACTTCCGTGAGGCCATTTGGCTTTTTCTCACAGGTGCGGGAATTGCATATGTCTGGCATTATCTCTCCACGACCAGCGGCACGGACCTCCTGTCGGCAATGGTTCGCGGCATTACGCTGCCCTCTCTCTTTTGGGGCATACTGCTCTGGACATTTCCTGAACAGCGGCATCGATTAATGCGTTTTTTTCATTTAAAAAAATCAGCGGAGATCGTCTGAGTGTCAGATATGGAAAGCAACAGGAAAGAGACCCAGCGCATCCTCGATACTTACCAAAAGCGAATCGATAACAAGCTGTTCGACAAGTACAGTCTCTTCTATCCCGGTGAACTCTACATGCTGCAACACAGGGAAGAGGACATTCTGTCGATGTTGCGATCTGCCGGCTGTACCGATTTAAGTGAAAGCCGGATTCTCGAGGTCGGCTGCGGGCGTGGCATACGTCTTGCCGACTGGCTGCGCTGGGGCGCACAACAGGTTAACCTCACAGGTCTGGATCTAATGCCCGCTTTCATAGATGCAACCAAAGCCTACCTGCCTGCTGCAGAGTTGATTGTGGGTAGCGGTGACGCTATCCCCTATCCTGACAACAGCTTCGATATTGTCGTGCAACAAACGGTTTTCACCTCAATCAATGATAGCGGCCTGCGACAAGCCATTGCCAGTGAAATGATGAGAACTTTAAAACCAGGCGGCCTGATTCTCTGGTACGACTTTCGCTATCCCAACCCGAAAAACAAGGATGTCTGGCCTGTGGAAAAAAAGGAGATCAAGTTACTCTTTGACGGCTGTGATTGCAAAATAAAATCGGTAACGCTCGCGCCTCCCCTGACAAGACGCATTGCAAAACTCTCGTTTACACTCTGCCGCCTGCTCGAACGCGTCCCTCTTCTTCGAACCCACTATCTGGCGCTGATTCGGAAACCCTGAAGATGTCTCCGCTCGATACGATTGCTGCAATTTTTTTCTGGCTGTTTCTGTTTCTGTTGATATATGTCTATGCAGGTTACGGCTGGCTGCTTGGCGCGCTTGCGGCAATTCTGTCTGAAAAAAAACATAAGAAGTCCCTTGATGATGAGGTCACTCTGCCTTTCATTACACTGCCGCTGACTGTCTACAATGAAGAGAGCAAGATCGCTGCCAGGCTTGATGATCTGCTGGCACAGGATTATCCATCTGACCGCCTTCAAATCTTAATCGCATCCGATGGTTCAGATGACGGTACGGAGCCAATCATCCAGGCATACGCAGAAAAACACGCCTGCATACGACTCATCCAGTCAGGTGGCCGTCTTGGAAAATCCGGCACTCAGAACCTGGCTATTGGCACGATAGCACATGGAATTGTTGTCCTTACCGACGCCGACACCCGCTTCGAAGTGGATTATTTACGCCATATTGGAGAGGCGTTTCTAATACCCGAAGTCGGCTGTGTTACGGCCAATCTGCAGTTCAAGGATGTAGGCGGCGGCGTCTCTCAAAGTCAGGGATACTACTGGTCCTATGAACTCAAGCTCCGCAAACTGGAAAGCAGACTGGGTCTACTCGCCGTTTGCAGCGGACAGGCCATGGCCTTCCGAAAAGATTACTTTGTTGAACTGCCCCTCAATGTGGGTGACGACTGCATCATTCCACTCGACACAGTACTGCAGAATGCAAAGATAAAGCATGTCGAGAAAGCTATTGCCTATGACATTATGGAGCATGAAAGCCGTCGCGAGTTCCACACACGGGTACGCATGACGCTGAGAAACTGGGTTGGCACCTGGTTGCGTCCAAACCTTCTCAACCCCTTTCGCCATCCAGGATATGCTTTCACCCTCTGGTCTCATAAACTGCTTCGGTGGCTTGGGGGACCAGCCCTGTTTGCACTGCTGATATTAAGCCTCTGGCTGGGTTTGAGAATCGATGCCTATCTCCCTGCCGCTATCGTTGCACTGCTTTTCTGCCTTGCAGGCATGATCGGCTGGCGTCTGGAAGGCAGAGAACATAACATCCCGGTTGTTGGTGCTGTTTTCAGCTTTTTTCTTGCTAACACCGGTTTTTCCATCGGCCTTTGGAAAGCACTCCGTGGCCAGCAGATTGTCGTCTATCAATCGGGAGTCTCTTCACCTCACAAATTCCCCAACCCATCGACACAAAAAAAAGGCTAAATACGCTATAATTCCCTTCTTTATCGTTCCTGCCAGACTATTGATGATTCGCTGGCAGCTGACATAAACAGTTCATTATTCAAGAAGATAGCGTATACCATGAAGACTATGATTCTCGGTGGCGACGGTTTTTGCGGCTGGCCTACCTCGCTCCATCTGTCTCAGCAGGGACACGATGTCCTGATTGTCGATAACCTCTCCCGGCGGAAGATCGATGTAGAGCTCGAGGTCGACTCCCTGACGCCAATTGCCCCAATGTCGATCCGACTTGCGGCCTGGAATGAGATCAGCGGCAAGAGCATTGAGTTCATCGATCTGGATGTCGCCGTAGAATACGACCGGCTGGAACGACTGATCGAAGAGTACAAACCGGACTGCGTGGTGCATTTTGCCGAACAGCGCGCCGCGCCTTATTCGATGAAATCCCCCAAGCACAAACGCTATACGATGGATAACAATCTGGGGGCAACGCACAATCTGCTCTGCGCCATCGTTGAGTCGGGACTCGACATTCATGTCGTGCACCTCGGCACCATGGGCGTCTACGGCTACAAAAATCATGGCGCTATGATCCCGGAAGGTTACCTGGACGTAGAGATCCCGCTGCCCGACGGAAAACGCATCGAGACGTCAATCCTGCATCCAGCTGACCCCGGCAGTGTCTATCACACGACGAAGACGATGGATCAGCTGGTTTTCTATTTCTACAACAAAAACGATGCTGTCCGCATTACCGACCTGCATCAGGGTGTCGTCTGGGGTACCAATACCGAAGAGACCCGTCTGGATGAACGCCTGATCAACCGTTTTGACTATGACGGTGATTACGGCACCGTGCTCAATCGCTTTTTGATGCAGGCGACCATCGACTATCCATTGACCATCCACGGCACTGGCGGACAGACACGCGCCTTTATCCATATTCAGGATACGGTGAAATGCATAGAACTTGCGGTCAACAATCCTCCAGAGAAGGGCCAGCCGGTGCAGATCTTCAACCAGCTGACCGAGACCCACCGGGTCCGGGATCTGGCCAAACTGGTCGCTGACATGACCGGGGTGGAGATGCAGAATCTCGACAACCCGCGCAACGAGGCAGCCGAAAATGACTTGGTCGTCGATAACAAGTGTCTGCTCGATCTTGGCCTCAAACCCACCAAGCTGGCAGAAGGGCTGCTGGATGAGGTGATGGAGATCTCGAAAAAATATGCCCACCGTTGCGACAAAAGCAAGATACTCGCCCGCTCGCAATGGATTAAAAAATAACTCAAAAGGATCAGGGATTTGATCTACGTTCTCGGAGGTCTTACTCTCGCCATTCTCTATACGGCTGCCGCCCTTGGCGTTGCCATCTGGCAAACCGATCTACACTGGTTTGGCGATATCACACTAGTCTGTCAGGTGACCCTCACACCGCTGGATCAATGCAGACTGGATACTATCGCCGTTGGCTGGGAAACCCTCGCTGGACTCTGTCTGGCAGCCCTGATGCTAATCACTACGCTATTCCTCGCACAGGAGCGGCAAAACGCTAAACGTTGGGTACTACCTCCCAACACATTCGAACACTCCATCCTCTACCGTTTGTTTATTGTCGGAGTCATCACTCTTCTCTGCGCCCATTTTTTTACCCGTATCACCGGACCTGATCAGCTTGGCCGCCTGGCCATGATCGAACGAGAGGGATTCTTTACGTCTTTGGAAAACCTATGCTGGCCCATACTGCTCCAGCTGTATGTTGCGGATAGATCCAGGATCGGCCGCTATTTTGCGCTGACACTTCTACTTGTAGTCGCTTCATTGGCCTTTTTTCGCGGCACACCACTCTTAATACTAATTTTCGGCATAGGATTCTATCTACTGGATTTCATCTGGCACATACTGAACCGACGCAATCTCTGGAAACGCTACCGACCAATTCTCACAGAGCGACTTATTATCGGCATTGTTGTTTCGTTGCTTCTGATCCCTGCCGTAATAACTGACTCGGCATCCAGAAAAGCCTATGTCCTGTCGGGGCAATCAACAACAGACATCTCCTCTGCAGCCAGACAGCCTGCCTCTTCCCTGCAAACGTCTGATCCCAACATCACACAACAACCCCTTCTGCCCACAGGCTTGGGAGAGCGGCAGATTATGCAGCGAATCATGTCTCCACTCTACCATGCAAGCATGGCCAGGAAGCTTGCTGACACTGTTCCACCACCAACGGCATGGGACGGTCTTGCCAGAAAATTACGTCTATCCGAGCAGCCAAATCTTAATGAGCACCTCTATCACGCCATCTATCCCAGCCACCCAGCAGGTCAAACAACAAGCCTGTTTTTTGGAGAAGGGGCCGCATGGTCATCAGCTCCACCTCTCTTTTGGATCGTTTCAGCCGTGCTGTTTCTCTTTCTTCTCGCACTGGCAGGAGAGCGTGTTGGGATTCCTATCGGACTTCTGGTTGGGCTGGCTATTTGGCGTGGTTACACGGGAGGGCTCATCGACATTCTCCCCTCTCTCATGCTGCAAATTATCGCCATCACGCTGATAGCCAAGCCTTGGATGAAGCGCATGGGAGCACTCAGATGAAAGGCCTTCAACGCCACCTGTTACAACTGATGATATTACTGCTGATCGGTATGATCTCACTCCAGTCAACCTGGGTTTATCTACAGACAGACGGCACACATCGTGTACGGGTGACGTACCATCAGCACCTACCCCCTCACTGCTTTCCTTTCGAGGCCAAAAAGCGGCTCCAGAAATACCTGATCAAGGACATTCCTGGCATCACCTCAAGCCAAATCGTCATCTCTAGCTTTGCAGACAAACTCTATCTATCACTACCCGAGCTTTCAAAACCAAGGGGCTTCTATGTAAACCTGGAAAACATCCTGAATAAACAGATAAAATGCCTTGCTAATGAGTTGCTTCCATTGAAAGAGACGAACATGCGCCAGTATGGTTTCAGACTAAATCAAGTCGAGTCCATCCAGGTCAATTCGCCCCGTACATTGGATTATGTCAGCATACTGATCAACATCGTTTTCTGCCTCTTTCTTGCCCGGCTATTTCTTAAGAAAAAAGCTCAACCTCCAAAATAACATTCCCGAAAATATTTGTTTGGCTCATAGGCAATCGATCGTGCATCTACGCAATCTCTATCTGGAGAAACCCCAACTCATGTTATTTGTTGGGGGTTTGCTCTACTACCTTACCTTTTTCAATTACGGCATTGTTCTGGATGATGAAGGTTTTTTTCTTATGGGTGCCTCATCAATCGCCGAGGGATCCTGGCCTGTTGCAGACTTTTTCTCCTACCCACCGCTGAGCTACTTTCTGCTTGCTGGCTTTAACCAGCTTTTTGGCGAAGGTGTACTGACAGAACGGATTTTACTTGTATCAATACTGCTGCTGAATGCACAACTGCTGCTCTATATTTCCAGATCTGCCCTGCCTGCGCTCTGGGCTCCACTACCCGTTATCCTCTATACTCTTGCTCCTGGCCCCTGGTACAAGGTGATCTTTATCGCCTCAATCATCTGGGTACTGGCTAGCCTGCTCTACTACCTGAAACAACCCAATAGTAAACGTGCGGCTCTGATTGGCGCACTGATTGGAATCGCATTTATATCGCGCCATCAGGCTGGAACCATCACCCTCATTCTTGGTTTTGGCACCCTCTTCAGTCAGGCCATCGGCAATGAACTTGATCAGACCGCTCGCAATAGAAGGGAGATATGGATTACATTTGGCAAACAGCTATTCTCCATGCTTTCTCTGCTCGTCATCATATTGGGCCTTATGGCTCTGGCGTATATTATTGCCGGCAAGTGGGTCGCTCTCATCAACAATATAGACCTCTATTACTGGCAAAATCATGGTAGGGAGGTGATGGAAAAGCAGGGAATTATTTCACGATTCAACCCATTTTCACTTTTTACCAGACCGCAAGCCGAGCAGTGGTTTTACGCACTCGGTGTTGCAGGCGCATTTACTCTATTTCTAACTCATCTGTACAAGTTTTTTCTCTCGAACACTAACCGGGCAAAGAACCAGCTCCGGCTGGTCATTGCAGTAACTGCCATCGGAACACTAACCTATACCTACATCTTTGTCTGGAACTCCAGAATGCTCTCCAGCTTTGCAGTAATCTACATTGTCTGGAGCATTATCCTGTCTGACATCCATAGCAAATTTTCCCTCTCTGGACATGTCAAGCTTGCGAGATGGGTGCCAATTACCGGCATCTTTATTGTTAGCTTATTTGCTATCTGGTTCTGCCGTGTACACATCTATTCAGGAAGCCTGACTACACGATTTTTCCCAACGACCGAACTGGAACATCCACTCTTGAAAGGGATGCACATCTACCGCAGGCAGCAGGCAGACATCACCCGCATGATGGAACTCACAGCTAAGAACAAGACAGCCACACTCGTCCCAATGTCGGAAGCTACGACCATGTCCTATCTTTCAGGTTTGCAAAACCCAACCTTCTATCGTCTGTTTACCACTGAATTCGGCGCGCCTGGTGAACCTCATACCGTACTTCAAGCGATAGAAAACCACTGCATAGACTATTTTGTCGCCATGCGAAAACAATTCATAGCAGGGGGCCAAAAGGGTTCAAACTTACGGAATTATGCGCCTCAAATTCGTCAGCACCTGACTCAATCCTACAAAGTCACACCTTTGGGCGAGCGATATGTTCTATTAACCCGGACAGGAAAATGCAATATATAAGCGCCCAATGCCCTGGTTTTCTCACCACAAATCTTTTATCAATGACCCACAAACAGAGCGCCCTTTGTTTGTCATTTGCCTCCTTGAGGCCCAACTCAATATTACTCGTCGCAGTATGTATGGAGGAGAGGGATCATGAGCCTGCAGAAGAGACTCGAAACATTCATTGAAGAGATCCCACAGCAACGCCTGGCTGATGCCATTGGCGAAGCTGCGGATATATCACCGCAGCAGGTGCTGCACACCTACATCAATGAGACACGGGTTGCCCTGCGCCTGATAGAAGGCACCCTGGAAAAAGACAAACAGGCACTGGAAGTCGGCGCTGGACTCTGCCTGTTTAGCCTGTTTCTCAAACAGCAGGGCTATCAGATAACCGCCCTGGAGCCGGGTGCCGGGGGATTCGATGCCTTCACCATCGCGAAGCGGGTCATTCTGGATCTCTATCATTCGATTCCTTTGCCAATTATCGAACGCCCTGCACAGGCGCTGAATCCTGCAAAGGATGGCCAGTTTGATTTGATTTTCAGCAACAACGTGGTCGAGCATATACCTGGCTTTGAGCAAGCCCTGGCGGCACTGAATCGTTGCCTCGTCGAAGATGGGATCATGATTCACGGTTGCCCCAACTATTTTGTCCCCTACGAACCCCATCTACAAATCCCGGTCATCAAGAACTGGCCCACTCTCAGCGAGAGAGTCTTCAGGCACCAAGTCGAGGCAAAGCGTGCCATTTGGGAGTCGCTCAACTTTATCAGTTACTTCGATGTGAAACGTTTTGCTGAAATGGGCGGGTTACAGATCAGCTTCCGCCAAGGGCTACTCTACCAGGCATTCAAACGACTGGATGAAGATGAGGCGTTTCGACGACGACAAGCCGGTAGTGCTATTGCCTCAATATACAGGCTGCTGAAAATCACCGGGCTGATCTATCTGATCAAACGGCTCCCAGCCGCTTTGGCTACGCCCATGGTTTTCGAGTTGCGTAAAAACGGGAGATAACCTTATGTGTGTTTGGCTTCCTGTTTCACCCCAGCACACCGAACCAGGAACTATTCAGCAAGAGAGGCGTGCAGTTTGGCCACGCTGTCATGCTCAAAGAGGTCGAACTCTTCGTCAAACTCGATTGACAGACGCTTCTCCAACTCCAGCAACAGACTCATACTGTCAAGGGAATCGATACCAAAATCGGTAAAACTCTCATCAACCGACAGGCTGATTTCATCGTTCTTCTGTACAACCTTCAGGGCATCCACGACAACGGCATGGAACTCTTCTAATGGGATCATAGACTCCTCTCAGTTAACAATTGTCTGGATCTCTGAACAGCAATGAGGTGGCCCAGGAGAGGCCGACGCCAAAGCCACTTATCAATATCTTTTCAGGCCGCTCATCAAGCAGTGTTTTCAGCATCATAGGGATACTGGAAGAGATGGTGTTGCCATACTCAGCCGCCATGAACGGCGTCTTCTCTACGGGAAGCCCCAGACTCGCAGTCATATTATCGACAATAAACTTACTACCCTGATGCAGCAGAAAACGATCGACATCATCAACCGTGCAATCATTGGCTGTGAGACAGGCTTTGATCTGCTGCGGCACCACCTTCATGGTGAAGGTAAAAACCGAACGTCCCTTCATGTGCACCTTACGTTCCTCACTATCCACATGAATCGCACCCTGGCCTGAGCCATTGGTGGAGAAGAGGCTGCGACCCAGCCGGTAACAGGGCTTATCCCGGCTCAACCAGGTCACGGTGGCACCATCTCCAAACAACAGCTCTGTATTGTAGTCCGCCGAATCGAGCACTTTAGAGTAGGGATCTGCGGTGAACAACAGGCCGTTGCTGAGGCCATTCATCTCCATGAAACTGCAAATCACCGACAGACCATAAACATAACCAGAGCAACCCAGCGAGATATCGAAGGCCGCTACAGAGGTTCCAAGACCCAATTTGGCATGGACAATGGCGGATGTGTGGGGCAAACCAGCCGCATCAGGATTTTGGGTGCAGACGATCAAACAATCAACCTCCTCAAGTGGCAGATCTACCTGTTTCAGCAGATTTTCACAGGCCTTCACGCAGAGGTCAGAGGTCTCTTCATCCGTTGATTTTCTCGCCAGTTTTGTAAACCCGAGCTTCTCTTTGACAAAAACTTCGTCTTTGCCAAATGTGGCAATCCGCGCCAGATTATCGACCCGTTCCTCAGGAAGATAGCTGCCGATGGTCCTGATTCCAACTGCTGATTCTCTCACGCTCCCCATTATCAGGCTCCAAAGTAGATCAAACCAACGGCGTCTCCACCGATACTGATCTCACCTTCATAAAATCGTTTGGCGATCTTTCTTTTATAATGAATCTCAAAGGGTGAGGTGGGGATCCGTTCAAGCTGGATTCTGGAGAGGATATGTTTACCCTTCGTCTCCGGGAAAATCGCCGTCAATAAACCTTTGTAGGCGGCCACTGCCAGCTCGATAAAGGTATTGTCCGCAGTACCGATGAAAACCCGCTTACCCTCGATCACGAAATGCTCACCCTCGACAGGCTCACTATAAGCCACCCGCTCCGTGATCGGCTCATCCGTCTCATACAGAAAATACTGTGCACGGTCATCCGCATAGCTGGCCACCAGACTGGCATTGCCTCGCTTCGCTGACTCTACCCTGCAATAGTGCGTCGTCTTGTGCAAGAAGATGAAATCTATCTGTGCTGGCTCCCCCAGCTTCCGGGCAAATTCTGTAACGATGAAGTCGAAGATACTCGCTCCGTGCAGGTACTCCCTTTGACCACGAAACACAAACCAGTTTTGAGATTCAGACACGATGTTTAACGCCTTGAAAGATACGCCTTGAGTCGCTGCTTATGGCTGACAGCAAAGTTACCGGAGACAACGGTCGCAGGCTCTACATCGGAGACTACCACTGAGCCGATCTTGATCTCTGCATCATCACCGATGGTCAGGGCATTGGAGACCAGCACGCCCGCACCGATCCAACACCGCCGCCCGACCTTCACTCGTCCCGCAAGTACCACCCGGGCAGAGATATCTGCATCCACATCCACTTTGCAGTCATGGGCGATATTCACCCCGATCCCCATATGCACATTGTCTGCAATCAGCGTCCGTTCATCATGATTCACCGAGCGGGAGATATTGGATCTGGCGTGGATGATGCAGTTTGAACCGATTGACACACCACCAAAATGGTCGACCTGGGTCTTTTTGCCGAAGATGGGTTTTGAGAAGAAGCCAGTAGTACCCAGGGTCACCCCCGGATGGATCTCGCTCTCCTCCCCGATCACCGTGCCCGGCAGGATGATAGCACCATCGTGGATGACAACCCGCTCGCCGATTGTCACGCCTTCATGGATGATTGCGCTTGGGGCGATCTGCGCACTGGATGCGATTGATGACTCTGTGGTCACCGACCCCATGAAAGGCCTGTGGATCACCAGATTATGTATGGCATAGAAGAGTTCTGCAGGCTCATCGCAGCAGATCACCATCTTCTGTTCATGCCCTGCCAGTTTGTCGATAAAACGGCTGTGGGTGATGAGTCCCAAGATATTGTCGTTATCCAGCGCCTGGGCGATATATTGCCGGTTTGCCGCCAGGCAGAGAGTATAGGGTCGTTCAGACCAAATAAATCCTGTACGCCGCAGATTGGCTGCTTCCTCTGCCTGTAAAACACGGCTGACTCCGAAGTGGGCTGCATGTCGTTCGACAAAAGCCGTCCAGGCAAATTCGGACTCTGCTACAGCAGGAAAGTATTGCGCCATCAGCGACGACTCTCCGTACCGTTATCCGCTGGCCAGGTACAATCCCTCACCACATAGATCGGACGCGCCTTGGTCTCGTCAAACACCTTCCCGAGGTAGAGCCCGAGTATACCCAGGTTGGCAAACAGCAGACCGCCAACAAAATAGATGGAGACGATAACGCTGGTCCAGCCCGCTACAGCGACTCCCAAGATAAAGTAGCGGGCCACCAGATAGAGGGCGTAAAGCAGGGAGATCATAGCCATGAAAAAGCCGAAGGAGATCGACAGCTTCAGGGGTTTGTTCGACTCGGAGACAATGATGTTCAGGCCCATGCTCAGCAAGCGCCTGAAATTGTAACTGGAGCGCCCCTCCCTACGAGGCGCATGTTCAATATTGATGGAGGTTGCATGAAAACCGAGCCAGCGGATGGTCAACTGCAGGGTGCGGGTCTGCTCCTGCATGCCATTGAAGGCCTCGATCACCTTGCGCTGGTAGATACCAAAGTTGGCCACGGCAGGGTCACTGTTGCTGTCGGTAAAGTAGTCTAGAACCTTGCGATAAAGACGTGCCGATAGCACCTTGGCTGGGGAATCCCGCCGACTTTCCCGACGACCGAAAACCACCTCATAGCCCTCCATCGCCTTGGCGTAAAGTTTGGGGATCTCTGCTGGCTGATCCTGCAGATCGCAATCCATCACCACCACCCAGTCGCCCCGGGCCAGCGCCAAGCCAGCGCGTATCGCCGCATGCTGGCCAAAGTTACGCGACAGATCGACCCCGCGGATGCGCGGGTCAGCCTCCGCCAACTGCTGGATCACCTCCCAGGCACCATCGGGGGAAGCGTCATTAACGAAGATGATCTCATACTCTTCGGTAATGGCGGCAAGACTGTCAGCCAGCTCGGCACAGAGCGCAGGCAGGATCGTCGCGCAACCGTAAACGGGGGAGACTACAGAGAGGTGGGGCGATATCTTTGTCATACAAACCGGGTTTTTCAGCATCCTGTAGGGAGCATGAGACAGATGCGAACAATGGTACAATCAAATCCAGACCGCCGCATCTTTGGATACTCGATCATCTTCTCACTATAGGGGCTGCCCCTCCTTAACGGACTAAACTCAGCAAGCACTCTGCCAGTCACCCCATCATGAAGCCGATTAAGCTGCCTAAATCCGTCAAGGCCACTGTTTCGATCACCCTGCTTGCCGGTCTGTTCTACCTGCTCGACTGGCAACGTTTGGCCAGCCTCGATGCCTACGCGCTGCTCTACATTGCAATCGGTACGACCGGCACACTGGGCCTCAACCTGTTCATGGCAACCCGCTGGCGACTGCTGATCGGCCAGAAAAACCCCAGAAATCTCTCCTTTGCAAAGGCCTACCAGGGTTACCTGTTCGGCGCCTTTTTCAACATCTTCATGCCCGGCGCCATCGGCGGCGACCTGATGCGCATCAACTACGCCATGTCGCATACGGGAATCAATCTAAAGACCTCAGGACTGATCATCTTTATGGAGCGACTGTTCGGGGTCGGCGCCTTGCTCAGCCTGTTTCTCATCGGTCTTCTGTTGGGGGGTGCCAACCTGCCCCATATCGATTTCGGCCAGTATCAGATCCATCTGCTGATTGCTGCGGTTGTACTACTGAGCCTGATAATCATCTTCGCCTCCCGCAGATTTCGACTGCCCCTGCACACCGCCATCACCGCCTTTCTGCTCAGTCTGCTGGCACAGGGCAGCGATGCCCTGCTCTCCTGGCTGATTCTCTCCTACGTTTTCCCTGAGACCCCTCTCTTCTGGCTGCTGATCGCCATGCCAGTGGCGATTATCGCGACGCTCCTGCCGATCTCTCTGGGGGGACTTGGGGTCCGGGAAGGCACCCTGGTTGGCGTGCTGGCACTGTTCGGCGTAGATCCCTCCTCCGCCATCCTCTTCTCCTTCATGGTCTATCTGAGCAAGGTGCTGGTCGGCCTGATTGGCGGTATCATGCTCAATCTCAGTCGAAGCAGCGAACAACTCCAGTCAAGATGACTCAAGAAACCAGTGGAATCCGCGCCATTCTCTCCCATGCCAGCGTCTACCAGTGGCTGCAGGATCTGCTGGGCAAAAAGAACCGCCATATCTTTGTTGATCAGTTTATTCGGGCGACGGCTGGCAACCGGCTGCTGGATGTCGGTTGCGGCACGGGAAATCTGCTCAACTATCTACCGGATGGGGTGAACTACGTGGGCATGGACCTCTCCAGCGACTACATCACCGCCGCCCGAAACGAACATGGAGATACGGGCCATTTTGTCTGCGCCGATGTCGCCGGTCTGGACTACGCGGCACTGGGAAAACCTGACATAGTCGTTGCCAAAGGGCTGCTGCACCACCTCTCAGACGATGAGGTCCAGGATCTGTTTGCCAACATCGCCTCGGTGGCAAAACCCGAGACCCGCTTAGTCACCCTCGACCCCTGCTACCTTGATGGCGGTAACCCGCTGGCCAATTGGGTCATATCCAGGGACCGGGGCCAGAATGTTCGTAAACCCGAAGCCTATCGACAACTGGCAATGAAACATTTCAAACAGGTCGATCTTGTGGTGCGAACTGACCTGCTGCGTATCCCATACAGTCACGCCATTCTGCAGTGCACTGGACCATTATGAATAACCCCATCCCTTTCAACCGCCCGGCCTGGGCCGGCAACGAAACCGACCTGATCGCCGAGGCCTTTGAAAACGGCTGGGTGGCTGGAGACGGCCCATTCACCAAGCGGGTCCAGGCGATGCTGGAGCTGCAGTTGATCGATACCGAGAAGGTACTGCTGACCACCTCCTGCACCCATGCGCTGGAGATCGCCGCTATCCTGCTCGACCTGCAGCCGGGCGACGAGGTAATCGTACCCTCCTATACCTTCGTCTCCACCGCACTGGCCTTCCTGATGCATGGCGCAATCCCCGTGTTTGCCGACATCCGTCCCGATACCCTGAACATGGACGAGACCAAACTGGAGGCACTGATTACCGACAACACCCGCGCCATCGTGCCGGTTCACTACGCCGGTGTCGGCTGCGAGATGGATGAGATCATGGCCATCGCCAAGGCCCATAACCTGATCGTCATCGAGGACAACGCCCACGGTCTCTACGCCAAATACAAGGGGCGTCATCTGGGCACCATCGGTCACATGGCGACCCAGAGCTTCCATGAGACCAAGAACATCACCTGCGGCGAGGGTGGCGCCTTGATCATCAACGATCCGACCTATATCGAGCGGGCTGAGATCATCCGTGAAAAAGGCACCAACCGGGCGCGTTTCTTCCGTGGCCAGATCGATAAATATACTTGGGTGGACAGGGGATCGAGCTATGTCATCTCCGACATTCTGAGCGCCTTCCTCTTCGGCCAGCTCTCCCACGTCGATTCGATTCAGGCCCGCCGCAAGCAGGTCTGGGAAAACTACCGTGAAGGGCTGACCGGCTGGGCTACAGACCGGCGGACCGGCATGCCCACCATCCCCGCCCATTGCGAGCAGGCCTACCACATGTTCTACCTGCTGATGCCGTCGCTGGAAGCACGCAGCGCCTTCATCCAGCATCTCAAGGCGCAGCAGATCTCCGCCGTCTTCCACTATCTGCCGCTGCACGACTCGGATATGGGACAGGCCGAAGGACGTGCGCCCCTCGGCTGCCCGGTTACCCGTGATGTGGCCGACCAGCTGGTGCGCCTGCCTTTCTATACCGATATGGATGAGGCCAGCCAAAAGCGGGTGATAGAGGCAGTCAAAACGTACCCAACCAGCGGGTGATTATCACAAGGGATCGGAGTGACCCAGGATCCCCAACAATCCATCAATGTGAAACGACCGCCCAGAAGGTTCTGAAGATAATCTTCAGGTCGAGCCATAAGCTGCGCTGCTCCACGTAAGAGACATAGTAGTCGAGCTTGATCGGCATAATCTCGTTGAGGTAGGTGGCAACCGGATCGTCTGCCCCCTCCAGCATAGCGTTCTCATTGCGGAACTCGATGGACGCAAGATCGGTAATACCCGGGGGCACCGAGAACACCTTATCGTGGATCTCTGCCGGGTAGTGGGCCACATACTCCGGCACCTCTGGACGCGGCCCCACCAGACTCATCTGCCCCATCACCACGTTGAAGAGCTGGGGCAGTTCATCCAGCTTCGACTTGCGCAAAAACTGCCCGCTGCGGGTGATGCGCGGGTCGGCCCCCACTGTCACCTTCGGTCCCAGCTTCTCGGCATCGACTCGCATACTGCGAAATTTCAGCAGTGCGAAGGAGACACCATCACGACCCGCCCGCTGCTGGCGAAACAGCACCGGCCCTGGACTATCGAGCCGCACCCAAAGTGCGATCACTGCCATCAACGGCAGCAGCAACAACAACCCCGGCAGAGTCAGTAGCAGATCGAAGAGACGCTTGGCGATCACCGGCAGGCGTCCAGCAGAATGGCCGTTGCCGCCTCGATCACCCGATGCTGGTCCGCATCACTCATGGCCGGGAATAGCGGCAGGCTGACACATTCAGCGAAGACCTGTTCAGCAACGGGAAAGTTGGCGGCATCTAGCTGGTAAGTATCGCGCCAATAGGGGTGGCGATGGAGCGGGATAAAATGCACGCTGGTGCCTATGCCCCGCTCGGCCATCAGTTCGATAAATCGGTTGCGGTCGATGGTCAGCTCCCCCGTCTGCAGACGCAGCACATAGAGGTGCCAGGCGTGGAGATCATCGGGACGTTTGACGAAAGGCAGCCGCACCGGCAGATCGACAAAGGCAACATCGTAACGCTGTGCCATCAGTTCACGCCGCTGACGGAATGCCTCGGCCCGCTTCAGCTGATGCAACCCCAAAGAGGCAGCGATATCGGTCATATTGTATTTATAACCGGGCGCAATCACTTCGTAATACCAAGCGGGTTTATCTGAGGTATAGCGGTCGAAGACATCCCTGCTGATACCGTGCAGGCGCATCACCCGCACCCGCTCGGCGATGGCATCGTCGTCGGTCACCACCATGCCGCCTTCACCGGTGGCTATGGTCTTGGTCACGTAGAAACTATAGACCGTGGCATCCCCCAGGGTACCGATATTGCGGCCTTTGTAGGTCGCCGGCAGTGCATGGGCTGCATCCTCAACCAGCCTGACGCCATACTGTTCAGCCAGCGCCAGCAGTTCATCCATCTCGCAGGCCTGACCGGCAAAGTGGACCGGCATTATCGCCTTTACCTCCGGGTGGTTTTTCAAGGCATCTTCCACCTGATCCACCGAGATATTGAGGGTCTGTGGATCGATATCGACGAGCAGCGGATCAGCCCCCAGGTAGCGGATCACTTCGGCCGTAGCGGTAAAGGTAAAGGTGGTGGTAATCACCTTATCCCCCGGACCTATGCCGATCGCCTCCAGAGCCAGGTGCAGACCGGCCGTAGCTGAGTTGACCGCGATGGCGTGGCGGGCACCGACAAATGTTGCGAAATCGGCCTCGAATCTTTTCGCCTTGGCGCCCGTGGTCCACCAGCCGGAACGCAGGGTGTCCACCACCTCCTTTATCTCATCTTCGCTGACGCTGGGCAGAGCAAAAGGCAGGAAATCGTCTCTGTTCATCCAATCAAAACCTGTTACTGGGGTGGGTGCGAAAAAATGGCGCCATCTTATGCAAGCGCAGGCTGATTGTCATTTCTCGCAAAACCCATTAGCTGAACCAGGGCCGCAACAGCGCAAGCGCATCCTCCACTCCCGTAGCAGGAGTGGGCTCTGGTCTTGATGCCTCCAGCATCAACTCAATCGCCGATTTCAGTGGTTCCGGCCGCCACTCAGCCTGGGTCAATTGCCTGAATGGAATCCGTTCAGCCACCCAGTCAACCAGCCAGCGGCTCTCCGGCCACTCATTTCTCGCCGCCGAGAGCAGTGGTAAACCATTCGCCGCCGCCTCGGTAAAGCTGTTGTAACCCGGCTTGGTGATCATCAGGTCGCAGGATGCCATCAGGTCGATGAATGCTATCCCCTCGGGAACGGTAAAAAAATCGCAACGTTCGGCCTCAATAGCCTCGGGCACCAGCCAGACCAGCCCTTCAAGCAGAGGGAGCGCGTCGGCAGCGACTACTCCGCTCACGCCCCCAAACTGCAAAAGGCCGATACGACTCTCGCTGGGTAGAGCAAGATGCACCATAATTTCTTCTCGGCACGGCTTGCCCTTGATTGCCAAGGGGCCGATCGGATGACTATTGGGCAGCCACGCCATCGGCATCGAAGGCGCTGGCCGCAAAAACAGATCAGCCTGCTGATAGGCCCGCTTCATATCCCGCAGGCAATCTTCCAGGGGGAGAGCCGTCATTGGGCCTTCATGAAGGATATCAAACCAGGTCAGTGAGCAGAGTCCCACCGCAGGGATGCCCAGATCCTTTGCCGCAACCAGAGGTAACCAGGGTACATCGGCGAGCAGAAGATCCGGCGCCGCCGACTCCAGCAAGGCCCGTTGCCGCTTCAGTCTTGCCGCGGAATCCCGATGAAAAAGCCGATAGGCCTCATGGGTGGCCAGCCAGTCGGCGGTCAATGGATTTTCCATCACCATGCCCACATCACAGGCCTCGGCCAGCAGTTCGAAGGGACCATCTATTCTGCTGCAGATAAATTCCGCCGACAGATCGCCCTGAATCACTACCTGAAGCCCGGGTAGATCGCGGCGCAATCCGTTGATCACCGGCGCAATCTGTGCGAGATGTCCATAACCGTGGGCAGAGACTGCAACGAAGAGTCTAGACATCTGGATTACACATCCAGCGAGTAGTCGTCAACCTTCCCTCTCCCGCAGACGGGCGTGGCTGAGGCCAGCCAGATAGACCGCCGTCAGAACGACATAGAAGCTGCCTTCCCCCCTGTCCATCAGGAAGGAGTTGAAGAGACAGCCCGCAGCCATCGCCACCAGCAGGGCCTGGGAGGATCCACGGAAGAGCGGATCAACCTGCGCGGAGAGGCGCCAGTGATTGTAAAGCAGCAGCAGGAAGAGCAGCAGACCCACCAGCCCCAGCTGCACCGTGATATTCAGATACTCGTTGTGGGGATTGTCGGACAACAACTCCAACCCCTTTTGCCGTGCCAGTTCGGCATACTCAACCGAAAAACTGCCACTGCCCGTACCGATCAGCAGATGACGGCCAATCAGCTCCAGTGAGTTGCCATACATCTCCAGGCGATTACCCACCTGATCATGATCTCGGGAATCTTCACTGAACGCGCCCAAACGCTGCAGGGTCAGATCGACCCGATTACTGAAGTTCTCCGAGAACTGGTAGGAGAGCAGAGTGATCAACACAATGACCAGCCCTCCAGCAAGCAGGCCTCGCCAGTTCAGATACTGCACGGCGGCCAGCAGAACCAGCACCAGCAGAACCAGTTGGCCAGTGCGCCCCCCAACCAACACCAACACATTGATCAGTGCCAGACCAAACAACAAACCCCAAAACCAGCGCCAACGACCACTATCCCGCATAAATCGATCAAACAGCAGGTAGGCGGTGAAGGCCATAAAGAAATTCTGTGCAATGCGCCCTCTGAACACTGTATTCGGGAACAGCTTTGTCGCCTGGGGAATCAGATCAGCATACATGCCCCAAGAGGCGACCAGGGTAAGCAGCATCGCCAACAGAAAGCCGTTGGCCGCACGCTTTTGCCAAAGGCGGCTGTCGAGCAGCGAAATCAACAGGGGGATATAGAGCAGCTTGAGATACTTGCCCGATTTGTCCAACGCCTCATCCATCCCGGCACTGCTGTAGAGCAGCCCCAGAGCAAATGCCAGCAGCAGAAGAAGCGACCAGCGAGTCAGTGGATTTTCCCGCATCCTCCGCCATTTGTTGCTGTAGCCGCCACCCAGCAGCCAGAAAATCAGAAGCAGGCCCATCGCGACTGTGAGCCATGCGGTCGGCATCGGCACGCTAAAAGCGGCGAACACCGCCATGCCCCGGGCAGCCAGATCAAACCGCTGCTGCCATTGACGCCAAGTCATCATGATTCGTTCAAATGCTCCAGATAGGGGTCGCGAAACCGACCATGATAGAATCACTCTTCTACAAAGAGAAGCGCCAGACAAGGACATGCGAAAAAACATCATTCCTGCTCGATTCCAGTCCCAGGGCACGGCTCTGATTCATGACACTCTGATGGTGCCCATCGCCTGGACCCTTGCATTCTGGCTGAGGTACAACCTTGACCTGCTGCCGGTTGAATTTTTCGATGAGGGCTTAAAGGCCCTGCTGATCATACTTCCGGTACAACTTGGCGCATTTATCGCTTTCGGACTCTACCGGGGAATCTGGCGTTTTGCCTCTCTACCGGATCTTCTCAGAATCCTCAAAGCGGTTGCGGTTGGCAGCGCCATCGGCATGGCCCTGCTCTTTGTGATCACCCGGGCAGAGGAGATACCCCGCTCCGTTCCCGTCATCTACACCCTGCTTCTGCTGCTGCTGCTCAGCGGCCCGCGAATGCTCTACCGCTGGCTGAAGGACAACCAGCTCTATCTCTCTTCCGGTCAGCGCGTACTCATCGTTGGCGCAGGAAAGGCGGGGGAGATGCTGGCCAGAGACATTCTGCGCAACCGCCACGACGCCTTTCAGCCCATGGCATTTGCCGACGACAACCCGCGACACCTGGGACGGGACATCCACGGCATACCCGTCGCCGGTGGCTGCGATGAGATCCCGGCATTAACCGAGCAATACGAAATCGACATCATCATGCTCGCCCTGCCGTCGGCCACTTCCTCTCAGATGCGCAGGGTGGTCGAGTTTTGTGAACAGGCCCACATACCCTTCCAGGCGGTACCACAGCTCAACGACCTGATGTCCGGCAATGTGCGGATCAACGACCTCCGTGAGGTCTCCATCGAGGACCTGCTGGGACGCGAACCGGTCTCGCTTGACTGGCCCGCCATCGATCGGGCCCTGTCGAACAAAACCGTGCTGATCACCGGCGGTGGAGGTTCCATCGGCTCGGAGCTCTGCCGTCAACTGGCCCGGCTAAAACCAACACGGCTGGTGATCCTGGAACAGAGTGAATTCAATCTCTACTCCATCGAGATGGAACTGCAGAAGGCTTTTCCCGACCTGGAACTGGAGTGCCACCTTGGCGACGTCACCGACCGTCCCTATGTCGACGATGTTTTCACCCGGCACCGCCCCGATGTCATCTTCCACGCAGCCGCCTACAAACACGTTCCCATGCTGGAACCCCAGCTACGTCAGGCGATGCGTAATAATGTGCTCGGCACCCGTAATGTGGCTGAAGCGGCAAACCAGTTCAACAGCAGCGTCTTCGTACTGGTCTCTACCGACAAGGCGGTCAACCCGGCCAATATCATGGGCGCGAGCAAGCGCGCGGCGGAGATCTTCTGCCAAAATCTCAACGCGCACTCCAACACCCGGTTTATCACTACCCGGTTCGGAAATGTGCTCGGCTCAGCGGGTAGCGTGATTCCCCTCTTCCGCAAGCAGATCGCCGCAGGCGGGCCGGTCACCGTGACTGACCCCCGCATGGAACGTTACTTCATGACTATCCCGGAGGCCTGCCAGTTGATCATGCAGACGGTGGTGCTCGGGGTTGGCGGCGAGATCTTTGTGTTGGACATGGGCGAACCGGTGAAGATCAGCTATCTGGCTGAACAGATGATCCACCTATCCGGTAAAAAGCCGGGAGAGGATATCGAAATCGAGTACATTGGCCTGCGCCCTGGAGAGAAGCTGTTCGAGGAGCTGTTTCACGAAAAAGAGGCGCTCGACAAGACCCGGCACGAAAAGGTGTTTCTCGCACGCCACCGCAAGGTGGACTGGGACGGTCTCAATGAGACCATGAAAACGGTTGCCGAAGCCTGTAAATCCATGGACATCCAACGACTGGACGAGGCGCTGCACTCCCTGGTACCGGAGCACGGCCCCCAACCGAACGGGCAATCCAGCAGCAACGGGGCGGATGTTATCTATCTGAATAAATAACCGCTACTGATATTTTCCAGCAAACAACGTAGACCCGATCAAGCTTGCGGATCGGGCAGTTTGGGGTCGAAGCGAAACACTGTCCCGCCGGTTCCGCTGCGCTTAAACCGACCTACGTCGCTCCATGGTGAATGATCTGAAACTCGTCCATGCGTGAAATCAGCGAACCAGACCGGCCTCCACCTCATCCCGCTTGGCTTTGCCTTCAAGTGCTTCGATCAGCGCCAGGGAAAAGTCCATTGCCGTCCCCGGCCCACGGGAGGTGATTACCTTTCCGTCCGCGATCACCGGCCGCAGATCCACATCCACGCCCGGCAGATCCATCCCGTCCAGCACACCGGGATAGCTGGTGGCGGAACGGCCCTCCAGCAGTCCCGCGCTGGCCAGCACCTTGGGGGCGGCGCAGATTGCCGCAGTGTAACCCCCCTCCCCCGCAAGGCGCTGCAGCAGACGGTGGATGCGCGGATCCTGATCCAGGTAGTCTGCACCGGGCAGGCCGCCGGGCAGTACGATCATATCGAACGACTCATCCACAACGGCGTCGAGGGTGGTATCAGGCAGGAGGGTCAACCCTCTGGCGGCCTTGACCGGTTGATCGTCGAGGCCTGCCGTCACCACTTCCACCCCGGCGCGGCTCAGTAGATCGGTGATGGTGGCGGCTTCGAGTTCTTCACAGCCTTGGGCGAGGGGGACGAGGACGCGTGCCATAATCTTCTCTCCTGGTTTGTCAGATGCGAGGCCGGCACAAGCTGCACCCCCTCGCGTTCGAGCAGCGGTATCATCTCCGCCAGAATCTCCAGGGTCTCCGGATGCGGATGACCGATGCCAACGGCACTACCGTCTCTCTTTGCCAGACGAATCAGATTTTGGAACTGCATCCTGATCGCCTCCGGATCCCTCTCGTTGTCGAGGAAGACGTTGCGCCGCGTGACGGCCACCAGATTCTCCCTGGCCACTGTCTCCGCCTGGGTCTGGTCAGTGGTGCGACTATCGATAAAAAAGAGGTCAGAATCCCGGAGCGCTGCCATCAGCCAACGCATCGCCTCCGCGTCACTGGTCATTCGGCTGCCCATATGGTTGTTGATGCCCGCCACATACGGGATCGATGCGATGTCCTCAGCGAGCGTCAGGACAAATGCATCCCGCTCCATATCCATTGTCAGACCGCCCGTGCCCAACGGATAGTTTTCATTCGACTCCATGGGCAGGTGAAGCATCACCTCTCTCTCGGTGGCGTGGGCGATACCGGCCTGCACTTTGGCAAACGGGGTGTGAGGCAGGAACGAGTAAGTGATGGCCCCCGGCAGAGCCAGTGCCGCCTCACCGGCTTCACGCCGGTTGCCCATATCATCGATGATCAGCGCGATATAGGCGGGAGATATCCCTATGCCCTCTACCTCGTCCGCCTGAACCCCCGGCATGAGAATGGCGGCAAACCCCAGCAACAGGAGTGAACATGTTTGCCGGAGGCTGCTCATCAGCCTGCCTTGCGCTTTTGCAGTATCACCAACCCTTTCAAAAGGTTGAGCGCTTCGCTAAGCTGGTAGTCCCGGGCCGCCAAAGAGCCCTTATTCTCTTTGCCGTCCTTTTTCTTCCCTGCCTGTTTTTTTGCTTTTCCATTACCGTTTTCCAGATGGCCGGAAAGATCCGCCTCTTTCAACGGCTTCACGCCATTGTCTTTCGACGCGGACACCTCCACATCCTCCAGCTCAATGTCGGGCTTGATGCCCTCCGCCTGGATGGATCGGCCTGAAGGGGTAAAGTATCGGGCTGTGGTCATTTTCACTGCCGAGTGTTGATTGATCGGGATAATGGTCTGCACCGAGCCCTTGCCAAAGGTCTGCTTGCCCATGATGACTGCGCGGTTGTGGTCCTGCAGCGCACCGGCGACGATCTCTGAGGCCGACGCTGATCCGGAATTGACCAAGACCACTATGGGCGCGCCCTTGAGCACATCGTCAGGTGCCGCCTCAAAGCGCAGCGCGGAGTCGCTCACCCTGCCTTCGGTATAGACGATCAGTCCCTGTTCCAGAAAGGCATCGCTTACGGACACCGCCGCATTGAGTACCCCACCGGGATTATTGCGCAGATCGAGTACCAATCCCTTCAGTCCTTCCTTTGCTGACGCCTCCAGCTTGCGTACCGCCTTCAGCATGTCATCGGTGGTATGCGACTGAAATTGGGAGATGCGCACATAGGCAAAACGCTCATCCAGCAGCCGACTCTTGACGCTGGTCACCTTGATGACCGCACGCATCACCTCGATCTTCAGGGGGTTTTTCGCCCCCTTCCTGGAAATTGTCAGAACAAGTTTGCTGCCGGGTTTACCTCGCATCAGGTTGACTGCCTCGGTCAGGGAGAGCCCCTTCACCGGCGTATCATCCAGCCGCACTATCAGATCACCGGCAAGCACCCCTGCCCGCTGTGCCGGGGTATCGTCGATGGGAGAGATGACCTTGATGAAGCCATCCTCCATGCCCACCTCTATGCCGAGGCCACCAAATTCACCACTGGTGCCGACCCGCAGCTCCTTGTACTCCTCTTCATTGAGGTAACTCGAGTGGGGATCAAGATCGGAGAGCATGCCGCGAATAGCACTCTCCAGCAGCACCTTGTCTTCCACCGGCTCCACGTAGCTGGCCTTGATGCGGCCGAAGATGTCGGCAAAGGTGCGCAGCTCCTGCAGCGGCAACTCGACGGCCTCCTTTTCCGCTTGGGCAGCGGCATATCCCGCCACCGATAAGCCCATCCCGAAAAAAGCACCGAGGCTTAGTACAAAAAATCTGCGAAACGAAGTCTTCATCCCATTCATCCTGCAAACATCGCCCTTTGGCGATAAAAATTCAATAGTCGGTTCAGACTGAGTAAGACCGCTTTCAGGTAACATAGTGCACTCTGACTTTGTGGTAATCATGTAGGATGCGTTGAGTTTGCGAACCGCATCCTACACCCTATTGTTTACGGCCTGTGAGCGAATCGCACTGATTCGCTTGCCTTTGGTACGCCGGCACCACTTCTTCGGGTTCACCGCCGCGCCATTCTGACGGATGCCAAAGTAGACCCCTGACGTACTGCGGCCGCCGCTGCTGCCCACCAACGCCACCACCTCTCCCGGTTCGACCCACTCGCCAGTCTCCTTGAAGAGACTCTGGTTGTGGCCGTATAGGCTCATAAAACCGCCACCGTGATCGACAATCAGCAGCAGCCCAAAACCCCGCAGCCAATCGGCAAAAGCCACGCGGCCATAGTGCACCGCCTTGACCTCCCGCCCCTCGGGCGCAGATATCAGTACGCCGTCCCAGCGCAGTTTTCCAAGTTTCCTGGGAGAACCGAAACTGGCAGCCAATCTGCCTTTTGAGGGCCAGGGCAGGCGGCCTTTAAGTTTACCGAACGGCTTATGCGCAAGACGCTCCATCGGAATGTCCTCCAACGCCTCCTGGATATTCGCCAACAGGGATGAGAGTTGCTTCTCATTGGCCTTGAGCTGTTCCAGCTCCTGTCCCTTATTGCGAAGGCGCGCATTGAGCGCAGCTATCACCCTCTCCCGGCCAACCCGAGTCCGCTCCAACTGCTCTCGCTCCGCCGCCTCCTTGGCCTGCAGTTGTTGCAGTCGCAGCTCCTCTTCTGAGAGCGCCTGCTCGATTTTAGCCAGACGCTGCAGACTGTCGCGAATCAGGTTCATGCGGGCCAGGCGCGCATCGTTGAGGTAATCGTAATACACCATCACCCGGCTGACCACGGCGGGGTCCTGCTGATTCAACAGAATCTTCACCTTCTCCTGCCTTCCCATGATGTAGGCGGCCCGAATCTGCTGCTCCATCGTCTGGCGATGAAAATCGAGCTGCAGCCGGGCGTCGGCTCGCTCCTGCTCCAACTCCGCCATGCGCTGGCGCTGGCGGTCGAGACTCACGACGATGACCCGGACACGTCTGGCCAGGCCACCGATACGCTCTTCGATCTCCCTTAGTGCGCTGTTATGCCCCTGGCGCTCACCCTCCGCCGAGCGCAACTGAGTCTGCAGTTGCTTAATGCGGGCCTTGACCTGGGCCAGCTCCTCACTCTTTTGCTGCAGTTGCGCTTTTTCAGCCGCTACGGAGAAGCCAGGTGTCGCAGAGCACAGCACCAATGCCAACAGCAGGGCGGCGGCACCGGCGCCTTGGATCACTCCGCCTCTTCCTCAAATCTGATCAGCGCATGTCCTTTCATTTCGCCGGGCTGGTCGAGTCCCATCAGTTTCAGCAGGGTCGGGGCGATGTCACACAGGGCGCCACTCTCGTCCAGCGTCCCCTCCCGGCCGACATAGATCAACGGCACTGGATTGAGCGTATGGGCGGTATGGGGCTGATGGTGGGCGAAATCCTCCATCTGCTCCGCATTGCCGTGATCGGCTGTAATCAACATCTCCCCGCCCGCTTTGTGCAGCGCTTTCCGTACCCGCCCAAGACAGTGGTCGATGGTCTCTATGGCCTGCTCCGCCGCCTCCTGAATGCCGGTATGACCCACCATGTCGGAGTTGGCAAAGTTACAGATGATGACGTCATATTTTCTACCGCCAATCGCTTCCACCAGATGGTCGGTTACCTCTTCCGCGCTCATCTCCGGCTTCTCGTCGTAGGTCGCCACTCTGGGTGAGGGCACCAGGATGCGATCCTCTCCTTCAAACGGCTCTTCACGACCACCATTGAAGAAGAAGGTGACATGAGCATATTTCTCCGTCTCAGCCAACCTCAACTGGCGCATGCCCTGCTTTGCAATATATTCACCGAATCCGTTCTTGAGCCGCTCGGGTGGGAAGGCGACAGGGATTTCGAAACCTTTGTGGTACTGGGTCAGACTGACAAAAGCACCAAGCGGCGCCCAGGCCTTGCGCTCGAAATCGGCAAAATCCTCCTCGATAAACGGGCGCGTCAACTGTCGCGCACGATCTGACCTGTAGTTGAGGAAGAACACCACGTCACCCTCTTCGATACCCACCGGGGATCCGCCCTCGGGCACGATCGCCGTGGGTTTGACGAACTCGTCGCTTTCACCCCGGGCATAGGCTTGCAGCAACCCTTCACAGGCGTCCGTCGCGCTGTACTCCGCCATACCCTGGGTCAGCAGATCATAAGCGACCTCCGTCCTGCACCAGCGGTTATCGCGATCCATCGCGTAGTAACGGCCCACGATACTGGCAATCCTGCCGGTGCCCAGTTCGGCGAAGACATCGTTCATCGCCTTCAATGATGCCTCGGCGCTTTTCGGTGGCCTGTCACGCCCGTCCAGGAAGGCGTGCAGATAGACCTTCTTTACGCCCCGCTCAACCGCCAGTTTCACCATCGCGTGAATATGCTCTTCATGACTGTGCACACCACCGGGCGAGAGCAGACCAAGGATATGCACCGCCTTGTCCATCTCCACCGCCTTGTCCACCGCGCTGGTGAGGGTCTGGTTGGAGAAGAAGGAACCGGTGCGAATGGAGCGGCTCACCCGGGTAAACTCCTGATAGACCACCCGCCCCGCCCCCAGATTCAGATGACCCACCTCGGAGTTGCCCATCTGCCCGCCAGGCAGCCCGACCGCAGCGCCGGAGGTGTGGATCAGGGTATGGGGATACTCTTTCCACAACCGGTCCCAAACCGGCGTGCTGGCCGCAACTATTGCGTTTGCACTCTCGTCTTCTCTATATCCCCAGCCGTCCAATATGAGAAGGACGACAGGTTTTGGCTTATCCGTCATGACAACTCTCTTACTTCTCTTTCGCTCTGCAACGGGAAGTCCACCCCAGCAGGTTGCTGATAAACCTTTGCATTAGAACACTTTTCAAATTTTCAGGCCAGAATAGCCCATCCGGACATCGACCGGCTTATCAGGGAAAACCCGAATAAATCAGGGGGTTCTCAAGCCCTGTTAAAACAGCGTATTATTGTATTAGTTATTAATAAGGTCATTTCCATGGAACACAAATTCGGTAAACCCAACAAACCCGTATTGAATGCCGATACGGCCGAATTCGATACCCTGTTTGCCACTGACGATGATATCGACCGCGCCTCCCGTTCGCTGAAGGCCATGTCTCATCCGTTGCGGTTGAAGATCCTCTGCACCTTGGGTGATCAGGAGATAAGCGTCCAGGAGATCGTCGATCAGGTCGGCACGTCCCAGAGCAATATCTCACAGCATCTTGCCATCCTGCGCGACAAAGGCATTCTCGCCTCACGAAAAGATGCCAACCGGGTCTACTACCGGGTCAGTGATTTCCGCACTTTGCGGCTGATCGGCATGATGCGCGAAGTCTTCTGCACACACGCCTAGCACTTCTTGCCATGTTTTTGAGCTCCGGGTTACCCCGGAGCTTGTTCCTGTTATACACTTCCCAACTTTCCAAACTCTTTCTGGTTTATATAGAGGCCCCTGAATGCTGCAACAACTCATCGAGTTCTCCACCAACCACTTGATCCTGGTGCTGGCACTGTTGGCGGTTGGTGGGCTACTGGTCCATAACCTGCTGCAGGGCAACAAGGGCTCCGTGGATCCGACCAGCGCCACCGTGATGATCAACCATCAGGATGCGGTGGTGCTTGACGTTCGTCCCACCGCCGATTTCCACAAAGGTCATATCATCAACGCGATCAACATTCCCATGAACGGTTTTGCCAACCAGCTTGGTTCTCTGGAAAAACACAAGGATCAGCCGATCATCGTCAGCTGCCGCTCCGGCGCCCAATCCGCAGGCGCTTGCCAAACACTGCGCAAAGCTGGGTTTGAACAGGCTTTTAATCTGCGCGGCGGCATCCTGGCGTGGCAGAGCGCCAACCTGCCGATAACGCGCAAAAAATAATTTATTCACGAATACGAAGGAATCAGCACCATGTCCGAAGCGAAACAAGAGCAGCCGAACCGAGAGCTCTCTATACAACGCATCTATCTGAAAGACGTCTCTTTTGAAACGCCGAACTCTCCGTCCGTCTTCCAGCAGGAGTGGAAGCCGGAGACCAACGTCAACATGAATACCGAGGTCAACACCTTGAGTGAGAACGTCTATGAAGTCGTTCTCAATGTTACCGTAACCACCAAGGTCGGCGAGCAGACAGCCTATCTCGCGGAAGTGCAGCAAGCGGGAATCTTCTCCATCAGCGGCTTTTCGGATCAGGAGATGGGCGCGGTTGTCGGCTCTTACTGCCCCAACCTGCTCTTCCCCTATGTGCGTGAAGCGATCTCCGACTTGGTTACCAAGGGCAGTTTCCCGCAGATGATCCTGCAGCCTGTCAATTTCGATGCCCTCTATGCCCAGCACCAGCAGGAGCTGGCCAAAAAGATGGCGGAAAGCGACAGTGGCAAAACCCATTAGGCCATCAGACACCGCCATCGCCGTACTGGGGGCAGGATCCTGGGGCACGGCCCTGGCCATCCTGCTCAGCCACAATCAGTATGATGTGCGACTCTGGGGACACATCCACGAAGAGATCGAACGCCTGCAGCAGGATCGCCAGAACCACCAATTTCTGCCCGATATTCCCTTTCCTGAATCTCTGAGACCGGAAACCGATCTCAACAAGGCGCTGTCCGGGGTATCCGAAGTGCTGGTGGCTGTGCCAAGCCATGCCTTCAGTTCTGTCGTGCAGACCATTGCCCCGCTGCTGGCGCCTAGCGTCGGCGTCTCCTGGGCTACCAAGGGTTTCGAGCCCGGCACCCAGCGCCTGCTCTCCGATGTCGCCGGCGATATCCTGCAGCGCCCCGAACTTGCGGTCATATCGGGTCCCACCTTTGCCGGCGAAGTCGCCCGCGGCCTGCCCACGGCGGTCACCGTTGCTTCGGAATCCAGCGCCCATGCAGAGAGAGTCGCTGCCTATCTGCACGCATCCTGGTTTCGCGCCTACACCAGTCATGACATCACCGGCGTACAGGTCGGCGGCGCCAGCAAGAATGTATTGGCCATTGCCGCCGGCATTGCGGACGGCCTCGGTTTCGGCGCCAATACCCGTGCCGCACTGATTACCCGCGGTCTCTCAGAGGTCATGCGACTTGGCCAGTCCCTCGGGGGCAAGACGGAAACCTTCATGGGACTGGCTGGCCTCGGCGACCTGGTACTCACCTGCACCGACAACCAATCGCGCAATCGGCGCATGGGGCTCGCCCTCGCCCGTGGCCTGACCATCGAGCAGGCAAAAGTAGAGATCGGCCAGGAAGTGGAGGGCGTACAGACCGCCTACGAAGTCAGCCAGCTTGCCCGCAAGATGGACGTTGAGATGCCGATCTCGGAGCATGTCTACAAGGTGCTCTATGAAGGTTTGCCACCGAAGGAGGCGGTTCACAGCCTGCTCGACCGGCGCCAGAGGGCTGAGGACTAGCTTTTATACAGCCCCGTCAAAACCCTGCTGTCTCCACGCCTCGTAAAGGATAATGGCAACGGCGCTGGAGAGATTGAGACTGCGATTTTGCGGTTGCATCGGGATACGCAACAGGTTTGAATCGTCCAGTTCATCCAGCAGTGGCTGTGGCAGGCCGCGACTTTCCGGCCCAAAGAGCAGGGCATCGCCCGGTGCAAACCCGACATCGACGTAGGCACGCCTACCCTTGGTTGTACAGGCAAAAAGACGGCTTGGAGCAACCTTCTGCAGGAAGGCCTGCAGCGAAGCGTGCTCCTGCAACTCCGCCCACTCATGGTAATCGAGTCCGGCCCGGCGCAGGCGCTTGTCGTCGAGTTCGAAACCCAGCGGGTGGATCAGATGCAAATGGCTACCGCTATTTGCACAGAGGCGTATGATATTACCGGTGTTTGGTGGAATCTCCGGTTCGTATAGAACAATGTGGAACATTCTGCTCCGTGTGACCTCAAGTTAGAAACAGATGCAAGTGACGATGACCCAAACTGACCCATCCCCCCTGGCGATAGAGTTCTGCGGCATGCCTTTCAGCACCCCAATCGTGCTGCTCTCCGGCTGTGTCGGTTTTGGCGAAGAGTACACGCGAGTCAAAGGTTTTAGCAACCGCGACGCCGGTGCAGTCTGCCTCAAGGGCACGACCCTGGAACCCCGCCCCGGCAATCGGCCTCACCGGGTCTACGAAACACCTGCCGGCATGCTCAACGCCATCGGCCTGCAAAATCCCGGGGTGGACAAGGTGGTGAATGAGATCCTGCCCAGCCTCGATTTCAGCGAAACCCGCTTCATCGCCAATGTCTCAGGCTCTTCGGTGGAGGAGTATCACGAGGTCACGCGGCGCTTCGATGACTCCCCCATCGACGCCATGGAGATCAACATCTCCTGCCCCAACGTAAAGGAGGGCGGCGTCGCCTTCGGCAACGATCCCGCCATGTCCGCCCGAGTTGTGGAGACCTGCCGCAAGGCCACCAACAAACCACTGATCATCAAGCTCTCACCCAATCAGACCGACATCGCCGGCAACGCAAAGGGCTGCATCGAGGCAGGCAGCGACGCCTTCTCGGTGATCAACACCCTGATGGGTATGGCCATCGACATCGAAAGCCGCACACCGGTCATCGGCAACAATCAGGGCGGTCTCTCCGGCCCTGCCATCAAACCAGTTGCCCTGCTCAAGGTCCACCAGGTCTATCAGGTCTGCCGGGATCACAATATCCCGATAATCGGACAGGGCGGCATCACCACGCCGGAAGACGCCATTGAATTCATTATCGCCGGGGCCAGCGCCGTAGGTATTGGTACAGCGCTCTTCTACGATCCGCTGATCTGCAGCAAGATCAATAGCGGCATCGAGGCATATCTAGAGCGGCACGATCTGCCCTCGGTGGACCGGCTGGTCGGAACGCTGCAACTCCACCAACAACCGGCACCCAAGTGCGGCTGCTGAGCTTAACAAACGATACGATGCCATGGCAGTAACCGGCCAACATCCACCAGCCGAACTTCTTGGCAAGCTCCATCCCATGGAGGGGCTAAGTGAAGATCAGCTGAAACTGCTCTCCCATGCGCTCCATCTGCGAACAGAGATCCGTGGCAGGAAACTCCTATCGATGGGGTCCAGGGACGCCTTCAGCCTCTATCTGCTAAAAGGCCGGGTAAAACTGGAAACCGCCGATGGCCACATCTCTGAGATCGAAGCCGGTTCAGTTCAGGCGATGAACCCGATCGCTCATCTGATTCCCAGACAGTACGATGTCACCGTAGTGACACCTGTCGTATATTTTCTCATCGACAACCGTCTCCTGGACGGCTTGACCAATGACAGCCTTGAAACCCTGGCAAGTGAAGAGCTCTCATCCCTCACCGGCCAATACGAAAAAGGCGAAACAGAAAACCGTCTCTCTCAGGCACTGCTGACGGATCTGCAAAACGACCGGCTGATCCTTCCCAGTCTGCCAGATGTTGCCATCAAAGTCGGGTGCGCTATCGAAGACGAGGATACGGATGCCGAGCACTTGGCCAAGATAATCCAGACCGACCCGGTTATCACCACAAAACTGATCCGTGCAGCGAACAGTGCGCTCTATGTCGGCCTGTCACCCTCCGCCAGTTGCACTGCCGCCATCATCCGCCTGGGAAACACCACCACGCACAAGCTGGTTCTCACCTTTGCCCTGCGCGAACTCTTCAAAGCACACTCCAGAGTGCTGCAGGATCAGATGCGTAAACTATGGAAGCACAGTACCCAGGTGGCAGGCATCTGCTTCGTACTGGCCAAACTTTCACGACGTTTCAATCCGGAACACGCATTACTGGCGGGGCTTCTGCACGACATAGGTGAAGTGGCCATCCTGAGTTATGCAGAGAATTTTCCTGAAATCGCCAACAACGAGCTGCAGTTGGAACAGGTGATGAAGGATATGCGCGGAGTGATCGGATGCCACATCCTGACCGCTTGGGGATTCCTTGAGGATCTGGTTGTCGTTACTCGAGAGGCCGAGGAGTGGACCAGAGAGCACACTGATGAAGCTGACTACACTGATCTGGTGATTGTCGCGCAACTCCATAGTTACATCGGCACACCGGAAATGAAAACCCTGCCGACCCTCGATAAGGTGCCTGCATTTCAAAAACTCGATATCGGCGATCTCACCCCTGAACTGAGCATCCAGATTCTGGAAAATGCCGCCGACCAGATTGTCGGCGCCCAGGCGCTACTTAACAGTTGATTTCCATCTGCCGCCAGCAAAATTGATCCGGGGGTTTTCACACTGTCGGGATTTTTAACACCCTGTTACGGAACTGGTTCACAAAAATGTCTGCTGCGCCAAAGCAGTTCGCCTGCCAATGCCATAAATCACATAATTAACAATAACATAGCGCAACAGCAGGCAGGCACATTTAAAGTTCCGCTCTGTCGGGCCTTTTTACAGTCAGTCGTAATAAAAATTCACAAAATTAATTAATTATCATAAATAACAATGAATTAGAAAGACTGGCACAGGACCTGCATATAACCATTTGCAACATTTTGTGACTACTCAAAAATAAATAAAGCGAGATTAATAGATGAACATTAAAAATATCATTACCGGCGTCATCTGCAGCACCGCGCTGATCGCCGGTTCCGCATCTGCCGCGCTCTACGAGTTCAACAATGCCGAGTGGGCTTCCTGGGTTCTGATCGACAACGATGCCGATCTGAACACTGATCCCAATGTCTGGATTTCCACAGGCGTCAATGATCAGGGCGAGTTCAACGCCTTCTGGGAAAACAATGGCACTGGCGGTCTGGCTACGGCTGACGAGTACTCCGTCGCCTACTTCGGTGCTGACGGTGGCAGCTTTGACCTGAGCGGTTTCGACGGCATCAAGCTGAACTTTGAAAACAGCTCTGACATGACAAAGCATGGCGTTGACTTCTCCCTGTGGATTCGTGATCAGGATGGCAACATCACTGAGAGTGCCGCCGTCGTTTCCGTAGAGAAGAATCACACTGGTTTCAATACCATCTCCTTCGCCAGTATTGCCGGTTTCGATGCCGCCAATATCCAGGGCATGGGTTTCAGCGTGGGTTACGACTTCAGTGATGACAATCGCACCCCCGGCCAGATCCACGGCATAGTTCCTGAGCCTGCAACTCTCGCCCTGATGGGCCTGGGCCTGTTGGGTCTTGGTGCTGCACGCCGTCGTAAGAGCTAAGCAATATCCGCTACGCTTTTTAGCGATCGAACAGACCCCGCTTCGGCGGGGTTTGTTTTGCCTGGAAGAAAAGTTGAGGCGCGTGGTTTCGCCACTGAGACACAAGGACTGAAGAGAAACCAGCGTATTGTCTTAGCCAAGTTTTGCTGGGAAATGCACAATTAAAGTAGGCCGGTTCAAGCGTAGCGGAACCGGCAACCCCTGCGCCCGATCCGCTACACTTGATCAGGCCTACGTAGTTGCGCTTGGAAAAGTTTTATTGAATCTCTAGACGCTGAACAGCGTCAGTGCCAAACAATTGGGATGATGGCTGTCGCCTGAAAGAGGCCTCTCCTGAGAGAAACCCGGATATTACTCTCAGCCAATGCTTCAGAGGCATACCGAAGCCCTGCTTGTCATAACTGACGGTGTCGGCCAGCGCCCGCCTCTTCAATAGCCGTTTCAACAGATACGTTTTCACCCTGTCCCGAATTTTGAATTCAGTCGGCACTCTGTTGGCGAACTCCACCAGATAGTGATCACAAAAAGGGCTTCTCACCTCAAGACTGTCGCGCAACAAATCACGATCAACCTTTACCAGATATCCCCTGGTAAAAAGACTGCCTGATTGGTGACCATTCTCAAGACCCAGAAGTCATCCAGGACCTTGGTATTGAGCAGTGTTCGATTTCATAAGACACAATATGGCCTCTAATCCTAACTTCTGTAGCGGATCATGACATTGTGCTCGGCTAGCATAAGCCTGTCACATTGCTCGCAGGCGAGGCGATGGGATTGTTTATTGCTGGCTGTTGGCAGAGAAGAGATTTTCGGTCAGATTAAGAGGGAACGACTAAGGAGGGAAGGCGACCCCCATGACAACTTTTCTTCCAGGCAAAACAAACCCCGCCGAAGCGGGGCCTGTTCGATCGCTAAAAAGCGTAGCGGATATTGCTTAGCTCTTACGGCGGCGTGCAGCACCAAGACCCAACAGGCCCAGGCCCATCAGGGCGAGGGAAGCAGGCTCAGGAACTATGCCGTGGATCTGGCCGGGGGTGCGATTGTCATCACTGAAGTCGTAACCCACGCTGAAACCCATGCCCTGGATATTGGCGGCATCGAAACCGGCAATGCTGGCGAAGGAGATGGTATTGAAACCAGTGTGATTCTTCTCTACGGAAACGGCGGCGGCACTCTCAGTGATGTTGCCATCCTGATCACGAATCCACGGGGAGAAGTCGACGCCGTGTTTGGTCATGTCAGGGCTGTTCTCAAAGTTCAGCTTGATGCCGTCGAAACCGCTCAGGTCAAAGCTGCCACCATCAGCACCGAAGTAGGCAACGGAGTACTCGTCAGCCGTAGCCAGGCCGCCAGTGCCATTGTTTTCCCAGAAGGCGTTGAACTCGCCCTGATCATTGACGCCTGTGGAGATCCACACATTGGGATCAGTGTTCAGATCGGCATCGTTGTCGATCAGAACCCAGCTAGCCCACTCGGCATTGTTGAATTCGTAGAGCGCGGCAGATGCGGAACCGGCGATCAGCGCGGTGCTGCAGATGACGCCTGTAATGATGTTTTTAATGTTCATGTGTCTCTCCGTTGAGAAAATTCGTAATTTGCCTAAACAGGTGCACCCAACGTGCCAAGTTTTATAACTTTATAATTTATATATGAAAAATTATTTTCCCGGAGACCAAATGTCAACACTCTGTAAAATTATCCGACATGTAACATTTATTGACGCTTCTAGAAAAACAGCACTAACCCACTGTATTTATTGGATAATCAAAAAAACTCCTTAAAATACAAATTATATTCTTCTGCAAAATGTAAAAACCCCTTCACGGACTGTAAAAAATCCCGACAAGCCTGCGCTATCGGGGAGCCCTTGTGAGCCCAACTCCTATTTTTCCGGTTCAGGCCCCAGGAAATCGGCAATGACCCTTGTCTCATCGCTGCTATCAAGGATGATCTTCACGATCATGGTCAGGGGTACCGACAGGAACATGCCCACCGGACCCAGGATCCAGCCCCAGAATACCAGAGAGAGGAATACGATCAGCGGGGAGAGTCCCAGACCACGCCCCATGAAACGGGGCTCGATCACATTGCCAACCAGATTGTTGACCACCAGGTAGCCGACTGCGACCCAGAGTGCAGCCCCTACACCCAGCTGGATCAAGGCAAGCAACACCACAGGTATCGCTGCAATGATAGAGCCGATATTGGGTATATAGTTAAAGAGGAAAGCCACGGTTCCCCAAAGGATCGGATAATCCACGCCCAACACCTGCAGCCAAACAGTGATGATCACCCCGGTCAGCAGGCTGGTTGAAGTTTTGATCGACATGTAGCGCTTGATGTCCGAGGTAATCTTTTCGATATGGCTCAGCGCGGCTTCCGGGTCTTTAATAAATAGATGTAATTTGCGGCGGAACCCTGCAGCCTCGACCAGGATAAATATGACTGTGATAAGGATGAACAGCGCTTCGGTCAGTACATTTCCCAGACTGCTCAGGACTTTTCCGGCCATTGCCATGGCCTTTCCTGTATCGAAATAGGTGGTCAGTGTACGCTCATCAACCTCCACACCCTGTTCACCCAGCCAGACCAAAAAGCTCTGGCTTTGCGCCGCCAGCCGCTCCTGGTATTTCGGCAGGTTATTGATGAAGTCGTTCAGCGAACCACCCACAAGCCAGCCCAGCAGCAAGCCTGTGCCGACAATGCCCAAGATCACGATCAGCAACGCCAGCGCAGTTGGAATGCCTCTCTGCTTGAGAAGAAACAGGGGTGGTGCGGCTATCACTGAGATAAATAGCGCCAACAGAAAGGGTACCAGCAGCGAGGCTGCGGCTTTCATTCCCGCTACCAGCACCACAAAGGCGGCAGCCAGCAGCAGAAAGCGTGAGGTTGGTGATAATTGCGAATTTCCTTGCATTGGTGTTCCTCTTCTCAGCCACTCCAATCACATATTGCGCGCAGATTTGCACCCTATGGTCGTCACATTGTCTTGAGCGACTCAGTGTCCGTCCGAAAACCCATATTTAACCGCGAAGAACACGAAGAGCGCGAAGGTAAAAGATTGATTAACAATAAAATATCTTCGTGTACTTCGTGCGCTTCGTGGTAAAAACGGTATTATCGGTCAGACACTATTTAAATAGGGGCACAGGGGTCTGCAGCTGCCAGAGTTTTTTCGTTTCGTCGTACTTCCAGACCTGCTGATCGACGATCGATCTGAGCACCGGACGCTCATCAAAGGTGTATTGAATATCGGCAATCTGTACCGCCGTCGTCTCATCGAGCATCGTCGGTCCCTGGACCACCTCGTAACTCGTAACCCTCAGATCAGCTCTGACCGGTGGAGGGGGGTCACCTGCGGCATCGAGGGCGCGAAAACCCTGGGCATTGTCCACACTGCCCCAACGAATGGTGCCTTCATACCGGCGTAGCGTATCTTCCAACGCCGAGACCTGCTTGTGTTCATCCATGGTCTTGCATCCGCCCAACACCAGCAGCAATATCAAGCTCAGCAGAATCACTCTCGCTAACATTCCAACCTCCCGCTTCTCTCTGATTCCAGCGATGTCAGATAAGACTACCCGATTCATCTCATAGCAACTACAGATTCATCAGGCTATTTAACCTATGACCCAGCGATACCCTGTGTATTCTCCTTATCACTGGTATGATGCCGCTTTCAGAAATCACCTGGCCAACAGAGATGACTGCAGGGCAACAGGAACCACAAATTGATATCGAGCTTGATGGCAGCCGGATTACCCTGCTGGGCACCGCGCACGTATCCCGCGCCAGTGCAGAGAAGGTAACGGAGCTGCTCGAGAGCGGAGAGTTCAATGCCGTCGCGGTGGAACTCTGCCCCAGTCGCTATAACGCCCTGCTGAACCCCGACGCCCTGGCGAAGATGGATCTCTTCAAAGTCGTGCGTGAGGGACGGGTACCCCTGGTGATGGCGAGCCTGGCGCTTGGCGCCTATCAACAGCGTCTGGCTGACCAGTTCGGCATAGAGCCCGGTGCAGAGCAGCGTGAAGCGATCCGCATTGCCCGCGAGGCTAATCTGCCACTACTGCTTATCGACCGGGAGATCGGCGTCACCCTGAAGCGGGTCTCCCGTAATCTGGCCTGGTGGAAACGCTTCGGCCTCTTCGCTGGACTGCTCGCCAGTATCGTCTCCAAAGAGGAGGTGGACGAAGCCGAGATCGAACGCCTCAAAGAGGGCGACATGCTGGAGACCACCTTTGCGGAGTTTGCCGAAGACCGGCAGGATCTCTACCTCCCACTTATCGACGAGCGTGATCGCTACATGTCGGCCCGGCTGCGTGAGGAGATCGAACAGGCAGGACATGAAAACCTGCTGGTGGTCATAGGTGCAGGTCACATGCAGGGTATCGCCGGATATCTGGAGACAGAGCAGGCTCCCCCAAAAAAGATCATCGAAAGCCTCGAACGGATTCCCAAACCAAGCCGCTGGCCAAAGCTGATCCCCTGGGTAATTGTCGCTCTGGTGATGGTGGGTTTTTTCATCGGTTTCATGCGCAGCCCGGAACTCGGCTGGCAACTGGTGATGGGTTGGGTGCTCATCAACGGCGGCCTCTCAGCCCTTGGCGCTCTATTGGCCGCCGCCCACCCCATCACGGTGATCACCGCATTTCTGGCAGCCCCGATCACCTCTCTCAATCCCACCATCGGCGCAGGCATGGTTACCGCAGGCATGGAGATCTATCTGCGCAAGCCGACGGTCGCCGATTTTGGAGCGCTGCGCAACGATACCACCTCTCTCAAAGGCTGGTGGCGCAACCGAGTCTCCCGCATTCTGCTGGTCTTTTTTCTGAGCACACTGGGCTCGGCGGTCGGCACCTATCTGGCGGGGTTTCGAATCTTCGAACGGTTGGCTGGTTAGTTCTCTGAGAACTGATCCCAATGTAGGCCCGATCAAGCGTAGCGGATCGGGCACTGCCGGGTCGACTGAATGTATGGTTTGGCAGTTCCGCTACGCTTGAACCAGCCTAGATCACAGCCTTGATCGCCTCCAGCCGCAATACCCGGATCGCCTCTCCCACCGCCTTACCCGGCTTCATGCGCTTCAACGCCCCTTTATCGATCTGTGTCGCTGCGTGAAACAGGTCGTTGAAACGCGACGCTTGGGGATAGGGCCGCGCCTCAAACCCGCCACGTCCACGATAATCCGCCTCGCAGACCAGCAGAAAACGCGCCACATTCTCCGGCTGGCGAAAGGCGTCCAGCCCCTCCAGTACCTTCAATACCGTGCCAGGCCTCAAATCATCCAGACGGTGGATGTGCCCATGGTAGGTTGCACAACGCTCAGCAAGAAGGCGGTAATGGGTCGGCACTCTGAGCCGCTCGCACAATATTCGGATGATGCGTGCGCCGCGCCCTTCATGCCCGTGGTGGCTGGGCAGTATCTCCGCCGATGTGTTCCCCTTGCCAAGATCGTGGGTCAACGCAGCAAAACGCACCAGGGGATCATCAGAGAGACGGGCCGCCATCGCCAGGGCCATCAGCGTATGCAGACCGGTATCGATCTCGGGATGCCATTTGGGCGGCTGCGGCACACCCCAAAGACAATCGAGCTCAGGGAATAACGCGGCAAGGGCGCCACACTGCCGCAGGGTTTCAATAAAAGGGATGGGATTCGGCAGCAGCAGTGATTTCTCCAGCTCCTGCCAAACCCGTTCCGGCGCCACAGTTTCAAGGGAGCCGGACGCGCTGATCTCCCGCATCAGAGACAAGGTCTCGGCTGCGATCTGAAACCCGAGATCATCGTATTTCGCCATGAAACGGGCGACCCGCAAGACCCGGACGGGATCTTCACTGAAAGCCGGGGAGACATGCCGCAAGCACTTTGCCTGCAGATCACGACGCCCCTGAAAAGGGTCGAAAATCTCGCCCGCTTCACTCTCGGCTATCGCATTGATAGTGAGATCACGACGCGCCAGATCCTCTTTCAAGGTGACATCCGGGTCGGCATGGGGTTCAGGAAAACGGCTACCTGAAACTGGATTTCTCAGGGTACGGGCCAGCGCATACTCTTCACTGGTCTGAGGATGGAGAAAAACGGGGAAATCCTTCCCCACCTGTTTGAAGCCCCGTTCGAGCATCATCTGCGGGGTGGCGCCCACTACCACATAGTCCCGTTCCATCACCGGCAGTCCGAGCAGTCTGTCACGCAACGCGCCGCCGACCAGGTAGATCTCCATCAACGTCCGTTGCGTGCCTGTTGCAGTTTTTTCCGGGCCGCCTCCACCGCTGCCTCTTCCTGCTTGATGCGTTCGAAATATTCGGGGCGGATGCGACGGCCTCCACCAGCCGTGGATTGACGATCCTCATCCCGCAGGATCTTCGCATCGTCCAACCTGGCCTCGGCCGCCTGCAAAGCCTGTTCAGCCTCACTGACATTGGCAGCACGCTGCTGATTGAGCGACTGCCGCTGACGCCCAGCCTTGTCGGCTGCATTCCTGATCGCTTTCTCCCGTACCTGCGCCTCCTGTTTTGACGCCGTGGATGGCCCGGACGGCATCTTTACCACATCCGACCGGCCCTTTCCCGGCGTGTCGGAATAGGTCACCTGCCCTGACTCATCCACCGAGCGATAGACAGTTTCCGCATTTGCCACCGATAAAACCGGCAATAACAGCAAACAAAACAATAGGCATTTCATCATGACCAGGGCCCTTTCAAAATTCTGCGCGAAACGGTTAGCTGATTGCCCGATCCGCAAGCTTGATCGGGCCTACGTCTGTTTCGGAAACAGACGCGTTAAGTTTACCCCGTTCAGAACGGTTCCGCTTGAAGACGCTGTTAGCAGAAATAGACTCTATAACAAAAACCCAGGAACAAAATGCCTCTCTGGGCAGAAAGAGCACTTTCGTTATCTGTAAAGGCTGCTACATTTATCCTCAATCGAGAATGTCGGAAAATTGTCGAATTGCAATTTCTCCAAATCGATCATCACAGACATGAGGAGTAGAGCGGATGAATGACTATGCCGAAAAGCGTGACTTTCTGCGCATGAACATCGAATGCCCGGCCCGTTTCCGCATCGCTGGAGGTAAGACTGTCTCCGCTGCAATGGTCAAAAATCTGAGCAGCACCGGCATACTGCTGGAGTCTGACCAATCACTCGAACCAGGCACCCAGCTTGCAGTGGAGATCATGCCGGGAAAGACTATCACGCCGCCGCTATCCGCCGAAGCATGCGTCATACGAAGCTATCCATCGGATGAGGGCAACTTCAATATCGCCTGCAACATTGAACGTATTCTCGAGGATCACGAAGTCCACGCCGACTTCCCCTGATCGGTAACGGTAAACGCTTTCCCTCCCCCAAGGATTCGACATCCAGGGGGCAGAATTTCCTGCCCCTCAACGAAATTTTCTGCTCGTTTCACTTGCTACCTTTTGCGTCTTTGAATAACCTCTGAATCTGCTTGAGAACCCTCAAAGCCTCCCCCTTTTGAATTGGGCTACAATAGGCCATTCCCTCGAAGAGATTGATGCTTGCGAGGTCTTTTTTTATCCCAACCGGCAGCCTGATGAACGAACAGCCAGTGCAGCGTATTCGCGAGATCCCCTATAACTACACCTCCTTTTCGGATCGTGAGATCGTTATCCGTTTTCTCGGCGAAGAGATGTGGCGCACCATCGAGGCACTGCGAGGCTCTCGCCGCACCGGGCGCTCCGCCCGTATGCTGTTCGAGGTGCTTGGGGATATGTGGGTTATCACCCGCAACCCCTATCTGCAGGACGACCTGCTGCAGAACCCGGAACGCCGCCGGGCACTGATAAACGCATTGGCCCATCGGCTCGATCAGTTTGAGTCGCGGGCCAATGACAATGCTCAAGCTCTTAAGCTGCTGGAGGCCGCACGCAGTGCCGTCAGCGCCTTCGCCAGTCAGTTCGAACAGCAAATCGAACTGCGCCGCAGGACCCAACGCAACCTGATCGGCCTGACCCGCAAGGACAATATTGATTTTAGTGGCCTGGCACGGGTCGCTCACGCTACCGACGCCACCGACTGGCGCGTCGAGATCCCCTTTGTGGTCATCACCCCCGATACGGAAGAGGAGGTCGCCCCAATCGTGCGCGCCTGTATAAACTCAGGCCTGACCCTCATTCCCCGTGGCGGCGGCACCGGCTACACCGGCAGTGCAGTGCCCCTCGACCCCCACTGTGCGGTGATCAATACCGAAAAACTAGAGCAGCTAGGCATCATAGAGACCCTCTCACTGCCCGGTGTAAACGGCGAGGTACCCACCATCGCCACCGGTGCCGGAGTTGTCACGCGCCGGGTCTCGGAGCTGGCGGAGGCGGACGGCCTCGCCTTCGCCGTCGATCCCACCTCCCAGGACGCCTCCACTATCGGCGGCAATATTGCCATGAATGCCGGCGGCAAAAAGGCCGTACTCTGGGGCACCACCCTCGACAATCTGGCCAGCTGGCGCATGGTCACCCCCGATGGCGAGTGGCTGGAGGTCGAACGCCTCGAACACAATCTGGGCAAGATCCACGAGCAACCACAGGTGCGCTTCCGTATCTCCCGTTTCGACGCCGACCACAACCCTCTCACCGCCGATCCTGAGATCCTGGAGATTCCCGGCTCGATGTTCCGCAAGGCGGGACTCGGCAAGGATGTCACCGACAAGTTCCTCTCCGGCCTGCCGGGGGTACAGAAAGAGGGCTGTGATGGCCTGATCACCTCCGCCCGTTTCATACTGCACCGCATGCCGGAGCAGGCGCGCACCCTCTGTCTCGAATTCTTCGGCAGCGACATTGGCCGGGCGGTGCCTGCCATCGTCGAGATCAAGGATTATCTCGACCAGCAGCCCGATGTGCTGCTGGTTGGGCTGGAGCATCTTGACGAGCGTTACCTCAAGGCAGTCAAGTACTCCACTAAGGCACCCCGCCGGGAACGTCCCAAGATGGTGCTGCTCGCAGACATCGCCAGTGACGACGAAACAGCGGTGGAAGAGGCTGCAGCCGAAGTGGTGCGGCTTGCCAACGCCCGGGATGCGGAGGGCTTCATTGCCGTCAGTCCCGAGGCCCGTCGCAGTTTCTGGGTGGACCGGGCACGTACAGCCGCCATCTCCGCCCACACCAACGCGTTCAAGATCAACGAGGATGTGGTGATCCCCCTGGATCGGCTGGCGGACTACAGCCGGGACGTGGAGCGGATCAATATCGAAGAGTCGGTCGGCAATAAGATTCACATCGCTGACGCAGTGCTTGAGTGTCTGGAGCATGATTGTGGTAAGCGGCTGTTGGCCGACGAAAACGAGCCGAGCGCAGAGAGCCACAAGATCCTGCAGGACAAGGTCGGCCTCGCCCATCAGGCCGTGAAACAGGCGCGGGGGCGCTGGGAATTGATCCTGGCACAACTGGATGCCCCAGCGGCAGAACATGCCCAGCTGCTCAGCGGCGACGAGAAGGAGCATCTTCGTGCAGGGGACCGGATCATCGATCTGCTGTTGCGCCGCGACCTGCTGATCTCCTATCGGCGGGACATCGCCAGCCGTCTCGACGAGATATTTACCGGCCAGGATATGCGTCCGTTGCGCCACGCCCTGCGGGAGATCCATCAAGACATTCGAGGCTCCCGCCTATTCGTTGCCCTGCACATGCACGCCGGTGACGGAAACGTCCACACCAATATCCCCGTTCATTCCGATGACTATGAGATGCTGCACCAAGCCGACCGCATCGTCGAACGCATCATGGAACTGGCCACCTCACTGGGCGGCGCCATCTCCGGCGAACACGGCATAGGCCTGACCAAACTGCAGTATCTCGAAACTGACAAACTCGATGCCTTTGCGACCTATAAAAAACAGGTCGACCCCCAAGGATGGTTCAACCGCGGCAAGCTCGCCGCAGACGCCAACCTGGAGAATGCCTACACGCCATCCCTGCGCCTGCTGGAACAGGAAGCCATCATCCTGGAGGCGAGTGAACTCGGCGCCCTCAACGATGAGATCAAGCACTGCCTGCGCTGCGGCAAATGCAAACCGGTCTGCATGACTCATATCCCCCGTGCCAACCTGCTCTACTCGCCCCGCAATAAAATTCTCGGCACAGGACTGATCATCGAGGCCTTCCTCTACGAGGAGCAGACCCGCCGCGGCGTCTCCCTGCAGCATCTCGGCGAGATGAACGACATTGCGGACCACTGCACCGTCTGTCACAAATGCGAAAAACCCTGCCCGGTCAACATCGACTTTGGTGATGTCACCACCCGGATTCGTAAGATACTGGTGGATAAGGGGCAGAAAAAACGCAATCTTGGTGCCCAGGCCGCGATGACCTTCCTCAATATCTCCGACCCCCGCACCATCCGTTGGATGCGTAAAGGCATGGCTGAGTGGGGTTTCAAGGGGCTCAGTCTCGGACACCGGCTTGCAGGCAATTTTGGCCTGCTGGGCAAAGCCGACAGGCTGCCCCCCAGCTCCACCGGCAAACCCTCCCCCCGCACACTGGCAATAGAGCTGGTCAGCCGCCCAATCCGGGTCAAGCTACAGACACAGACCTTGCGTGCCGCCTTGAATCTGGAAGATAAGACCACTATCCCGATCTTGAGTGACCCCGCAAAAGTCACTGAGGAGAGCGATGCAGTCTTCTACTTTCCCGGCTGCGGCTCAGAACGTCTCTACAGTGAGATCGGCATGGCCACTCTGGCGATGCTCTACGAGCTCGGTACCCAAACGGTACTGCCTCCGGGTTACCTCTGCTGTGGCTATCCGCAAAATGCCGCTGGCCTGACCGAAAAAGGACAGGCCATCACCACCGAAAACCGGGTGCTGTTCCATCGAATTGCCAACACCCTTAACTACATGGACATCAAGACGGTAATTCTCTCCTGCGGCACCTGCATGGATCAGCTGTTGCAGTATCAGTTTGAAAAAATCTTTCCCGGTTGCCGCCTGCTCGACATCCATGAATACCTCATGGAAAAAGGGGTTAAGTTGACTGGAGATCAGCCGACAAACTATCTATATCACGATCCCTGCCACAGCCCGATGAAGACCTACAACCCGGTAACTGTAGCTTCGGCACTGACCGGCAAGGAGGTTCTGCTTTCAGACCGCTGTTGCGGCGAAGCCGGCACACTGGGGACCAGTCGGCCCGATATCGCGACCCAACTGCGTTTTCGTAAATCTGCGGAGTTGCACAAAGGCAAAGCGCTGCTGTCCAAAGAAGGGGAATATAACGTAAAAATGCTGACTGCCTGCCCCGCCTGCCAGCAGGGCCTCAGCCGCTATAGTGATGAGACCGGGCTCAATGTTGAATATATCGTGGTAGAGGCTGTACGCCGCTTACAAGGTGACTCATGGTATGACGACTTTCAGCACAAAATACAAAGCGGTGGTATTGAACGAATCCTGTTATAGGTTGCCCAGCCCTGCACCCGCTGTGGAAAAATAACGCATGTCCAAATCACATACTGACCCGGCAAACATCAAACGCCTGAAATGCCCGTGGAGATTATTCATCCTGCTCGGGGGATCCCTGTTGCCTGGATCAACGATATTTGCCATTGAGCCGATTCAACCCATTCCACAGCATGTTGAGTATGACAAACAGAAGGCTGCATTAGGAAAAAAGCTCTTTTTCGATCCCATTCTGTCACAAGACCAGACAGTCTCTTGTGCCACTTGCCATGATCCTGAGGCCGGTGGCGCGGACTACCGTACCGTTTCCGAAGGGATCTTCAACCGGCCGGGAAAGATGAATTCACCGACGGTTTTCAACTCCTATTTCAACTTTCGTCAGTTCTGGAACGGCCGTGCCGACAACCTGGCCTCTCAGGTCTCCGGCCCTCTGCACAACCCTGTAGAGATGGGGCTGACACTGGAGGAGGTGGACCGGCGTCTCAATCTGCACCCGGAATATCCCCGCCAGTTTAAAAGCATCTACGGAAAATCCCGCGTCGAGATAGACGATATGGCGGATGCCATTGCAGAATTCGAAAAGGCACTCTACACCCCCAACGCCAAATTCGACCGCTATCTGCGGGGTGAGCTTGAACTGGATAAAGCCGCGCTGGACGGATACCGGCTGTTCAAAAAGATCGGCTGCGCCGCCTGTCACAACGGCATCAATATCGGCGGCAACTCTTATCAATATCTGGGCGCCGTCATTCCAGTTGAGTGGCGCAAGGACCAGGGTGACCTGCATCAACGCACCGGCGACCCGTTCGACAAGAACCGTTACAAGGTGCCCAGCCTGCGAAATATTGCACTAACGAGCCCCTACCTGCACGACGGCAGTGCGGCCACCCTGAACAAAGTATTGAAAAAGATGGCCTTCCACAATCTTGGTTTTGAGTTGTCGGAGGATCAGATCACCCTGTTGATGGCCTTTCTCAATACTTTGACTGGCGATATGCCGGCCATCCTCGATACACCATGACTGTCACAGGTAATATCTATGCTGCTGTCCTTGCCGCGTTCTTCGTCGGCGCTCTCTTCTTCTATACCGATTCCCAAACCAGCCGTCTGCTGCAGCTCCACTCCACTGTCTATGACACCATAGGTGACATCGAACGACTGGAAGAGCAGTTGGATCTCCATCTGCTCAAGGCCTCTTTCTTCATCTATTACAATTTTGACCATAGTCACAGCCAGCTTCGTAAGATCCGCAAACGCATTGCAGAGATTCGGGAGAACGCCTATCTACAGGATCCGGTATTCGCTGAAACTCTTGCCGGGTTCGGGCAGTATGAAGTCAAACTGGCAGAAAAAGAGGAGTTGATTCTACGTTTTGCCACCATCAACTCATTGATACAAAACTCCACCACCCATATTCCCTCTCTTACTGCCCGCTATCTCAACCTTTTTGAGCAGAGTGACGGGCAATATTTCAATGAGCTCTCTCGCATCACCTCTGCTGTATTCCTTGCCTCTCGCAGCCTGGACAAGGACTTCCTTACAGAGTTGCGTCAAGGTGTGGATAAACTTCAGGAGTACCATTTTGACGATGACGCCCAGGCACGCTTTAACCAGGTATTCCTATCCCATGCCAAGATATTCCTGAAGTATCTCGGCCTCTACAGCGATACCCTGCAGGCGGCACTGGAGGTCGACACACGAGCTACCTTGCACCAGGCAAAACACCTCTTCCTGGGGATGAGCCTCAACAAAGCAGACCAGATAAATCGTATCTCAACCCTACTGGGCTTCGGCTTTATTCTCTCCATTTTCGTTATCATCTTTCTCCTTGTGGGCACCGACAGAGAGCACAAAAAGCTCATCGCCCTGCATCGAAAACTGGAGGCCAGCGCGGCCACCGATACACTGACGCAGCTACCCAACCGGTTTGCGTTCGAGGCCACGCAGAAAAAACCAACCGACCAGCCGACGCTGATAATGCTCAATATTGACGGTTTCAAACACATCAATGACTTCTATGGGACAGCGGGCGGCGACGAGATCCTTATCCAGCTATCCAGGCAGCTGAAAACTCTGTTGCATACTCGACCCGACAGCCACCTTTTTCGATTCGGCGCCGACGACTTTGGCGTGCTCATCTCCACGCATGAAACTCTGGAGGACCCGCTGAAACTCGCGCAAGATCTGATCAACTTCGTCGAGCGAAACAGTTTCGACATCCACGGACATGAGGTTCAGATCAGTATTCGGGCAGGCGTGGCAAGTGCCCCCCCCTTGTTGGAGAGAGCCAACATGGCGCTGCAACAAACCAAGAAACAACGCAACAAGGCGCTTCGATATGATGCGTCACTGGGTATCGAAGAGAAGGTCGCCACAAACCAGCGCATCACCCGTCTGCTGAAAAATGCGGTTAGACGAAACGCCGTCAAACCTTTTTTCCAGCCACTCTATAACAATGTGAGCAAGCGGGTTGAACACTATGAGTGTCTGATGCGCATCCAGGATGAGGAGGGACAGCTACTCACCCCCTTCGCCTTCATGCAGGTCGCCAAGGAGAGCCGCATCTACTCCGCACTCAGCCGCATCATGCTGGAGAAGTGCCTCGATCGGTTTCAATCGAGCCACTACACTTTTTCGGTTAATCTCGCCGTGGAGGATATCCTCGATCCTGAAATTCGAGAGTATCTCTTCGACCGCCTGAGCAGCGATCCTGACTTGGGAAAACGCATGACCATCGAACTGCTCGAAAGCGAAGAGGTGGCCGATTATGACGCCCTGAAATCCTTCCTCAGCCAGGCCAGATCGCATGGCTGCCATCTCGCCATTGATGACTTCGGCGCCGGTTACTCCTCTTTCAAACACATCCTGGAACTGGAAGTGGATCAGCTCAAGATCGATGCATCCCTGATCAGACATCTCGATAGCGACCGTGAGGCGCAACTGTTGGTCAAGGCGATCGTGGATGTTGCCAGGGAGATTGGTATCAAAAACACGGTGGCGGAGTTTGTCCACTCACGTGCCGTATTTGAAAGGGTCAATGACCTCGGCGTCGATTTCGCCCAGGGTTACTTCATCGGCAAACCAGCGGATGATCTGCTGGCAGATGAAAGACCGGTTTTTGCGGTCGAGGTTTCGTAGGCTGGCTCAAGCACAGCGGAGCCGGCAACCCAAGTGACGCCCGATCCGCTGCGCTTGATCAGGCCTACGCTTGCAGCAGGGTCTCCAGTTCCCTCAGGCGACTCCTGGCATCCGGCATTTCGCTGCTCTCGGCTTCCCTCGCTTGCAACAAAACTTTACCCTGGGCGCAGAGACTCTCGATGTGTACGGGATCGAAGAGGGTCACCGCCGCTTCGAAATCATCCCGTTCCTCGCTGAGCAGCACGGCGATCAACTCATCTTCCCTGATCACTGAATCCGGTGACAGGAGGTCGGCAACCAGGGGATACTCCAACACCTCGTAATGCAACTTGCGGGCCTCTTCCTCCTGCTCCAGCTCCTGGCGCGCCAACGTGTCATTGCCCGCGCCTTTCCAAACCGTCTGCATGATCACCGAGATCAACTTTTTGATCGCCGCTTTGTTGTCCGACTGATTATCGGCCAGACCACAGGCCGTTTCGTAGGATTTGTCCAGGCGCTCTTTAAGGCTGAGTATCACGTCGCTCTGCTCATGAGGCCCCAGAGCTATGGCTTCACCCACCAGTTTGCGCAGGTCGCCAATATAGGCCACCAGCTCCTCATGATCGAGTTTTTGCGCCTCTTCCAGGGTTCCTGGGGTTAGTGAACGCTCACTCTCGGAAAACAGGGGATTTTCGTGCTTGCGCATCAGGTGCCGCTCGTGTCGGCCCGGCAGTTGACTGAACAGCGGTTGCATGGCTTTCTCAAAAACTAAATCGTGTAGGATGCTGGTGAGCTTGCGAACCGCATCATCCATGTCTTTGTCCGCCTCGAAAGATGCGGTTCGCAAGCTCACCAGCATCCTACGTTACACTACACTAACACCCCTGATCCACTCCCATATCCATCTCGGGATTGATCGCCTCATAGAGGGAGGAGTAGTCATCCTCGGCATGACCGTTGGAGCGGCCCTTTTCAAATACCCGCAGCATCGCTTTCGGCAGCCCGGCGTCGATACCTATCTTCTCGGCTACCTGTTGAAACAGAGCCAGATCCTTGATCAGGTGTTTGAGGGGAAAGTTAGGATTCGCGTAGTCGTGTTCCAGCATCTTGGACAGCTTTTTATCGAAGGTCGGCGCATAGAGCGCGCTCTCGCGCAGCAATTCCATGAACGCTTCCACTTCGATCCCTTCTGACCGTACCAGACCCAGGCTGAGTGAAAAACCGGCGGTCAATGAGGCAATAAGCTGGTTCATAGCCAGCTTCATGGCCGCCCCCTGTCCAACAAAACCCACATGCTGAACCTGTTTGCCCAGACAGCGTAGCAGGAGCAGACCACGCTGGTAGTTTTCGTCCGAGCCTCCTGCCATGACGATCAGGTGTCCCGAGCGGGCCTCCGGGATGCTGCCCAGAACCGGCGCCTCCAGGTAGTCGCCACCCGCAGCCTCCACGGCAGCGCCGATCTCCCGGCTCTCCTCCGGCGCCACTGTACCCATCTGCAGTACCAGTTTTCCCGCCAGTTCCGCGCTGACACTGTTCTGCAACAGGACTTCCCGAATCGCCGGGGCATCGCTCAGGATGAGGCAAATGACGTCAGCCACTTTGACTGCATTGGTTAGATCCGCCTCTACCTCCAGCCCAGCCTCTTTGGCTGTATCAAGGCGATCTGAGGAACGATTCCAGGCCACCACATCGTGCCCACAATGTTGCAGGCGCTCGGCGATGGGGTGTCCCATCAGTCCCAGGCCCAATACTGTAATCTTCATCGTTATTTGCCCATCAGTATCACTTGAGCTAGCGGACAGTTTCAGACTTGGTGATAAGGCTTGCTCAGTTCATGCACCGCTTCAATAAAGGCGCCGGCATGCTCCGGATCTATCTCCGGGTGGATGCCGTGCCCCAGATTGAAGACATGTCCTGAACCTTTTCCGTAACTGGCCAGCACCTTGCCCACCTCTTCACGGATGCGCTCAGGCGAGGCATAAAGCGTGCAGGGATCCATGTTGCCCTGCAGCGCAACCTTGTCTCCAACCCTGCGCCGGGCATCCGCCATACTGAGGGTCCAGTCGACACCCAGGGCATCACAACCGGTTGCCGCCATCTGCTCCAACCAAAGTCCACCGCCTTTGGTGAACAGGATCACCGGCACCTTGCGTCCCTCGGATTCACGGGTCAGCCCCTGGACGATCTGTTCCATATATTTCAGGGAGAAGGCGTCGTAGTGCTGCGGGGTCAAGGCACCGCCCCAGGTATCGAAGATCATAACCGCCTGGGCGCCAGCCGCAATCTGGGCATTGAGGTAGGCGATTACCGATTCTGCGATTTTCCCCAACAGGGTGTGCATCAGCTCGGGGCGATCGAACATCATCCCCTTGACCTTGGCGAAATTCTTGGTACCGCTCCCCTCCACCATGTAGGTGGCAAGCGTCCAGGGGCTGCCACTGAAACCGATCAGCGGAACCCGGCCATCGAGTTCCCGGCGAATGGCGCGCACCGCATCCATCACATAACCCAGGTCATCCTCCATATCCGGCACACCCAAGGCATTGACCGCGGCCTCATCCCGCACCGGTCGCTCGAACCTGGGACCTTCACCTTCGGTAAAGTAGAGCCCAAGGCCCATTGCATCAGGGACGGTAAGGATATCGGAGAAGAGGATCGCCGCATCCAGCGGGTAGCGTTCCAATGGTTGGAGGGTAACTTCACAGGCCAGTTCGGGATTACGGCAGAGATCCATAAAACTGCCGGCACGGGCACGAGTGGCCTTGTATTCAGGCAGATAACGCCCAGCCTGCCGCATCATCCATACAGGGGTTACATCCAATGGTTCGCGCAGCAATGCACGCAGCAGTCTATCGTTTTTCAGGATACTCACGCGAAATTCCTTTGGTACATTTCATTCTAGATTTGCGCGAATTGTACACGGAATGTGAACGCGGAGGGAGGTGTCATCAGCAGGGTGGCGCCCCTCTGCCGGATCAGGGCATGGCGCGGAAGATCAACGTACCAGACCCTTGCTTTGCAAAATCCCCATCAATGTCTGTTTATGCCGTAAGAACCTTTCGGGATCTGCCTCCACGCAGCCAACACCAAACAGACCCATTGTGCCTATCGATTGCTGGCAACCCTGCAGCGCCCAACGCCCCTCATCCCAGGCTTTTTTCCCCAGATCCGTCTCCAGCATGCTGAATAACCGGCTGCATTTCATCAACAGGTGTTTGGCATCCTGACTGTGGCCGAGATTCTCCTGTACTGCCGAGAGACACCGTACCAGCTCTGCCGCCACTGCCTGTTGCAGAGTGAGATGAATGCCCTTTATGTCTCTTCTTTTCAGTGCCCGTTCCAAATCGCTCATCAGGCCTGGCGCATGCTCTCGGTCAAGGTGGCGAAACGCATAGGCATTGCGAGCCACCACTGCGCCGGCGACTGCGAAGTCATCCCGGCCGAGCGCTGTCAGTACCGCTTGTCTAGCGTACAGCACCGGCTCTTTACGCATGGACACAGTTGGTGCAAATAGAAACGGCGCTACGTTTGACATCACTCTTCGTTGTAATCTCATGCGAAATAACCTCCAACCGACCATCTAAACGTACACAGAGCCGTTGACCCCAACTCTCCATCGGCGCGTAAAAGACCACTCTCTTTCTCGCCCATAACTAATGGGAATTAGAGTCTATCTGAATCCGGGACCCTTGAGTGTGCCAAACCGTTAAACCTTTCACTGTCATCAACGTGAAACATCAAACACTTAACGTATCTATTCCGGTGTAAGATGCTTCCTTAATCCATCAAATTTAATGATCATGTCGTCTATCCAACAGAACATTCTGGAGAAAAAAGCCGCACTTGCTGGTGCAATCGGAGAACCCCTTTCAGCACTTGCAAAAGAGTGCGCTGAGGTGTGGCAGGACCCTGATCAGCTCGACCAACGGCTATTGGATCATCAGTCCGACATCTCCAGCTGCGACTTTCTCTACGCTTGGGATCTCGATGGCCTCGAAGTCTCGTCCCTGATCAGTGCGGGCGTTGCCGATCGCTCCTGGCGGGGACGTGACCTTTCGAATCGCCCCTATCTAAAAAACAACCTGCCGTTCAAGGGCATCATGCTCTCATCGGTCTATCGCAGCATGTACTCCAGTACAGAATGTGTTACGGCCCTACAGGCCGTGCGCATAGATAAGGGCCTGGTGGGATTCATCGCGGCTGATTTCTCCCTCGACAAATTGCTTGCCGACAGCAGATTGGACAACCCGGAGTTACGCTGGCAGCAGTTCAAGGGCGATCCGGCGGTGCGTGGCACAGTTTTTTTGCAACAGCGGATTCAGAGCCGACTGGATGATCAGCTCGATTCGGTACACGACACGGTTCATGCTCTGATGACCGCCCACGGCATCTTCCACACAAAAATCCACTACTCCAGCGGACGCTGTTCATTCTGGCTGTTGGACGATCCATACAGTTATCGGATACACGGCGTGGAAGAGATCATCGACCCCGATCTCAGTCTTGTCTATCCACTGCACGCTTATCCAGCTGAGGCCAAGGTTACACCCGCGCAGATCCGTTCTGTACTCGATGGATTGAAGGCATTACGGTTTGCAGACGAGACCATCTATCTGCGCAGCAGCTCGCTGAACATAATGAATGGCATGCTAGGACTCACCTTCTCTTGTGACGGTTCCCACTACATGCCGATGGAAGAGTTTCTGGAAAAGAATCTCGCTTTCTGGATTGGAGACCTAGCAGGGTCAAGGGCTGACGGATAGTTCCCGCAGCCCTTCCTGAGCGGCGGGTTTGGGATGGTTCTAAATGATCAGGGTACCTGATAGTGGCTCTGGGTCATCAGATCGATCCCGCACTCGAGATTTGCAACCCAATTGATGAATTCGGCGACCGCCTTCTTGCCCACAAACGACCTGCCATGCTGAGGGACAATCATGTTGATCTCCAGGGAACTCGCCATATTCGCCCAGTAGCGACATACCCGGTTGGAGTTCATATAGCGCTTATGGAAACCGTCCATGTAAGGCAGTATTTCCGCCAGCTTTTTCACCGGTTTATCAAGATCCCCCGGCGGCAGGTTGGCGCCGAGGTCACCGGAGAAGAGGATCTTGCTTATCGGATCATAAAACTGAAAATTGCCTTCCGCATGCAGGAAGTGGGCTGGCAGGGCTTTCAGCCGGATATTGCCCAGCTCAAGATTGATACCCTGATCCGGTATGGAAACCACCCTGCCCTGCAGGCGGCCGGGACGGGTGAAATGGGGGATGAAACGCTCCCAGAGAGAGGGCACAACCACCTTGCAATCTGTACCCACCAGCCATTTGTTCACTGAAGCGACGATATCGGGATCCTGGTGGGAGGCGATAACATAATCGAGCTTTTTCACATTCATATAGTCGCTGATCGCCATGAAGAGGCGGGAGTAGGTCAGCTCACCACCCGGGTCGAGTAACGCGGCGTGACCGTGGTCAAAAATCAGGAACTGATTGGCCTGCACCGCATCTCCGGTCACCAGATCCCGAAAAGCGACACAGATATGTTCTTTTTTATTGTAAAGCTCGACTGACATAGTTTATATACTCCCCAGGGTTGGCAATTCGAAGCCTGCCCGTTGCCATCCACTGGTTATCTTGTTCGTTTTTTGTGCAACCGGCCGTGAATCTCCAGCGGCCAGTGCCCCACCTAAATGCCGTTTCTCGATAAATCTTATTCGTAACCTCTAAAGAGATAACAGAAATATTATTCCGAATCCAGGGATTTACAATACATTTAAAGGCTAAATGATAAGTGCCCGCATGTAGGCCCGGTCAAGCGTAGCGGATCGGGCATCCAAGCTTTGGCAGAACGATCCAGGTTGCCGGTTCCGCTGCGCTTGAACCGGCCTACAGCCACAGCAGCGACACACTCTCCTATTTAACCTTTTGCTTTAGCCTTCTTTGTTATTCCGGCTTAATATGCTCAATATAGTGGGGTCTGTCATCCATTACCAACTTTATCCCCTCCGCCTGGGCCTTCAGCATCAACTCGCTGTCACGGATCTTCAAGGCACAGTGGGCACGGCCCCGGCTCTCCAGCGGCAGTGGCACCATGTCACGGTAGGTATAGACGTTTTCACCCACATCTCCTCCGTCGCAGACACAGGGTGCGGCGAGCAGTTCAGCCTCCGCTTCAGCGCCCTCCAATACCATTTCACCTGCTTGCCACCAGCGGGTGCGCTCTTCCGAACCCGTCAGGGTTTTGATGATGTAAGCACGGGAGAACCGCACCCTGAGAACCCCCTTCTCCAAAGTGATTGATTCGATCTCACAACCCGGAAGATCAATACTTGTCGTTTCCATCTACTAACCTCTTAAACAGCGGGGCCACTCAGACTTTGAGTCCACACCACTGGCTCAATTTTCATTATCCAGACCCAACTCTTTTATCTTGCGGGTCAGGGTGTTTCGCCCCCAGCCAAGCAGGCGGGCAGCATCCTGGCGGCGCCCTGCCGTGTGCTCCAGCGCCGTCTCTATCATCACTGTCTCAAAGTCTGAACCCGCTTCATCGAGCAGTGCTTCCGCACCTGATTGCAGACGGCTGCGCGTCCAGGCACGCAGCAGTTGCCGCCAGTCTCCACTGATTTCACTCCGTGACTCTCCCTGTCGCAGCTCTGGTGGCAGATCCTCGATATGGATCTCCTGTCCAGAAGCCATTACTGTGAGCCAACGGGCGGTATTTTCTAACTGTCGGACATTACCTGGCCAGTCGAGTTGGCGCAGAAATTCTGTGGTTTCCGGCAACAAAATCTTAGCCTCAACCTCCAACTCTTCAGAGGCACTGACAAGGAAGTGGCGCATCAACAGCGATATATCCTCCTTTCGTTCCCGCATTGCGGGAATATGGATTCTTATCACGTTGAGCCGATGAAACAGGTCTTCCCTGAAGTCGCCCTGTTTCACCAACCCTTCCAAGTTCTGGTGGGTGGCGGCGATGATCCGCACATCAACCTTCACCGGTTCGTGACCACCCACGCGGTAGAACTGGCCATCCGCCAATACCCTCAGCAGCCGGGTCTGCAACTCCGCCGGCATGTCACCTATTTCATCCAGAAAGAGTGTGCCGCCATCAGCCTGTTCAAAACGCCCTTCACGGCGGCTCTGTGCGCCAGTGAAAGCACCGCGTTCATGACCGAATAGTTCGGACTCCATCAGATCCTTGGGTATCGCCGCCATGTTCAGGGCAATAAACGGCGCCACAGCCCGGGGGCTGTGGCGGTGCAAGGCATGCGCCACCAGTTCTTTTCCCGTACCCGATTCCCCATTGATAAGTACCGTAATATTCGAACGAGCCAGCCGCCCTATGGCGCGGAAGACCTCCTGCATGGCCGGTGCTTCGCCGATGATCTCAAGCCCCCCTATCTGCTCCTCATCCACCGGCAGAGAATGTGTGAGGTGCTGCCGGCAGGCGCGGCGAATCTGATCGACCGCCTCATCCACATCGAAGGGTTTCGGCAGATACTCAAAGGCACCCTTATGATAAGCCGAGACAGCGCTTTCAAGATCTGAATGTGCCGTCATAATGATCACCGGAAGCGATGGATAGCGAGCCTGGATCCTCTCCAGCAACTCCAGTCCGTCGATCCCCGGCATACGTATATCGGAAACGATGACGTCCGGCTGCTCTGACTCCAGGGCGTCGAGCACACCATTACCGGTTTCAAAACTGGTGACCAGCATATCCGCCTTCTGCAGCGTCTTTTCCAACACCCAGCGGATGGAGCGGTCATCATCGATTACCCAAACCCTGCACTCTGTTTCCATCAGCTCAATTCCAAAGGAAGTAATACGGTGAAAATTGTATCGCCAGGACGACTGGTAAATTCAATCAAACCGCGGTGCTGGTTGATCAGGGATTGTGCTATCGAAAGACCCACGCCCATACCATCGCTGCTACCGGAGACCATGGGGAAAAAAATCCTGTTTTGCAGTCGCTCGGGGATACCGGGACCGTTGTCGAAGATATCGATTTTTACCACCAGGCGGTGGCGTTCATTGCCAATGGTGAACTGTCTCAGCACCCGTGTTTTCAAACCGACCACGCCTTTGTTGCCCACCGCCCGGACAGCATTGCGTAAAATATTCAGGAGTGCCTGAATCAACTGGTCGAAATCCCCCACGATATCGGGAATACTGGGGTCGTAATTTTTCTGGATCCTCAATCGATCACCCGCCTCGACCTGCACCAGGCTGCAGATTCGCTCCAGCACCTGGTGGATGCTGAAGGCTCTCTTTTGCGGCAGACGATTGGGGCCCAGCATGCTGTTCACCAGATTCTGCAGACGATCAGCCTCGGCGATTATGATCTGGGTGTACTCTTTCAGCGCTTCATCGTGAAGCTCCCGTTCCAGCAGTTGAGCTGCACCGCGCAATCCCCCTAAAGGATTTTTTATCTCATGGGCCATACCCCTTACCAGGGCGCGGGAGACCTGACCCTGGGAGATCAACTCCTCTTCCCTGTTGATGCGCAGCTGACGATCAAGCTGCTGCAGTTCGACTAGCAACTCCTCCTCCCCATTGTTATCCCGAAGCGGTACCACCGTACAATCGACGGTGATCTCCCTGCCATCCACCAGTGGTAAGGTAATTTCCCGTTCAGTGAACGGCTGTCCGGATTTGCTGGCTCGTCTCAGGTTCGATTCAACCGTTCCACCTGGGCAGTGGATCAGATCTGCAGCCTGCTGGCCGATAACCTGTCTGGCACTTACCGCAAACAGTATCTCACCGGCTGGATTGATGTATTTCAAAATAAAAGCCTGGTCGAATAGGAGAATTGAGGAGCTCAGATTCTCCAATACCCGCCTTTCCAGTGTGCTTGTCTGCTGCTGTTTTTCCATATATGGCTGATATGCAATAACCGAACCAATTTGAAAAGTTAGGGATGCTATTCTGTTCCTGCACTGCGAAACAGCATGCAAGCCGGGCAGACACGGGGTTTGCAACCACGGAGCAGAACTTCCCGGATCGATATGCCTTAAACAAGGTTGAGTGACTCTCCCTGTTTTTGGACATAACGGAATGGAACGCAGATCTTCCGCACCATTATAGTGCGTACAGCTGTGACAAAACCAGCACCGGTATCAGGGGGCGGTAACCGGCGCCTTGCGGAGGTGGAAATTGATGGTTGGTGTGGAAGTCAACAGTTTCCCGGTGTTATCCAGAATCCGTGCCTCCAGTGTATGGGTTCCCAGGCTCAGATCATTCAGTGTGAACTGGGTTGCGCCGCCGATATCTCCTTCTATCCGATTGCCATCTACAAAGACCTGAATGGCGTCGCCGGATATAAGCACCGGAGAGAGACTCAGCCCCACGCCCACGGTGCCCTCGTTATTGCGGATAGTTGCGTCATTCCCCGGTTCGGCAATCTCGAAAACAGCATATCCCGATTCACCCGGCAGATTCGCCGCCTTAGGTGGATCCCTCTTTTCGTCATCATTGGAACGGGCAGATGACTGTCCTGGAATCCAAACCTTTTCCGCGCCTTCTCTGAATTGATCGGAATAGTAGATAACCCCATCGGGCGAGGTCCACTTATAGACATCTTTTGCCGCCACCGGAAGTGTCAGCACCGCAAGTAGAACTGGTATCAGAATTCGCATGCACCAAGCATAGACAAGCCGGTTGCGATGGACAAGCGATCAATGTCGCAAAAGGTGATTTTACCAATAGCAGATTTCCTGATCCGCTATGCTTGATCAGGCCTACAAAGCCTTAATCTTACTGCTTAGCGGAATGAGCACAAAAAAAGCGTCTCCCGAAACCGGGAGACGCTTCTTTCAACCTGCTGAAACAGCAGTCAGTCTTAGAGACTGTAGTAGAGGTCGAATTCCACCGGATGGGTGGTCATACGCAAGCGAGTCACCTCTTCCATCTTCAGCTCGATGAAGCCGTCGATCAGATCGTCAGTAAAGACGCCACCGGCAGTAAGGAACTCACGGTCCGCATCCAGTGCTTCCAGCGCCTGATCCAGGCTGTGGCAGACGGTGGGGATCGCCATGGCTTCCTCGGCTGGCAGGTCATAGAGATCCTTGTCCATGGCATCGCCAGGATGAATCTTGTTCTGAATGCCGTCCAGGCCGGCCATCATCATGGCAGCGAAGGCCAGGTAAGGATTGGCGGTCGGATCGGGGAAACGCACCTCGACGCGACGGCCCTTGGGGTTGGAATCCCACGGGATACGGATAGAGGCAGAGCGATTACGAGCTGAGTAGGCCAGCATGACCGGGGCTTCGAAGCCGGGAACCAGACGCTTGTAGGAGTTGGTGGAGCTGTTGGTGAAGGCGTTCAGTGCGCGGGCATGTTTGATGATGCCGCCAATGTAGTAGAGTGCGGTTTCAGACAGACCACCGTACTGGTTACCGGCGAAAATGTTCTCGCCATCTTTACCCAGGGACTGGTGCACATGCATACCGGAACCGTTGTCACCCACAATAGGCTTGGGCATGAAAGTGGCGGTCTTGCCATAGGCGTGGGCAACATTCCAGGTCGCGTATTTCTGGATCTGAACCCAGTCAGCGCGCTCTACCAGGGTGGAGTAACGGGTGCCGATTTCGCACTGTCCTGCGGTTGCCACCTCGTGGTGATGGACCTCAACAGGTACACCCATCTCTTCCATTGCCAGGCACATGGCCCCGCGCAGGTCATGCAGGGAATCGACAGGGGGTACGGGGAAGTAACCGCCCTTAACGCTGGGACGGTGACCGATGTTGCCATCTTCATAGACACGCTCGGAGTTCCACTCAGCCTCATCTGAGTCGATCTTCACCATGCTGCCGCTCATGTCGACACGCCAGCGAACGTCGTCCAGCACGAAGAACTCAGGCTCAGGACCGAAGTAAGCGGTGTCGGCAATACCGGTGGACTGCAGGTAGGCCTCGGCACGCTTGGCAACGGAGCGGGGATCGCGCTCGTAACCCTGCATGGTGGCGGGTTCGAGGATATCGCAACGGATGATCAGCGTGTTCTCGTCCGAGAAGGGATCCATCACGGCGGTGGCGTCTTCAGGCATTAGAATCATGTCAGACTCGTTTATACCCTTCCAACCGGCGATGGAGGATCCGTCGAACATCTTTCCGTCAGTGAACATACTTTCACCAACTTCATGGGTAGGCAGTGTAACGTGCTGTTCCTTTCCGCGGGTATCGGTGAAGCGCAGATCGACAAACTTCACATCGTTGTCTTTCATCATCTTCAGAGCTTTAGAGGCCATCTTCATCTCCAGGATATAGGGTTATTATCGGGACGGCTGGTTAAACGCCGCTATGCTAAACCTTAGTGTCGGGGCGTGACTATACCAGACACAGTGAGTAACGCTTATGAGCATTATTCATGCCACGATTGTTTCTCTTGATCAATTCAGACGCCTTCGTGTGGTGAATCCAGATTTTTTCATCTGGGTCGCCAAAACCTTCGCCCAGACTCCGGACCCTGGCGACCGGGTTCTGACCGTATAAAAATACTAATAAAATTAATACGATATAACTGAAACGACGGGACTGATGAGCTCCACTGTTTGGAAGTCCTTTCCTTTCGTATCATGCTCATCCAGCAAATTGAAGCTGACGAGAGGTCAAGATCGAGCAAAGGGGAGACTCATCAACAAGGCCGCGCTATTTTGGTGCGTACCGCAAGGCAAAAGCCCTGTTATGGTGCGGCTGCTGTCGTCTAGGCCCGAGAGATGAATTTTCCCGTCGTTGTATTGACCTTCACCACTTCACCATTCTCCAGGTACTCCGGAACCTGGATCTCGACGCCTGTGTTGAGCATTGCCGGCTTGGTTCGTCCGGTTGCCGTTGAGCCCTTGATACCCGGCGTCGTCTCCTCAATCGTCAAGGCAACGGACTGTGGAAGTTCAATGCCGATGATGGCGCCATCCACCAGCAGGGCAGTTATGCCGTCCAGGCCTTCTGTCAGAAAGCCGGTCTGCCCTTCCAGGTCTTCGCTGTTCAGGCCGTACTGACTATAGTCCTCCAGATCCATGAAGGTGAAGATCTCCCCGTCCATATAGGAGAACTGGACCTGCCGGCGCAGACAGTCGGTATCCTTCAGAAAATCATCGCCTTTGAACGACTCATCCAGTTTTTGACCCGTCTGCAGATTGATAAAGCGGATTTTATAGAGGGTCGCGGCACCCCGGGAGGAGGGGCTTTTGGCCTCGACCTGTTTCACGCTGTGGGGCATTCCGTTGATTTCGACGATAACGCCCCGTTTTAAATCACCAGCTTTCGGCACCTGTTTCCTCCTGGATATCGTTGATTGAATTTTCCGATCGCCCCTACTCCTCTGTCACTGTTGGGAAAGGGATCTGTGCGCAAATAACGTCGGTGAACGCTGACTATCCTCCTTACTGTTCCGTTCATGGACGGAGACAAACTAGTTTCCGAACCAGAGACGGATCTTGCCAAACACTTCTGACTGGTTGAATGCCTTCTGAAATGCCCGCTGTAGTTTTACCATCTCCTCTTCCCCTTCATAGCAATCTAATGGCAGGTAGAGATCGATATCGATGCGGCCAGAAAGGTAGTGCAACACCAAACGTTGCCTGCGGGCATAACAGGCAATATTCCTGCAGGCGGCATTGAGCAGACGTTCAGCCTCTTGCCGCAACGGCAGGTCGCTACAGGGGGCATTTATTTCATCATCTTCCGGGTCGATGTGCACTGTCACGTCGAACAGCTCTTCAACCTCGTTGATCAATCGCGTCTGTACCACTTCCGCAATCCTGTGTCCTTCCGAGACGCTCAACCATGAGTCAACCTGCACATGCACATCCGCCGATGCGTGTCCCCCCATGCGGCGGGTACGCAGCATGTGAATGCTATTGACACCGCTCACGGAATCGATAATCCCGCGGATCTCCTGCACTGTCTCCTCATCCAGCCCTGCATCCACCAGTTCCTGCATCGCCCCCCAGCCGAGATTCCAGCCAATGTGTACGATCATCACGCCGACCAGTACCGCAGCAATGGCATCCAGGTAGGGCAGACCCGCCAAGGTTCCCCCGATGCCGACCAATACAACCACCGAAGAGATGGAGTCGGAGCGATGGTGCCATGCGTTTGCCCGCAACAGATTGGAATTGATCCGTTGCGCCAGAAATTGGGTGTAGTGGTAGAGCCCTTCATTGGCAAGGATGGAGAATGCCGCAACATAGAGTGTAAAGGAACTCGGGGTCAGCAGCTGTTCCGGTGCAAAGAGCCGCTCCACCGCATCCCAGATGACACCCAATCCTACAAGCCCGAGCAGCGCACCCAATGCCACAGTACCAGCCGTTTCGAAGCGGCCGTGACCGTATGGGTGTCCCTCATCCGGTGCTTCTTTAGCATGCCGTGCGGCGAACCAGACCAATGCATCCGACAGCAGATCCGACAGCGAGTGCACGCCATCCGCCAACAGAGACTGTGACTGACCAAGCCAGCCAAACAGGATTTTGACGATAGCGAGTACCAGGTTGACCACAGCGCCGACCAGGGCGGCCAACCGTGTCTCTCTATACCTCACCTCCTGCATCTCGTGATGTAGGTGTTGATGCTGATGCATAAGCTACTCCGCCTCCCCCACTTCTATCACCACAGTATATTCGGCCCTGTCGGAGCGGGACTCAACGACTTTATGGCCATTGATCCTGCACCAGGCCGGGATGTCATTCAGCACTCCCGGATCAGTGCAGATTGCTTCCAGGATAGTGCCTGGCGTAAGCGTCTCTATCTTATCCTGCACCCGAATCACCGGCATAGGACAGAGCAAACGCCGTGCATCAAGTGTGACCCTGCTCAAATGTGCCACTCCTGGGGAATTTCGTGTGGCTTGATCGGTTCGACCTTCAGGGCGTGACTGCTGCCCTCCCGATCCTCCACTTCAAGTTCCACCAGATCAGCATCGCGGCCCTGACTGTAGCGGGCGACCAGACGGGCGGCCAGTTCAATATCCGCTTCACTCGGCTCACCATCGATCAACGCCAACGGTCCGCCGTGGCTGATCGTCTTGATAGTGACAAACTGTTTCCGGTATCCCTGCAGGAAATTGGACTCACCCTCCTCTCTGGCAATGATCACCTTGAAATGGGGTGCCGGGCGCAAATGGCGTCCCACCTTGAGCAGCATGATGTCATCCATCTCATACTGCTTGCTGCCGCGCGCGCGCCAGAGATCCGCGAGTTTCACTGAATATTGGGCATCGGTGAGGAAACAGCAGCCCCCAGCCGGCTGTGCGTAGTCTTTAAAGCCGAATTTTGCCGCCAAGGCCATCTGGAGTTTACGGCTTCTTCCGCTGAAATCATAAAGTCTCTCCCTCTCCACCCATCCCTCACGTTCCGCCAGGGTCTCCGGCAGATTTTTTGCGCAGAGCGGCCGCAACAGCAGATCCTCCGCCCCCGACTCACCAGACACTACCGGCATGGTCTCCTTGCGTTGGGACATGGGGCGTTGCCCGATCACCTCTCCGGTAATGATGAAATCAAAATCCTTTTTTTTGATCCACTCCAAGGCTTTGCTCACCATAAAGATCTTGCAGTCGAGACAGGGATTCAGGTTGGCACCATAACCGTGCTTCGGATTGAAGACGATATCCTTGTACTCCTCCACAATATCGACAATGTGCAACTTGATGCCAAGCTGTTCCGCCACCCAAAGGGCATTGTTGCGTTTTGATTTTTTCTGGTCTTTTTTGCGGATGGCATGAGTATGACCTTCGACACAGAAACCGGTGTAGAAGTTGATGCCCTCGACATGGATACCCTCTTCCTGGATCACCTTTGCGGCCAATAGTGAGTCGAGGCCACCTGAGATCAGAGCCACGGCTTTTCGCTGTTCGGTCATATTATGTTTCGTCGTCAGGCGAGTAAAACCGTGGATTATACGGAATTGCGCCAACTGCGGCATCTCATCGAAGTTAGCCAAGTTGTTGGCGCATCGTTATACTGACGCGATTTTTACACCTATAACTATGGAATCCGGACGTGAATCGAGCTTCTGACAGCAGCAGTCCTGATGTATCGACCTTTCAGGGTCTGATCTTTGCATTGCAACAGTACTGGGCAGACCAAGGCTGCGTGATCCTTCAACCCTATGACATGGAGATGGGTGCCGGCACATTTCACTCCGCCACTTTCCTCCGCTCCATCGGTCCCGAGCCTTGGAGTTGCGCTTATGTGCAGCCTTCACGCCGCCCCACCGACGGGCGCTATGGCGAGAATCCCAACCGCCTGCAACACTACTATCAGTTCCAGGTCATCCTGAAACCCTCGCCATTGGATATTCAGGAGCTCTATCTGGGATCACTCAAGGCGCTGGGTCTCGACCTGCTGGTACACGATATTCGTTTCGTCGAGGACAACTGGGAGTCCCCCACACTCGGCGCCTGGGGACTTGGCTGGGAGGTCTGGCTCAACGGCATGGAGGTGGCTCAGTTCACCTATTTTCAGCAGGTTGGCGGTCTCGACTGCCGCCCGGTCACCGGTGAGATCACCTACGGTCTTGAGCGCATCGCCATGTATCTGCAAGGCGTCGAAAGCGTCTACGATCTGATCTGGGCAAATGGCCCCGACGGCCCTGTAACCTACGGTGACGTCTTTCACCAGAATGAGGTTGAACAGTCGGCCTTCAACTTTGAACACGCCGAGGTGGATGCCCTCTTCGGTTGGTTCGACACCTGTGAAAAAGAGAGTCAGCGTCTCATCGAAATAGGTCTGCCGCTGCCCGCATATGAACAGGTCCTCAAGGCCTCTCACACCTTCAACCTGCTGGATGCGCGCCACGCCATCTCGGTGACCGAACGGCAACGCTACATCCTGCGCGTTCGCTCCCTCTCACGCGCCGTGGCCCAAGCCTATTATGACAGCCGCGAAGCCCTTGGATTCCCCATGCTGAAAGAGAACAGGGAGATCGTCAACAATGGCTGATTCCAAAGATCTGCTGATCGAGATCGGCACTGAAGAGCTGCCCCCAAAGGCCTTGGCAAAACTCTCCACGGCATTTCTCCGTGGCATCGATGAACAGTTTAAACTGCTGGGACTGACACGCAACTCCATCAAACCCTACGCCACCCCTCGCAGGCTTGCTGTATTCATCGAGGCCCTTCAAACCAGTCAGCTCGACAAAGAGATCGAACGCAAGGGGCCTGCAGTCAAGGCCGCATTCGATGCTGATGGCAATCCAACCAGGGCCGCCGAGGGCTTCGCCCGCTCCTGCGGGGTGAGCGTCGATCAGTTGGAGACTCAGGATACCCCAAAAGGCGCGTGGCTGATCCACCGGCAGATTGAATTGGGCCGGTCCACCATCGAATTGATACCTGAGATTGTGGAAAAGTCCCTCGCCGCTCTGCCCATACCCAAGCGTATGCGCTGGGGCAACCGTAGTGAAGAGTTCGTGCGCCCGGTACATTGGATCGTACTGCTGTTTGGTGATGAGGTCGTTCCCGGCCAGGTGATGGGGCACACGGCGGGCCGCACAACCCACGGCCATAGATTCCACCATCCCGAACCGATGGAGATCGATACACCTGCAAACTACGCAGAACTGCTGACAAGCAGAGGTTATGTCATCGCCGACATTGCAGAGCGTAAGGCCAAAATCGAACAGCAAGCCAGAGAGACCGCAGAAGCCGAAGGTCTCAAGGCCGTCATCGATCCCAATCTGCTGGACGAAGTCACCGCCCTCAATGAGTGGCCGATTCCTGTGATCGGCAGTTTCGATGCCCGCTTTCTCGACATTCCCTCAGAATGCCTGATACAGGCGATGCAGGATCATCAGAAATATTTCCCTGTTGTCGACGAGACAGGCGCTCTCCAATCCCGATTCATTACCATAAGCAATATCGACAGCAAGGATCTTGAACAGGTTCGATCCGGCAATGAGCGTGTCATCCGTCCCCGCTTCAGCGATGCCGCTTTCTTCTGGGAGCAGGATCTGAAAAAGCCTCTCGACCACCACATCGAGTCGCTGAAAAACATACTGTTTCAGAAAAAGCTGGGGACGCTGCACGACAAGAGCGGTCGTATTGCCTCACTAGCCGAATCAATCGCCGATCAAATTGGTCTCGACAAGGCTCTCGCATTCCGTGCCGCCTGGCTCTGTAAATGCGACCTTATGTCCGAAATGGTGGGTGAATTTGCCAGCCTGCAGGGCACCATGGGGCGCTACTATGCCGTGCGCTCAGGAGAGGATGGCCAGGTTGCTCAGGCTATGGAAGAGGTCTACATGCCCCGGCATGCCAGGGATCGCCTGCCGGAGACGGACTGCGGTCGCACCATTGCCATCGCTGATCGCCTCGATACCCTGATGGGCATCTTCGCTATTGGCCAGAAACCGACCGGCGCCAAGGATCCTTACGGCCTTCGCCGCGCTGCCTTGGGTGTACTCCGCATCCTCATCGAGACCCCCATGGATCTCGACCTTGAACAGTTACTCTCCAGCGCAGCTGAGGGTCTTGCCGAGCAAGTGGATACAGAGGAGAGCCTGGATCAGGTCTTTGAATATATGATGGAACGTCTCAAGGCGTACTACGCCGACCAATCCATCCCCGCCGATTCAGTGGATGCGGTGCTCGCCCGCCGTCCCACCCGGCCCGCAGATTTCAATCTCCGGGTTCGGGCAGTCACCGAATTCCGCAAACTGCCTGAAGCCGAAAGCCTTGCCGCTGCCAACAAACGCATTCGCAACATTCTCAAGAAGACGAATGAAACCTTCCCCGTGCAGGTAGCCAACGACCTTCTACAGGAAGCCGCAGAGAAGTCGCTCGCTGCAAAAGTCGATGAATTACAGCCCAAGGTCGTCCCGCTGTTTGCGCAAGGCCGTTATACAGAAGGTCTGCAAATACTCGCCAGTCTGCGCAAACCTGTCGATGATTTCTTTGACCATGTCATGGTAATGGCGGAGGATGAAACGTTACGAAGAAATCGTCTTGCCCTGCTTTCTCGGCTTGAGGGACTCTTTCTCAGTGCCGCTGACCTTTCACGCCTTCAGTAATCGAGACAAAACATGAACCCCGATTCATACAAGGATATGTTGGACGCCGTCCAGGCCTTCCACGATAAGCACCGTTTCAGGGAGACCGGTGGAGAGGAGATGACCTATCGCATCTCCTTAATGGCGGAAGAGTTGGGGGAGATTTCCTCCTGTGTCACAAAGGGCAAGAGCAAGGAATCACTTGCTGAGGAAGTGGCCGATCTGCTGATCCTCGTCATGGGAACGGCTATCGCCCAAGAGTTCGATCTCAAACAGGCCTTTTGGGACAAGATGGACAAGCTCAACAAGCGGGATTCCCGCATGGTCAACGGCCGCATCAGGGTCTCCGAATTTCGTGATGTCGACTGATATTAATTGATAGTAAGTACTTACTTCCAATGAAAATCATCATCCTGGACAGAGACGGTGTCATCAACGAGGATTCTGATGAATTTGTTAAATCGCCTGACGAATGGATTCCTCTACCCGGCAGTCTTGAAGCGATCGCCTGTCTCAACCATGCCGGTTTTCGTGTCTTCGTCGCAACCAACCAATCAGGCGTGTCTCGCGGTTACTTCTCCATCGACACCCTGAACAAGATGCACAACAAAATGCTGTCGTTGTTACAGAAACATGGCGGCTATATCGACGGCATTTTTTTCTGTCCCCACGGACCTGATGACAACTGTGACTGCCGCAAACCCAAACCTGGTCTCTACCAGCAGATTTCACAACGTTCCAGGACGCCGTTGCACCAGGTACCCATCATTGGTGACTCGTTACGTGACCTGCAGGCCGCCATTACCGTAGGCGCAAATCCCATCCTGGTGAGAACCGGTAAAGGTAACAAGACCCTCTCATCACTCCCAAATAACTTAAAAAATATTCCAGTCTACCAAAACCTCTCTGAGGCCGTTGATACGCTTTTGACCTGATTGACATGCCATGACCTTTATCCGCTCCATTCTCTTTTTTACCTTTCTTGTTCTCAGTACTATCGTCATTGCCGGTTTTGGCAATCTCTTTGGCTGGTTCTTGCCGTTGCAAAAACGCTTTTTCATCAGCAACGCCTGGAGCAGAGTCAATCTGGCTGCACTCTCGCTACTCTGCGGCCTCAACTATCGTATAGATGGTCTTGATAACATCCCTGATAACAAGAGTGTCATCATCCTCTCAAAACACCAGTCTGCCTGGGAGACCATCGCCTTTCTCAGTATCATTCCGCCCAACAAAGCCTGGGTGCTGAAACAAGAGTTGCTCAGAGTGCCTATATTTGGATGGGCATTACTTCTCTTCCAGCCGATTGCACTCGATCGAAAAGCAGGTCGAAAGGCCGTGGTGCAACTTATCCGTGATGGCACAGAAAGACTTGAATCCGGGCTTTCGGTAATCATCTTTCCCGAAGGCACCCGTGTCGCACCTGGTGCTCACAAACGTTATGGGATTGGTGGTGCACTATTGGCAGAGAAATCCGGTTTTCCTGTATTGCCTGTCTCGCATAACGCAGGGGTGTTCTGGAAACGCAGGGGCATCAACAAATATCCCGGCACCATCGATGTAAGCGTAGGCCCTCTCATCGAGACCAAAGGTCTCGATGCCAACGAAATCAATGCCAAGGTGGAAGACTGGATCGAGGGGAAGTTGGAGACCTTGCCGCAGGAAAGGGTTTAAACCCTGGATTTTACTGATAGTTAGTACTTACTACTTAGGTGGCAGGTTGGCAAATCGAAGAGTTGCCTGAATCTTTTACCAAACTAGTAGGCCCGATCAAACGTTGTGGATCGGGCATTCAGGCTGTGATGAACAATTGAGGTTGCCGGTTCCGCTGCGCTTGAACCAGCCTACAATTTTTTACTCCGGGGAGGGACAGGAAGGGGGATCAGTCAATCCTGATACCTGAAACCTTTTTTCATCAGACATCAAGATTTTCCACCGACAGCGCATGTTTCTCGATGAAATCTCTCCTGGGCTCAACCTGATCTCCCATCAGGGTTGTGAAGATCTGATCCGCAGCAACAGCATCCTCAATACTGACCTGTAAAAGGCGCCGTGCGCTGGCATCCATAGTTGTCTCCCACAACTGCTCTGGGTTCATCTCACCAAGGCCTTTATAGCGCTGCACATGGTGTCCTCGCTTGGCCTCATCCAACAACCAGTCGAGCACCTGGCGAAAACTATTGACTGGCTTGCTCTTCTCTCCTCGTTTGACGTAAGCGTCGTCACTCAACAGATCGTTTAATTTCTGCCCCAACTCTACGATCTTGCGATATTCCACCGTGGAGAAAAAACTGAATGGAATAAAGCGATCAGTGCCGATTCCATGAACCTTGCGGTTCACCATGATTCCTGCTTCGCCGCTTTCACTATCACCTTCACCATGCAGTCTCAGGCTACAGGATTCAGCAACACCAAGATCCAGGTTCAACCTGGGCTCCAGCGCTTCTACCCAAGCCTGCATATTCGCCTCATGTTCACGCATTTCTGCCGTGACCTGGGGCATATATATTAACTTTTCAAGCAGCATGCCATCGTAGCGCCTCGACAATCGATCAATTCCAGCTATTACTACCTGAAATGAGCGGGCCAAATCTTCAAGACCCTCTCCTGCCAGTGGAGGAGCCCCTGCAGTAACATAGAGAGCAGCATTGTCGAGTGCAGACTGCAGAAAATAGTTGTTTAAATCCTGGTCATCTTTCAGGTACTGCTCCTGTTTCCCTTTTTTTACTTTATAGAGTGGCGGTTGAGCAATATAGATGTAGCCCTCTTCAATCAGCTCTGGCATTTGACGGTAGAAAAATGTCAGCAGTAGAGTCCTAATGTGGGCACCGTCAACATCAGCATCCGTCATTATGATGATTCGATGGTATCGAAGTTTTTCAATATTAAACTCTTCTCGACCAATGCCACAACCCAGTGCGGTTATCAGTGTGCCGACTTCTACTGATGAGAGCATCTTATCGAAGCGGGCCTTTTCCACATTCAGGATTTTCCCCTTTAGAGGAAGAATCGCCTGGCATTTTCTATCCCTGCCCTGCTTGGCGGATCCTCCCGCTGAATCACCCTCCACCAGATAGAGTTCTGACAGTGCCGGATCCTTTTCCTGGCAATCTGCCAACTTACCCGGTAGTCCAGCAATATCCAGCACTCCTTTGCGCCGGGTCATCTCCCTGGCTTTTCTTGCTGCTTCTCTTGCTCTAGCAGCATCAATCATCTTGCCTGCGATCGTTTTTGCCTCGGCAGGATTTTCCAATAAAAAGTCATTGAGATGTTCAGATAGCAGGTTTTCAACGATACCCTTCACTTCGGAAGATACCAATTTATCCTTAGTCTGTGAGGAGAATTTAGGATCAGGTACTTTTACTGAAAGCACTGCCACCAAACCCTCCCGCGCATCATCACCAGCGGTATTCACCTTCTGTTTCTTGGAGATGCCTGAGTTCTCGATATACTGATTAAGTGTTCTCGTTAGTGCCCCTCTGAAACCCGCCAGGTGAGTACCCCCATCACTCTGTGGAATATTATTCGTATAACAGAAGATATTCTCCTGGTATGACTCATTCCACTGCATCGCTATCTCTACGACAACATCATTCTTTTCAGCAGAGAAGCTAAATACCTGCTGATGCAGCGGTGTTTTATTGCGATTTAAGTGCTCAACAAACGCGAGTATGCCGCCCTTGTATTCAAATACATCCTCTTTGTCTGTCGCCTCTTCCTTGATAACAATGCGAACACCCGAATTAAGAAACGAGAGTTCTCTCAGGCGCTTCGCAAGAATGTCGTAGTGAAACTCAATGTTTGTGAATGTTTCTGCGCTGGGCATAAAGGTTACAGAGGTTCCTGTTTTTTCCGTCTCTCCTACAGCCTTCATATCCCCCTGCGGCACACCATGTGCGTAATCCTGTTCCCATATTTTTCCTTGGCGATATATTCTTAATTTAAGCTGCTCTGATAGTGCATTGACAACGGAAACGCCGACGCCATGCAGGCCACCAGAAACCTTGTATGAGTTATCGTCGAATTTTCCACCGGCATGCAGTACAGTCATGATGACTTCAGCAGCTGATCTCTTCTCCTCAGGGTGCATGTCTACAGGAATACCGCGCCCATTATCCTGAACAGTCACAGATTGGTCCGAATGGATCATGACCTTGATCTCATCACAATATCCCGCCAAGGCCTCATCAATTGAGTTATCAACCACCTCAAAAACCAAATGATGCAGACCAGTGCCATCATCAGTATCACCGATATACATTCCTGGACGTTTCCGCACGGCATCCAGGCCTTTCAGAACTTTAATACTCGATGAGTCGTAGGACATTTTCCACCTATCAATCAGATTCTTTGGTTCCGGTTCGCGGAACCTGTATATGACTAAAGTATTATACAACGGGAATGGGTATCAAAACGACAAAATCGTTAACAAGCAATGCATAGTGATTCGAACAAACAGAGGTGATCTTGTAACTCTTAACTATTTCACTGCGCCATGTTCCACGTGAAACATCTTCACTTCATCACTATATTTTTCAGTCACTGTAGCGCTATCAATTGCTGTGAGAAAAGTCTGAAAGCCACAATGGTCTATAAGTGAGAGTAGAGCAGTAGACGATTTTCGATCTAGCTCAGCAGAGAAGTCATCCATAAGAAGTATAGGGGTGGTATTTGTGCGTTCTTTTTGCGCAATAAGCTGAGATAGGATCATCAACGTGGCAACAATCTTTTGTTGGCCACGTGAAAGAATCTCCTTTGCAGGGTGGGAATTTACAGTGATACGTATATCAGCCCTGTGAGGCCCAGTGGTTGTGAAACCGACTGACTGGTCAGTTTTGACTTGTCCCTGGAGAGAATCAAGAAGTGAAAGTGATTTATTCCATCCTCTGTAAAAACTGAAGCTGATATTTGGAATACCAGGAAAATTTGCTACGAGAGACTCATAAACAGATTTCCAGTTAGAGAAGTAATCTGTACGTAATTGGTTGATCTGCTCACCATAATCGATCAATTGGGAATCCCAAACTTTCCAGCCTTTATCACCAGAGTGCAATGAGGCATTTCTTTGCTGAAGTGTCGTTGAATAGAGCCGCATCATTGAGACATAGGAGTGTTCCACGTGGAACACTCCCCAATTCAAGAATCTCCTTCGATTATCAGGACCCTCTTCAATCAGGCGGTGGATTATTGGTGTAACTATGCCGATGGGGAGTAGTTTTGCGACTTCTGAAACACGATATGCTGGTGACCCGTTTAGTTGTATTCTCTTTGTGGTGTTTTCCAGGCCATATCCAATTCGCAGTATCGATTGGTTTTTTTGTTGGATTTCTGAGTAGACAAAGAGTTTCCTTTTTCCTTCCTGGATAAGATTTTTCCCCTTTGTGCTCTTGAAGCTTTTTGCCCGGGCAAGTAGAAATATTGCTTCGAGAATGCTGGTTTTACCTGCCCCATTATCACCACTGATTATATTGATTCCGCGGTGAGGAGATATATTGACTGAGTCAAGAATACGGAGATTTTGGATTTGTAATTTCGTTATATTCAAGTTCGGATGAAAAAAACCCGGTAATCTTTATCAATGCCGGTTTTCTTTCTTCTCTAATATCTGTTTATATTCTCATGGGCATGACAACGTATCTATTTCTATTATTGTCCTTCCCATAAATTAACGCACTGCTGTTTGAATCCTTGAGTTCGACAATTATTTCATCCTCCTTGATTGCAGAAAGTACATCTATGAAATAACCAACATTGAAGCCGATCTTGATTTCATCGCCACTATAATCGACTTCCAGCTCTTCCTCAGCCTCCTCCTGCTCAGGGTTATGTGCTTGAAGCTGAAGCGTGTTATTGCTGGCCGAGAAACGTATTCCACGATACTTTTCATTTGAGAGAATTGATGCTCTTGTCAGGGACTGCTTTAGAAGTCCCTTATCCGCGCGAAGTTCTTTGTTTGTGCCACTTGGCATAACACGCTGATAATCAGGAAAACGTCCGTCAATAAGTTTTGAGGTGAAAACAGCGCCATCCAAAAGAACTCGAACATAGTTGGCACTTAGCTCAAGCTTAATTTCATCTTCACTATCTTTGAGCAATCTACCCAATTCCAATACAGCTTTACGAGGCAATATGACCTGAACGTCTAAATCAGGATCTACAGATTTATTACATTCACTCAGTGCAAGACGATGTCCATCAGTGGCTACAGTTCTAACATCACCATCTCTTATTTCCAGCAACATTCCGTTTAAATAATAACGAACATCCTGTTGTGCCATTGCGAATTGGGTCTTCTCAATGAGTTGTTTGAGTTCAACCTCTTTAAGCGTAAACACTGAGCTGCTTGCTGATGGATCAATTACTGGATAGTCCTGAGCAGGCAAGATACCAAGGGTGAAACGGCTCCGCCCTGAACGAATTTTTGCCTTATCACCATCTACCTCAAGAATAATGTCAGCTCCCTCAGGTAAAGCTTTACATATATCCAGCATTTTTCTTGCGGGGACTGTGAAGTCACCTTCTCCACTGCACTCAGCTACTGCCTGTGTCCTGAGTTCAACCTCCAGGTCTGTCGCTGTTATCTGGATTTCGTGGGATTTCGTGTTGATAAGGATATTAGACAGAATAGGTAGCGTTTGTTTTCTTTCAACAACTCCACCTATCCGTTGTAGTGGCTCCAATAAAGCTTCTCGTTTGGTAACTATTTTCATATTCTCTACCCAAGGTAGTTATAGTTAGGTTATTTTATATATCTACTTATTATTATTATTAGGGACTCGTATTTATGAGGATAAGTCATTTAACATACTGATTATAATAGCTTTTATAGATTTTTTGGCTGTTGATTACAGTTATGTAAGATTGTGGTTTCCTGTTTATCTCTTGTGGATAAATAGCGATTGTTGGTTTTAGCATTTTTCTCAACATCTTATCCACATTAACTACTTAGTGTCCTCAACAGGTTTAAATAGTCCTCAGATATACGTACATCACTATCCCGCAGTTCCTTGATCTTTTTGTTGGCATGAATAACGGTAGTGTGATCCCTACCACCAAAAGCGGTTCCGATCTCAGGCAGGCTATGATTTGTTAATTCTTTGGCCAGAGTCATCGCGATCTGCCTGGGTCTGGCGATGGAACGACTCCGCTTTGCTGAGAGTAGATCTGAAGTGCGTATCTGAAAATACTCTGCAACTGTTTTTTGGATGTTGTCGATCGTGACCTGTTTGTCCTGTGCTGCGATCATGTCGCGCAAAGCATTTTTGGCAAAATCAAGATTGATACTTGTCCCGGTGAAGGTTGAGTTGGCGATAACACGTCGCAAAGCACCTTCAAGTTCGCGAATATTGGAACGGATACGTTTGCCCATGAAAAAGGCAACTTCGCTGGGAAGTTCGGCTTTTAGTTGCAGAGCCTTGCTCTGCAGAATTGCGACACGAGTTTCTAGATCGGGGGGTTCGATAGCGACTGTCAGACCCCAGCCAAATCTCGATTTGAGACGCTCCTCCAGGCCACCAACCTCTTTGGGAAATCGGTCACTGGATAAGATAATCTGTTGTTGAGATTCGAATAGTGCATTGAAAGTGTGAAAGAACTCTTCCTGGGACCGCTCTTTACCAGCGAAAAACTGAATATCATCAATCAACAGTGCATTGACAGAACGAAACTTGCGTTTGAACTGGTCAATTGTGTTGTGCTGTAGAGCCTTAACCATTTCTGAAACGAACCGTTCAGAATGGAGGTATATGACCCTGGCGTTAGGATTATGGTGCAGAATCGTGTTACCCACTGCATGCATCAGGTGGGTTTTTCCGAGTCCTACCCCGCCGTATATGAATAGAGGATTGTAGGCTCTGCCGGGATTCTCGCCAATCTGCATCGAAGCGGCACGGGCAATCTGGTTGGATTTTCCCTCAACGAAGGTTTCGAAGGTGAAGTTAGGATTGAGATGGCTCTCAATGTACGGACTTCCCTTTGATGGAATAATGGTTTGAACACCCGTCCTGTTGGTCTGAGGGTTGTTTCGCTGCTTGACGGCAGCAGGTTTTTTCTTTGATCCGATATCGATGGAGATGATAGGTGTCATATCCAGAGAGAGGGTGTCAAGATAGTTTTCTAGTGTCTCGAGATAGTGGTTGCGCACCCAGTCACGTACAAAGCGGTTGGGTGCCAATAGACGGAGGCGGTTGTTATCCTCAATTACCTGAAGTGGACGAATCCAGGTATTGAACTGCTGAGGTGAAAGCTCCTGCTCTAGGTGCTTACTACAACGTTGCCAAAGATCCAACTTGCATGTCTCCGAATAATAGCCACCGTAACCATCTGCGGATGATCCGATAGGATTGTGTTGTTTGAAATGGAGATGGAATTTCTAACTGTTCTGGCCACTAAGTCTACCCTGCGATTGGAGACTTATCCACAGTTTCAAGGCAATGAGGCGCCTGTTTTTTGTTTCGGGTATATGTTGACAAAATAAGGCCATACGGTATACGATGCGTCTCTTTTTTTCGTCCGTATTTTACGGGAACGCCCAGGCAAAATCGGTATAGAGTCATGAAAAGAACTTTTCAGCCCAGTAATCTTAAACGCGTCCGTACTCACGGTTTCCGCGCTCGTATGGCCACGCGCAATGGCCGTAAGGTGATTAAATCACGTCGTGCCAAGGGCCGCGCCAGTTTGACATCGTAATTTCTGTCCTTGCCGGCAGTTCAGGGGAGTTTTCCCCGCAGATCAAGATTATTGAAACCCGACGAATATCGTCGGGTTTTTAGTCGGGCAGAACGTTCAACAGACAAGCTTTTTCTGGTGCTTGCCAGAGAAAATGGTCTGGAATATGCAAGACTGGGTTTGGCAATTTCCAAGAAAAATACGCGCCGCGCAGTGGATCGTAACCGATTGAAACGCCTGGTACGTGAAAGCTTCAGGCAAAATCAGGAATTGTTGGCAGGTCTGGATATAGTAGTGCTGAATCGGCGTGGTAAGTTGCTCGTGGAGAACGGCCGATACTCGGCTTCATTATTTCAGCATTGGAAGAGGCTGGCAGAAAAATGCGCCATATCTTGATCTTCCTAGTTCGGGCTTACCAGCTTATTATCAGCCCTTTCCTGGGAAATCACTGCCGTTTCTACCCAACCTGCTCAGCCTACGCGGTTGAAGCCCTCGAAAAACATGGATTTTTTCGCGGCCTGATGCTTTCTATGCGTCGTGTCTCTCACTGCCACCCTTGGCACGAAGGTGGAATCGATCCGGTTCCAGAACCCACTGAAAAGAAGTCCCATGGATAATATTAGACTGATTCTCCTGTTTGCCTTTGCCTTCATCTGTCTGCTGCTTTATCAGGCATGGATGACCGATTATGGATCACCACAAGCCGTAGCGCCGCAACAGACGGCGGAAGTCGTGCCTGCCGCAACTGAATCGGCCGGTGTGCCAACTGCCTCGGTTGCACCAGGGGTCACAGCTAGTGGAGATCAGGCTGTACCCGCGACAGTTGGCGTAACAGCCGCGGGTGGAAAGATAGTCAGGGTCGAAACTGATCTGTTGAAAGTAGAGATCTCCACGCTGGGTGGAACGCTGCAGCGCGTACGGCTGCTCGATTATCAGGTATCACCGGAGACACCGGAGTTAAAGTTCCAACTCTTGTCACCGACGATGCCGAACCTGTTCATCGCCCAGTCCGGCATGATCGGAAGCGAAGAAGGCAAGGCCCCGACACACGAGGCCGAATATCAGATCGAACAGAGTGAGTACCGTTTGGCAGAGGGGCAGGACACAATCGATGTGGCCATGAGCTGGACAGACAGTGATGGCCTCAAGGTTACCAAACACTTTATCTTCAGCCGGGGCAGCTATCTGATAGACGTTATCCATGAGGTTGATAACCAGACAACGGAGCCTTGGGCGGCAAGAGATTATGCGCAACTGCAGCGTACGGAACCGACCAATCAGTCACGACTGACCACCTACACCTATACAGGTGGCGTCTACTACAATCCTGAAGCGAAATACGAAAAAGTCGATTTCGACGAGATGGCTGAGAAAGGGCTTAATGTCGATTCCACCGATGGTTGGCTGGCCATGATCCAGCACTATTTCCTGGGGGCTTGGATCCCACCAAAAACGCAGATGGAGCACTACTACACTAACAGCCTGCCGGGTCCGAAATATCTTATTGGGAGTTACTCTCCATCCGTGACGGTTGCTCCTGGCAACAGTCACAGTTTCAGTAAACAGCTCTTCGTTGGCCCGAAGCTGCAGGACGAGCTGGTGAAGGTTGCCCCTGGATTGGAGCTGACAGTCGATTATGGCTGGCTGACTGTGATTGCACAGCCGATCTTCTGGTTGCTAAAAAAGATCCATAGTTGGGTAGGCAATTGGGGCTGGTCAATTATCCTTCTGACCATCATTATCAAAGCGCTTTTCTATAAACTGTCGGAAACCAGCTATAAGTCGATGGCCAATATGCGCAAGCTGACGCCGAGGCTTCAGGCCATGAAGGATCGTTTCGGCGATGACAAACAGCGCCTGAATCAGGCGATGATGGAGATGTATAAGAAGGAGAAGGTCAACCCCTTGGGTGGTTGCCTGCCGATTCTGGTGCAAATTCCTGTTTTCATCGCCCTCTATTGGGTGTTGTTGGAAAGCGTTGAGATGCGCCAGGCACCCTTTATTCTATGGATCGATAACCTATCGGCGAAAGATCCCTACTTCGTGTTGCCGCTGATCATGGGCGTCTCCATGTTCGTACAGCAGAAGCTCAATCCGGCACCACCGGATCCAATGCAGGCTAAGATCATGATGAGTCTGCCCTTCGTCTTTACCATTTTCTTCGCCTTCTTCCCGTCGGGTCTGGTGCTCTACTGGGTTGTGAACAATCTGATCTCTATTGCTCAGCAGTACTACATTACCCGCAAAATAGAGCAGGCGGGATAGTTAGCCACGGTTAATCAAAAGTGCAGCCGCGAGATACAATCGCTGCTGTTGCCACCCCGCCTGGCCGTGGCGGGGTCGGCATCATTCGGGTTTCGGGTCCGCGTTGTGCCGATGTGGCCACAGCGGTGACAGGTAATCTGCCGAACCCCAGGCATGCACAATTCAGCCGTTTTTCCGATGCTGATGGATCGACCATTGACGAAGGCATCTGTCTCTATTTCCCTGCCCCCAACTCCTTCACCGGAGAGGATGTTCTCGAACTTCAGGGGCATGGTGGCCCGCTAATTCTCGATCTCATGCTGCAGCGGGTGCTGGGGATCGGCGTTCGTGCCGCCCGTCCAGGGGAATTCAGTGAACGCGCCTTCCTCAACGGAAAACTCGATCTCGCTCAGGCTGAGGCGATTGCCGATCTGATAGATGCAGAGACCACATCTGCGGCCCGTCTTGCCAGCCGTACCCTGCAGGGTGTTTTCTCTGAGCGAATCCACAAGCTGGTTGAAGGACTTATCAACCTGAGGCTCTATGTTGAGTCTGCCATCGACTTTCCTGAAGAGGAGATAGACTTCCTTTCTGATGGAAAAGTGAGTACTAACTTACAGGCAATCATTGATGAACTCGCAGCTGTACAGAAAAGCGCCCATACAGGACGGCTGATGCGTGATGGCATGACACTGGTCATTGCCGGTCGTCCCAATGCAGGTAAGTCGAGTCTGCTCAATGCGCTGGCAGAAAGGGATTCCGCGATAGTGACAGAGATCCCAGGCACGACAAGAGACCTGTTGCGGGAGCAGATACAGATCGATGGAATGCCGATCCACATCATCGATACGGCAGGCATGCGCGAGAGTAGCGATCCGGTTGAACAGGAAGGGATACTGCGGGCGAGAAATGAGATCGGCCTGGCAGATCGCATCCTTTGGGTCTTCGATGACGGGGATGACCCCAATCACCTTGCGCTGGATCGGGACAGCCTGCCTGACCGTGTTCCTCTGACTCTGATCAGAAACAAGATCGACCTGAGTGGTACCCCCCCTGCCCTGGTGGACGATGAGGGATTGACTGAGATTTCCATCGCCGCCAAATCCTCGCTGGGGATTGAGCTGCTGAAGGATCATCTGAAAGAGGCCATGGGCTACACTGGCAGTGTGGAAGGTGAATTTGTTGCCCGTCGTCGTCACTTGAATGCGCTGGCAAACGCCATGACTCTTCTTCACCAGGGAATGCGGATGCTGGAAGAGACTGCGGCTGGTGAGCTGTTGGCGGAAGATCTCCGTCTCGCCCAGCAATCTCTCAACGAGATAACCGGAGAATTCACTGCTGACGACCTGCTGGGTCGTATCTTTTCCACCTTTTGTATCGGCAAGTAAAAGGGTTTTTTTAGCAGAATTACTGAGAGAAGCGGTATGAGCAGCAAGGCGCATTGGGAAAAGGTCTATAGAGAAAAGTCACCATTTGAAGTCAGCTGGTATCAAAAAGCCTCGAGCATCTCCTTTGAGATGATGGAAAAGAGTGGGTTTGAGGGTCAACCGGCTATCATCGATGTAGGTGGTGGCGCTTCGGTACTGGTGGACAGACTGCTGCAGGAAGGGCTGAACAATCTCACGGTACTGGATATCTCGTCCACGGGCATGGAGTATGCCAAAGTGCGTCTTGGTGACAGGGCAACTTTGGTAAACTGGATAGAGTCTGATATCACCGAATTTGAGTCGCCGAAACAGTACGATATTTGGCATGATCGGGCGGTATTCCACTTTCTCACCGATGCAAAAATGTGCGAGAAATATCTGGGCGTCATGCGACGTTCCTTGAAAGTGGATGGAGCTGTGATCATCGCTGCGTTTGCCATTGGCGGACCGACACAATGCAGTGGTCTGGATATCGTGCAGTACGATGCCGAAAAACTAAAGAAGGCAATGGGAAGTGAATTTGTGCTGATAGAACAGCGTAATGAAAGACATATTACCCCGGCAGAGAAGCATCAGGATTTTGGCTACTACTGTTTTCGCAGGCAGGTATAGATACCGCTTGAGCCACCGCACTTTCCATTGAATGAAAACGCCGCAATCGGTTATGGTGCTGAGCAGTCAGTTATCGATCTTGATCATCCCGATCAATTGATCTCACCGGTTTACCACGCAATGTTGGCACCGATGCTTTTTGTGCCTGTACCAAACGGATATTGCTGCTTGGTGGTGGTGCATTGGCCCGCTATTTCAACCACAGATTTCCCGCAGTTCAGGGTGAGGCAGTGGTCTATTTTAAGATTAATTCAGATGAATTGGAGATATCAATGGATACGATAGAGGTCAGCTTTCCCGGAGGAAAGCGAATCGATGCAAAGGCTGGGAATTTTGTCATCCACACAGATCAATCAGAGAAATATGGGGGTGGTGCGTCGGCGCCTGAACCCTTCGATCTGTTTCTTGCCTCCATCGCCACATGTGCAGGTATCTTCGCCTGGAATTTTTGTGAAGTACGGGAACTCTCAACTGACGGCATGGCGCTGCACATGGATTGTGAACGGGATGAGAAGAAGAAACTCTTCTCCCATATTGTTTTGAGACTCACACTGCCGGCGGATTTCCCCGAAAAATATCAAAAGGGAATTCTCCGGGCGATGGAACTCTGTGCGGTGAAAAGACACATGATGGATTCCCCGGCTTTTTCAATTGAACTGAAATAACAGAGTCATCGGAGTTTAATGTTTTACACCGACACCTATGATGTGATTGTAGTGGGGGGCGGCCATGCCGGCACCGAGGCTGCGCTGGCTGCTGCGCGTATGGGTGCACGAACCCTGCTGCTGACCCACAACATCGAGACCCTTGGACAGATGAGCTGTAACCCGGCCATCGGGGGTATTGGTAAGGGCCATCTGGTGAAAGAGGTGGACGCACTGGGCGGCATCATGGCCCATGCAGCGGATCTCGGTGGTATCCAGTTTCGCATTCTCAACTCACGCAAAGGGCCTGCAGTGCGAGCCACCAGGGCGCAGGCGGATCGGGTGCGTTATAAGGCTGCGGTGAGATTTGCTCTGGAGAATCAACCGAATCTCGATCTCTTCCAACAGGCGGTGGACGACCTGGTGGTTGAGGGGGATAGGGTCACCGGCGTCACGACACAGATGGGGTTGAAGTTCAGTGCCCGCACAGTGGTGTTGACGGTGGGTACCTTCCTTGGTGGCCGCATCCATATCGGATTGTCCAACTATGAGGGGGGACGCGCCGGTGACCCTCCGGCCAATGCCCTCTCCCGCCGCCTTCGGGAGTTGCCGTTTAAGGTGGAACGCCTCAAAACCGGTACCCCACCACGCATAGACGGTCGCAGCATAGATTATTCTGTGCTGCAGGCACAGCCTGGGGATGAGCCGACACCGGTTTTCTCCTTTCTGGGTCAGCGGGAGGAACACCCGCGACAGATCAGTTGTTACATCACCCACACCAACGAACAGACCCATGACATCATCCGTGGCGGCATGTCCCGCTCGCCAATGTATACGGGTGTGATCGAGGGGGTTGGACCGAGATACTGTCCCTCCATCGAAGACAAGATAGTCCGCTTTGCCGATAAGAACTCCCATCAGATCTTCATAGAACCAGAGGGCCTGGATACCAACGAGGTCTATCCCAACGGCATCTCCACCGGCCTGCCCTTTGATGTGCAGTATGAACTGGTGCGCTCTATGAAGGGGTTTGCGCAGGCCCACATCATCCGTCCGGGTTATGCCATCGAGTATGACTTTTTCGATCCCCGTGGCCTCAAGTTTTCGTTGCAGACCCAGCATATTGCGGGGCTCTTTTTTGCCGGACAGATCAATGGCACCACAGGCTATGAAGAGGCAGCGGCTCAGGGTCTACTGGCAGGCTTGAATGCAGTGTTATTCAGCCGGGAACAGGAGGCTTGGTCTCCCCGGCGGGATGTAGCCTATCTTGGCGTGATGGTTGATGATCTGGTTACCCAAGGCACTTCTGAACCCTACCGTATGTTCACCAGCCGGGCGGAGTACCGGTTATTGCTGCGGGAAGATAATGCCGACCTGCGGCTAACTGAAGCAGGACGCGAACTCGGTCTGGTGTGTGAAAAACGCTGGGCTGCTTTTGATCACAAGCGCGAGATGATTGCACGGGAGCAGCAACGGTTGCGGGATACTTGGGTACGGCCGAGGGATCTTTCGGAGGATGAGGCAACTCGGGTGGTGGGTGCCCCTCTGACAAGGGAAGTGCGGGCACTGGATCTGTTGGTGCGACCCGAAGTGACCTATGCCGGGTTGATGTGTCTGCCTGGTATCGGACCGGGTGAGTTGGATCGGCAGGTGGCCGAGCAGATCGAAGTTCAGGCCAAATATGCCGGTTATATCGATCGGCAACGGGATGAGATTGAACGGCAACGGGCAAATGAATCCATGTCTCTGCCCGACGATTTTGATTTTGAGAAAGTCCGGGGACTCTCTGCGGAGATAAGGGAGAAGTTCCTACGTCACCGGCCAGAAACCCTGGGTCAGGCGGGGCGCATCCCCGGGGTCACCCCTGCGGCCATATCGATGCTGATGATCCATCTGAAACAGGTCTCGGCAAAGTGACGAAGATCTTAGTGGAGTCTCGATGGGGAGAACGGCTTGATTTGGGCCTCGACAGAATGTCACTGTCGATCCCGGTAGATGTACGTAAGCACTTACTCCGCTTTCATGCCCTGCTGATAAAGTGGAACAAGGCTTACAATCTCACCGCTGTACGCGATCCGTTGGAGATGGTGGATCGACACCTGCTCGACAGCCTTTCGGTGCTGCCCTATCTTCATGGTGAAGAAATTTTAGATATGGGAACGGGTCCGGGTCTTCCCGGTATCCCTTTGGCGTTGTTACGGCCAGATACCCATTTCGTATTACTCGACAGCAACAACAAAAAAATCCGTTTTGTCCGTCAGGTGGTGCTTGAATTGGGAATAGTGAATGTTATACCCGTGCATGCCAGGGTTGAAACCTACCAGCCGAATCAACCTTTCGACACCTTGATCTCCAGGGCCTTTACTGCCCTGCCCCGGATGGTTGAACTGACCCGCCATCTGCGCGCTCCCGGTTGCCGGTTGCTGGCGATGAAAGGAATGGTGCCGGAAGATGAGATTTCCGGACTTCGAGCAGGGATGAAAAGCGAAGTGGTCAGGCTACAGGTACCATTCACCGATGCTGAACGTCACCTGATTATCGTTGAATAATCTCTTATAGGTTTAACTTTCCAGCATCTTGCTGCAAAGAGTTAGTAGGAGCGGCGCACCGCCGCGATGACTCCGTAGATTGGCAAATCGCGGCAGGGGCGCCGTTCCTACTTGTCAGTGTAGTTGTCTCCACTCAACTGCTTCCAGCGGCGCCGAAAAAAGACGAGTACCAGCATTGCCGATCCGAACAGCAGATAGGTTCGGGGTTCCGGTACTTGGGTGGAGTAAGTGAAGTTATCGATATTCAGAAAACGGCCGGAAAGAGATTCGAAGGAGATGGTGCTGATAGCTTCATCCGAGATAAACCCGGCAAAAGTTCTATTGCCTGGGTTTGCGGTTGCAATATCAAAGATATCCCCGGAGGACAAAATGACCCGAACGTCAGAGGCAAATGGCCGGAAGGTCATCAAGTCCACACCTATGGCATAGATGGACTGAGGCAGATAAGCGGTGATGCGGCCCTCAGCGTGTTGGTCAGAGAGCACATCACCGGAGTCCCAGTCGTAGAATCTGCGGTAGTAGTCGGGATCCACGGTATAGAGATCACCGCTGCCCTGGAAAGCAACATCGGCAAAATGGGCCTGGTCACGGTATGAACGCCAGCGCCGCAGTTCATTTTCCTCAAAATCTATGGTGGTGACACTACCCAGCCTGCTGGAAAAGGTGTCCCAGTCGTCAAATGAGATAATGCTGGCTTGTGTGGTGCTGGCAGCTACCAATAGCAGCAAGATAAACGCCCATTTACCCATTGAAGTCACGCCGATGCCTCAAATTCGATCTGTATTAAGGAGGTTGTCGGTCACTTCAGGGCGTAGTTTAATTATTCAGGATCTTGTTTCCTTTTCAGTTGCTGGCATAAAGCAATGAAATTCTGATCTTCATCAACAGAGCAGGTATCGCATCGGCCTCCTGCCCGTTATCATAGCGGGCTCCAGTCTCTACCCGGTCTGAAATTCATGGGACATATCATTACCGTCGCGAATCAGAAAGGCGGCGTGGGCAAAACCACTACTGCCGTCAACCTGGCCGCTTCCCTGGCAACGCTGAAGAAGCGTGTTCTCATGGTGGATCTCGATCCACAGGGCAACGCGAGTATGGGGTGTGGGGTGGACAAGCACCAGCTCGAACGTTCCAGTTGCGATGTGCTGTTGGGGGACGTACAGCTGCACGAGGCTGTGATGAAAACCCCTGAGGCCGGATTTGATGTGCTGCCCGCCAATGCGGATCTGACCGCAGCGGAGGTTGGACTGATGAGCGCCACCCTGCGGGAAAAACGTTTGAGTCTGGCGCTGGCGACAACGAAGGACGAGTATGATTTCATCATCATCGACTGCCCGCCGTCCTTGAACATGCTGACATTGAATGCCTTGGTAGCTGCGGATGCAGTATTGATACCGATTCAGACCGAATACTATGCACTGGAGGGGCTATCCGCGCTGATGGGTACGGTGAAGCAGGTTCAAACCCATCTCAATAGCGGTTTGGAGATCGAAGGTATCCTGCGTACCATGCACGACCCCCGCAATAACCTGGCGGTTGATGTATCCAGCCAGTTGATCACCCATTTCAAGGATAAGGTATTCAACACCATCATTCCGCGAAATGTACGGGTTGCCGAAGCACCGAGTCATGGCAAACCGGTTTTACTGTATGATAGAACTTCCCGCGGTGCGACGGCCTATCTGGCTCTGGCGAGTGAAGTGGTGCGCAGGAATCGCAAGCGGGCATCCTGATTTAATATAAAACAGTTATGGTACGCAGAGAGATGGCGGCGAAGAAACGGGGCCTCGGAAGAGGATTGGATGCACTACTCGGCGGTATCAACAACGAGAGTGCAGCAGCGGATGAAACCGCGGGTAAAGAAGGGACGGGAAGCAATCTTGCACACCTGCCTGTTGATCTGATCCAGCGAGGTCGCTACCAACCCAGACGAGAGTTCGATCCGGACAGCCTGCGGGAACTGGCTGACTCCATCGCCGCTCAGGGTGTCATCCAGCCGGTAGTGGTACGGGAGATCGAAAACAACCGCTATGAACTGATCGCTGGTGAACGGCGCTGGCGGGCGGCGCAGCAGGCTGGCCTCGATACCATCCCGGTGGTCATCAAAGAGGTCACCGAACAGGCCGCCATGGCCATGGGGTTGATCGAGAATATCCAGCGGGATGACCTCAATCCGTTGGAAGAGGCCAACGCCCTCAGCCGGTTACTGCTTGAATTTGAACTGACCCACCAGGCTGTGGCCAAGGCGGTGGGTAAATCCCGTACGACGGTCACCAACCTGTTACGTCTGTTGGAGTTGAACGAGGATGTCAAAATCCTGATCGAGAGCGGACGCCTTGAAATGGGTCATGGTCGCGCCTTGCTTGGCCTGAAAGACCGTGCCCAGAGCAATGCCGCAGCAAAAGTTGTCGCAGACGGGCTCTCGGTACGCGAAACAGAGCGCCTGGTTCGACGTATCCAGGGGGAGCAGGATGCGCCTGCGAAGGTGGTCAGCAAGACCGAAGATGACCCGGATATTCGTAGACTGCTGACCGATCTCTCAGAGCGCCTGGGTGCCAGGGTCAACCTGCAGCAGAATGCAAAAGGCAAAGGCAAGCTGGTCATCGCCTACAACAGCCTCGACGAGCTGGAAGGGATTTTGGATCATATCAAGTGAGGCATTGGACCTATCGGTACAAGTTGTCATAGTACTGCTTGTAGTCCATCTTCGCTCTGGCGCCCTTCACCGCTATCTCCGTATATTTGAATGCCTGCATCAGGGTTTTGGCTTTCTCTTCATCTATCTCTTTTATAAAAATGCCGGTTGTGTACCCCATATGGCAAAAGAGATAAATGGTCTTACCGGGGTTATGCAGAACCCGAAAGTGGGTGAGCGGACTGGGTGACATGTAGGCGACAACCTCATTTTCACCGCTCTCCACAGTGTAATGTGTGAAAGTGCCGGGCGTTATTACACCTACGATGGTGTCGTTGTTGATGATCGAAAACTTTCTTGCGCCGCCAAAAGCGCTGTCTTCACGGAAGACAAAGATCTGTGTTTGTTCGCCTGTTGGCGGTGGTGGGGGTGTAAAAGCAACCTCCTTCACACCAAATGTGTTGCCGCTGCATCCAGCAAGCAGCAGGGAAACAACGGAGAACAGTAGCGCAATCCATTTGAAAGGTCTGATCATTCAAATACCTCAGCCTTGCTGATTTCCCGCTCAAGTTTTAACAATGCCTCCTTGGCAGCCTTTCTCGCGGATAGGGAAAAGTCGTGTTTGAATTGTTCAAATTCAGCGTGTCCCCTGCCTTCGACCGAGGTTTCCCAGACGGTGGATCCGGCTTCGTTCAGCGCTCGGCACTGTAGAGAGATAGAGAAATCCGTTGGGGGCCAAGTCAGGATGCTGTCAGAGGATGAGTCTGTTTTTATTGTCGGGACAAATATATAGCTGATGTTGTTTGATTGAATAAAGTCACGATCATCAAGAGTGGGAACGGAGTGAACGCCGGAAAAAATATTGGCAAGCGCATGTTTTAGCGCTGGTTCCAAGTCACTGTAGGGCGTGTATTTGACCTTATCCCCGCCACCTCCGGGGGTTTCCACTTCTTTTGCCATATCCTCCTCGGAAATATAATAACCAACACTCTTGGCTATTGATGCCAGGCTATCGCTATCCAGCGTATTGAGTGGTGGTGTGAGGTTGATCTGGTGTGCGCAGCCAGTAACGACAAGCAGAAGTAGGATTGGCAGGTTTTTAACAGCAAAATTCACAGTTCTCTCCCTAATGTTGTTCATTGCACTATCGATGTGCCCCTGTATATGTACCAGAAAACAACTTTTAATCGAGTATATTATTGACCTTCATTGATGCACATCAATCACAGATCATTTGCTTTTTTATGAGTGATGGAGTGATTGTCCAGTGGCGACATAAATACCAGTCATGCCCGATGCAGGCGAGGTTTATAGCCGTTCTAAATTTATTCGCCTATCATTTGACCCTATATTAAAAAAAACTTATACTTCTCCGTCTAAGTGAAAGTGGTTAAAGGGGTGCCGGGAAACTGGAATGCAGCTTACCGGAAACGACCAGATTCGCCTCATAGTTCTGACTCAGACACTATCCTCAATTGCCGTGGCTGTTACACTCGGCGTTTTTGGGTGGGTATATGTCTGGTCCGGCCTCTTGGGCGGTCTAATTTCCACAGCCACAAATGGTTTTATGGCAGCCAGAATTTTTGTAACCTACCGGGCGCAGGAGCCAGGCAGGATGCTTGCGAAAATGTACGGCTCAGAGTTGCAGAAAATCCTGCTAACAGGAATACTGTTCGGGATGGTGGTTTTCTGGATAAAACCATTGAGCATCGGCGCCATGCTGGGGAGTTACCTGTTTATTCAGGTCGTGGCTCCCCTGTTTGTGCTAATCTACACTGATCAAATGAAGTCCAGGTTAAAAAGAAGATAATGGCCGGCGATACCCTGACCTCAAGCGAATACATCAGACACCATCTGACAAACCTGACCTTCGGTAAGACGCCGGATGGATCCTGGGCTTTTGCGCACGATGCGGCAGAAGCTAAGGCAATGGGTTTCTGGGCGATCCACGTGGACACCATGTTCTGGTCCATCCTGCTTGGAGTTGCCTTCCTCTACTTCTTTACCCGTGCTGCCAAAGGTGCAACCACCGGTGTTCCCGATGGCCTGGTGAATTTTGCCGAATGGATTGTTGAGTTTATCGATACCAGTGTGCGTGGTTCCTTCAGCGGCAGAAACAGCCTGGTGGCGCCCCTTGCATTGACGATCTTCATCTGGATTTTCCTGCAGAATCTGATGGATCTGGTGCCTGTGGATGTCATTCCCAAGTTATCGGAGCTTTTGGGCATTCACTTTATGAAAGTGGTACCTTCCACCGATCCCAACGCCACCTTCGGCATGGCGATTGGTGTGTTCGCTCTGGTTCTCTTCTACAGCATCAAAATCAAGGGTGTCGGGGGCTTTGTCGGGGAGTTGACTCTACAGCCATTCTCTTCCAAGAATCCGGCTTTGAAGCTGCTGTTTATTCCGATCAACTTTATCCTCGAATTCGTCAGTCTGATCGCCAAGCCGATCTCTCTCGCCTTGCGACTCTTCGGCAACATGTACGCGGGTGAGATGATCTTTATCCTGATCGCCATCATGTATAACGCCGGCTTGGTTCTCGGCCTGTTTGGCGGCGCCCTTCAGTTGGGCTGGGCGATTTTTCATATCCTGATTATCACGCTGCAGGCGTTCATCTTTATGACCCTGACGATCGTCTACCTGGATATGGCTCATAACGAGCACTGATTCTTAACAATATCTTTTACTACTATTTGGTTTATTAAACGGGAGACCAAAATGGAAAATGCACTGCTGTATATTGCCGGCGCACTGATGATGGGCCTGGGTGCCTTGGGTGCCGCTGTGGGCATCGGCGTTCTGGGTGGCCGCTTTCTGGAAGGTGCTGCACGTCAGCCTGAGCTGATCCCCATGCTGCGTACCCAGTTCTTCATCGTCATGGGTCTGGTCGACGCAGTGCCCATGATCGCTGTGGGCCTGGCCATGTACGTGCTGTTCGCTGTCGCCGGATGATCCGACCGATAATCGAACCGACTATCATCTCGTCAAATACGAGGTAATTCCGGGATGAACATCAATCTGACTCTGATCGGTCAGCTACTCTCTTTTATGGTGTTCGTGTGGTTCACGATGAAATTCGTCTGGACCCCGATCATGGGCGCGCTTGAAGTGCGTAAGAAAGAGATAGCCGACGGTCTTGCTGCTGCAGAACGTGGGCAGCATGAACAGGAGCTCGCAAAAGAGCGTGCCAAGGGCGTGCTTCACGAAGCGAAAGCCCAGGCGGCGGAGATCGTTGCCCAGGCACAGAAGCGGGCTGCTGAAATTGTAGACGATGCGAAGGGTAGCGCCCGTACCGAAGGGGAGCGAATCCTGACCGCTGCGCAGGCGGAGATCGAACAGGAGACCAATCGGGCACGCGAACAGCTGCGTGGAAAGGTTGCCGAACTGGCTATTGCCGGTGCGGAGAAGATCCTGAAGAAAGAGATCAACGCCGAGACGCATAAAGATATCGTCGACGGTCTGGCCAAAGAGATCTAAGGCACCACTATGGCAGGAGAAGCTACCACTATTGCCCGCCCTTATGCGGAGGCCGTTTTCGCCCGCGCCGAAGAGACCGACAAACTCGACCTCTGGTCAGAGATGCTGGGCTTGCTCGCAGCGGTTGCTCAGGATTCGACCATGGTCGGTGTCATCAAGGATCCGCTGTTTGATCGTCAACAGCTGACCGAATTGATGCTGGAGATCGGTGGTGGACGTCTGAACGAAGAGGGTTCAAACCTGGTCAGGCTCCTGGTGCAGAATGGACGTCTTGCGGTTCTGCCGGAGATCGTCGAGGTGTTTGAACTGCTGAAGGCTGAACGCGAGCGTGTACTCAAGGTACATATCACTTCCGCCTTCGCTCTCAACCCTGTCCAGAAAAAACATATTGCCGAGGCCCTGAAGGCCAAACTCGGACGTGATGTTACCATCACCAGCGAAAAGAACTCCGATCTGATCGGCGGCATCCACATCCGCGCTGGCGACATGGTTATCGACGGATCCGTCCGGGGACAACTGCAGCAACTGGCGAACGAATTGGGAATCTAAGCGAGAAGCCATCATGCAACTCAATCCATCCGAGATCAGCGAACTGATCAAAAGCAAGATCGAGAAATTCGATCTTAAGACCGAGGCCCGTAACGAGGGTACGATTATCAGTCTCACTGACGGTATCGCCCGCATCCACGGTCTCGAGGACGCCATGTCTTACGAGATGCTGGAGTTCCCGGGGAATACCTTCGGTCTGACCCTCAACCTGGAGCGCGACTCAGTCGGCGCCGTGGTATTGGGTGACTACAAACATCTCACCGAGGGTGATGCGGTCAAGTGTACCGGTCGCGTACTCGAAGTACCGGTGGGCGAAGGCCTGCTGGGTCGAGTGGTTGACGCTCTGGGCAGTCCGGTCGACGGCAAGGGCGCTGTGGAAACCACAGAAACCGCGACCCTCGAAAAGGTCGCACCTGGCGTTATCTCCCGTAAATCGGTTGATCAGCCGGTGCAGACAGGTATCAAGGCCATCGACGCCATGGTGCCGATCGGCCGCGGCCAGCGTGAATTGATCATCGGTGACCGCCAGACCGGTAAATCGGCCTTGGCGATCGATGCGATCATCAACCAGAAAGGCACGGGTATAAAGTGCATCTATGTTGCCGTCGGCCAGAAGAATTCCACCATCGCGCAGGTGGTGCGTAAGCTGGAGGAGCACGGCGCGATGGAGCACACCGTCATCGTCGCCGCCCCTGCTGCCGACTCCGCCGCCATGCAGTTCCTGGCTCCCTATGCCGGCTGCTCCATGGGTGAGTACTTCCGCGATAAGGGCGAAGATGCGCTGATTGTGTATGACGATCTGACCAAACAGGCCTGGGCATACCGTCAGGTCTCTTTGCTGCTGCGTCGTCCGCCGGGCCGTGAAGCCTATCCGGGTGATGTATTCTACCTTCACTCCCGTTTGCTGGAGCGTGCGGCCCGGATCAATGCGGACCAGGTTGAAAAGAACACCGACGGCAAGGTTACTGGCAAGACGGGCTCTCTGACGGCGCTGCCGATCATCGAGACGCAGGCAGGTGACGTATCGGCTTTCGTACCAACTAACGTTATCTCCATCACCGACGGCCAGATCTTCCTCGAGGCGGATCTGTTCAATGCCGGTATCCGTCCGGCGATCAATGCCGGTCTCTCCGTATCGCGGGTGGGTGGCGCAGCGCAAACCAAGATCATCAAGAAATTGGGTGGTGGTGTGCGACTGGCGTTGGCGCAATATCGTGAGCTGGCAGCCTTCTCCCAGTTTGCCTCCGATCTCGATGACGCGACTCGTGCCCAGCTGCAACTTGGCGAGCGCGTAACCGAACTGATGAAGCAGGGGCAGTACTCGCCCCTCAGTGTGGCCGATATGGCGACCACACTGTTCGCTGCCAACGAAGGTTATCTGAACGACATAAAGGTGAGTAAAGTCGTGGATTTTGAAGCAGCGTTGCACGACTACATGAAGAGCAACCAAAAGGCACTGATCGACCAGATCAACGAGAAATCGGACTACAATCCCGAGATCGAGCAGGCGTTGCACGAGGCATTGAAGGATTTCAAGGCCAACCATACCTGGTAACAGAGAGCATTGGAATATCACACGATAGGGCCAAAATAGGGTTTTTAGAGATATGGCAGGCGCAAAAGAGATACGCACCCAGATCGCCAGCATCAAAAACACGCAGAAGATTACTTCTGCGATGGAGATGGTGGCAGCCGCGAAGATGCGTAAGGCCCAGAACAGGATGGACGCGACCCGTCCCTACGCGGAGAAGATGCGTATGGTGATCAGTCACCTGTCCCATGCTCATCCTGAGTATCGCCACAGCTTCATGATCGAACGGGAGGTCAAACGGGTAGGTTATATCATCGTCTCGTCCGACCGTGGCCTTTGTGGTGGTCTGAACAGTAATCTGTTCCGCAGGCTGGCGAAAGAGATTCAGTCTCAGACTGAAGCTGGCGTGGAAGTGGATTTCTGTACCATAGGGACCAAAGCGCTGGGCTTTTTCGGGCGTTTCGGCGGTAACGTGACCGGACAGGCGACCCATCTTGGCGATGCGCCGCACATCGAGGATCTGATCGGCACAGTGAAGGTATTGCTGGATGCTTATGGCGCTGGTGAAATTGATCGCATCTATGTGGCATACAATCGGTTCGTCAACACCATGACGCAGGATCCGACTGTCGAACAGTTGGTGCCGATCAGCGCCGAGGCAGATCAAGACCTGCAGCACCACTGGGACTATATCTACGAGCCGGATTCCAAGGAAGTGCTGGACAACCTGCTTGGCAGATATGTGGAGTCCCTGGTTTATCAGGCCGTGGTAGAGAATGGTGCCTGCGAACAGTCAGCGCGAATGGTTGCGATGAAGTCCGCCTCCGATAATGCGGGGGATCTCATCAATGAGTTGCAGCTGATCTACAACAAGGCTCGTCAGGCAGCGATTACCCAGGAAATTTCCGAGATCGTCAGTGGTGCCGCAGCGGTTTGAAGCGCGGACCTTGCCACAGAATTAGTTTTTAACAATTAGAGAGTCGCCTGGTGCGGCAAGAGGAACCGAAATGAGTTCGGGCAAAGTGGTTGAAATCATCGGCGCCGTGGTGGACGTTCAGTTCAGCAGCGGTGACATGCCAAAGGTCTATGATGCACTCAAGATCGAAGAGGCCAACCTCACGCTGGAAGTCCAGCAGCAGCTGGGCGATGGTGTGGCGCGTACCATTGCGATGGGGTCCACCGATGGTCTGCGGCGTGGCGTGGTGGTCGAGAACACAGGTTCTCCCATCACCGTACCGGTAGGTCAGGGTACCCTGGGGCGTATCATGGATGTGCTGGGTGAACCGGTCGACGATGCGGGCGAGGTCAAGGTTGAGACACGCATGCCGATCCATCGCAATCCCCCGCCATTTGAAGATCAGGCAGCCACCACAGAGGTTCTCGAGACCGGCATCAAGGTTATCGACTTGATCATGCCTATCGTCAAGGGTGGTAAGGTCGGGCTGTTTGGCGGTGCCGGCGTAGGCAAGACCGTAACCCTGATGGAGTTGATCCGTAACATCGCGGTAGAGCACTCTGGCTTCTCTGTTTTCGCCGGTGTAGGTGAGCGTACCCGTGAAGGTAACGACTTCTACCACGAGATGGCGGAAGGTGGCGTACTCGACAAGGTTGCCCTGGTTTACGGTCAGATGAACGAACCGCCGGGCAACCGCCTGCGTGTTGCCCTGACCGGTCTGACAATCGCGGAGAACTTCCGTGACGAAGGCCGTGACGTGTTGTTGTTTGTCGACAATATCTACCGCTATACACTGGCAGGTACCGAGGTATCCGCGCTGCTGGGCCGTATGCCTTCGGCAGTGGGTTACCAGCCGACCCTGGCGGAAGAGATGGGTACTCTGCAGGAGCGCATCACTTCCACGAAGACCGGCTCCATCACCTCCTTCCAGGCAGTCTATGTCCCTGCGGATGACTTGACTGATCCCTCTCCGGCAACCACCTTCGCGCATCTGGATGCGACCCTGGTGCTCTCCCGTCAAATCGCTGAGCTGGGTATCTATCCTGCGGTGGATCCACTGGATTCCACCTCACGCATCCTCGATCCCAATGTTGTGGGTCAGGAGCATTACGATACCGCCCGCGCCGTTCAGGGTACCCTGCAGCGCTACAAGGAGCTGAAGGACATCATCGCAATTCTCGGTATGGATGAGCTTTCCGAGGAGGACAAAACGGTGGTACAGCGCGCGCGCAAGGTCCAGCGCTTCCTCTCCCAACCCTTCTTCGTGGCGGAGGTCTTCACCGGCAGTCCGGGCAAGTATGTCGGCCTGAAAGACACCATTGCCGGTTTCAAGGCGATTGTCGAAGGTGAGTATGACCATCTGCCTGAGCAGGCTTTCTACATGGTTGGCTCCATCGAGGAAGCCGCCGAGCGTGGCGGTGACGTCTGATCCCACTATTAGGGGGTGCTAAGCTATGGCAATGACAATCCATGTCGATATTGTGAGCGCCGAAGGCGAGATCCATTCCGGTAGTGCGGAGATGGTCTATGCGCCGGCGGTAATGGGTGAGGTGGGAATTGCACCGCGTCATACACCGCTGGTTACCCGGTTGAAGCCGGGTGAAGTGCGAGTCGACACCGGTGGCGGTGAGATGCAACACTTTTTTGTCTCTGGCGGCATTCTGGAAGTACAACCCCATGTGATCACAATTCTGGCGGATACCGCCGCTCGTGCCGCAGATCTTGATGAAGTTGCAGCCCAGGCAGCCAAGCGACGCGCTGAAGAGGCGATGGTGGATAAGTCTGCCGAATTTGAATATGCCAAGGCACAGTCCGAGTTGGCGGAAGCGGTTGCGCAGTTGCGCACCATCGAAAGTCTTCGCAAGAGGGGTCGAGGCTAGGAGGCTGTCGGGTTTAACGCTGTTTGGCTGCAAAACCCTGGATGACGATCAACTCAGCTTATCGAACTTGTTAAATAGGCCCACTATTCGCCTCGTTCGATAAACTGTTTTGATTCGCCCCCCCAGTGATTTTCGCTTCAAACGGATAAACCCGGCTGCCTCCTAGACCGTTCTGATTGCACCGTTCAACAGGGTCTCTCTGTTACGAGAGGCCCTTTTTTGGTTTTAACGCTATGTCCAAAGAAGTGATCAAAACAGGCAAATTTGTCTCCCTGACCTACTCCATTGTCGAGGAGCAAGGCAATGTCCTAGAGCAGAGTGACCTGCCGGTCAACTATATTCACGGCGGTGAGACTGAGCTGATCGGTGGCATGGACGCGGCAGTTAAGGGTCGCTCTGCTGGAGATAAGGTGTCGTTTACCCTCACCCCGGATCAAGGTTTCGGGGATCATGATCCGGATCTGACTTTTACCGATGACATTGAAAACGTGCCCCCTGAATTCCGTAAGCTGGGCGCTGAAGTTCAGATGCAGAATGAGCAAGGTGAACCCAAGAGTTTTTTCGTCACCAGGATTGAAAACGGCAAGCTGACGGTTGATGGTAACCATCCACTTGCCGGCAAGACACTCACGGTCAACATCAAGATTGTTGAAGTACGTGACGCAACCAAAGAGGATGCCATGAGTGTTGGTGTTCCCGGCCAGACCCCAACCCTCAACTGAAACACTTATTTCACTTTTGCTCCCCGCCAACAGGTGCGCTCCGCGCGCACTGCCGTTATACTCAGAAAAACGAATAAAAGGGATTGCCTGCACCACCCGCTGCCGGGCGATGAAGATCCGGAAGATGGATGCTCTTTCTGAGACCTAATTAATGTTTTATTAGTGTTGGGCTTTTAATTCGTCCTGATTTGTGATGAATTTAAAGTCATGGCGTTTATTGCCGACATCCTTGCTCAGGACATCCTGAAACCGAATTGATTTGATGCGGTGAATGGCGCAACACAGAACAATTCTACTACCAGCAAGACAATCATGGAGCATGCATGAAACTCGGTGTTTTGATCCTCGCAGCCGGCCAGGGTACCCGGATGCGATCCCGCCTTCCGAAGGTACTACATCCATTAGCCGGCAAGCCGCTTCTATCTCATGTGGTTGAGACAGCACAGGCGTTTTCCCCCGACAGAATCACTGTCATCTACGGGCATGGTGGAGAGCAGGTCAAGTCGGCGCTGGCTGATCAACACCTCGATTGGTGTGAGCAGAAAGAGCAGTTGGGTACGGGCCACGCCGTAATCGAGGCACTACCCCATCTCAAGTCAGACGATCAGGTATTAATCCTCTATGGGGATGTGCCTCTGATCAGCGGTGCGACCCTTGAGGCGTTGATGGCTAGATTGGGAAAGAGCGATCTCGCTTTGCTGACGGTCAAGCTTGAAAATCCCAGTGGCTATGGCCGAATCGTACGTGATAGCGACCACCATATCACCAGTATCGTTGAGCAGAAGGACGCCTCCGAGGCAGAACTTGCGATCAACGAGATCAACACCGGCATCATGGCGGTAAGCCGCGCCAGACTCGAGGGTTGGCTTGCCCGTATTGACGATAACAATGCCCAGCAGGAGTACTACCTGACGGATATCATCGCCTTGGCAGTTGAGGACGGCGTAGAGGTCCAATCGGTACACCCCTCCAGCGAGGAAGAGGTAATGGGCATCAACGACCGTGCGCAGCTGGCCTTTCTGGAACGCTACTATCAGCGGCAACGCGCCGATGAGTTGATGACGGCCGGTGCCTCCCTGGCAGATCCGGCTCGGGTGGATATTCGTGGCGAGCTGGTTGTCGGTCAGGATGTATTTATCGACTGCAATGCCATATTTGAGGGCCATGTCGAATTGGCGGACGGCGTGAAAATCGGCCCTAATGTGGTAATAAAAAATGCTCGTATTGGCGAGGATGTGGAGATCCTGCCCAACTGCGTCATCGAGGATGCAGAGATAGGCGCAGGCTCCCGCATCGGTCCCTTCGCCCGTGTTCGTCCGGAGACGAAACTTGCCGAGCGGGTGAATGTCGGCAACTTTGTCGAAATCAAGAAGTCCACCGTGGGCAGAGGCAGCAAGATCAACCATTTGAGTTACGTGGGCGATAGCTTGGTTGGTCATTCTGTGAACATTGGCGCGGGCACCATCACCTGCAACTACGATGGCGCAAACAAACATCAGACCGTTATCGGGGATAACGCGTTCATCGGCTCCGATAGCCAACTGGTTGCGCCGGTGGTCATTGGCGATGGCGCCACCGTCGGTGCCGGCTCAACCATCACACGGGATGCGGCACCCAATAGCCTGACCTTGAGCCGTGCGAAGCAGATCACCGTGAACAGCTGGCATCGTCCGGTCAAACAACCCAAAAAATAATAGGCGGGAGCGCGAGTTATGTGTGGCATTGTTGGAGGAATCGCACAGCGGGACGTAGTGCCGATTATGATGGAAGGTCTCAGCCGCCTCGAATATCGGGGTTATGATTCAGCGGGTATCGCGGTGCTGGATCAGGCGGAAAACATGCAGCGTATCCGCTCTGTCGGAAAAGTGGCAATGCTGCAGGAGATGGTGGATAGCGGCAATGTCAGCGGTAATCTCGGGATTGCTCACACACGTTGGGCTACCCACGGTATGCCTGCAGAGCGAAATGCCCATCCTCACATGAGTGGGGAGCAGGTGGCGATCGTCCACAACGGTATTATCGAAAATTATGCCCGGCTGCGTAAAGAACTCGAAAGCCAGGGTTACCGCTTCACCTCCGAAACAGATACTGAGGTTATTGCACACCTGCTGGGCAGTATTCTGAAAGATGAGCAGGATCTGCTAAAAGCGGTACAGAGATCGATCACCCGGTTGGTTGGCGCCTATGGCCTGGCGGTGGTCAGCACGAATGACAATGACAAGATGGTTGTCGCCCGCGCCGGCAGTCCGCTGGTAATTGGTATTGGTGTCGGCGAACACTTTATCGCTTCAGATGTCTTTGCTCTGTTGCCGGTAACCCAGCGTTTCATCTTTCTCGAAGAGGGAGATGTTGCTGAGATCACCCGTAAAAGCGTACGTATCTTCGATAACGAAGGGAACCCGGTGAAACGACCGGAGCGCACCTCCGAGCTCTCCGCATCCACAGCAGAAAAGGGCCCCTATCGCCACTACATGCTCAAGGAGATCTTCGAGCAGCCGTCGGTGATTGCCGAGACCCTTGAGGGGCGCATCCACAAGGGTCGCTTGCTCGAGGACAGTTTTGGCCACGAAGCGAAGGCGCTGCTCGATAAGACCAAGAGTGTCCACATAATCGCCTGCGGCACCTCCTATCATGCCGGAATGGTGGCGCGTTACTGGCTCGAAGAGGCCGGCGTCCCTTGCAGCGTGGAGGTGGCCAGCGAGTTCCGCTACCGCAAGGTGGTGGTGCCGGACGACACCCTCTTCATCACCATCTCGCAGTCGGGTGAGACGGCGGACAGCCTTGCCGCGTTGCGCGGTTCCAGAGAGATGGGCTACATCGGCAGCCTCACTGTCTGTAATGTTCCGGAAAGCTCCCTGGTGCGGGAATCCAATGCCGCGCTGATGACCCGTGCCGGTCCTGAGGTCGGTGTCGCCTCCACCAAGGCGTTCACCACCCAGCTGGTGGCTCTGCGTCTGCTTACCCTGGCGCTGGCACGCCGTTTCGGCATGACCCCGCAGCAGGAAGAGGTCTACGTCAACGAGTTGCACGCCCTGCCCCGTCAAGTTGAGGTGGTACTGGAACTCAGCGATGCGATAAAGGAGATGGCAAATGCCTTTTCGGAAAAGAACCATGCCCTCTTCCTGGGTCGGGGCACCTTCTATCCTATCGCCATGGAAGGTGCGCTGAAACTTAAAGAGATCTCCTATATCCATGCGGAGGCCTACCCCGCTGGCGAACTGAAACATGGTCCGCTGGCCCTGGTTGATGCGGAAATGCCGGTGGTCTGCGCCCTGCCCAATGACCCGTTGCTGGAAAAGGTCATCTCTAATCTGCAGGAGGTCCGGGCGCGGGGCGGTGAGCTCTTCCTGTTCAGTGATCACGACGTTCAGATCGATCTGGATCGCTTCCAGAATTTGACCCTGGCGGACATCTACCCTTCTACAGCGCCCATCGTCTACAGCGTCCCGCTGCAACTGCTCTCCTATCATGTGGCGGTACTAAAGGGCACCGATGTGGATCAGCCGCGAAATTTGGCAAAGTCGGTGACGGTGGAATAGGCTTGAAGAGGGGAGTGTTGAGGCTTCATTGAAAATTCGACACCGGCCCCATTGGAATGACCTGGACAATTGTACGCCTACAGATCCATAGAATAGGGGACTACCGCAGTTGTTAGAAGCTATTGAGTATTCTCTTCGTTTGGGTTTGGCATTGGGCGGTGAAGTGGGGGATACTTCACAGTTGCCACTCATCGCCGTGTTGCAGGGCCGACGTAACGACCATTTCAACCTGGAGTCTGCAAGATGTTCCGTAAAGAGCTGAAGGTCCTGGATTGCACTATCCGGGACGGAGGTCTGATCAACAATTACCAGTTCTCGCTGGATTTCGTCAAGGCGGTGTGGCGGGCGACCTGCGATGCCGGCGTAGATATCGTGGAGTTGGGCAAGAAGCTGACCGAGAGCGACGAGTACACCCGGGACAAATACGGCGCCTGGAACTTCTGCGACGACGACGACCTGCGGCGTGTTATCGACTCCTACGAGTGCGAAAAACCACCCCTGGTGGCGGTTATGTACGATGTGGGCCGGGTGGATATCCATAAACTGCAGCCCAGGGACCAAAGCCCCATCGACATGGTTCGCATCGCCTGCTATGTCCACCAGATAGATGCCGGCCTGGAGTTGGTGAAACGCTGCAAAGACTTGGGGTATCTCACCACCATGAACATCATGGCCGCTTCTGCCGCCATCGAAACCGAACTGGTGGAGGGGTTACAGGAGGTCGATCAGACCACTGAGCTGGACTACCTCTACCTGGTGGATAGCTTTGGCGCCTTCTATTCCGAGCAGGTGACCTATTATCTCAAGCTGTACCAGAAATACGCGCCGAGCAAGGAGCTGGGTTTCCATGCCCACAACAACCAGCAGCTGGCTTTTTCCAATACCCAGCAGGCGATCATCGATGGGGTCAACCTGCTGGACGCCACCATTAACGGCATTGGCCGTGGCGCCGGCAACTGTAACCTCGAGTTACTGTTGAACTTCCTCAAGAACCCGAAGTTCCACGTGCGACCCATCTACAAGGTGATTCAGGAAGATTTCGTCCCTCTGCGCGAGCAGATCGAATGGGGCTTCAACGACATCTACGGCATCAGCGGCCACCTTAACCAGCACCCCCGTGATGGCATGAAGGTGCGCGGCAATCCGGAATTGAAGGACAAGTGCTACGATTTCTACCTTGAGTCCCTGCGCCTGGAGGGTGGGGATTGAGAAAAACCAAGCGGGCGCCGTTCATGGCGCCCGCTGCATTCTCATCAATGACTTCCCCAAAGTGACTCCACCCGCTGATCCCGCCGGCAGGCATAGCGATAGTACTTATAGCGCACCGGATTCTTGAGGTAGTAGTCCTGGTGGTACTCCTCGGCGGGATAGAAGGTCGTAACAGGTTTCAATTCGACTTTGATCTGCGCTTCAAAAGGCTTGTTCTGCCTGACCTTGGAGAGTGACTGATATGCCGCTGCCTTTTGCTTTGATCCCCGGTAAAAAATGACCGGCCGGTACTGTGGACCGCGATCGCAGAACTGGCCATCGTCGCGGGTGGGGTCGATATGGCGCCAGAAGTAATCGAGGATTTCGTCATAGCTTACCCGCTTAGGGTCATAGATTACCTCAACCGCTTCAATATGACCGGTGTCGCCCATTGAGACTTCTTCGTAGGACGGCATATCCAGATGCCCGTCTGTGTAGCCGGATATTGCATCCACCACCCCGTCCAGTTTTTCGTAGTCGGATTCGACACACCAAAAACAGCCGCCGGCGAGGATCGCTGTCTCATATTGGGCGCTCTGGGCCTGAAGCGGCGGGGATAAAAGTGCGATGAGCATTGCGATGCTGGTTATGTGTCTGTTCATGGTTTCCTAATCTCTGCGCTGAATGAGGTGGGATCGATCCCCCTAGTTAGAACGAAGAATAGTGGGTATGTTCAGAGAAACCATCACGATTTGATAACAATGGTTTAACAAGTCAAAAAACAGAGGGCTTTAGTAAGAAAAAACTCCAGGGTTAAGTATCAGTTTACTGAATTGCAGCATAGCGCGCTGCTCCCAGCAGGGCCGCCTGGTCGTTGAGGATTACCTTTACCGGTATCGCTTCCATCAGATGGCGCATGCGGCCTTTGTCGAAAAATGCCTTGAGAAAGGTCGGTTGCTTGAGACGTTGCAGAATCCTCGGCGCGATGCCCCCGCCAAGATAGACGCCCCCTGACGCCATTATCTTTAGGGCGTGGTTGCCCGCTTCGCGTCCGTAGAGGTGGATGAAAAGATTCAGCGCCTCGTCACAGATCGGGTCTTTTCTCGCCATGGCAGCGTTGGAGATGGCCGGGGCGCCGCCGAGTTTGTTCATCTCCTGTTTCAGCCAGCCGGGGGTGGGGGTGCGGCGGTAGGTGCGCAGAAAGCTGTGGATGGCCTCCAGTCCTGGACCGGATACCAAACGCTCCCAGCTGACATGACCATACTTCTCCGCCAGGGTTTGGTAGAGGGCGAACTCCAGTTCGTTGCCGGGGCTGAAATCGGTGTGGCCGCCCTCTGATGAGAAGGGCCGATGGGCATTGCCGTCCCAGTAGAGCCCAGCCTCTCCCAGTCCGGTACCGGCGGAGACGATGGATGTGTTTCCCGGCAGATCCACTCTGCCGGGATTGAGCAGGTGGAAGTCATCGGGAGAGAGCGCGTCTATGCCCCAGGCGTTGGCCTCAAGATCATTTATCAGCCAAGTCTCATCAAAGCCGAAACGGTCGGTGATGGTGCGGGCGGTGATCTTCCACGGGAGGTTGGTGGTCTCACAGCTCTGGTTGACCACTGGGCCAGCGATGCCAAAACAGGCGCGCTGAATACGCCAGGAGAAGTGCTCGCTGAAATCGTCGAGAATCGCCTCCAGCGAGTCAAAGTTCCGGCTGGGATAGGTGGATTCCAGCAGGGCATCTCCCGGCCTGTTCTCTTCGACTCTGTATAACGCCAGACGTGTGTTGGTGCCGCCGATGTCACCTGCCAAAACTTCCATTCCGAATATGCCTTGTCTCTAAGGATGTAAGACCATTCTAGCCTAGTCTCTATTCGGAAACCCATAACTCACCATGAAGAACACAAAGTGCACGACGAAGGGTTTTTGCGAATCAATTTTTTGACTTCGTGCCTTCGAGTTCATCGTGGTGAAAAGGGGGTTCTTGGCGGATGCTCCGAAGGCAATAATTGATTAAGATAGGCGCATGGATGTCTCCCCTATTCTCGATCCGCTGAATGAAGCCCAGCGTGACGCGGTCAGCGCCTCGGTAGGCAATACCTTGGTGCTCGCTGGTGCCGGCAGCGGCAAGACCCGAGTCCTGGTGCACCGCATCGCCTGGCTGTTGACGGTGGAGGAGGCATCGCCCTGGTCGGTGCTGGCGGTGACATTTACCAACAAGGCGGCCAAGGAGATGCGTGGGCGCATCGAGGAGCTGTTGGGTCAGCCCATCGGCGGCATGTGGGTCGGCACCTTTCATGGACTGGCGCATCGCCTGTTGCGAGCCCACTGGAAGGAGGCGGGACTGCCTCAGAGTTTCCAGATCCTCGACTCCGACGACCAGTTCCGCATGATCAAGCGGATCCTTAAAAGCCTCGACCTGGATGATGCCAAATGGCCACCCCGGCAGGTTCAGTGGTATATCAACGGCAAGAAGGACGAAGGGCTGCGTGCCCAACATCTGGATGACGGCGGTGATCCCTACCAGCACCAGATGATCCGTATCTATACCGAATACCAGGCGGCCTGTGAGCGTGGCGGTGTGGTGGATTTTGCCGAACTGCTACTGCGTGCCCATGAGTTGTGGCGCGACCGGGCCGACATCCTGCAGCACTACCAGGGGCGTTTTCGTCACGTGCTGGTGGATGAGTTTCAGGACACCAACGCAATCCAGTACGCCTGGTTGAGGCTGTTGACCAAGGGCCAGGACAACCTCTTCGTGGTCGGCGATGACGACCAGTCGATCTACGGCTGGCGTGGCGCGCAGGTGGAGAATATACGCAATTTCGAGCAGGAGCGCTCCAATAGCCGTATGTTCAAACTGGAGCAGAATTACCGTTCCACCGGCAATATCCTCAACGCGGCCAATGCACTGATTGGAAACAACCCCTCGCGGCTGGGCAAGCAGCTCTGGACCGCCGATGGCGAGGGTGATCCGATCAACCTCTACTCTGCCTTCAACGAGGTGGATGAGGCGCGGTTTGTCATCGAACGCATCCGCCAGTTCATCTCCGAGGGCAACAGTCGAAGCGAATCGGCGATCCTCTACCGTACCACCGCCCAGTCGCGGATCTTTGAAGAGGCGCTGGTTCAGTCGGCGATTCCCTACCGGGTCTATGGCGGTCTGCGTTTCTTCGAACGCGCCGAGATCAGGGATGCCATGGCCTATCTGCGTCTGCTCAATAACCCGGATGACGATGCAGCCTTTGAGCGTGCGGTGAATATGCCACCACGGGGGATCGGGCCCAAGACAGTTGATGCAGTGCGTGCGCACGCCAGGGATTTCAACGTCTCTCTCTGGGTGGCGACTGCGGAGCTGCTCAAGGGAGGCGCCATGCCCCGCCGGGCGGCCAATTCATTGCAGGGATTTATCGATCTTGTCGAGGAGCTGCGGATCGATACTGTTGCACTGGGTCTGTCGGAGAAGGTCGAGCAGGTGCTGGCCGCCAGCCGCCTGCCGGAACACTTCGAGAAGAGCCGGGACGGCAAGGGTCAGGATCGCAAGGAGAATCTGGAGGAGCTGGTCAATGCCACCCGCCAGTTCGGATACGAAGCCCACGCAGACGAGGAGATGGACGAGCTATCCGCCTTCCTCTCCCACGCTGCGTTGGAGGCCGGGGAGGCTCAGGGCGATCCCTTCGAGGACTGCGTACAACTTATGACCCTGCACTCCGCCAAAGGGCTGGAGTTCCCCCTGGTCTTTCTGGTGGGTGTAGAAGAGGGACTCTTTCCCCGCAGTATGTCTGCGGATGGCCCGGAGCGTCTGGAGGAGGAGCGGCGGCTCTGTTATGTGGGGGTGACCCGTGCTATGCAGACGCTCTATATGAGTCATGCCGAAAGTCGCCGTCTGCACGGGCAGGAGAACTATCCCCGCCCCTCCCGCTTTCTGCGGGAGATCCCCTCGTCACTGATGCGTGAGATCCGCTCCGGGCCTCAGGTCACCCAGCCTCTCTACAGCAGACCGGCTCGTGCCTACACCGATGAGTCGGTGGGTTTCAGTCTGGGGCAGCGGGTCATTCACCCCAAGTTTGGTGAAGGAGTCGTCCTGAATGCCGAGGGTCAGGGACGTAGCGCCAGGGTGCAGGTCAATTTTGAAGCCGAGGGCAGCAAGTGGCTGGTGGTCGCCTATGCGAACCTGTCGCCATGTTGAAACTGAGTGAAACAGCCCGCCGAATGGGCAGAACCTGGAGAAGTTGATGAAACGCCGTGAATTTATAAAAAAAGTGGGCGCCGGCTCTTTGGTGGCAGGCGCTGCCCTTGCCGTTTCGCCGCTGGCGCAGGCAAAAGCGCAATTCAAATGGAAGATGGTTACCACTTGGCCAAAGAACTTTCCCGGCCTTGGCACTGGGGCGAACAAGCTGGCCCAACTGATCACCGAGATGAGCGGTGGGCGTATCAAGGTTAAGGTCTATGGCGCGAAAGAGCTGGTGCCGGCGTTCGAAGTATTCGACGCAGTCTCCCGCGGCACCGCCGAGATGGGTCATGGTGCGGCCTACTACTGGAAGGGTAAGAGTGAGGCGGCGCGGTTCTTCTCCACGGTGCCCTTCGGCATGACGGCACAGGAGATGAATGGCTGGCTGTACTACGGTGGCTGTCTCAAACTGTGGCGCGAACTCTACAAAAAGTTTGGCATGATCCCCGCACCTGCCGGTAACACCGGCGTGCAGATGGGCGGCTGGTTCAACAAGGAGATCAACAGCGTCGAAGACCTCAAAGGGCTGAAGATGCGCATCCCCGGCCTTGGTGGCGAAGTGCTGAAGCGGGCGGGCGGCACGCCGGTCAATCTGCCTGGTGGCGAGCTGTTCACCTCCCTCCAATCCGGCGCCATTGATGCCACTGAGTGGGTGAATCCCTACAACGACCTCGCCTTCGGTCTCTTCAAGGCGGCCAAGTACTACTACTATCCAGGTTTCCATGAGCCCGGCACCACGCTGGAGGCGGTCATCAATCAGAAGGCCTTCGATGTGCTGCCCAAAGATCTGCAGTCCATCGTACTCAACGCCTGCAAGGTGGTGAATCAGGATATGCTGGCGGAGTACACCGCGCGTAACCCGGCGGCACTCAGGACCCTGGTGGAGAAACATAAGGTTGATATCCGCAGCTATCCGAAGGACGTCATAGCGACCCTGCGTAAATACTCGGAAGAGGTGGTGCTGGAGCTGGCCGGCAAGGACGATTTCACCAGGCGGGTCTACGACTCCTACAGCGCTTTTCTGCAGGGATCCCGTGAGTGGGGCGCGCTTTCCGATATGGCCTATCTCGACGCCCGCGACCGGGGCTGATCGGCAGCGTCATTTCTGGAACAGGTTTCACGGCATTGCGAATCTGTAGGAGCGCCGCCTCGGCGCGAATGAACTTAGGCGCGGCTCCTACAGTTTAACCGTTGACCGTCCTTAGCAGATGATACCCCCACCCCTCTCACTCTACGTGCACATCCCCTGGTGTGTGCGAAAGTGCCCCTACTGCGATTTCAACTCCCATGCGGCGGGTGAAAGCCTGGATGAGACGGACTATGTGGAGGCGCTGCTGGCGGATCTGAGTGTCGACACAGCCAATCTTAAAGATCGTCCGCTGCAGAGCATCTTCATCGGTGGAGGTACGCCCAGCCTCTTCTCTCCCGCCGCGATTCAGCGGTTGTTGGTTGGCGTACGGGAGCGAATCGATTGCCCTGAAGGCATGGAGGTTACTCTGGAGGCCAACCCAGGAACCCTGGAGGCAGAATATTACGACGGTTTTCGTGCGGCTGGCGTTAACCGTCTCTCCATCGGTGTACAGAGCTTTGACGCTGAAAGTCTGCGTGTCCTGGAACGGATACATGGCCCGGACGAAGCGACCAAGGCGGTTGAGTCCGCAAAGAGAGCCGGGTTCAAGCGCATTAACCTGGATCTGATGTTTGGCCTGCCGGGGCAGTCACCCGAGGCTGCCCGGCGGGACGTGGAGTTGGCGCTACAGCTCGATCCCGGTCACATCTCTTACTATCAATTGACCCTTGAGCCCAACACCCGTTTTCACCACGCCCCCCCGCAGCTGCCGGATGACGATCTGATATGGGAGATACAGCAGCAGGGACAGGCACAGCTGGCGGCTGGCGGATATGATCAGTATGAGATCTCCGCCTATGCCCGGCAGGGTGAAGCGTGTCGCCACAACCTCAACTACTGGTCGTTCGGTGACTATCTTGGAATAGGCGCCGGTGCCCACGCCAAGGTGACAGATAAGGCTGGCGGGATCAGACGCTTCTGGAAGATGCGGAGTCCCGGCGATTATCTGCAGGGATGTGCCGGTGGGATGTTTACTCAGGGAGAGAAAACATTGGTGCCGGAAGAGCGGGTGCTGGAGTTTATGATGAATGGGATGCGCCTGTGTGAAGGCATCGAGAGCGTGATGTTTGAGGCTCGTACAGGCTTGGATTTGTCGCGCATGAAGCGCGCGCTCGAAACGGCAGAATCACAGGGTCTGCTGGAGAGAGGAGAAGGACGCATCAGGCCAACTGAACTGGGTCAGCGTTTCCTCAATGATCTGTTGCAGCTTTTCACCTGAAGGTAAAAGATTTGGAGGGCAGGATGAAAAGCGACTATGTGCCGATAGCTTGTATGTTGCATGAGCAGTTTGAATATGCGGTACTCAAAAGGGCTTGGCTTGAGCTGGTTTGGCGGGATGAAATGGGTTTGAAGTCGCACGGCAAGGTGCGCCCAACCGACGTCTATACTCAAGCAGGGGCCGAGTATCTGCAGGGGGTAACTGAGTTGGGTGAGGGGGTGAAGATCCGCCTGGACCTGATCGGAGAGGCCCGCTGGAGTGACAGCGGAGAAGCCTTCGAGGGCTGGGGCATATCCGCGTGCCGGAAACCTGACGCCCAAGAATAATGCTTGATAACACCATGATATTTATAAGGTTCCCTTCGTGTTAATGGCGCTATCATTAAATCTGGGAAGCGGGTTCTGCGACAATGTAAGAGAGCCGTGGTAGTTTTTTACCATCTCAGGCGTTTAGGTGCGACGCGGATGAATAAGAATAATTTTGACACTATGGATTTTGATTCCATGCTTGCCGTGGCCAAGGAGCGTCCGGAGGATTTCGAACGCCTGCGCCTGGAGGCGATTGACGAATTCATCGAGAGTGCCCCGGAGGAGCGTCGGCAGCGACTGCGTTGTCTGCAGTGGCGTATTGACCAGGAGCGTCGCAACCGTACCCCGTTGAGCGCCTGCCTGCACATATCCCGTATGATGTGGGAGCAGCTTCATGGGGAGTTTGGTTTGCTCGCAAGAATCAGTGGATTGAAGGACAAGCCCTGGACAGAGACGACGGAGGGGGCTTGCTCTGCCAAAGTGATCGATTTCAGGGAATCCGGCGGACACTGAATCTCCTCCTCCGCATCGCAAGTCCAGCGCGGCAATAGAATGCTTGCCTATAGCGTCGGTTTCTTATATGATTGCGCGCCTTCTCCGCCCAGTATGGCGGTAATTTATAGTTTCTAGATAGCGGGTCTGACATGAAAGCGGATATCCATCCTAAGTACAATGAGGTCAAGATCGTTTGCAGTTGTGGTAGCGAGTTCGTTACCCGTTCCACCTTGGGTAAGGAAGAGCTGCATGTTGAAGTCTGCTCTGCCTGCCATCCCTTCTTCACTGGTAAGCAGAAGATGCTGGATACTGCCGGACGCGTCGACAAGTTCCGTAAGAAATACGGCCGTTAATCTCGCCGCCCTCCCTGCTCCGCGGTCTGTGATCGCGCAGCAGGTGGAACAAACAAGGCAGATGACACTAAAAAGGCTCCGCAGTGCGGGGCCTTTTTTGTTATTGCTCTTTCTGGCGCTACTGTTTGGCAGCGCAGTCAGTGCCAGCTGTCCATCCCTGCACTCTGGTGATTTGCTGGAAGTGGCAGAGGTCTTTGATGGCGATACTTTGCTGCTGGTCGACGGCAGAAGGATTCGCCTGATCGGTATCAATACTCCTGAAACGGGTTGGAAAGAGACCCCCGGCGAGCCCCATGCGAAGGCCGCGAAGAGGCAGCTGGAAAGGCTGATCGCCAAATCCGGCAGCTGGATCCGCCTGGAGAAGGGGCGGCAGCAACGGGATCGCTATCGACGCCTTCTGGCTCACGTCTACAGTCAGGATGGAGACAATCTCATTGAGGCACTGCTGCAGGATGGTGCAGGTTTCCAGATCGTATTCCCACCGAACCTCAACCACCTACACTGTTATAGTGCGGCAGAAAACCGGGCGCGCACCGCTGGACGGGGTGTTTGGGCCGATGCGCCAGTCATCGAAACGGTCGGACTGGCGCGTTCAGTCGAAGGGTTTCGATTGCTGCGGGGCCGGATTGAAGAGTCGCAAAGCAGCCGCCGTTCCATCTGGTTAAAATTCGCCGGGGTGAAACTACGCATCGACCGCTCGGACCTCGATCATTTCACGGCCTGGCAGCCGGAAGACCTGGTGGGTCAGGAGATTGAAGCAAGAGGCTGGATTCGGCGATATAAAGGGAGCCAGCGCATGCGTATCCGGCATCCGTCAGCTATCAAAGTAGTCTGGTAGGCCCGATCAAGCGCAGCGGACCGGGCGCGGGTTTGCCGGTTCCGCTACGCTTGAACCTGCCTACTTTGGAGACGGCAGATCAATCTGGACGGTTGTGTCGCAACCATCCTGGGTGGAGCAGCCACTCCCCTGCTTGCAGGCCCCACAACCGGCCTTGTAACCCTTGTATTCGGGATCCTGCCGTGACAGCCAGCCCTGAAACAGCACCCAGCCGCCGCACAGCAGCATCAATCCCAGGAGTGAAAGTATATGGGTGAGCATCGGTTACCCTCCTCAGGTTGAGCTGAACAGACCGGCAAACCCCATGAATGCCATGGAGAGGATGCCGGCGATGATCAGGTTCATGGCAGTGCCGCGAACCAGCGCGGGCATGTCGATGATTTCGGTCTCCTCCCGCAGTCCCGCCATCAGGATCGTCGCCAGGGTGAAACCGGCGCCGGCGCCGAGGGCGAAGACCATGCCTTCGGCGAAACCGTAACCCCGGTTGGTGGCGAAGATTGCGAGGCCCAGAATGGCACAGTTGGTGGTGATCAAGGGCAGGAAGATGCCCAGCGCCTTGAACAGGCTGGGGCTGAGCTTCTTGATCGCCATCTCGATGAACTGCACCGTGGAGGCGATAACCACGATGAAACTGATCAGTCGCAGATAGGGGGCGTGGATCAGCACATAGGTGTTGAGAAACCAGGAACAGAGTGCGGTGATGAGCAGCACGAAGGTGGTGGCCAGCCCCAGCCGGAATGAGGTTTCGAGTCGCCCGGAGACGCCAAGAAAGGGGCAGAGCCCGAGAAAGTAGGCCAGCACGAAGTTATTGACCAACATGGCGCTGATAAAGATCCAGATCAGATTATCCATGTGTGTTTACCCTCTGGCCTGTTCGGCGGCAACAACCTGTTCCAGGAACCGGGCTTTGCGCTCGGTAACCCAGTTGAAGAAGAGCAGGATCAGGCCGAGGGTGATGAAGCCGCCCGGCGGCAGGATCATGATCACCCAGGGTTCAAATCCTGCGCCGAACAGATCGATGCCGAAGAGGCTGCCGTTGCCCAGGATCTCGCGTACGCTGCCCAGTGCAAACAGGGCGATAACAAAGCCGGCGGACATGCCGATGGCATCCATCACCGCGAAACCCACGGAATGCTTGGCGGCAAACGCCTCCTGGCGACCGAGGATCATGCAGTTGGCCACGATCAGCGGGATAAAGGCCCCCAGCTCCTTGTGGATGGCGGGAACCAGCGCCAGCAGGGTGTAGTCGATCACGGTCACGAAGGTGGCGATGATGACGATATAGAGAGAGATTCGTACCTGCTTCGGGATCAGGTTCTTGAAGGCGGAGACCAGGGCGCTCGAGCCCACCAATACGAACAGGGTGGCAATACCCATTGCCAGCGCGTTGATGGCAGAGTTGGTGACTGCCAGCATTGGACACATGCCGAGCACCTGTACGAAGACGGGGTTGTCCCGCCAGAGGCCTTTCATCATCTCCTGTACTGCGGAGGGGTCTTTGATGTTGATTGCCATAATTGATGTCTCGCTAATTACCTGGGGCCGGGGTGGGAGGCGTATCTCCCTTCCCTTCATCCGCCGCCTTTTTGCTTACCAGTTCCAGTTTCGGCTCATTGCCTGGGGCCGGCAGCCGATCCTCCCAGCGTACGCGGGCCTCGTTGATGATCCTCACCACCGCCTTGGCGGAGATGGTGGCGCCGGTGATGGAGTCGATCTCATAGGGGGCGGATTTGGTGCCCTTCTTGACCGCCTTTATCTTGGGGTCAACGGAGAGATCGTCAAAGTTGGCGACAAAGGCCATGTCTTTGAATATTTTGTCGCCCAAACCAGGGGTTTCCCTGCTCTCCAGGATCTCCATGCCGACGATCTTGCGCTGCTCCGGCAGGTAGCCGTAGAGCACGCGGATGGTGTCCTGAAAGCCGGGGCCTGCACCCTCTACCGCATAACCGATGAACTGGCCCTGACTGCCATAACCGCCATAGATGGTATCCTCATCGGCGCCTTTTTCGGTGCGCACCCGCAGTTTTCCGTTGTCGAACTGCAGCTTCTGCATGGAGGTGACGTTCGGCAGCACCTTGAAAACCGCCTCTCGCAACTCACGGGCCTTATTGGCGGTGATGGTGGGCAGGGTTGCCTCGAAGATGCTGATGATGATGATACCGGAGATCAGGCCGGCAAAGGCCAGCGAGAGGGCCAGTTTGGTGGAGCTGGGCTCCTGCTCCAGGGACTGCTGTTCGATAGTCATGCCTTTTTCGCTCCCCGTCCAAACACCCTGGGTTGGGTATAGCGATCGATGAGTGGCGTGGCGGCATTCATCAGCAGAATGGCGTACATCATGCCCTCTGGCATGCCGCCGAAGACGCGGATCAGAACCACCAGAAAACCGATACCGGCACCAAATATCCAACTGCCCCGGGGGGTGAGCGGTGAGGTGACCGGGTCGGTCGCCATGAAGATTGCCCCAAGCATCATGCCGCCGGAGAAGAGGGTGAAGAGTGGGCTGGGAAAGCGTTCGGCATCGACCGCAAACAGGATGCCGGAGAAGATGCCTGCGGTGAGAAAGATGCTGGCGGGGATACGCCAGTCCAGGTCGCGGCGGAACCAGAGCCAGAGTCCGCCGAGCAGCAACAGCAGGCTGCTTGTTTCACCCAGGGAGCCGGCGGTGTTGCCGATAAAGAGGCTGGAAATAGCGGTGCCCTCGTACTCGAACTTCATCAAACCGAGGGGACTGGCGCCGCTCATGGAGTCCCATGTCGCCTGCATGAAAGGGGCCGCCAGGGTGCTGGAGTAGAGATCAAGGAAGTGCGCTGGGCCCTGGGCGGGATACCAGGTGGTCATGGCGATGGGAAAGGTCCCCAGCAGAAAGGCGCGTCCCACCAGCGCAGGATTGAAGAGGTTGTTACCCAGTCCACCCCAGATTACCTTGCCGAGGCCAATGGCCACCACGCCGCCGAGAAAGGCCATCCAGACCGGCAAGGCCGGTGGCAGGGTCAACCCCAGCAGCAGGCCGGTGAGCGCGGCGCTGCCGTCGCCCAGCGCCGTGGTCTGGGTTTGCGCCGGAGTGAACGCCCACTCTGTTGCGACTGCGCCGATGATTGAGGCGAGCAGAACCAGTAGGGCGCTGAGGCCGAAAAACCAGAGACCGGCCAGGGTGGCAGGCAGCAGCGCGTACCAGACATCGCGCATCGCCATGGGGGTGGTCATGCCCTGAACCAGGAGCGGTGCAGGCTGCAGTGTCAGGCGAGGATCCTTCAGTTGCTTCATTTTGCTGATGCCCTTCTATGCTGATGCCGCAGGTTGTCTTTGGCTGTGCGGATATGCTGCACGATTGGAATGCCTGAGGGGCAGGCGTAGGTACAGGCGCCGCACTCCACGCAGTCGGTGACGTTCAGGGCGTTCATCTCATCGAACAAACGCGCCTTGGCGAGGCGCGCGAAACGCGATGGATTGAGAAAATAGGGGCAGGCCTCCAGACAGCGTCCGCAGTGGATACAAGGGTATTCGTGGGGGCGCCCGGTTTCTGTTGCGGTGAAGGCGAGGATGCCGGAGGTACCCTTCAGCACCGGCACGTCAAGACTGGCGATGGGCGCGCCCATCATCGGTCCGCCCGAAATCACCTCGCGGGTGTTTTCACTGAGGCCGCCGCAGAATTTCAATACCTCCCTGATGGGGGTGCCCAGTGGAACCGTCAGATTTGCGGGGTAGTGAATGCCGGGACCGGAGACTGTGACCACTCGCTCCATCAGCGGGCGGCCCAGATCGAACCATTCTGCGACAGCCACTACAGTGCCGACATTGTTGACCACGATACCGCAATCCCTGGGCAGCTGTCCGGCAGGGATCTCGATGCCGTAGGTCGCCTTGATCAGCATCTTCTCGGCACCCTGGGGGTATTTCATCGGCAACCCGACCACTTCGATGGGCTCATTGCCGATGGTCCGGGAGAGAATCTCGATGGCATCGGGTTTGTTGTCCTCCACCCCGATAGTGGCCTTTTCTGCTCCGAGTTTGCGGCGGATGATCTCTGCTCCCCGCACCACCGATTCGGGGCGCTCCACCATCAGCCGGTGGTCGGTGGTCAGGTAGGGTTCGCACTCGGCACCGTTGATCAGCAGATTGCTGATCTTCTGTCCTTCCGGGATGGCGTACTTTACATGGGCCGGGAAAGCGGCACCGCCCATGCCCACGATACCTGCCTTCTGCACCTCGGCGATGAAGCCCTCCATGGAGAGAGACTCCCAATCAATGGCCGGGCGGGGTTGAAACTGTTGGGTGGCGTAGGGGTCGGCTTCTATCTCGATGGCCGGCTTGAAAGAGCCGTCCGTATAGCGATGTGGCTCGATGCCCACCACTTTGCCGGCAACCGGGCTGTGCAGGGCAGTGGACATGAAGGCGCCGGGTTCGGCGATCATTTGACCCCGTGCGACCGTATCGCCCTTCTCCACCACCGGCTTGGCAGGTACGCCGATATGCTGTCCCAGGGGCATCACATAGCGGGAAACAAAGGGTACGCGTTGCACCGGCAGGTCAACCGTCTGCTCCTTGAGGGGATCAGGGTGGACGCCGTGCCGGAAGGTTGGGCGAAGATTCAGCAGTGAGTTGAGCAGAGACATTCTTCAGAAACAGAGAAAAAATAGCCATTAAAGTCGCATAGTCTAGCAAAAAACCGCCACTGCCTGCCCCTACAAAATTACGGCGAAATATGTTTTCAGGAATCTGCTGCGCCATCTCTTAGAGGAGGTTACACTAATCCCGTTTTTCAATCAGGGTAGTAGACGTTTCAGCGCCACTAGCCATTACGATGCATCGCCACGGCAGAAGCCGTTTGGAGAGGAGATGACCAAACATATAGGGATACTGACTGCAGGTGGCGACAGCCCCGGCCTCAATGCGGCGATCCGCAGCGTCGGTAAGGCGGCCCAAAGTTATTACGACATGCAGATGATCGGTTTCAAGGACGGCTTTCGTGGTTTGGTGGACAACCGTACCACCCGTTTGGACGGGGGTGTGTTCTCCGGCATACTGACTCAGGGAGGCACCATCCTGGGCACCAGCCGGGATAAACCCCACCGCATGATGTTTGCGGGCAAGAAACAGGACATGACAAATGTGATTGTCGAGAACTATGCGGCGAATCACCTTGATGCGCTTGTCTGTCTGGGCGGCGGGGGGACCCAGAAGAACGCCCTGCAGCTGATGGAGAAGGGGTTGAACATCATCACCCTGCCCAAGACTATCGATAATGATGTGGGCAAAACCGATACGACCTTCGGCTTCGATACCGCTTTGGGTATCGCTACTGAAGCCATCGACCGGCTCCACAGCACGGCCCACAGCCACCATCGCATCATCGTAGTGGAGATCATGGGACACCGGGCCGGCTGGCTCGCTTTGGGCGCCGGCATCGCAGGCGGGGCGGATGTGATTCTGCTGCCGGAGATCCCCTACGAAATCGAGAGCGTAGCCGAGGCGATTCGTGCCCGGGTGCGCAGTGGCAAGAACTTCAGTATTGTCGCCGTGGCGGAGGGCGCGCTGCCAAAAGATCAGGCGGCTTTGATACGGGCCGCCGAAATGCGCAAGGCGTCAGCGGTCGACAAAAAGGCGCGCAAGAGCGCCAAAGCAGAGCTGGCGGTGCTGCAGGCGGCAAATGCCAACCATACGGTTACGCTTTCCCAGCAGCTGGAGGAGCTTACAGGATTGGAGTCCAGAGTCACCATACTTGGCCATCTCCAGCGGGGCGGAACACCATCGGCCGCCGACCGTCTGCTTGCCACCCGGCTGGGTACCGCCTGTACCGATCTGATTGAGCAGGGGGAGTTCGGGGTAATGGTGGCGGCCCGTGGCGAACTGGCGGTTCCAGTTCCACTACAGGAGGTGGCAGGCAATAAGAAGTTAGTGCCTATCGACCACTCCTGGGTGGAGAGCGCCCGCCGAGTCGGCACCAGTTTTGGGGATCGCTGAGGCATCTCCATAATTCTGCACTGGTAGGATGTTGCTGAGCTTGTGAACCGCCTCTGTCGAGATCGATGCGGTTCGTACCTCACCAGCATCCTACGCATGCCCGCTATAGGAGACGTTCCAAGGCTATGCAGAGAGTCTCTGATCGAGAGCGTGACGGGTATCGCACTGTTGCAACTGGTGGTGGGCTACCCCTGTCTGCTGTAGTTGGTGCTGGAGTTTTTTCAGGTTCTGCGGTGATAATAACTCGGTGTGAACGGTGGTACGGACCTCATAAGCCACGCCGCTGGCAACCAGCAGTCGCAGGCTCTCCCAGGCCTTTTCTCCACTACCACTAACGCCGGTCAGGGCTGCGTAATCTTCTGCTAGTGCCTTGATGTCCAGCCCCACCCAGTCGAGCAGGGGTAGCAGTTCGGCCAGTCTTTCAGGGTAGACCCCGGCGCTGTGCAGGCCGATCTTGAACCCCATCGCTTTGACCTGCTGAATAGCAGGCTTGAGGGCGCTCTGCAGGGTGGGTTCGCCGCCGCTGAAGACCACGGCATCCAACAGTCCCTGGCGCCGTTCAAGAAAGGCGATGATCTCATCCCACTCGATCAACCCAGGTTCGCTGCTCATGCGGGGCAGCAGATGGCCATTGTGGCAGTAGCAGCAACGCCAGGGGCAGCCCTGGCAGAAGATGACCGCTGCGAGTTCGCCCGGATAGTCGATGGTGGTCATTGGCGTGAGACCTCCGACCTGTAGTGTTGTTTGCTGCATGATTAATAAAGGTTAAAGGCGAAAGGTTAAAGGTGGCCGTGCCACTGGATAAGCTGAACGCTGTCGTGATTTAAGCTGAAGTCTGATGGAACAAGCCTGGCTTGACTCAAGAATCCGGCAAATCTTCGATTTGCCAGCCTTTCACCTTTCACCTTTCACCTTTCACCTTTCACCTTTCACCTTTCACCTTTCACCTTTCACCTTTCACCTTTCACCTTTCACCTTTCACCTTTCACCTTTCACCTTTCACCTTTGTAACCGTACGACTTTCCCGGAAGCAGCGTCGCTCGCTATGTTCCGACTGCTTGCCGGGGTTGAAGGCCGAGACAGGACGGTGGTAACCCATTACCCGGGTCCAGACTTCGCAGCGGGTACGCTCTTCCTCTTTCAGTTCAATGGCAGTTTGCATGGTTGTGTAACTCCTGCTGTTTATGGGCGATCAACTCCTCGTCACAGCTTGGGCAGAACTCGTGCTCGCCGCTGAGATAACCGTGCTTCGGACAGATCGAAAAAGTGGGTGTGATGGTGATATAGGGCAGACGGAATCGCTCCAGTGAGCGCTTGACCAGACGCCGGCAGGCCTCGGTAGAGCTGATGCGCTCGTTCATATAGAGGTGCAGCACCGTGCCGCCCGTGTACTTTTGCTGCAACGGTTCCTGGCGTGCAAGTGCCTCGAAGGGGTCGTCGGTGAATCCCACCGGCAGCTGTGAGGAGTTGGTGTAGTAGGGCTTCTCCAGTGTCCCTGCCTGGAGAATCTCGGGCCAACGCTTGCGATCCTCCTTGGCGAAGCGATAGGTAGTGCCTTCTGCAGGCGTCGCCTCCAGGTTGTACATGTTGCCGGTCTGTTCCTGGAACTCGACCATGCGCTCGCGAATATGGTCGAGGAAGCGGATCGCCAGGGCGCTACCTGCCTCATCGGTGATGTCCTGCTCATCCGTTGTGAAGTTGCGGACCATCTCATTGATGCCGTTTACGCCGATGGTGGAGAAGTGGTTCCGCAGGGTGCCGAGATAGCGTTTGGTATAGGGGAAAAGTCCCGCGTCCATGTGGCGCTGTATCACCTTGCGTTTGATCTCCAGACTGGTGCGGGCGAGGCGCAGCAGTTCATCGAGTCGCTGCATCAATGCGCTTTCATCCCCTTGGTGAAGGTGCCCCAGGCGGGCGCAGTTGATGGTTACCACCCCCAGCGAGCCGGTCTGCCCCGCCGAGCCGAACAGACCGTTGCCACGTTTCAACAGTTCCCGCAGGTCGAGCTGCAGACGGCAGCACATGGAGCGCACCATATTCGGCTTGAGTTCGGAGTTGAGGAAGTTCTGGAAGTAGGGCAGACCATATTTGGCGGTCATGGCGAATAACAACTCGGCATTTTCGCTTTCCCAGGGGAAATCGGGGGTGATGTTGTAGGTGGGGATGGGAAAGGTAAAGACCCGGCCTTTGGCATCCCCCTTAGTCATTACCTCGATATAGGCGCGATTGATGAGATCCATCTCCCGTTGCAGCTCGCCGTAGGTGAAATTCATCTCTTCACCGGCGATGAGCGGCACCTGATCGCGCAGGTCCTCTGGGCAAACCCAGTCGAAGGTCAGATTGGTGAAAGGCGTCTGTGTGCCCCAGCGGGAGGGCACGTTGAGGTTGTAGATCAACTCCTGGATGTACTGCCGGACCTGCTCGTAACACAGGTTGTCCTGGCGTACATAAGGGGCCATGTAGGTGTCGAAGGAGCTGAAGGCCTGGGCGCCGGCCCACTCGTTCTGCAATGTACCGAGGAAGTTGACGATCTGTCCCACGGCGGAGGACATGTGCTTGGGTGGGCCCGACTCCACTTTTCCCGGCACGCCGTTGAGTCCCTCATGCAGCAGGGTGCGCAGGGACCAGCCGGCACAGTAGCCTGCCAGCATGTCCAGGTCATGGATGTGGACGTCGCCCTCCCGGTGAGCCTCTCCCACTTCGGGCGGATAGACATGGCTCAGCCAGTAGTTGGCGAGCATCTTGCCGGAGGTGTTGAGAATCAGCCCGCCCAGGGAAGTAGCCCTGGTTGGCGTTGGCGCTCACCCGCCAGTCGGCCCGTTCAAGATATTCATTGACCGAAGTGGAGACATCCACCAGGGTGGTGCGGCGGTCCTGCCGCAGCTTTTTATGCTGTTCGCGATAGACGATGTAGGCGCGGGCGGTGTGCAGGTGGTTGGCGCTGATCAGCACCTGCTCGACGATATCCTGGATGCGCTCGATATCCGGGGTCTGGTGTCGATAACCCGTGTGGGCCAGCACTTTAACTACCTGGGCGGTGAGCAGCTGGGCCTCAGACTCATCGAGTTCCCCCGTGGCCTGGCCTGCCTGCAGGACTGCGGTCCTGATCTTGGCTGCATCGAATGTTGTTTGTGACCCATCCCGCTTTTCTACCTTGATGGGTAGAAATAGCGGTGATTTTTTGAGTTTGAGGGACATCTTGATCCTCCAGTTATTTCCATTATAGATGCGTCATCTTGTGGTGTGACGCTTTGATACATACAATATGTTGTGGTTTTGGTGTTTTGTTTGATCCAAGTCAATAGTTATTGGAAAAGATGGATTTTGTTCAGAGCAGGGCAAGACAAGGCTAAACATTTGGTAAATCTGGCCGATAGCCTTTGAACTATCCTGATCCAAAAAATGAACACCAATGTCCAAATCTGTTTTTACACTGTCAGATGGCGCGGCCTTTGTTCCCGAGCCCTCGAAAGAAGAGCTGGAGCAGGAAGCGGCCGAAAAATTCTCTATCAATGACTTCGTTAAGGCGTTGGGTGAAGATTTGGTCGCCAACCGACTGGCGTTGCCAACGCTGCCTGCCCTCTCCATCGAGGCCTTGTTGGTGATCAACGATGTGGATAGCTCCGCAAAAGATCTGACAAAAGTGATCGAGAAGGATGCCGCCATAACTGCGCGCCTGATTCGATATGCCAACTGCCCGCTCTATCGGGGACGGGATCCCATCAAGGCGATCAAACTGGCAGTCACCCGGATCGGCTTCCAGAAGGTGAAAAACGCCATCTACGCTGTCTCGATGAAGGAGGTTTTCTCAACCCACATCAGCGCAATTCAAAAGCGCATGGAAGTGCTCTGGGCGCACTCGGTAAAGGTCGGGGCCTTGGCGTCGACGCTGGCAAAGGAGCAGCCGGGTCTCGAGCCCGAGGTGGCGCTGGTGGCGGGATTGACCCACGATGTGGGCAAGATCCCGCTGCTGATCAAAGCAACGGAACATGAAGAGCTGGCGGAGAATCCGGCCTATCTGGATAAAGTTCTGCGCAAGGTGCACCCAGGACTGGGTGGCAAAATCCTGAAATTCTGGAAATTCGACCCACAGTTGGTGGCGGTGGCGGCTGATCATGATAATCTGCTGCGCAATCCGGGGGATGCGCCGGTGGATTATGTGGATCTGGTACAGGTGGCCAATATCCTGGCCTATGAAGGCACGGCACACCCGATGGCGACAGTGGACCGGAGTCGTATCCCAGCCTTTGCCCGCCTGGGTTTTAGTTATGATGAACAGGGGCAGGCGAAGAATGAAGCCCATGCCGATGGGGTCGAGGCGGTTTTCTTTTAGTCAGCTGAGGATGTAGACCCGATCAAGCGTAGCGGATCGGGCAATATCCGAATTGGTCGGAAGCTTGCCGGTTCCGCTACGCTTGAACCGGCCCCAGTCCTCCACGAGCGCTACAGCAGATTGGTCACCCCGTATTCACTGCCGTAGAGTTCGGTGATGAAGTCGATATCCTTGTCGCCCCTGCCCGAGAGATTCAGCAGAATCGTCCCCTTCTCCCCCTCCTGTGCCATTTTTATTGCGAAGGCAACTGCGTGGGCGGACTCCACCGCAGGGATAATGCCCTCCACCCGGGAAAGCTCGAAAAAGGCGTCGATCGCCTCTTTGTCGTTGATGGTCTTGTACTCCACCCGCTCGATATCTTTCAGATAGCTGTGTTGCGGGCCGACGGAGGGATAATCCAGTCCGCTGGCAACTGAATAGACCTCCTGGGGCTCCCCTGCTGCGTCCTGGAGCATGTAGGATTTGAAACCATGCATGATGCCGGGTTCCCCCTTGGTCAGGGTGGCGGCATGCTCGCCGTCCTGATTGAGGTTGCGGCCGGCGGGCTCTACGCCAAACATGCGCACCGACGCGTCATCGAGAAAGGCATCAAACAGTCCCAGGGCATTGGAACCACCGCCGACGCAGGCAACCAGGTTGTTGGGGTTAGCGCCGGTCATCTCCTGAAACTGCACCTTTGCCTCGTTGCCGACGATGGATTGAAAATCCCGCACCATCATGGGAAAAGGGTGGGGGCCGACCACGGATCCGATGGCGTAAAATTGCGTGACCGGGTCTTTGACATACCCATCAAAGGCAGCGTCCACCGCCTCTTTCAGCGTCCTTCTGCCATGGGTAGCCGGGATAACCTTGGCGCCGAGGATCTCCATGCGCACTACGTTCGGGTGTTCTTTTTTGATATCGACCTCGCCCATGTAGATATCGCATTCAAGTCCCAACAGTGCGGCGGCGGTGGCCAGCGCCACCCCGTGCTGTCCCGCACCTGTCTCGGCAATCAGCTTCTTTTTGCCCATCCGCTTGGCGAGCAGCGCCTCTCCGAGACAGTGATTGATCTTGTGTGCGCCGGTATGGTTGAGATCCTCCCGCTTCATATAGATCTCAGCACCATATTTTGCCGACAGGCTCTTCGCGTGGAAGATCGGGCTGGGACGTCCGACATAGTGTTCGTAGAGGTCTGCCAACTCGGCCAGAAAATCATCGTCCTGGGTGATCTGTATATAGGCGCTGGTGATCTCGTCGATGATCTGTTGCAGCTGCTCGGGAATAAAGCTGCCACCATACTCTCCAAAAAATCCCGATTCGTTGGGAAGTGTATGTTTGAAAGTATTCTTCACAAGACCTCTCCTTACTGTTTTAGCTGCGCCGTGTGGATCCGATTCATCGATGATACAACTTTGGCAAATAATTCACCCGGAGATTCATTAATAGACACTATTTAGTGTCTATCCGGAAACCAATCGCCGGAGCTTGCGTAATCCGGGAACAGACTATGAATAAGCCGCTTATCTTCCTGAATTCCGCTACGCTTCATTCAGGCTACGATTATTCATTTGTCTACGGGTAGGTTTTGTTTTGTGAGGGATGACCGAATGGAAATGCCCGATGCTCAACAGTCGTCGTCTCTCTGGGTGCTTAGGCTTATCTCCTCCCCGTCAATATCCACTAACAGAGTGATCGGGCGGCAGCAGACGCTGCAATCCTCGATATATTGCTGCCGGTCGAGGCTGCAATCGATTTGCACCTCAATCATTTCACCGCAGTAGGGGCAGTCGATATGGCGGGATTCGAGAGCGAGCATGGAGCTTTGCTAATCTTGGCCGGATGCGGCTCTTCCTGCACGGAAGGCTTCGTGCAAGGCTGCTTTCAGTGACGGGTGCTGGGCGCAATCCTCTCCCTCGAAGTGGTGCTCGATGATGGCGTCCAGGATGGCGAGTTCATTCTCTTCACGCCAGCGTTTTTCAAAGCCGATGAAATCGAACTCAGTCCCTGAGAGATAGTCGGCGGCAAAACCTGTGGGGTTGCTGAATTCGATCGGCTGGGACTCCATCACCTCGTAGAGATAGGAGTAGCTGTCGATGCCGTTGGTTCTGGCAAGCAGCGGGTGGAGCGTGTCATGGGCGTCGCCCCCCTTTACCAGTTCATCGAGATCGAGACTGGCCGATGGAGTATGAGTTTCACCTTTAAAGGAGAATGTGATGCGGATGCGGATGCTGATGCGGTTATCCAATGAGGTGACCTCCGTGATTAATCAGTTGATGAGTCGATCGAGCCGTTGCAGGCGATTGTTGTCATCGATGAGTAGTTCAAAACGGCCCTGCACACCATTATTGGTGACAAAGGGCCGGAGTGCGTTGGCGGGAAACTCGATCCGACGCCCGTCTTCCGCAACCACCGAGACATTTTTTGCATGTCCCTGGTAGTGGCTTAGGTAGCGCTCGGCGGTGAGATTCAAAAAGAAACGAATACGGTCTGACATGGAACAAACTCAGTTCTGTTGAGAGAACCTTAGCAGAAAAGGGGAAAGATAGTGTTTGCTCTCCTGTGAGTAGATCCGATCCGACTGGTAGAGGGTCAATAACCTGGATCTGCAGGGTTGTTGTTGATGGCGGAAAGTCAGTGCGGAAACCTTTGCCTGATTATGGCTGTGGCCGCGAAAATCAGTTTGTTCGATAAGGTGCAGGCCGTGTTCCAGCGCCATCCCTGCAAATCCTATAGCTGCGTGGCTTGGCAGGAGCAGATAGAAGTGTCCGCAATCAGCGAGCAGTCTATCCACGCTGGCCAGCAGATCAGGAAATGGCAGCTGGTCTGTGTGGCGGGCCTGCCTTTTGAGCGGATCTGAAGTCTTGCTGTGGTTATGAAAGAAGGGTGGATTGCTGATGATGAGATCATAGCGCTCCGGGGTTTTGAGCGAGAAGTGCTGGATGGGGCAGTGAGCGGCTTCCATCCGGTCATTCCAGGGGCTGTTGCGGAAGTTGAATCGGGCTTCATCAAAAGCCGCTTCAGTCAGCTCAACCCCAGTGATGTGGGAGGCGCCAAGTTGAGCGGCAATCAAAGCAAGTAGACCCGTGCCGGTGCCGATATCCAGGACCTGCTCGCCTCCTTTGGCCGGCGCCATGGCACCGAAAAGCGTGGCGTCGGTGCAGACCTTCATGGCCGACTTTTCCTGACGTACGGAAAACTGCTGAAAGCGAAAGGTCGACATGGTCAGGGACCAATAGGGAATTAGCTGCTCCTACAGGTAGTGAATCTAACCCAACAATTCCGCCATACGCTTGCCCATTTCAGCAGGTGAGCGGACCACATGGGCGCCAGCCCCTTCCAGTGCTTCAAACTTGGCGTCCGCTGTCCCCTTGCCGCCGGAGATGATGGCACCCGCATGACCCATGCGTTTGCCGGGGGGGGCGGTGACGCCTGCAATGTAGGCGACAACCGGCTTGGAGACGTGGGCTTTGATATAGTCGGCAGCCTCCTCCTCGGCGGATCCGCCGATCTCGCCCACCATGATGATGCCCTCAGTCTTCTCGTCTTTTTCGAACAGCTCGAGGCAGTCGATGAAGCTGGTGCCGTTGATGGGATCGCCTCCCAATCCGACGCAGGTGCTCTGGCCCAGGCCCGTCAGGGTGGTCTGGTGAACAGCTTCGTAGGTCAATGTGCCGGAGCGGGACATGACGCCAATCTTGCCGGGCTGATGGATCACGCCGGGCATGATGCCGATCTTGCACTCACCGGGAGTGATGATGCCGGGGCAGTTGGGGCCGATGAGGCGGGAGTCGGTGGATTTCAGTGCCTGCTTTACCTTCAGCATATCCAGTACCGGGATACCTTCGGTGATGCAGGCGATGACCTTGATACCGGCATCGGCCGCTTCCAGGATTGCATCGGCGGCAAAGGGTGGCGGCACGTAGATCATGCTGGCGTCGGCGCCGGTCTCGGCCACTGCATCGTGAACAGTGTTGAAGACCGGGCGATCTAGATGTGACTGACCTCCTTTGCCTGGGGTCACGCCACCCACCAGGTTGGTGCCGTAGGCGATGGCCTGTTCGGAGTGGAAAGTCCCCTGCTTGCCGGTGTAGCCCTGGCAGATGACTTTGGTGTTCTTGTCTACGAGTATGCTCATATATTATTTTAGGTGAAAGGTTAAAGGTCAAAGGTTAAAGGGGATTGAACCCCAGAGCCTTCTCTCTTCTCTTCCGCCTACCTCTGTAATCCTAAAGATGGTAAAAGACCCATATCCTTTAACCCTTGACCTTTAACCTCAAGCAGCTGCCGCGACCGCTTTTTTGGCCGCTTCGGTGAAGTCGGCGGCGGTGATGAAGTCGAGTCCGCTCTCCTCCAGCATTTTCAGCCCCTGTTCGGCATTGGTGCCTTCCAAGCGCACCACAACCGGCACCTGCACGCCGACATTCTTAGCGGCGGTGATGACGCCCTCGGCGATTAGATCGCAACGCACGATGCCGCCGAAGATATTGACCAGCACGGTCTTCACCTTGCTGTCGGAGAGGATCAGCTTGAACGCCTCTGTGACCCGTTCGGCGGTGGCGCCACCGCCCACATCGAGGAAGTTGGCCGGGTCGCCGCCGTGCAGTTTGACCATGTCCATGGTGGCCATCGCCAGGCCTGCGCCGTTGACCATGCAGCCGATGCTGCCGTCGAGGGTGATGTAGTTGAGATCGTGCTTGGCGGCAGCCGCCTCCTTCTCATCCTCCTGACTCGGATCGCGCAGGGCGACGATATCCTGGTGGCGGTAGAGGGCGTTGCTGTCGATGTTGATCTTGGCGTCCAGCGCCATCAGGTCACCCTCGCCGGTGACGATCAATGGGTTGATCTCGATCAGGCTGACATCCTTCTCCATGTAGAACCGGTAGAGACCCATCATGATCTTGCCGAACTGTTTGATCTGGTCGCCTTCAAGTCCCAGGCCGAAAGCGAGCTTGCGGCACTGATAGGGCTGCAGACCGGCGGCTGGGTCTATCACGGTGGTGAGAATCTTTTCCGGCGTCTCCTCTGCGACCTCTTCGATGTTCATGCCGCCTTCGGTAGAAGCCATGAAGGTGATGCGTGAGCAGGCACGATCCAGCAGCGCACCGAGGTAGAGTTCACGGGCGATATTGCTGCCCTGCTCCACCAACACCTGGTTGACCGGTAAACCATCAGGGCCGGTCTGCTTGGTGACCAGGGTCATACCGAGGATCTCCTCCGCAGCGGCTTCAACCTCATCCATACTCTTGGCCAGTATCACGCCGCCAGCCTTGCCCCGGCCGCCGGTGTGGGCCTGGGCCTTGACCACCCAGATCCCGCCGCCAAGCGCTTGGGCTGCCGCCCGTGCATCGCTCGGTGTGGAGACCGCCTTGCCCTCGGGGACAGGGATACCGTACTCGGAAAAGAGCGCCTTAGCTTGGTATTCGTGTAGATTCATATCGTCTTCCTCCGGAAGAAGAGGTTAAAGGTCAAAGGTCAAAGGTTAAAGGAGATCGCGCCACCGGAAAGGCCGGATTTTATCGTGACTGCTGCGGCCGGAAAAAAGTGCTTGCATTGGTTAGCGCCAGACACATACTTGTTTCACCTTTCACCTTTCACCTTTCACCTTTCACCTTTCACCTTTCACCTTTCACCTTCATTTATACCCCGCAAGCACCATCAGCCGCTCGCGAATGTGTCCCGCTATCTCCTCCTCCGCGCCTTTGCGAGAGGCGTTGAGCTGCGTCTCATATTCGGCCCGGAGGGCGTTGATCTCTGTCTCATGTTCTGCTGCGACACGCGCCTCTGCCGCCAGCTCAACACGGGCGGTGAAGGGTGTGACTATCCCGGCCAGCTCCTGCAGGGTGCGCCAGGCATCGAGTTGTTCCACCACGACTTGGCCCAGCTGCGGATCGACACGGCAAACCTCTGCGCTCTCCTCGTTGCGGAGTACAGAGATGATCGGGGTCTTTTTGGCGCGGCTGGCCACATCCAGGGCGAGCCAGTCTTGCAGGGCGGTGGGCGCTGCATCATCGTCTGCCAGGGGCCGGAAGCGGCTGGCGAAGCGGTCTTCGGTCAGTGCCCAGTGGGCGAGAGTGATGACCTGCTGATCATTGCTGTTGTGTAGCAGGGTGCCCCGCGCCGGATTGCCTGCAAGATTGAGGCGGGAGCCGAACACGCCTTCCCCGCGGGGATCGTACTGGAATAGCGGAAAGGCCCGGCTGCGTACAGCCAATCTCGCCTGCTCCAGGGTCCGGTCGGTGGCGAAGCCGTGACGCGCCGGGCTGGGGGTGTGGACGCGCAACAGCGCCGGACCCTGGCAGGCCAGCGCCGCAGAGACGCTCTCCCGCAGATGGGCGGGGTCGGCAATGCTGGTCTGCGCCACATAAGCATTGCGCTGGGAGAGGGCGAGCAGTCCGAGGTTGCCCTTGGGGTCGCTGAGACGTTGCAGGGGAGCGTCTTCGAGACCCCGGTTGTCGAGTCCGAAGTCGAGTTCTGTGAGGGTGAGTACCTTGATCGGCAGGCCGGAATTCAGCAGCCAGGCGATCTGGCTGAAGTTGCGCCCACCGAGGGTCTCTTCGTTACCCACCAGCAACAGCGGTGGGCAGAGTGCCTTCTCTTCATCGGTGAGATCCTGCCAGCTGAGCAGGCCGGGGTCGATGGCATTACGCCCGCCCTCCCCCAGTTCGATCTTTGCCTTGCGGACGAGTCGAACCGAGGTGAGAGCCTCTTCTATCTGCCCCTCCAGCAGGCCGGCAGCGAGCTGGGCGGTTTCGCCGCTGCTGTCCAGCGCGACGGGAACCTGGAAGGGGTTGTGCGGAAATGACGCCGCCCAAGTGGCCATAACACCGGGCGCCAGCGCGAGTCCGTAGCGGGCGCGTCCGAGACCCTGTTGGCCCTCAGTCAGTCGCCAGTGCTGTTCTGACAGCTGCTGTGCCAGAGTGGTGAGGCGGCGCAGATGATCGGCATCGACACCGCTGTTCTCCAGGCTGCCTTCAGGCTGCCGGGTCAATTCGTTGATGTCGATCTGACGGCTGTCGAGCTCTGCCAGTCGGCCTGCGAGACGTTCGAGGTCTTCGGTGGGCAGAGCGTCCACCAGGGTCTCCTTGATGGCATCATTCAGCCGCTGCTTGAGTTGTCCCACTTCTCCGGCAAATCGGTGCAGCAGAGGCTGCTGACGATATTCGATGGTTGCCAGGGTCAGCCGTAGCGCGATCTTCTCGCCGGAGCCGGATTCGGCGCTGTCGCCGCTGGCCAGCGAGAGCAGACTGTAGCGGGAGAGCAGTTGCGCCGCCATGGGCGTTACATCGGGATGGGCGGCAACCCGTTCGATGGTCTCGGAGGCAGTGTCAGGCGTGACTTCCCAGGCCGCCCAGATCTGATGGCTCTGTTGCAACAGTTCCGGCGTCTGCGGGGCGATACTCAGTGATTGTGGTTGGCAGGCGGCGATGCAGAGTCCGCAGGCCTTGCAGGCGTCGGGATTGATGGCCAGGGCCAGCAGTTCACCACCATCTTTCTTTGTCTGTTCACCGGCCTGGAAGAGCGGCTCGGTGACGGCCAGAGGCAGTGCGCCGTAGAGTTTTTCCAGATCCTGAATGCCGCTCTCAGCGGTGCTCCTGCGATCTTCGGCCAGAGGCGCCTTCTCCTGTAGCCAGTCGAAGGCTTCCCGGATCAGATCTGCCGCGTTGCCGCCTTGTGTGGCGTTCTGCCGACCGAGGGCGCTGATTCGTCCACCAAGTTTGGCGGCCAGGGGGCGCAGGGCGCTGGCCCCGGCAAGGCCGATACCGGCATTGATCAGCGTGGTGGGTGAGAGCGCGGTGACGCCGATGGCCCCGTCAGGGCACGCGCTCCAGCAGTCACCGCAGGCGGTGCAGGTCTGTGGGTCGAACACCGGCAGCAGGGTGCGGCTGCCGCTGTGGTCCTTGAAGGTGGCGGAGAGCGGCGGCACCAAACCGGAGGCCAGATAGGGGTCGGGTGTGAGGCTGTCGAGGTCGCCGTCCCGATAGAGTATGCCGGTCTGGTCCCAGAAACGGGGCAGGCTGTCGTAACTGTCATCGCTGCCCGCCAAGTGACGGACGGCCATGGGTGTCGGTCTGGGAGCAGCCACTTCACTTTGGCTGCCGGTTTCCGGACTGAGGTCGGTGGCAGTGGTCTGCTCCAGGCCTGTTATGAAGGCCTCGGTCAAAATCCCCTGCTGGAGTTGCTGTTCATGTGCGCTGATAAGTTTGCGCGGTTGTAGCGGCAATTTTTCTTCCGCAATCAGAACGCTGCAGAGAGCGCCGAGGCAGGTCTCACGGCGGGTTGTTTCATCCATCCCGCTGGTGGAGGGCATGCGATAGCACTTGAGCCCCCGGCTCTGGATGGCCTGGCGCAGGACAGGCGAAAGTGGAGATTCGGATCCCGCTTCGTCTGCTGCCATCAGCAGGCAGCCGCCCCGGGGGAGTTGCCTTGCAGGGATCAGTTGCGGATGGTTCAACGGGCCGTCGAGCAGGATCAGATCCAGGGTCATTTCACTGCCGCAGTCGCGCAATCCTTCGGGGGCCATTACCACCCGGTCGGTCAGCCACTCACCCCAGGTGTTCCAGCTTTCGCCGCAGCGGATGCGCGCCTCACCTTCCACGAGCTGGTAGATAAAGCTTGCGGTTTCGGCGGCAAGTCCCAGATCTCCTGCTCCGCTGAGACGCTGTACGGCGAAACTCAGGGATGCGTCGGGACGCAGATCCCGAGCCGTGGTTTTGGCACAGATACCGAGATCGTTGATCTCCGGGTAGTCGCGGCGCAGTGCGTCGAGCAGCACTTGGCGTTTGGGGTGATTTTCATTGGTACGGGTGAAGTCGATGCCCAGATAGCGCCCCTTTGTCTCTCCCTGGTTGATGAGGGCGACGAGATCGGCGCTGTTCAGCGCCAGGCCACCCAGGCCGTAGATGACCGGGCGAAGGCGTGGCAGATCACTTTCTCGCAGTGCAGGCAGACCGGGATGCGTCTCTTCTCCGAAGCGACCGTTTTCCAGTGCCTGCCCCAATGCCATGCGCAGTTCCCGCAGCAGGGGAGGGTCTCCCGCCAAGGTCGTTTCTGCACGCTCAAGAACGGTGACGGAGGTTTTGCCCTGCAACAGGTTCAGCAGTTCAGCGGAGGGGAGAGGGCGCAAGGCGTGGATACCGACAATGCCAATCCGCTGCTTGTCGTGCTTCTTCAGGTGGCTGGAGAGTGCGAGCAGGGTCTCTGTGGCCGCGCCCTGAACAATAATCAGCTGTTTGGCTTTTTCCGTGTTCAGTGTGGTGATGAGCTGTTGGCTGCGACCGGTCTGCTCTGCAAAGGTATCGCAGGCGTCCTGCAGGGCGGCATTGATGTGGCCGCCGAAGAACGACGCGTGGGCGGCACGGCCCAAGCCGTGACTGCGCCGGTCCATCAGGGGTTCCTGCAGTACCGGCCGATCAAGATTGTGTCGTTGTGGCAGACGGCGCCGGGTCTCGCCATAGAGCATTTTTTCAGCGGTGCTGGTGCATTCTATCTGCTCATCGGCCCTGCCCAGGTAGCGCTGGATCAGACCCGGTGAAAGTAGATGGACGTTTTGTATTGCAGCAGCAGTTTCGTCCTGATCGACAATCACCAACCCGGGGGTCAAGGTCTCTTCAGCGACGCGCCGGGCAATCAGGGTGAAGTCGACCGCTTGCTGGACGTTGCAGGCGAACAGCACAAAAAAGCCGGCATCGCAGATCTGGTGCAGGGCTTGGTGGCAGGTGCCGGCACTGCCCCCCAGTGCCCGGTTGCTGGCATGCAGCACCAGCGGCAGTTGCTTGGTGGCGGCGCTGTTGAGCAGGTCCAGCGCGGCGGTCAGATCCGGCGTGGAGAGGAATGTGGTGGCGCGCTGTCCGGCCATTGCCAGACCGCAGGCTGCGGCGATGGCGCCTCGGGGACTCTCAACCGGATGAGTGCCAAGCAGTTCGCCGAAGACGTTGTGCTGTTGACGAGTCTGTTCAGACTGCCACGCAAGGTCTGCTCCATTGGCCGGAAAGGCGCTGGTGAGTGCCGCGTTCTCGGCGATACAGGCCTCGGTTACTGCGACGGCGCTGTTGCCATCGAGCAGGGTATGGATTCCCGTGTCCTTTGGACCAAGTCCAGCCGGTGTGCCGAAGAGCCGGCGATAGAGGCGGATGGCGATATTAGCGGACATAGGAAACCTCAGTGAAGCTGGGCATAACGTTTTTCACTCTCAGCTTGTTCAGACGGCCGGCGGGTAAACTGTCCCTCCTCCAGCCATTGAATAGCGTTGGTGGGGCAGCGTTTGATGGCGATCTCGGTCATGGGGGCGCCGGAGTCGAGATCGATGGCCGGCAGATTATTGCGCATCTCGATCAGGCCGGGGGATGCATCAGCCGCACATTTACCGCAGGCGTCACAACCCACGGAGCAGAGCACGGTCACCGCCTCGCCCTCCAACGGGTTGTTGCACTGGACGTAGAGCCTCTGGCTCAAGGGCAGGATCTCGAAAAGATCTTTGGGGCAGGCCTCGACGCAATCTTCGCAAGCGGTGCATTTGTCGACATCGACGGCGGGCAGGCCGTTGGCATTCATGTGGATGGCATCGAAATCGCAGGAGACCTCGCAGTCAGCCAGTCCAAGGCAGCCCCAGGAGCAGCCTTTGCCGCCTCCCGAGACAGTAGCGGCTGCGCGGCAGCTTTCGAAGCCGTCATATTCGGCGATCTGAAAGGCCTGTGATTTGCCTCCTGCGCATTTCAGCCGGGCGACCTGCTTGTCGGCCTGACCGGCATCGACTCCAAGAAAATCGGCGATGGCGTCGATGGTGTTCTCATCGGCCACGGTGCAGCCGCTCGGCTGCACACTGCCATCCACCAGGGCTTCCGCAAAAGGCAGGCAGCCCGGCTCGCCGCAGGCACCGCAATTGGTGCCGGGCAGCAGATCTTCTGTGGTGGCGATGCGGGGATCCTCATCCACCTTGAGAAACTTGTAGGCGACCGCCAGCACCACACCGAAAAACAGGGCGATGCCGGTCATGATGGCCGGGGCGAGGAGGAAGTTGGATAGGGTTTCAGGCACGGAGAAGGCCAAAGGTAAAAGGTGAAAGGATTATGGAGCGATCTGAGGGGATTTTGGGACAAACTTCCGCCTGGCTTCTATCAAACCGGCCAGCATGGATGAGATTGCTTTTGACTCTGTTAACCACTTTTTACCTGTTTTCCGATCGAAATAGCCGATTTCCAAGCCAATGTTGATTTGAGTTCGCAGTTACCCGCAAGAGCCTTTCGCATAGGAAAGAAACTGTACGCACTCTATTAGTGACTCTCTTTCGTACCCTTCAGCAATATTACTTGGGACAGAGAGGCTAGAATGGGTGATTTGATCCCTAAAGCCAAAGTCCCGGCACGTACGCGTTTCTTTGTACAACTCAGCACTTAATCGTGCGGCACGCTTCCAAACGTCTAGATCCTCAAACCTGTCAGCCATTCCCTTGGCCTCGCTCCTTTAACCTTTAGCCTTTCACCTCAATTGTATTGCGCCGCCCTTTCAATCAACTCATCCAGCCCCGCTTCGGAGTCGTTGAGGGGTTTCCCCGGATGGACGCAGTCGGAGGGGCAGATCTCCGCCGCTTCCACCATCTGGGCATAGGTGCCGGCGCTGGCGTCAGCGATGTAGGCCTGGTTCTCGTCGTTGTAGACAAATACCTGGGGATTGATCGCCAGACAGTCGTTGCAGGTGGTGCAGAGAACACTGTCGATCCAGGGCTCTTCGCTGCCGAGATCTTCCTCTTCTTCGACAGGCGCCGCAGGCTCTTCCGCTGTGGGTTCTGCCGTGGTTTCCGCAGCTGTTGTGGTTGCATCAGCCGTTGGGGCGGCTGGCATTCGTGGTGCGCCACTGGTGAAGTCCATGCCCAACAGTACTTCGGTGAGGCGGGACATGACCTCACCGGCAGCTTCACTGCGTGCCTCGACCAGCTTCTGCTCCTGTTCTGCGGTGAGAGTCTCAATCCGTGCATCGGCGGCGCTGTTGATCTCTTCGCGCGCCTTGGTAATGCCTATCTCAAGGTAACGGCTGCGTACCCCTGCCATCTCCTGCAGGGCGTGCCAGAAATTGAGGCGGTCACGGCAGGCCTGAATCAGGGTGCGGCTCACAGCCAATTGGCGCAACTCACCCTGGCTGTTGAGGGCCAGGATATAGGGGATGTGCTGGGCCGACTCCTCTTCCGGCATGGCCAGATAGTCGGCGATGGGCAGCAGTGAGTCGGTCTCGCAGATCAGGGGTACTGGTGTGAAGTGCCCGTGCAGGCGAGGGATCAGCAGTGCATAGTCGGCAAAGGTGAAGGCCTGATCAATGGTCACGGCCTCGCCGTTTTCATCCCGGTAGCTGAATTCGTGTACCGCCCAATCCATCTCCGGCTGCGGGTTACCGCTGAAGTCGACCCGATCCGCAAAGCTGTCACCGGCTGAGGGATTGATCTGAAAGAAAGGATGGACCCGCCCTTCGAGCGCGGCTCCGGCCACCAGCCAGCCATTGAGTCCAGCATCCTGTCCCGTGGGGCGCAGGCCGACGTTTATCAAATGAAGCCCGGTGCGGGTTGCGTCGAGCGCCGTGGAGAACTGATCCAGGAGGTGCTCGTGCCTTGCAGCCGAGGTTTGGGAGACGAAAGCCTGGCGATGACTGATGCCCAGGTAACCCAGTTCAGTGCGGAAGTGGGCGAAGGGGTCTTTATCGGAGTCACGGCCAGGATTGGCGTGTCCCAGAACCCGTACCAGGATCTGCACGGGACGACCGGAATTGAGCAGGCGGGAGAAGTCGGGCATTGCTTCGCCGGCTACCCGCAGGGCGGCCTCCAGGGCAATGACCGCAGGCACGAGCAACAGTTCATCATGGGAGAAGGCCTCCCAGTTGAAGGTCTCAAACCAGGGGTCATGGATCGATTCGTCGTAGAGATCGTCGATCTCCAGCTTGGCAATACGCGCTGCGGCAAAGACTTTGGCTAGGCGTGCCGCCTGTTCGTCGAAGATCTCCTTGGCGCGAATAGAGGGGTTGTCGGAGGCGACACTCTCGAAGCCGGGGATATCGCCCAGCAGGGTTTCGTCGAGGTCATTGGTGTGAACAAAGCGTACCAGGACCGACTCCCGGCCATAGGATTCCAGCGTCTTCAGTGCCTCTTCCACCCGCTCACGCCGAACCGTCGTCATGCCGATGGAGCCGTGGGAGTGGTCCATCACATCTGCGAGTACGTTGGCGTCGAACATGTGAGAGGAGTGGCCCACGGCCTCTTCCAAAGCGGCCGGCGCCTTGGCTTCCTCTGATTTTGCCTTTTCAACCGCCAGCAACAGCTTGAGTCCGCGGATATACTTCTCGATCTCCCGTTGGAAATGTGCATGACGGGGGATCACCTGGCTGCGGATGACGTGGATCATCAGATGCAGCGCCGGGTGTTGTCCGTAGGCCAGGAACTGGCCACTCTCGGGGATCGAATCCAGCAGGTCGTTCAGATCACTCCGCAGTTTTTCTGTGCTGTCGCTGTCGAGTCCCAGCTGTTCCACCATCCCGGTGGAGAGCTCGCTGAGCAGGGGTTTGGCGGGCACGGGGGTCTGGCTCTCCTGCAGGGCGAGGCGCAGAGCCTGCTCCAGACGAGGCAGGTTGTCTTTCAGGATGCGGGCGCTGCCATCCCCCGGCGCGACAGCTTCGGTAGCTTCAGCCAGAAAGGCTCCCAGAGGCTTGGCCAGCTCGGCGCCCCGCCGCTCTTCGTCGCCACCCTCGGCGGGATAGAGAAACAGCGGGTAGTCGTAGCGTAGCCGGGAAGCATCCCGATAGGGGGCCATCAGCGCGGGCAGAAAGTCGTCACCAAGCGGCTCCAGTTGACCCCTGACGCTGGGATTTCCAAGGTGGAAGTGGCGCAGGGTGTGCAAAATCGTCTTGGTGGCCTCCGCATCCTTGATGGCGGAGGGCATGGCCGGCGTGGCTTCGCCTGTCTGTACTGCTGTCATCGTAGGATTTTCCCGGCGTTGTCTGAGCTTAGATCGCGAAGGCGTCGAGAGCTGTATTGATAGCAGCCAGCTTCTCTTCGTTGGTTTTGTTGAGGCCTTTCGCGGAGAAATCCTCATACACGACGGCATCTGGATCCTGAAAGAGCAATCCCACCGGTAGTTTCGATTCGTCCCGGGCGATCTTCATCGCTTCCAGCCAGTCTGAAGGATCATGTTCAATCTGCTCCTTGAACAGCTTCTTCACGTTATCGGCGGCCGGGATGCCAGTTTCGTGGTTCAGCAGCAGCATATTCTCAGGGTGGTCCTGATAAGGCTTGCAGAAGCTGTCCGAGAAGACGGGGCAGCGCTGTATGATGCGCACGAAGCTGGTGCCCCTGTGCTTATGGGCGGCTTTGATTGTTTCGTAGAGCAGCGGAGGATTCCAGTCCGGTACCTGCGCCACGAAGGAGACGTTGGTAATACCCAGGGTCACCGTGAGCGGGTTCATTGCCGGCAACAGCGAACCTTCCGGGTGGGTATTGGTACGTTCACCAGTGGGGGTGGTGGGCGAGGTCTGCTTTTTGGTCAGGCCGTAGATGCCGTTATCGAATATCAATATGACCATATCCATGTTGTAACGCATGGCATGGAGCCAATGACCTCCACCGATGGAGAAGCAGTCGCCGTCGCCGGTGCCGACCCAGACGTCAAGGTCGGGACGGCGCGCCTTGACGCCGTTGGCCAGCGGCAGGGCGCGGCCGTGCAGGCCGTGCAGGCCGTAGGTGCCGACATAGTGGGGCAGGCGGCTGGAGCAGCCTATACCAGAGACGACGACACTCTTCTCCGGTGGCATCTGGGCATCGCGCAGCACGCGGTGAACGGTGTTGAGTACGGCAAAGTCGCCGCAACCGGGACACCAGCGGGCTTCACCGCCGGCGTAGTTACCGAGGGTGAAGTAGCGTTCAAAAACGTCGACGGACCAGTCGGCTTTCAATCCAAACATTTGGCTAATCTCCTCAGTTGTTCAGGGCATCGAGCCGCTGGTTGAATTCTTCCTGCAGCATACCGGGTTGCAGCGGATGGCCATAGACCACAGACCAGCAGTCTATGTCGATCAGAGTCTGTGCCCGCAACATCATGGCGAGTTGCGCATAGCGGCGGTTCTCTTCGGTGATCAGCGGGCCGTTTGGATCGTCGCTGTAGTTGATCTCCACTGTCATGACCTTCTTGAATTTGCTGAAGATCTCTTTCAGTCCCGGCTCCAGAGGTGAGAGGAATCGCAGGTGCAGGGCGGAGATGCTCTTGCCCTGCTCGCGCAGAATGTCTACCGACTCTTCGATGGCGCCCATGGTTGAGCCCCAGCCGACGATGAGCAGATCACCGCCGGCTTCATCGCCATGGATCTTCGGTGGTTTGAGGGTCTTCTGCAGGGCCGCCAGTTTGCGGCTGCGGTGGGCCATGCTGGTCTGGTTGGTGTCTGAGTCGTAGGCCACCTTACTGCGATCGGTGTGGGAGAGACCGGTCAAAACATACTCGCCATTGCGTTGTCCCGGGGTCGGACGCTGGGAGAGACCAGTGCCTTCGTCCCAGTCGAAGGCCGGTACGGAGTCATCCCAGGGGGACTGGTCGACCGGCGCGGAGAGCCACTCCTCCTGGAGTTCAGGGCGGGTGTAGGGCTGTACGCCGGTAGCCAGATTGGCATCGGTGAGCAGAATGACAGGGGTACGGAAGGCCTCCGTCAGTTTGCGCGCCAAAACCACGAAATGAAAACACTCCTCGATGGTGGCGGCGGCGATGACCACCTTCGGGGCATCCCCTGGCTCGCCGTATATGGAGGAGAGCAGGTCAGCCTGCTCCACCTTGGTGGGCAGGCCGGTGGAGGGACCGCCACGCTGTACGTCGACGATGACCAGCGGTACCTCGGCCATCACAGCGAGACCGATCAGTTCGGTCTTCAGCGCCATGCCGGGACCCGAAGTGATGGTGCAGGCGGTCTTGCCGGCGTAGGAGGCGCCGAGGGCAAAGCCCATTGCGGCGATCTCATCCTCTGCCTGATGGACGAAGCCGCCGACATTGTCGAAGACATCCGCAACATAGTGAGTGGCGGAGGTGGCCGGCGTAATCGGGTACATGGAGATCAGCTCCATGCCCGCCGCCATGACACCCAGGCCAACCGCCTGGTTGCCGTTGGTGATGATGGTCGGTTTGGTCGTGTCAGTGGTGTAGGGTGGGATTTCCCACAGATAGTCGAGACGCTCGGCAGCAAAGGCGTAGCCGGAGTCAAACAGATCGATGTTGGGCTGGATCACCTTGTCACCCTTGTGGGCGAAGGTGTTGGCGATCTCCTTACGCCCCAGATCAGGTTCGCGGCTGAAGATATAACTGATCATGCCGAGCACGAACATGTTCTTGCCCTTGCGGGCATTTTTGACGATCTTCAGGCACGCCTCTTCCATCGGCAGCTCGTGCACGATCAGTCCGTGCTCGGCAAACTCTTTGACCGCTGCGGAGTATTGATTGCGGATCTTCTCGTCGGGATCGGTCTCCCACTTGTTTTCCAGCAGAACGATGGTGCCCTCTTTATAGGCGCCGTTGGCGATGCGGGAGAAGAGTACTTGCTCATTGAAGGCGACAACCAGCTCGGCCTCGTTGCCCATATTCGTAATGTACTTTGAGCCGATGCGAATACGGATGCCGGATGCGCCTGCGGGAGAGCGGGCCGGGGGTTGGATCTCCGCCGGAATGATCTCAACGGTCCAGACGCCGTTGCCCATCTTACCGCTGATATTGCCGAAGGTCTGGCCGCACTTCTGCGCGCCTTCACCCGAATCGGAGACGATCTCGACAATATATTCATCTACCTTGGCGGCGGTTTTGTTCCCGCCAATCTGCACGGCACTCTCGCCGTTGTCAGCCTGTTGCGTCATATACCACCTGTTTTATGCTGCGTGTTGCCGCGGGCCGGAGGCCCCGCTGAAAAGGCGCGAGCGGTTCAAGTCTGTCGACTTTCCTGGGTTTGTGCACCGGCAGATCAAGGATCTGCTTGTTCTTGGGATGGGGTCTACCACGGTGTTTTTATCGCCTGTCCGGTATGGAACGCAAACCAGCACCTGGAAACATGTGGTGCCTCAAGTCCCAGCGGACAGGAGAGCGCAATTTCAAAAGGGGAAAATATCTCAAAACCAACGGTTTGGGTCAATGTTTTTGTCCTGTTGAAACGTGGGCTTTCTTGATAACGCTTTAATATTCATGTACTTATTTCATGTATGGCGTCTCTGTCAAAAGATGGGTATATGGTGATGTTCCAATAATCAGGCTGCCAGAATCAATCGGTCATGAGGCCGTGGTTTTTTCTGAAGCAGCTTATCTGCTAGGCTTGGCGTGACATCAATAATTTTAATGGAGGTTTGAGTTGGCATGCCAAAGGATATCTTTAGGAATTTTGCCCTTGGGTTGGCGATCATCATGCTGGGCGTCTGGGGCGTGATCCTGATCTTTGCACCTGAAGAGATCACCCACATGTTCAGCAATGAGCCTGTGAATCATGCCTTCGCCGGTATGATGGGTGGGGCGTTGCTCGGTCTGGCGCTGATCTCTCTGGCAAGTATCACCCAGTGGATGAGTGCGCCCAGGGGACTGGGGCTGGCGATGATGATTCTGGTGGTCGAGGCCGCCTACCTCATGCTCGTTACCGGGGTGATGCTGGTGACGCCGCTGACCACAGTGAGCCTGGTAACGGCAGCAGCGGTGGCCTTTTTCCTCCTGATTTAAAGTTGCGATTTGTGCCAGGCAGTCACCGCCGCCCAGATCAGTCGGTGCCGCCAAAATTCCCCATTCCAAAACGGGTGGCGGGCATTATCGCCTCCTCATACTCCTCCTTGAAGTGGTAGAGGGAACTCTCCACTACCTTGACCGCACCGTCCAGCAGATGGCAGCGTCCGGTGCCCGGCAACATTTCGCACAGACTGTAGAGTGAATCCAGATCGGCCTGACTGCCCTGCCCCGTGTCTATATTGCTCAACAGGCGTGAGATGTAGTAGGTGCCGGTCTTGCATGGCGGGCATTGGCCGCAGGAGGCGCCGGCAAAGAAGTTGACGTACTCGGTGACCCGCTTGACGATGCCGGTGCCCTCCGAGACGACGATCATGGCGCCGGTGCCCAGCGCCGAGCGGCGTGCAGCCACTGAATCGAAGTCGAGAGGCACGTCCAGATCCATCGGGGTCAGAATGGTGTTCGAGGGGCCGCCGGTAAACACTGCCTTCAACAGTTTTCCCACCAGCATGCCGCCGCCGTGGTCGAAGATCAGATCCGCCAGTGGCGTGCCCATCGGCAGTTCGTAGGCGCCGGGTTTGAGGACATCGCCACTGAGGCAGTAGATCTTGGTGCCGCTGGCTTCACCGAGTCCCTGCTCCCGGTACCAGGCGGCGCCATGCTTGATGATGTGGCCCACATTGGCGATGGTCTCGGTGTTGTTGATGAGTGTGGGGTGGCCGTGTACTCCCGATTCCGCGGGAAACGGCGGCTTGCCGCGGGGAAAGGGGAAGTTGCCCTCCACCGATTCGATGGCGGCGGTCTCTTCGCCGCCGATGTAGTGTCCGGAGGTGGCCATTACCTCGAACTCCACCGGCTGGCCGGTCTTTTTTGATAGCGAGAAGTAGAGTTCCGACTCTTCCCATTGGGCCACGGCGGCCCGCATGTTTTCCAGGGATGCCTTCTGTTCCGGGTTGATGTAGAAGATGATGCGGTTGATGCCGCAGGCCAGGGCGCAGATGCAGGCCCCTTCGATCACCTGATGCGGCGTCTCCTCCAGCAGGATACGATCCTTGAAGGTGCCGGGTTCATCCTCGTTGCCGTTGACGATCAGATATTTTTCGGTGGCGTCCTCTTGGGCGGCCATATACTGCCATTTTTTATAGGTTGGAAAGCCGCTGCCCCCCAGCCCACGCAGGCCCGCTTCCCGGATGATTTCTATGAGGTTTTCCGGCTCTTCGAGGAGGGCCAACTGCAATCCTTCGCTGTTGGCAACGGCCTTCCACGCCTTAAAATCGGCGCCGACCCGTTGGCTCTCGTTGAGCAGTACTTGATTGAGATTATCCATGAGATCCTATTTGGCTTTGTGCAGGCCGTCGTAGTCCGAATCGGTCTCGAACTTGGCATAGTCGGGAAACAGCATCGGCCCCTGATTCTCCATCGGCATATCGGCCAGGGTCAGCTGACGGCGCAGTTCGCTAAGATGTTCGGTGGAGACGTTGCTATGGGGGCGGCCGTGAACCTCTGTGGCCGCATGCTCCCCGGCCTTGCGGCCGAAGCTGATGATGTCGAGCAGGGAGTTGCCCATCAGCCGGTTTTTGCCGTGGATGCCGCCACAGACTTCGCCGATGCAGTAGAGTCCGCGCACGGTGGAGCAGCCGTTGCCGTCGATTACCACGCCGCCGTTCTGATAGTGCAGCGTCGGATAGATCAACAGAGGCTCCTGAGTCGGGTCGGCGCCGCATTTGCGGCCGAGCTGCAGCAGCTTGGGGAAACGGCTCTTCAGGATGCCGGGATTTCGCAACTCCACGCCAGGGGTGTCGAGCCAGACGCCGCTGGTCGTTTCGTTGGCCTGGACGCCTCTGCCCTCTTCGCACTCCCGCAGGATTGCGGCGGCGACGTGGTCCCGCGGCCCGAGTTCGTCGACGAAACGGTCGCCGTGGCCATTCAGCAGGTAGGCCCCGGCAGAGCGTACCCCTTCCGTGATCAGAGTTCCGGCAAGGTGTTGCGGATAGGCCAAGCCCGAGGGGTGATACTGGAAGGAGTCGAGATCACGTAGTTTTGCCCCCATCCGGTAGGCCATCACCAAGCCGTCGCCGGTGGCGCCAAAGTGGTTCGATGTGGGAAAACCATTAAGGTGCATACGGCCGATGCCGCCGGTGGCGAGTATCACTGCCTTCGCTTTTACCAGGGTGTAAGAGCAGTTTTTCAGTGAAGAGACAACGGCGCCTGCGCAGTGGCCCTGATCGTTGGAGAGCAGTTCCACGGTCGGGTTGTAGTCCCAGACTTCGATGCCGGCGTTGGTCAGCGCCTCGCGCAGCACCCGCATCATCTCTAGGCCTGTGTAGTCCCGATAGTAGACGACGCGGGGGGCGGAGGTGCCGCCTGCGCGGCGTGTCAGCAGATCGCCGTACTTGTCCACGTCGAACTGCATGCCCTGTTGGATCAGCCAGCGGATGACGTCCGGGCCGTCCATCACCATCTGCGCCGCCAGAGGTTTGTCCACATAGTGGTGGCCGCCCTTGACGGTGTCGTCATAGTGCATCTGGGGGGTGTCCCCCTTCTCCACTGAGCTCTGGATGCCGCCTTCGGCCATCACGGTATTGCTGTCGCCCAGTCGCAGCTTGGTGGCAAGGATCACCTTCGCGCCTTTGCGGGCGGCAGTCAGTGCAGCGGCGCATCCGGCGCCGCCACCGCCCACCACCAGAATGTCTGTCTCCACGGTGTTGGCGCCGGCCAGATCGGCCTCTTCAATACGGGCATCCGATTGAAGGACGTCGGCCAGTTGTTTATGACAGATATCGCCCTGGTTGGGGCCGACTTTGAGGGTGGTCATGGAGTCCGGCATGTAATCGGGGTGGAACTGCTCAAGCAGATCCCGGGTTTTTGTTGGGTCGTTGCTGGGCTCGCGAAAGCGCTGTGGCGTGTAGTTGCCGAGTGCTTCGCTGTAGGGGATTCCGTTGGTCATGGTTACCAGTCTGTTTTGAGGTTGCCGGGCAGCCGGGGGTTACTGCTTGATCTGCAGGTCGCCTTTGCGGAGCATTTCCAGGCGGTTGATCAGGTTTGACGGGCGGATGTGAAAATAGGCGGTGACGCGGCGGGAGAAGAGTCCGACGTGGTTGGGGGCGATGAGTTCCGGGCAGGCGGTCATGCAGAAGCTGCACATCACGCACTCGATGAACAGCTCCCCGGCTTCGCTGAAACGCCCCTTGCTGGCTAGTTCAACGCCGCGTTCGACCTCTATGCCCTTGGGGCAGGACTTGTCGCAGCCGCCACAGTGCCTGCAGTGGTCGGCTTCCGGAAAGATCTGATGGAACTTGTCCTGCACTTCCCAGGAGTTCTTGATCTCTTCCAGTTGGTATGTGTGGTGGGTTGGGTTGGGGAAGACCAGAAAGATGACCTCCATCCCCTCCTCCACCAGCAGCTGGCAACCCAGCTCCATTTTGAGTTCGTGGCTGTCGGCGCGACGCACCATGATCCGGCAGGAGCCGCAGACGCCTTCAAGGCAGCCGACACTTTTTACCCGCGGATAGCCGACATGCCACAGCGCCTGGATAACTGAAAGGGATCCCGGGGCGGTGATGGACTTGCTGTTGATGGTCAGGTTAACGGGTTGTTCGCTTGTCTCACTCATATAAGATTCTGGAAAAGTAGTTGTTTATAACTTCGATAATCAGGACGCCTTGCGGATATTCGTGGCGTTGTGTCCGTGCGGTGCTTTTGAGGAGATCAGAGTCCGACTTTGGCCCCGTAAGACTAAAGTCGCCAATCCCTATTAAATCAATCGGTTATTATATATTTTTTGCGCTGTTTACACACATCCAGGCAAAAAACAGCCTGCCCGCCCGATTTTTGGATGGCTAATCATAGCGTAACCGGAGGGTGGTGGTAAAAAATCTGGTCTATATTTTGAAGAGCGGAATTTTTCTGTTTGTCGCAGTCTGCATCCAGTACTGCCGCAGTTGAGTACCCATAACAATACATGGCGCTGCATGAGAAGGTCCTGAACATTGCGTAGGAGCGGCGCCTCGCTGCGAATGGCTAAGGACGACGCCTGCAAAGGGTAGGGTCAGTTCTCTCGATCCCGGTGGAATTATTGTGCAAAGCCAGTTAACAACAACGATCGATGGTCCCGCCTGAAAAGGCTGGTGCGAGGAGTTCAAAGATGGCAGACAAGACCTTTACCCTTACCAACGATGAGACTGGTGATGCGGTCAGGCTGATGGTGCGTGAGTCGGTGCAGGGCCCCCCGACAGTCGATGTCACCAGTCTCTACCGGCAGATGGGGGTCTTTACCTACGATCCGGGTTTTATGTCCACAGCCAGCTGTAACAGCGGCATCACCTATATCGACGGCGAACAGGGGATACTCGAATACCGGGGTTATCCTATCGAACAGCTGGCGGAGAGTGGCAATTTTATCGAAGTGGCCTATCTGCTGCTCTACGGCGAACCGCCGAATAAAGATGAATTGGAAAAGTTTGATGGAATCATCACCCACCACACGATGATCAACGAAAGCCTGAAGGGTTTTTTCAATGGATTTCAAAGTAATGCCCATCCGATGGCGGTCATGGTCGGCGTGGTGGGGTCGCTGTCGGCCTTCTATCACGACTCCCTCGATATCAACGACCCGCGTCACCGGGAGATATCCGCCCATCGGCTGATCTCCAAGATGCCCACCATCGCAGCTGCCAGCTACAAGCACAGTATCGGTGAGCCGATCGTGTATCCACGGAATAGCCTCTCCTACTGCGCGAGCATGCTGCACATGATGTATGCCACCCCCTGTGAGGATTATGAACCGGATCCGGTGGCGGTGAAGGCGTTGAATCTTCTTTTTATCCTGCATGCAGATCATGAGCAGAATGCCAGTACCTCCACAGTGCGTCTGGCCGGCAGTTCCCAGGCCAATCCTTTTGCCTGTATCGCGGCGGGTATCGCGTCGCTCTGGGGGCCGGCCCACGGTGGAGCCAATGAGGCGGTGCTGGATATGCTCACGGAGATCGGCGATGTCTCGAATATCGACAAATATATCGCCCGCGCCAAGGACAAGAACGACAAGTTCCGACTCATGGGTTTTGGTCATCGGGTCTATAAAAACCGCGATCCGCGGGCGACCCTCACCCGCAAGGTCAGTCACGAGTGCTTGTCGGCCCTGGCGGATCAGAATAATCCAATGTTCGAGCTGGCGATGCGTCTTGAGGAGATTGCGCTCAGTGACGACTATTTTATCGAACGCAAGCTCTACCCCAACATCGATTTCTACTCTGGCATCATCTACCGGGCCTTGGGCATTCCCAACAACATGTTCACGGTAATGTTCTCCATTGCCCGCACCGTGGGTTGGGTGGCTCACTGGCTGGAGATGATGGATGACCCGCTACAACGAATCGGCCGTCCCAGGCAGCTCTATAACGGTTATCAACGGCGGCAGTATGTGCCGTTGGACGAGCGTTAACCAGGGTCATGGATAGGGACTTGTAGGAGCGGCGCCCTCGCCGCGATTGCTCTGTAGGTGGGCAAGATTGCGGTGGGGGCGCCGCTCTACTGCTTTGATTCAAAAGTCGAGCAGCTTGCCGTCGGGTGAAACGACAGGCAGGCCGAAGATTCGCCAAAGCTGCATGCCGCCCCGATAGTATTTGATCTTGCCTGCGGGATAACCAACGCTCAGCAGCCCCTTGATGGCGGTCGGTGACTGACCGCACCAGGGGCCGTTACACCAGAGTGCGAGCTGTTTTGCCGCTGAAAAATCCCGCCCTTTTTCTGTCTCACGTACACCCAGGCGGGCGAGGGCGTCTTCCAGGGTCAGTTCGTCGGCGCCCTGTTCCGGATTCAGTTGGTTGAAAGGGATATTAATGGAGCCGGGAATGGTGCCGCGTTCATGCCACTCTTCCGTCCTTGCATCGATCAGCAGACCTGAGCCATCGGCCAACGGCCCCTGCATAAATGCTACCAGCTCGACCTCGCCGATGGTCTCCACATTCTTGTCCAGCTGCATGGGTTGGGCGCAGAAGGGGGGGCAGGGCCGGGAGGTGCGGGCGAAGTTGAATTCAATCACAGCGTCGGTGTCCTGGTTGCGCAGGATGGAGATGTCATGTTCGCCGTGGCGCACCTGAAACTGGTCGACGGTGTTGGTGATGTTGACTTCCAGAGCGGCGGCATTGCCGGTGCCAAGAAGGAGAAGCAGCAGGCCGAAGGTTGTTTTTATGCGGGTCACTATTGTTGGCATGGTTCTTATCGCTGGTTTGGCTGATTTAGGGAGTGGCTTGGTTCTACTTTAGTCAGATTATATAAATTTGGCTCCGCGTGAAAACCCTGGGCATTGTGTAGGAGCGGCGCCTTGCCGCGAGTGCTTGATTTTACGCCTATTCGCGGCGAGGCGCTGTCCATACGAAGAGTCGTATAATAGCGCTAAAATAAGCCATTAATAAATATAAAGGCGAATAATAGATTATTTAACAGCCTTCATATTAAAAAATTGACTTTCCACGTATTGTTTCCTATTTATAGTTTATAAGTAGCCTATTAATGGCGATATATGCAAATTATAGCTTATATTAAAACTGTTATGAATTATTATATAATGACCGACAAGGCCGTACTGGCCGAGATTGGAAAACGCTTCCGGGAGTTGCGGCTGAGAAAAAATCTCACTCAACAACAGCTTGCGGATCGAACCCTGCTCTCCCTCTCCACCATCAAGGCCCTGGAGGCTGGCAAGGCGAAGCTCAGTACCCTTGTTGCCGTACTGCGGGAGTTGGGGGCGCTGGAGAGTATCGCTGACTTCATTCCAGACCCCGGCATCAGTCCGCTGCAACTGCTAGAAATGGGCGGGTATAAACGCCAGCGCGCCACCGGCAGTCGCGGCAGGCCGGATGATAAGGAAGTCGAATGGTAGCGAAGGTCGATACCGCGCTGGTGATGCTCTGGGGCCACAGGGTGGGAGCCGTCTCCTGGAGAGAGGCGCAGGAACATGCGGTATTCGAATTCGAGCGGGATTTTCTCAATCTCGGACTTGATCTTTCGCCGGTTCACATGGGGCTGCAGGAGGCGCAAGAGGGGGATGGCATCTACACATTCCCCGCCCTTAATCGCGAAACCTTCAGAGGTTTGCCCGGCCTGCTGGCAGATGCATTGCCGGACAAGTTTGGTAACCGCGTTATCGACGCCTGGCTGGCACGCAACGGACGGGATGAAAAGAGTTTTTCCCCGGTGGAGCGCCTCTGTTACACAGGTCGGCGCGGTATGGGGGCGCTGGAGTTTCTGCCACCAGTTACCCGGCAGACGGAAACATCGGTGCCGGTTGAGATTGCCGAGCTGGTCACTTTGGCGCAGCAGATCACCACGGAGCGGGACCGGCTGGATGTGGAGCTGAATGGTTTTGGCCGTGAAGGGGAGGAGGGGATCCTCGATATTCTGCGTGTCGGCACCTCTGCGGGTGGTGCGCGGCCGAAGGCGGTAATCGCCATGAATGGGGCGGGCAAGGTGCGTTCCGGGCAGGTCGAGGCGCCTGCGGGTTACGACTACTGGCTGTTGAAGTTCGATGGGGTCGATGACCTGGAACTCGGCAAGCCAAAGGGTTACGGGCGCATCGAATACGCCTACTATCTGATGGCGAAAGCTGCGGGCGTCAGGATGACCGAGTGCCGGTTGCTCGAAGAGGGGGGCAGGGCGCACTTCCTCACCCGCCGCTTCGATCGGTCGAGGGGCAAAAAACTGCATATGCAGTCGCTATGTGGTGTGGGTCACTACGATTTCAATCTGCCGGGGGAGTATGGCTATGAGCAGGCCTTCGCGGTGATGCGCCGGCTCAGGTTGTCAAAAGCCGAGGCGGCGCAGCAGTTTCGCCGCATGCTGTTCAACGTGGTGGCCCGCAATCAGGACGACCATACCAAAAACATCGCCTTTCTCATGGGGGAAGAGGGAGTCTGGCGCCTCTCCCCGGCCTTCGATGTGACCTACGCCCACAACCCTGCAGGCAGATGGACCCATCAGCACCAGATGACGATCAACGGCAAGCGGGATGGTTTCTCCATGGCCGATCTGCTCGCTGTGGGCGAATCGATCAGTCTGCCAAACATTTCCGAGACAGTCGCCGAGGTCGTAGAGGCGGTAAAACGGTGGGCGGAATTTGCCAGCACTGCCGGGGTGGAAAAGCCGACCATTACAGCAATCGCAAAACAGCATCGCCTGACTTTTCCGTAAGCTACGGCACGGTGTGTGGGCGGAAATTGGCAGAAGCAATCCCTCATCCGATGTAACTTGCGAACCCGGTTCATGTTTTTCCGTTTCACTCCTCCAGAATAGGGCTGCCTGGTCGCCACCCTAATCAAGAAAAGCAGATTATTGGCACGGGAAAGATCATGGCTAAGTTGCACAATCTCAATGGACACACGGTATCGAAAGCACGCCCGGATATCCGGGATCTGCGAGTCGAGCTGATGAGCCTCTGTTCCCGGGAAGGGAACGGCGCTGATCCTCATCGCCTGCGCGAACTGCTGGATGACTACATCGACTATCTCGATACGGCGCTGTCGGAGCAGGGCGGCAGGAGTATCGATGTCAGTCAGATCCAGGAGATGCTGCTGGAGGTCTCACAGATTATCCGCTCCGGAAGGGCGGGCGTCTCTACCGACGACTACCGGAATATCATCAGCCACTTGACCGGCATCTACGCAAAGGGGCTGGCGGAGGAGATGAAGTGCCCCTTCATTATCACCTCTGTCGACTATGCGGATGTGATCGAGGCGATCAGCCATGAGTATCCAGCCTTCGACTACAGAGAGGTTATGGGGCAGTTGCTCTACTACATGAGTCAGCTTTTCAGAAACAGGAAGGGCAGCTGGATGATGGTCTATGAACACCTTCTGTCACTGCCGGAATCCATTGATGCGCTCGCATTGTCTAACAGAAAGGCGTTTACGGAGATCCAGGAGTGGACGGAGCAGGGTGTCGACAGCCTGTTTCAGATCTGCCGGGATTACAAGGAGATGATCGGTCAGACAGAGCATGATCTGGCAGGGCTTGAGCGGCGGATTGCTGTACATAAAGATGAAATGAAGGCGCAGCAACACCGTGCTGTTATCGCCTTCGACAGCCTGCGCAAAAAGAGAGTGCTCAAAGCCATGTTGTCGCAGAAAGCGAGGCTGATTGAAGCGCTGCGATCCAAGCAGATGATCCTGGAACTCGTGGAAGACGATATCCGCGAATTTGAAGAGAAACTTGTGGAACTTCGACGCGCCTATTTCATTCGGCTGGTTTGATTCGGGTGGGGATAGGGAAATATTATTTCCAATAATATATCCCCTTTTCTTCTTTTCTCAGCTGCCGATCATCATTGAACTGGTGACAAGCAGGGAGAGCCAGGCGACCAGGCTGGCGGTAAAGCCGGCGGCGAGACCTACCTTGAACCACTCCATGAAGACAATACGGGTACGATAGCGTTTCTCCAGCATTCCCAGGGCGACAATATTGGCTGTGCTGCCGATCATGGTGATGTTGCCGCCAAAGCAGGCGCCAAACAGCAGGGCCCACCAGAGTGGATGCACACTGACGCCACCGGTCAACTCCTGTACCACGGGAATAAATGCCGAGACGAAGATTACGTTATCGACAAAGGCGGAACCCAGGGCTGATAGCACAATCACGGCGGGCACCAGCAGTTCACTCTGCCCCTCGAACAGGGAGCTGAAGCTAGTGGCGATCTCCGTTGTCACCCCGGTATATTGCAGCGTACTGGCCACGCCAAAGAGCATCAGAAAGAATATCAGTGTCCACCACTCGACATCATGCTCAATGTAATAACGGGCCCGCTCCCGGCGCCAGATCATGACGATCCCGGCTGAAATCAACGGTGCCATATAGAGCACGGTATTGGTCTCCAGCTCCAGTAGTAGCTCGATCCGGTGGTGCAGTGAAACCATACCGATGGTGCCGACGATAAGCATCAGGCCGCGCATGTAGGGTACTTTCACTGTCGGTCCCAGTGGGAAGTCGTGACCACGGCGCTGGGCCAGACGTTGATCGAGTTGGGTGATTTCATCCCGGTACCAGGCCATCAATAGTGCAATGGTGGCGGCCAGCGCGAGCAGCATGACCGGGAATGACCACAGCATGAAATCCTCAAACGTCAACCCCGCCTTGCTGCCGATCAGGATCCCCACCGGGTTGCCCAACATGGTGCCGGCACTGCCCACATTGGTGGCCATCACACAGATAATCAGAAAAGGGATCGGCCGCACCTTGAGCACGTCACAAACCTGAAAGACCAGGGCCGCCATAAAAAGGATGCTGGTGACTTCATCCACCGCGGAGGCACTCAGCGCAGAGACAACAGCGGTAATAAGAACGAAGCGACGGCCCGTCATTTCCTTCGTTTTCAGTATGTTCTGAATGATCCAGGTAAAGAACCCCAGATCCCGCAGTCCGCCCACGACCACCATCATGCCAACCAGGAAAAGTATCACTTCCAGCGAACAGTGTGTTTTAAAGCCTTCGAGTTTCAGGGCATCGGTCAGAATCAGTACCGGCAGGCCAATGAAGGCGATGGCAAGACGAAAATTCCAGAAAAAGAGCGTAGCGAGGATAATGATCAGAAAGACAGTGACCGAAACTGTCTGCTGTCCGTTGAGTCCCCAGGAGAAATGAGAGAGTGCCCCAATCACCAGGCTAATAAGCAGAAGCAGGGCGAAGCGGCTAATCAGGGCCTTGCCCGACATCGCAGAATCTGTGTGTGCCCCGGTCACATCTCAGGCCCTCATAACCTTATTGATAAAATCCTGAATCGTAATAATGCCCAGCAGCCGGTTTTCGCGGACCACCAGCACCCGCCGCACATCCCGCCTCATCATAACCTTTGCGACCTGGATGGCAGGGGTCGTCTCCTCGACAGTGGCGTAACGATCCGCGAGTATGCTGATTTCAACTACCGGCATATCCTTCTCACGCAGAAGAATTTCGGCAAAAGGCTGGAAGTCGAGTATGGCGGAAAGGTCCTCCATCCAGGTGATGTATTCAGGCAGGCAGATACGGATCAACTCATCTTCGCTGACGACACCAACCAGATCGCCGTCAGCATCCAGAACAGGCAGTTCACTGATACCGTAGCGGCAGAAGGCATCGATCGCCTCGCTGAGGGAATCCGTGTCACGCAGAGAGTGAAATGTCGTTCGCATGATATCGCCGGCTGTAACAAATTCCGGCAACTGCATATCTTCCTGATCGAAATAGTCCCAGATCTTTTCCGGCTCAGCCGTCTCATATAAATTTGTCAGAAAACCTTTTCTCTGGCAGACCTTGGAGATTGCAGTGATGGTTCGCATGTAACCGCCCGGTTCTTTATGAGGGGTTAATACCAGGACAACAAGCTTGATGGTTTTAGTCTCTCCCGT